>DASUSS010000043.1:0-32311 GCA_036374995.1 Longimicrobiales bacterium | reverse complement strand
GGGTCACAGAAATCCTTCGCGCTCCCCCCGGGCCTCGCCTTCGGGGTTGCACAGCAGAGCGTGCTGGATCGCGCGAAGTCGAAGAAGGATCGCGGCATCTACTTCGACTTCCTCGAGTTCGAGCGCAATATCCTGAAGAATCAGACACCGAATACTCCTGCCGTCTCGCTGCTCTACGCGCTCAAGGTGCAGGTCGACAGGATGGAGGAGGAGGGCATCGACGCGCGGCTCGCGCGCCATCGCGAGATGGCCGCGAGGACGTGGGCATGGTGCGATGAGCTCGGCCTCGAGATCCTGGTGAGGAACCCGGAGTTCCGCTCACCCACCGTGACGTGCGTGCGCTGTCCCGACGGTTTCACCGGCCCGCAGGTCGGGACGGCCGTGAAGAAGTACGGCTTCCAGATCGCTACCGGTTACGGCCGCATGAAGGACGAGACGTTCCGCATCGGGCACATGGGCGATCACACGATCGATCGACTGGAAGAATTGCTCGCTGCGCTGAAGAAGGTGCTGAAGCGATGACCCGCCGTGGTGTGAAGTGGCGCCGTCCCGGATGAACTGTCGATGAGCTGGCGCGTACTCATAGCGGATGCGATCTCGACGGACGGGCTCGAGCCGCTGCACGCCGATGATCGATTCGAGGTCATCGTGAAGGCCGGCCTGAAAGGCGAGGAGCTGGCACGCGCGATCGAGGGCGTTCACGCCGTCATCGTGCGCAGCAGTTCGCGGATCACGCGGGACTCACTCAAGTACGCCGATGCGCTTCAGGTGATCGGCCGTGCGGGGGTGGGCGTCGACAACATCGATGTCGAGGCCGCGACGGAGCGCGGTGTCGCCGTACTGAACGCGCCATCCGGCAACACGATCTCTGCCGCCGAGCTCACGTTCGCCCTCATCCTGGCGTGCGTCCGCCGGATCCCGGCCGCGGACCGGTCGATGAAAGCGGGCGAGTGGGACCGCAGGACGTTCACCGGCACCGAGCTGTACGGGAAGACACTCGGCCTCGTCGGTGCCGGCCGGATCGGCGGAGAGGTGGCGCGTCGGGCGCGCGCGTTCGGCATGCGCGTGTGCGCGTTCGACCCGTACCTGACGCCGGAGCGGGCACGCACGCTCGACGTCGAGCTGGCCTCGCTCGATGACGTGCTCCAGCGCGCCGACGTGCTCTCGCTGCACGTACCCCTCACCGACACGACGGCGGGACTGATCGGTGCGAAACAGCTCGCCCAGATGAAGAGGGGCGCGGTGGTCGTGAACGCGGCGCGCGGCGGCGTGCTCGATGAGGCAGCGCTCGCGGATGCAGTGCGCAGCGGCCAGCTCGCGGGCGCGGCGCTCGACGTATTCGGCGAAGAGCCGCTTCCCGCCGATCATCCGCTCCGCTCGCTCGACCGCGCCGTGCTCACACCGCACCTCGGCGCGGCGACGCAGGAGGCGCAGCACAACGTCGCGGTCGAGATCGCGGAGGCCGTGCGTGCCGCGCTCGCCGACGGAGATCTCACGCGTGCCGTGAACGCGCCGGCGATTGGCGGCGAAGAGATGCGCCGTCTGCGGCCGATGCTCGAGCTGTGCGAGCGGCTCGGGCGGATCGCGGCTGCCATGGCGGACGGCCCGCCCAACCACGCAGCCATCCGCTACTCGGGACCGCACGATGGCGCACTGCGACCGATCGCGTCGGCCGTGATCGCCGGCGTCCTGCGTCACGTCGTGGGGAAAGGCGCGGTCAATCTGGTGAACGCGCTGCACATCGCCGAGTCACGCGGGCTCCACGTCGAGCGAAGCCGGGTAGGTGCACACGGCCCGTACGAGGAGTTCGTCGAGGTGCGCCTCAAGGCGGGCGACAGCGAGGCCCGCGTGGCCGGCGCCGTGGTGGCCGGCAGACATCCGCGCGTGGTGCGGATCGACCGCTACCGCATTGTCGTGCGTGCCCGCGGTGCAATGATCATCCTGCGCAACCGTGACGTGCCCGGCGTCATCGGCCGGGTCGGCACGCTGCTCGGCGCGGCGGGCATCAACATCGCCGAGTACCACCAGGCCCGCGGCCAGGCCGGGGAGGACGCGCTCGCCGCGATCAGCACCGACGGCTGGCTGCCGGACGACCTGCTGGAGAAGCTGGCCGCCTTGCCCGACGTCATCGATGTGCGCCAGGTGAGCCTGGACTGACGCGCGGACCCACTGACGCGCGGACCCGGCACCAGAATTCAGAACTGGCGCAGCGGGAAAGGGCGCTGTCATCGCTGGACATTCAGGCATCAGTGCCGGGCGCTGCTCACGGACCACCAGTCGGGTGACGCTTCCGATTCGCACGCTTCAGCCGTCCCGACATCGTCTTCATCATTTGCTGCATGCCTGATCCGATCGGCAGGCGCTGCCGCGGTGACGTCTGCATCCAGCCCCATCGGATGTCGCGCGGCTCCTCGACCGTGATGAAGGCCTGCCGATCCCAGCGCTCGATTTCCGCGACGACGCCCTCGACGTCGCGCCGCATGCAGACGGTGTAGACGATCTCGACGCGTCCATCGCGCCCATGGCCGGCGAATTCAGTGACCCCGAATCCGATGTTGCGGAGCGCATCGGCCATTTCGACGCCGGCGTGTGTGGACACGACGCGGATCGTGGCGTAGCCGATCGCGAGCTGCTCCTCGATCCAGAGCCCGACCACGTTACCGGTGGCGAAGCCGCCGGCATAGCCGAGGAGGTGCCACCCGCTGTCGAGGAATCGGATTGCATTGCCGACGGCGAGGACCCAGATCAGCACCTCGAAAAAGCCGATCAGAGGGACGATCTTTTTGTGGCCGCGCACCGCGAGCAGAATACGGATCGTCGACATCGAGACGTCGACGATCCTGAGTCCGAAGATCACGAGCGGTCCGTACGGTCCCGCGAACAGCGCTTCAAGGCCTTCCATTCCACACCTGTCGTGCTCTCATGAGACGAACAGAAACAGCGCGGTCAACAGCGCGGCAGCCAGGGCCGAGCGCCAGTGCACCCGTCGCGCCTGTACGCGTGCTGCCGTGATCGCCGTCGGATCCGTGACCTTCTCGATGCCGTGATCCATGTCGCGCAGACCGCGCGCTGCGAGCCGCACTCACGTCTTCTCGCGGTGTTGAAAGAAGCCGAGGCCCGCGGCGTACAGCGGCACGAACACCAGTGTGCGCGCGATCAGCGAAGCCTCGGCCACGGCGAGAATGCCACCGATCACCGCGGCCGCGACGAGGCCGACGGCTCCGGAGGTCAGCCGGCGCCGGCGCTGTCGAGGGCCGAGGTTCGGCGTCGTGCCCGCAGTCATGCGGCAGGATAGTGGTCCGGCGGACGCGGCACCACTCGGTGGCGCGGTCAGGTCGGAGCACTCCGGGGCGTTCCCATGGACGGGCGGGTCGTTTCTGAATTCTGGTGCCGCGTCCGCCCTAGCCAGGCCGCGTCTGCCCTAGCCGCGCGGCGGCGCACGTTGTAGGCTTTGCCGTCACACTTCACAGTGAACGATGACGACGACTGTCCCGAAGACTGCGATCGAGCACGAGCTGGGGCTGGTGCTGACCGGCGGCGGTGCACGCGGCGCGTACCAGGTCGGGGTGCTGAAGTGGATCGCGCGGAACTACCCGGACATCGGGGTGCCGATCCTGACCGGCGTGTCCGCCGGGGCCGTGAACACGGCGAAGCTGGCTGCCGCGCCGGGCACGTTTGCGCAGGCGTGCGAGGAGCTGGAGGCGCTGTGGCGGAGCCTGACGGTGGAGCAGATCTTCCGGGCGGACATGCTCACGCTGGCGCGGAGCGCGATGGGGTGGGGGCTCAGGCTGATGTCGGGCGGATCACGGAGCGCGCCGCGCGTGCGCGGGTTCCTCGACACGCAGCCGCTGCGCGAGCTGTTGTACGAGACGCTCGCGCCGGTCGACCACGAGATCACGGGCATCGATTACAATCTGGCCCGCGGCAAGATCAAGGCGGTCGCGATCATCACCACATCGTACACGACGGGTCAGACGGTCGTGTTCGTGAAGGGCGATGGGATCCGGCCGTGGCGCAGGCCGCAGCGCCGCACCTCGCTGGGCGCGATCACGGTCGAGACGATCATGGCCTCGGCGGCGCTGCCTATCTTCTTTCCGGCCGTGCGGATCGGCGACGAGTGGTTCGGGGACGGCGGGATCCGGCTGGCCGCGCCGCTGTCGCCGGCGCTTCACCTGGGCGCGAACCGGATCCTCGCGATTTCGACCCGCTACGACCGCACCGTCGCCGAAGCGCACAGCGCGGGGATCATCGGGTACCCGCCTCCCGCACAGGTGCTCGGGATCCTGCTCAACGCGGTGTTCCTCGACCTGATCGATCAGGATGCCGTGCGGCTGGAGCGGCTGAACCTGCTGCTCGACAAGCTGCCGGCGGAGGAGCGCGAGGGCATGCGGCCCGTGCGCTTCCTGAAGGTCCGTCCGTCCGAGGACCTCGGCGCGCTCGCGGCGAAATTCGAGCCGCAGCTTCCGCACGCATTCCGGTTCATGACGCGCGGCCTGGGCACGCAGGAGCAGCGCAGTCCGGACATGCTGTCGATGCTGATGTTCCAGCCGGACTATCTGGGGGAGCTGATCGACATGGGCGAGCGCGACGCCGAGCGGATGGGCCAGGACCTGGAGGCGTTCTTCGAGGACCGGGTTTCGGCCGATCTCGGCGCCGGCCCACCGGCGGTCTAGCGGAGCGCCGGGTCCACGGACCACTCGGTCCCGCGGACCACGCTGGCCGGCGGCGACGTCCCTGCCCGGTCTGGTCTGCCCGGTGGCGCGGCGCCGGGGAGCCCGATCGTCGCGACCGTCCCGGCCCGGCCGAATCGTCGCGACCGTCCCGTCATCGCGACGGCTTCCCGGCTCCTACCTCCGCAGGATCTCGACGACCCGGTCGATCGGCAGTGCCTCGATGGTCGTATCGCCGTACGTGGTGGTGACCGCCCTGAGCAGCGAGTTGTAGATCGCCTCTTCCGTGGCTTCGGCTACGGCCTGGAACAGCGGTGTGAGCGCATCGTTCGACAGCCGGGCGAGGTCGCGGGCGGGCGCGTCGGCGCGGCGGCGCACGGACTCTGCGGTCGAGAAAGCGATGATGTAGTCGCCGGAGCCGTTGCTCATGATCGAGCCGGTGCGAGCGAGGCCGAACAGCGCACGGCGCGCGAGGCGCTCGAGGTGGTCCGGGCCGAGCGGCGCGTCGGTGGCGACGACGATCATGATGCTGCCGTCGGGCGTCGGTTCGGCCGCGCGCGCGCGCTCCACGCCTGCATCCCCCTCCTCACGCGGCTCCCGTCGGCGTGATGTGTCGCGGGGCTCGACGGCGCGCTGGAACGCGTACCGGCCGAGCTCCCTGCCGACGGGTGCGCCGTCGATCGTCAGGATCCCGCCGTAATTCGACTGCACGAGCACGCCGACGGCATAGCCGCCGTAGGCCTCGGGCAGCACGCGCGAGGACGTGCCGATGCCGCCCTTCCAGCCGAATGCGACCGTTCCGGCTCCCGCACCGATGGCACCCTCCTCGACGGTCCCGCCGGCAGCGGATGACAGTGCGGCGACGACGTGGTCACGCGTGATCGGCCGGGAGCGGATGTCGTTCAGCGCGCCGTCGTTCGTCTCGCCCACGACGGGATTGATGGAGCGCACGTTCTGCATGCCCGGCCGCGCGAGCAGCCACTCGACCATTGCATCGGCTGCGCGCCAGACGCAGAGCGTGCAGGTGAGCAGGATGGGCGTCTCGAGCTCGCCGAGCTCGCGCACCTGAGTGACGCCGAGCAGCTTGCCGAAGCCGTTGCCGACCACGATCGCGGCGGGTACGCGCTCGCGGAACCAGTCGTCCCCCGGCGGCAGAATGGCGGTCACGCCGGTATTGCCGCTGGCACCGCGCACGGTCGCGTGCCCGACCCGGACGCCGGCGACGTCCGTGATCGCATTGTACCGGCCGGTCTCGAAGACGCCGACGCTCACGCCGATGTCGCGCGCGCGCGGCCGCTGCTCCTGGGCCATGATCGTCGAGGTGCAGAAGGTGGTGAGCAGCGCCGCGGCCGCGGCGCTCCGCCAGGTGGTTGCGATCGGGTTCATGAGGGCGATTCCGGAGCTGATGCGGCGAGACGCCGCAGTGTCACGGCGAGGGTGGTGATCGGTACGCCGGTCGGACACACGCGTGCACACTCCTCGCACCCGGCGCAGGGTGTCATGTCCGCGACGACGACGCGGGCCCGGTCGATGGAACGGGACGGTCCGCCGACGAACGTCCATGGCTCGGCCCACGCGCTCGCGGGCGCGGCGTGCAGCTCCGGGCATGCGAGCGAGCACAGGCCGCAATGGATGCACTGCATCGTCGCCGGCATCGCCGCACGCTCTTCGGGCGTGAGCGGCACGTAGCCCTCCGGCAGGACGGCATCGCGGAACCGCTGCGCGCCGTCATCCCGGCCGAGCAGTCGCACGGGCAGCCGCACGGTGACATGCCGGCCGAAGTTCCAGGCGAGGTTGATCCAGGCGAGTGCCCGGCCGAGCGCCATCGCTATCCTCCGTTCCCGGCCAGCGCCGCCGCGCGTGTCCCGGCGATCCACCCCTCGGCGGCGGCGGCACCGAGCCCGAGAGCGCATGTCTCGACGCCCGCGCGGACGGAGCCGGCGACGAACACGTTCACGGCGGCGACCGCGCCGGCTGCGTCGAGCGGCCGGCCGTCGGGATCGACCCGCACGCCCGTCGAGAGCACCGGCTGTGGCTCCGTACGGACGGGGTCGGTGAGCATCAGTGCGGCGGCGGGATCGTCGATCGTGCGCGTGAACCGCTCGATCGCGACATCGCACCCGAGTGCACTCTCCTCGAACTCCGCTTCCGCGGTGATGCCGCCGCCGAGGAACTTGCCGGTCGCGAGCACGAATGCGCGGGCGGAGAGCGTGTGCGTGCCGTCCGCACCCGTCACGGTGATCCGCTCGATGCTGCGTTCCCGAACCGTCGCCGGCGAGACGCGGCCCGTCACCACGCGTACACCGGCATCGCCGAGCGCGCGCAGGAGCGCGCGGTCGAGACGCCAGCCAGGCACGGCGGGCGCCGCCCCGAGCGCCTCGGCCACGACGACGCCTGCCGACCTGCCGACGTCGTCGAGCACGCGGTCGTGATCGGCCAGGCCGAGCACGGCGGGCAGGATTGCGAGGGACGCAGCCCGCTTACCGGTGGTGCGCGCGAGCTCCGCGCCGAGGCGGTGCGGCTCGCGGTCGAGCAGTGCCGCCAGCGAGACGGGTGACCACCCCGCGGCGGGTGTGCCGGGCAGCGTGAGCGTCGCGGCCTCGATCCCATCCAGCGCGCGACCGGCCGCCTCCGCCCACAGGGCCGCGAGCGAACGTGCATGGAACGACGGCAGTCCGGCAATGCCGCAGACGATCGTTCTGCCGTTTCCGTCAGCCGCCGAAACAGCGGATGCACGCGCGTGAGAGGCACCCGCGACCTGGCAGCGGACCAGCGTCCCGTCGGGATGCGGCACTGCACGCTCACACTCGTGCAGTGCGAGTCCCGCGGCCGCGAGGGCATCGCGCAGCGCCGCGGGCGGCGCGGTCGTCCAGGCGCCACCGGTGAGTGCGGTCGCGCCCGGGCCGCGGCGCACCAGCAGCACGCGTGCACCGGCACGCGCCGCGGCCAGGGCGGAAGCCGCGCCCGCGACCCCACCGCCGATCGTGATGACATCGCAGCTCTCCACGTGCGTAGTGTACGCGCCGGCGTCGCGCGCAGCAAAGCGCTGCGCGGGATTGACCCGCCGACCCCTCCACGATACCATAAGCCCGCTCAGAACCGGTCCGGAAATTCGCGGATCGCGCGCAGTCACCGAGAGATAGAACAGCATGTCCGTTTTCAGGGCCGCCGCACGCCACTCGTGCGCCAGGCGGTTGCAGCGGCGGCTTGTGCCGTCGCTCGCGCTCGTGATGCTCACGCTCGCACTCGCGGGTTGCGAAGCAGGCGGCAGTTACCCGCAGACGACGTTCCGTCCGGTGTCCCGGTTCGGTGAGGCCCTGAACGACGTCTTCTACAACACGTTCGGATGGACGATGGGCATCATGGTCATCGTCATCATCCTGATCCTGTTCGCCGCATTCCGCTTCCGCGAGCGACCCGACTCGCCGCAGCCCGAACAGATCCACGGCAATACGAAGCTCGAGATCGCGTGGACGATCGTGCCCGCGATCATCGTCGTGTTCATGGGTGTGCCGACGGTGCGCACGATCTTCGACACGCAGCGCGAGCCGCCGGAGGATGCGCTGCGCATCGAGGTGATCGGGCACCAGTGGTGGTGGGAGTTCCGGTACCCGGAGTACGGCATTGTCACGGCGAACGAGATGTGGGTGCCGGTCGACCGGCCCGTATCACTCGCGATGCGCTCTGCGGATGTGATCCACAGCTTCTGGATTCCGCGCATCGGCGGGAAGCGCGATGTGAACCCGCTGCCGCGGCGCCGCGAGGGTGAGCCGCCGAAGCACGACAACTACCTGCTGTTCACGGTGGACGAGCCGGGTCAGTACCTCGGCCAGTGCGCGGAGTACTGCGGCGAAGCGCACGCGATCATGCGCATGACCGTGATGGCTGCCGAGCCGCAACAGTTCGACGGGTGGATCCGGCAGATGCGCACGGGCGGCCCGCAGACGACGGGCCTGCCGCCCGCGCAGGATCCATCGGCGGGCGCGCTCGTCGTGAGCGGGCAGCAGGTGCCCGCCCCGCAGAGCGGCGCGCGCGTAGTTCCGGTCGTCGCGCCCCCACAGGTCACCGGTGTGGCACCGGCTCCGCCGCAGCAGCCGCGCTTCGGTCAGCTGCCGGCGCCGACCGGCGCGGGCAATCCGTACCGCGCGCCGGTGCCGGAGTCGCTGATGCAGGAGGAGGGCAGGCGGATCTTCCTGTCGTCGAGCTGCGTCGCGTGTCACGCGGTCGCGGGCACACCCGCGGCCGGTCCGGTCGGGCCGAACCTGACGATGATCGGATCGCGCCCGTGGATCGGTGCCGGCGCGAGCGACATGAGTCACGAGAATCTGGTCGCATGGATCAAGGACCCGCAGGCCGTCAAGCCGGGCGCCCTCATGCCCGGCACGGCGCGGGGCGGCGGCGGCATGGCCCCGACCGGCCTCACCGAAGAAGAGGTGCGCGCGGTCGCGGCGTACCTGTTGAGCCTGAAGTAACCGAGGACGAGCGATAATGGCCACCGCGGAAGCACATATCCACGCACCGGCATACGCCACGGCGAAGCGGAAGAACGTCGTCTGGGACTGGATGACGACCGTCGATCACAAGAAGATCGGCCTGCTGTACGGCGTCACGGCGCTCATCTTCTTCGTCGTCGGCGGAATCGAGGCGACGCTGATCCGGATCCAGCTCGCGAAGCCGGAGAACGCGTTCCTCAGCCCTGACGTCTACAACCAGATCTTCACGATGCACGGCACGACGATGGTGTTCCTCGTCGGCATGCCGATCGCCGTCGCCATGTTCAACTACATCGTGCCGCTCCAGATCGGTGCGCGCGATGTGGCGTTCCCGCGACTCAACGCGCTCTCCTACTGGATCTTCCTGTTCGGCGCGCTGTTCATGAACGCGAGCTTCCTGTTCGGTGCCGCACCGAACGGCGGCTGGTTCGGTTACGCACCGCTCACCTCGAGCCAGTACGGGCCCGGCCTCAACATCGACTTCTGGGCGCTCGGACTACAGGCGCTCGGCGCCGCGTCCATCATGGGCGGCGTCAATTTCATCACGACCATCATCCAGCTGCGCGCGCCCGGCATGCGCCTCATGCGCATGCCGCTGTTCACCTGGATGACGCTCTTCACCAGCTTCCTGATCATCACTGCACTGCCGGTGTTCGCCGTCGCACTGTTCCTCGTCACGTTCGACCGTTTCTGGGGCACGAACTTCTTCGTGATGCAGAACGGCGGCGACCCGATGGTATGGCAGCACCTGTTCTGGATGTTCGGCCATCCCGAGGTCTACATCCTGATCCTCCCCGCATTCGGTATCGTCTCCGAGATCATCCCGACGTTCTCGCGCAAGCCGCTGTTCGGCTACGCCGTCATGGTCTACTCCGGTGCACTGATCGCGCTGATCAGCTGGGGCGTCTGGGCGCACCACATGTTCGCGAGCGGCATGGGCCCGATCGCGGATGCGTTCTTCACGATCTCGACCATGATCATCGCGATCCCGACCGGCGTGAAGATCTTCAACTGGATCGCGACGATGTGGGGTGGGCGGATCCGCTTCACGACCGCCATGCTGTACGCGATCGGGATGCTGATCACGTTCACGATCGGCGGCGTGTCCGGTGTCATGCACGCCACCTCGCCGCACGACCTGCAGCAGACCGACACGTATTTCGTCGTCGCGCACTTCCACTACGTGCTGATCGGCGGGCTGATCCTGGCCATTTTCGGCGCCATGTACTTCTGGTTCCCGAAGATCACCGGCCGGTTCATGAACGAGAAACTCGGGAAGTGGCAGTTCTGGATCTACTTCATCGGCTTCAACCTGACGTTCATGCCGCAGCACTGGATCGGGCTGCTCGGCATGCCGCGCCGCATCTTCACCTACTCGGCGGACCTCAATCTGGCCGGGTTGAACATGATGTCGACGGTCGGCGTGTTCGTGCAGATGGTCGGTGTGATCCTGCTCGCCGCGAACGTGCTCTGGAGCCTGAAGCGCGGACCGGCCGCGAGCAACAACCCGTGGAACGCGGCCACGCTCGAGTGGGCGACGACTTCGCCGCCGCCGGCGCACAATTTCAACCAGCTGCCGGCCGTGCGCTCGCGCGAGCCGCTCTGGGTCGAGAAGGAGCAGATCGAGGCGAAGACGCTCGGGCCGGTCGAGCCACACCTGCACATGCCGCCGAACTCGTACTGGCCGATCTTCACGGCAGTGGGCGTGGTGGCGACGGTCATGCTGTTCATGACCAACATCTGGTGGATGCCGCTGCTCGGACTGGCCTGGACGGCGCTGGGCGTCGTGAACTGGGCCTACGAGCCGGTCTGATCACCGGACCCGGATCGTGCTGAAGTCGTAACGGAAACCACGAGGGATCGATCTTGGCAACGGCAGCAATAGAACATCACCACCCGGTCCACGCGGCGCATCCGCCGACCGCGACCGGTCTGAACACCTGGAAGGTCGGCTTCTGGGTGTTCATGGGGTCGGAGACGCTGTTCTTCGGCTCGCTGATCTCGGTCTACATGGTGTACAAGGGGACGAGCGTGGTCGGCCCGTTCCCGAGCGATGTCTTCGACACCGCGCTCACGTCGATCTCGACGTTCGTGCTGCTGATGTCATCGCTCGCAGTCGTGCTCGCGCTCGACTTCCTCAATGCCGGACGGCGCTTCCTCGCGCTGTTCTGGACGATGGCGATCATCGTGCTCGGCGCGATGTTCCTGGGTTTTCAGGCGTACGAGTTCACGCACTTCTACCACGAGGGGCTGACGCTCGGCACGAACATCTTCGGCTCCAGCTTCTTCGTGCTGACGGGATTCCATGGTGCGCACGTCACGATCGGCGTGATCTGGCTGCTGATGCTATGGCTGGACATGTTCCGCGGGAAGCTGCGGCCGGAGAATTCGCTGCGCCTCGAGATCGCCGGGTTGTACTGGCACTTCGTCGACATTGTCTGGATCGCGATTTTCACGCTCATCTACCTGATGGAGTAGCCGATGGCGGACTCGCAGGCGATCAGGGAAACACACGGCCACTCGCCGGCGCACGAGGAGCACCACGTCGGCTGGAAGAAGTACGTCGTCATCGGCGCGATCCTCACCGTGATCACGGGGGTCGAGGTCGCGATCTTCTACATCGACGCGCTCGCTCCGATCCTCGTGCCCGCGCTGCTCACGCTCTCGGCTGCGAAGTTCATCCTGGTCGTGCTCTACTACATGCATCTCAGGATGGATCATCCGATCTTCGGGCGTGTCTTCTGGGCGCCGCTGTTCCTGGCGGTGCTGGTCGTCATCGGGATGGTCGTCCTGTTCAAGCTGCTGCCGAAGTACGGCGTGTTCAGCTGAACGACGGGGAGCCGGGAGGGAGCTGCCTCTCCCGCTACCGGAAGTGGAATCATGAGCATCGGTCACTTCAGCATCCTCCACGGCGGTGAGTTCTCCTGGACGCGCTTCGAGGTCCACATCTCGACGCTGATCGGCTGCGCGTTGTGGCTCGCGGCGTACTACCACGTAATCGTTCGCTGGCGCCCGGCGGGTGCTCCGCGCGCGACGTGGATCCAGCAGCTGTCGTTCGTGGGCGGGACCGTGCTGCTGTTCCTGTCGCTGAACGGACCGCTGCACGACCTGAGCGACAACTTCCTGTTCAGCGCTCACATGGTGCAGCACCTGGTGATCACGCTGATCGTGCCGCCGCTGTGGCTGCTCGGGCTGCCGGCGTGGTCGCTGGCGCCGGTGCTGCGGCGGCGGGTGCTGCTCGCGGCGGCCCGTGCATTGACGGGTCCGATCGTGGCATTCGCCGTGTACAACCTGGTGTTCATCGGGTGGCACTTCCCGTCGCTGTACAACTGGGCGCTCGTGAATCACGACGCGCACATCCTCCAGCACATGATGTTCATCGGGGCGGCGACACTGATGTGGTGGCCGGTGGTGGACCCGGTGCCCGAGCTGGAGCGGCTGCAGACGCCGGTGCGGCTGCTGTACATGGCCGCGCTGAGCATCCCGATGTCGATCGTGTCGGCGATCATCACGTTCGCGGAGCAGTCGATGTACCCGTGGTACGAGGCCGCGCCGCGCATTTTCGAGTCGCTGTCGGCGGTGGACGATCAGCAGCTGGGTGGTGTGATCATGTGGGTACCCGGCATGCTGGTGTTCTGGATCGCGCTGACGATCGTGTTCTTCCGGTGGAGCAGCCGCGAGGATCGGGCGGAGGAGATGGAGCGCGCCATGCTGCAGGCGCGCGGCTGAGCCGCGCCGATGACGACGTCGGTCTGGGGCATCATTCTGACGGTTGCGGCGCTGATCGCAGTCGTCCTGCACACCCGGCGCTGGCGGGCGCAGCGGGTCACGGCACTCCAGTTCGGTGCGGGCATGGTCGCGCGCGCGGGATTCGTGCTGCTCGGACTGATGTACGCGCTGCACTACGTCGAGCGCTGGCCGCGCGCCCCGGTCGTCGGCCTGGCCATTGTCGGCGTCGGCATCGTGCTGAATCTGCTGGCCGGCATCCTGGCCGGCATCCAGCGCAGCCGGTCATGACGCTCGTCCGCGCGTTCTCGGCAGCAGTGACGACGGGCGTGCTCGCCGGCGGGTGCGTGAGCCGCGAGACGACGACGGTCGAGATCACACCGGATGCGATGCGCACGTCGGAGGTGCGCGGTGCGACGAATCTGCCGGCGCAGTTCGTCGTCGTGACCGCAGCGGCCGCCCCCGGCGACTGCCCGCCCGCGCTGCGCGATCCCGGACTCGACAGCACGCTGCGGCTGCAGCGCTCCGTGCTGCGCCCGGTGGCCGACTCAACGGCACGCGGCTATCGCGCGGTCGGGGATTACGCGGTCGAGCCGCGCGGCGTGTACGGCGAGAGACCGGGCGAGGGAGTGCGCGTGGACTGCTCGCGGCTCCGCGCGCTCGGCATCGTCCGACTGTAGCCGACATCCCCGCGAGGCCGGCGCGCGCGACGCCACCCGCGCGTGCCGCCCGCTCCTCGCCGGGCCCCCGCGGTGGCATTGACACCGTGGGACCGACGGGGCGAAGCTGTATCATCCCCTACAGGAACGTACGCATGCAGCGGCTCGATCCCGACGCGACAGAGCATGTTCATGCGATGGAGATGGTCGAGGCCGAGGTATGGGCCGACTGGCTGGCCGCGGCGCCGACGGGTGCGCGCGGTCTGGGCGTGACTGCGCTCCGCATCGGCGACGCAGTGGCGGGGATCACGCGCGCCACGGATGTGCTCATGTACAACCGTGTGGTCGGTCTGGGCATGGCCGCGCCGACGACGGACGACGACATCGATACGCTGATCACTGCGTACAGCGATGCGCGCGTGGCGCGCTGGATGATCCAGTGGTGTCCGCGGGCGCGACCCGAGAAGACGATCGAGCTGTTGCGCGCATGCGGGTTCTATCGTCACAACAACTGGGTGAAGCTGTATCGCTACACGCGCGCGAGGACGCCCGACGTCTCGACGGGGCTGCGTATCGAGCGGATCGGTGGCGATCGAAGGGACGCGTTCGCGGACATCCTCGGCCTGGCATTCGGCCATGATCGCGCGCTGGCGCAGTGGGCGGCCTCACTGGTCGACCGGCCGAGCTGGCGCGCGTTCATGGCGTTCGACGGGGACAGGCCCGTCGCGACGGGCTCGCTGTTCCTGCACGGCAGCACGGCATGGCTCGGCTTCGGTGCCACGCATCCCGCTTACCGCGGCCGGGGCGCGCAGACTGCGCTCGCGGTTACGCGCATCCGGACGGCCGAGCAGCTCGGTTGCGAGCTGGTCGTGCTCGAGACCGCAGAGGACCTGCCGACGAAACCGAGTCAGTCGTTCCGCAACATGCGCCGCATCGGCTTCAGCGTCGCCTATGCGCGGCCGAACTACGTGATGACCGCCGGTACGGCCGCCGCCGGCGTGATCGCGGAGCGCCGCGTGGCCGCGGTCGGGTTCGGACCGGCATGATGATCCACGGCATCGCCCCGGCGTGCTCCGTTGCGCCGGCCGGCCGCGGTCGTCGTGACGGCCGCTACGGCAGCGTCAGATCCTTGCACGATGCGGCGGACGCTGAGTGGAGATTCCCATGCCTTTCGTCGTGCTGCTGCTGATCGCGGGTGTGCTCGGCGGATGCGACCGCTTCTCGCCGTCGCGTGTCGAGGTGGCGGCCGACACGTCCCGGGGCGAGATCGCGTTCGAGCTCGCCGGCACGGGCGGAGCCGCGCTGATGGTGCCGCTGCGGATCAACGGCCGCGGCCCCTTCGATTTCATTCTCGACACCGGAGCGACCATCACCTGCGTGGATGAGTCGCTCGCTATCGAGCTCGCGCTGCCGGAGGTGCGGGGTGGCATCGGCGTGGGCGCGGGTGTGGGCGGCCGGGGTGCGCTGCGGCTCGTCACGCTCGACTCGCTCACGCTCGGCCACGCGACGGCTTTCGAGCTCGACGCGTGCGTGGTCGATCTCGAGCATCTGGCCGGACTCGATCTCGATGTGGACGGTCTCGTCGGTCTGAACTTCCTCAGGCAGTTCCACGTCACGCTCGATTTCGAGCGCAACGTCCTCGAGCTGGCGGAACCCGGTCCCCGCGAATGACGGCAGTTGGCGCGTTCGGCTCCGCGTGCGTCGCAGCACTGCTTGCGGTGATCGCGTGCGGTGAGTCGCGTCCGGCAGTGGACACCCGGATGGGAGCACCGCAGTACGACTACCTGAGGGATGACGCCGAGCGGCTCGTCGCGTTCCTGCGCGGTGAGGCGGTGCTGGATTCCGGCGCCGTGGCCGATTCTGTGACGCTGCACATCGCTCCGGAAGGCGGCGGCGAGTGGAAGCGGGTGTCGGCCGATCAGCTCGGTGACAGCGCCGCATGGCGGATAGGGGGATACTCGCTGCTGCCGCCGCCCGGACTGACGACGGTGACGATTCGCCCGGGCCGTCATATCAACTGTCTGGAGACGTCGCTCGGATCCCGCTATCCGCAGCTGGAGAGCAGGCCTCACGTGGGCGTGCGGCTTTCCGGAGCGGATCCGGCGAGCTGTCTCCAGACGTGGAACATGACGTTCGTCTTCAGCGAGGACGTCGAGCGGCCGCGTCTCACCGACGTGGTGTACGATCAGTGGGAGTGGTGATGCACGCACTGCCGCAATCGCCCGCGCCGTACTCGGCGGTCTGGTTCGCGACGTTTCTCGAAAGCATCCCCGCGACGCAGACTGCAGCCGAGGTTGCGTTCCTGCAGCGGCAGCTCCCGCTCCCCGGCTTCCGGCGGATTCTCGATCTCTGCTGCGGCAGCGGGCGGCACGCGATTCCGCTCGCGGGCGCGGGCTACGACGTGATCGGCGTGGATCGGGATGCGTCGGCGATCGCGCGCGCTCGGTCCCGAAGCCGGTCGAATGCGCGGTTCATCGTGGCTGACGTGCGGAACGCACCCGTGTCGGGGGTGCACGATGCCGTGATCGTCATGTGGGCGAGCTTCGGGTACTTCGCTCCGGACGAGAACGTGGAGCTGCTGCGCAGGGTGGGTCGTGTGCTGCGGCCGGGTGGCCGGCTCGTTGTCGACGTGTACAACCGCGACTGGTTCGTCACGAGGCAGGGCGAGCGCCGGATCGAGCGCGCGGGCATCCGCGTGATCGAGCACAAGCGGGTCGCAGGCGATCGATTGACCGTGGAGCTGCACTACGAGGGGCACGCCGCAGCCGACCGGTTCTCCTGGCAGGTGTTCACGCCGCCGGATCTCGTGGACGTGCTCGCTCGGGCGGGCCTGCGCACGATCACGGCCTGCTCCGGGTTCGATGAACATCGCAATGCAACCGCAGACGCCGCGCGCATGCAGCTGGTGGCTGAAAGGACGGACTGCAACACATGAGAGATACGAACCCCGCGGTGGATCTACGGCCGCTGACGATCCGCACGGCGGCACCGGACGATCTGCCGCAGCTCGTCGCCATGCTGGCGGATGACTTCCTCGGCCGCGAGCGCGAGGTCGTGAGCGATCCTCCCGCGGCCGGGTATGTCGCTGCATTCGATGCGATCCGCGCCGATCCGAACAACGAGATCGTCGTGGCATGCATCGGTGACCGGGTGGTCGCGAGTCTCCAGCTCACGTTCACGCCGTCGATCTCCTATCAGGGCTCCTGGCGCGCCACCGTGGAGAGCGTCAGGACGGCGGCGGAGCTGCGGGGACGCGGTATCGGCGCCGCCCTGATGCACGAGGCCATCGCGCGTGCGCGCCGGCGCGGGTGCCGCATGCTGCAGTTGACCACGAACAAGGCGCGTCCTGACGCGAAGCGATTCTACGAGCGGCTCGGGTTCACGGCATCGCACGAGGGCATGAAGTTGCCGCTGGAGCCGGAGCCGCACGATGTCCCGCTCCCCCTTCGCGCCGACGCGGGTCCATGAACGCCAGCGCGGGCTACTCGGGTACGCCGCTCGCGAAAAAGCTCGGAATACGGCCGGGCATGACGGTGGCGATCATTCATCCGCCGGCGGTCTACGCGCAGCTGCTGCCCGGCCTCGCGTCGGATGTCACGCTGACGGATGCATCGACTGCGGGAGTGGATTTCATTCACATCTTCGTCCACGAACGCGAGGCTCTGACGGAGCAGCTGCGGTTTCTGCGCACACGTATCGTCAGCAATGGCATGATCTGGGTCTCGTGGCCGAAGAAGGCATCGCGGGTGCAGACCGATCTCACGGAAGACGTGGTGCGGGCCGCGGGACTGGAGGCCGGCCTGGTCGATGTGAAGGTGTGCGCTGTCGATGAAACGTGGTCGGCCCTCAAGTTCGTGATCCGGAAAGCGGACCGGTGAGGCGCGGACGGTCCGGTGACCGATGAAGCACGTTGCGGACCTGCTGCGTGCCCGGCGGCCCGATCTCGAGATCCGTTCGCTCGAGCCGCTGGGCGAGGGCGATTTCCACCGGGCCTACCTGTTGAACGCACGCTGGGTGGTGCGCGTCCCGAAGCACGAGCAGGCGGCGCGCGCGCTCGCGAGCGAGGCGTGCCTGCTGCCACGGCTCGCGCCCCTGCTGACGATCACGGTTCCGGTGCCCGCGCTCGTCACCGGCGAAGCGGGCGAGACGCTCGCGTTGCACGAGTACGTGCGCGGCGCCGCGCTCACGCGTGAGCTCTGGCACGGCATGCCCGAGCCGGAGCGCATCCGCGTTGCCGCACGGCTGGGCGCGTTCCTCCGCGAGCTGCACGGTCTGGACACCGATCTCGCCCGGCGCTGCGGACTCGCCCCGGTCGATCACGGTGCGGACATGGACCGACTGCAACTGCGGCTGGCAGACCGGCCCGCCTCGCTCCTGCCCGACTTCGTCCGGCGCGGCCTGGAGCGGTGCTTCGCCGACTCCATGGCCGGTGCGGCGGCCGGGTACGCTCCCGCTCTGTTGCATGCGGATGTCAGCCCCGAGCACGTGCGCGTCGATACGGACCGTCTGGAGATCACCGGTGTCATCGACTGGGGCGACGCCCGCATCGGCGACCCGGCGCGCGACTTCATCTTCCTCTACGAGGACTGGGGCGGCGACTTCCTGGAGCACGCCCTGGAGGCATACGACGCCGGCGCGCGCGACGACCTGCGGTCGCGCGTGCTCCGGCACTACCTCGCCGATCAGCTGGAATGGACGCTGACGGCCGCAGAGCAGGACCGGCATCGCGATGTCGAGCACGGCGTCGCGCTCCTCGCGGCCGGCCTGGCGGATCTGCACGGGCCCCCGGGAGCGTGAGCACCGGATCCGCGGATCGCGGAGCGGTGTGCGCGCGGAACACCGGCCCGCACGCCGGACTACCACAGCCAGTATCCTACCCTGCACCCGGAGGCCGTCATGCTGCACCGGCACAGGACACCCCGGTCGGAAGTACCCACCTCGTCGATGGCCGACATTGCGTTCCTCCTGCTCATCTTCTTTCTGGTGACGACGGTGTTCGATGAGGAGCGGGGCCTGAAGCTCGTGCTTCCCTCGCCCGAGACCGTGCCGGTCGCGCCGGAGAACATCCTCGTGCTCGACGTCCGCGCGGACGGCGTCATCGAGCTGCGGCACGGGGACACGGACCGGGTGCAGCTGGTCCGTGCCGCCGACATCCCGGCGCTGTGGCGGGTGGCAGTGCAGCAGAGGCCGGGTCTGATCGCGGCGTTGTACACGGATCCCCGGGCGCCGTACCGGTACATGATCGACGTCCTGGACGCGTTGCAGTCGGCCGGCGCCGGGCGGGTGTCGATCGGGATGTCCGAGCCGACCGGAGTCCGGTGACGCGGACGCGTCACGGGGCGCGGGGTCGAGCGGCCGGTTGCCTGGAGCGCCGGGTGCCGTACCTGGCGGACTCGAGGAGTCGCTGGATCGAGTACGCGGATGTGCGCGGCCGGCCGCGCGCGTGGTATTATTCGCGAGGATGCTGACCCTCACCCGCCCCGAGCCCGTCCGCGGCGTATTCGCATGATGACGCAGGTGCATGAGACGGTGGACGCGATCTACCGTACCGAATCGCGCCGCGTGCTGGCCACGCTGATCCGTCTGCTGGGCGACTTCGACCTGGCGGAGGAGGCTTTGCACGATGCGTTTCGTGCGGCACTCGAGCAGTGGCCGCGCGACGGCGTGCCGGGCAATCCGCGCTCGTGGCTGGTGTCGACGGGCCGGTTCAAGGCGATCGACACGATTCGGCGGCGCGCGCGCTTCGATGCGTATCAGGAGGTTGCGCAGCTCGAGCCGCAGCTCGAGGAGCCGGTCGAGTGGGAGGGCGAGGGGATCGACGATGACCGGCTGCGACTCATCTTCACGTGCTGTCACCCGGCGATTCCGGAGGACTCGCAGATCGCGTTGACGCTCCGCGAGGTGTGCGGTCTCACGACGGAAGAGATCGCGCACGCGTTCCTCGTGCCCGCGCCGACCCTCGCGCAGCGGATCGTGCGTGCGAAGGCGAAGATCCGCGAGGCGCGCATCCCGTACCAGGTCCCGAAGCCGGCGGACCTGCCCGCGCGGCTGGCCGCGGTGCTGCGCGTGATCTACCTGGTGTTCAACGAGGGCTATGCGGCGTCGTCGGGCGCGGCACTGACGCGCCACGACCTGTCGGGCGAGGCGATACGGCTGGGTCGGCTCCTGGTCGAGCTGCTGCCGGAGCCGGAAGCGCAGGGACTGCTCGCCCTGATGCTGCTGCAGGAGTCGCGGCGCGCGGCGCGCACCACGGCCACGGGCGACATCGTGCTGCTCGATGAGCAGGACCGCTCGGCGTGGAACCGGCCGATGATCGAGGAAGGCATTGCGCTGGTCGAGCAGGCGCTGCGGTCGCGCAGGTTCGGACCGTATACACTCCAGGCCGCCATCGCGGCGGTGCACGCGGACGCGCGCGACGCAGCCGCGACGGACTGGTCTGAGATCGTCGCGCTGTACGGCCTGCTGGCGCGGATCGAGCCATCGCCCATCGTCGAGCTGAACCGCGCGGTCGCGATCGCGATGCGCGACGGCGCCGAGGCCGGACTCCTCCTGATCGACGACATCCTCGAGCGCGGCGACCTGGCGGACTACCATCTCGCGCACTCCGTACGCGCGGACCTGTGCCGGCGGCTCGGCAGGACGGCGGAGGCGCGGGCGTCGTACGAACGCGCGCTCGCGCTCGTGCGGCAGGAGCCGGAGCGTCGCTTTCTCGAGCGGCGCCTGAGCGAGCTGCCGGCATGACCAACCCCTGGGGAACCGGAATGACACAACGAGGGCGGCTGGAAGCGATCTGGCTGAAGCGCGCGCGGCGCGGGCCCATGGACGCCGTCGCCGCGGCCGAGCTGGTGGCCGGGCACGGGATCGTGGGCAACGCGAACCAGGGCGGGCGGCGCCAGGTCACGCTCATCGAGATGGAGGTGTGGCACGCGCTGATGCGGGAGCTGAACGCAGCGCTCTCTCCGTCCGCACGCCGCGCGAATCTGATGCTCAGCGGGATCCGCCTGCCGGGCACGCGCGGCTGCCTCCTCGAGATCGGCCAGGTCCGGCTCGAGGTGTTCGGCGAGACGCGGCCGTGCGAGCGGATGGATGAGGCGCTGCCGGGACTCAGGACCGCCATGAGCCCGTCCTGGCGCGGCGGTGTGTTCGCCACGGTGCTGACCGACGGTCGCATCCGCGTCGGTGACCCCGTGGTGCTGCGCAGTGCGAGCGCGGAGCTGTGGCCGGAGGCGCATGCGTAGGACCGCGGCCAGGATCGCGATCCTGCTGAGCCTGCTGGTGATCATCGGCTTCGTCGTCGTCCTGATCAACCAGACGGCGCAGCTCGTGGACCTTGCGGCCCGCATGGCGCCGTGGCTGGGCGAAGTGGTGTTCTGGACGCTGCTCGTGCTCTATGCGTTCTGCATCATCACGCCGCTCTACCTGCTGTTCAGTCTGCCGCGGCCGCTGCGGCCACCGGCGTCCGAGACCGATCCGGCGTTTCCCGAGCACCTCGAGCGGCTGCAGGCGCGGCTGCGCCGGAACCCGCACGTCGTGGGTCGCCACATCGCGACGCGCGCGGACGTGGAAGCGGCGCTGCTCGTGCTCGATGGGCTGGCGAACGAGAGGACGCGCCAGGCGGCCGCGCAGGTGTTCATCACGACGGCCATCTCGCAGAACGGGAGCCTGGACACGTTCCTCGTGCTCGCGGCACAGAGCAAGCTCGTGCTGGAGATCGCGCGCACGTACTACCAGCGACCCACGCTGCGCGACCTGCTCTATCTCTACTCCAACGTTGCGGCGACCGCGTTCGTCGCCGGCGAGCTGGAGGACCTCGATCTGACGGAGCAGGTCCAGCCGGTCCTCGCCGCGGTCTTCGGCTCGGCGGCCGGAGCCGTGCCGGGTCTCGGCGCCGCGACGTCGCTGTTCATGAACTCCGTCATGACGGGTTCCGCGAACGCGTTCCTGACGCTGCGCGTCGGCATCATCGCGAAGCAGTACTGCCGCTCGGTCGTACTGCCGCCGCGACGGATGATCCGGCGCACGGCGATCGCGGAAGCGACCCAGATGCTGGGCGGCATCGCGCTGAGCGGCACGCGCCGCGTCGCCGCAGCCGTCGGCAGCGCGACACGGACGACGATCGGTGGCGCGTTCGAGAGCTTCGGCGATCAGATAAGGGCCGCGGGCGCGGGCATCAGAGGAGTGGGCACGGCGGCCGTCGACCGACTGCGGTTCCGCCGGTCACCGGCCACGGAGCCGGACATCCCGTCGGACGCGCCGGACGAGTAGCTTACCCGTACGACCTCAAAGGAGCTGAGCGTGCAGGCTGTCGATCTGGTCACGGTCCCCTACGATTCCGGCCGCAGGGGACATCGGATGGGCGCGGGCCCGCAGGCGCTGCTGAAGGGCGGCCTCGTGCAGAAGCTGCGCGCCGCCGGCTACGACACGGAGCTCGTCCCGGTCGAGTCCGCGGGTACATCGACGGATGCGATCACGGTCGCATTCGAGCTCGCCGCGCGGATCGCGCGCGTCGTGCGGGCCAGCCGATCGGCGGGACGCTTCCCGCTCACGATCTCCGGCAACTGCTTCGGCACCGTGGGCGCGCTGGCCGGTCTGTCCGCAGATGCGCCCGCACTCGTGTGGCTGGATGCGCACGGCGACCTGAACACGCCGGAGACCAGCCCGAGCGGGTTCCTGGACGGCATGGCCGCCGCAACCGCACTCGGCTGGTGTCACACCGATCGGTCCGGGGCGCTCGACGGGTTCTCGAAGCTCGCGGAAGCCGATCTCCTCGTGATCGGCGTGCGTGATCTCGACGCGCCGGAGGCGGAGCTCGTGAAGCGGTCGGCCGTACGCGCGCTGGGTCCGGGTGAGCTCGGCTCGCTCGAGAGCGCGCTCGACTCGTACAGCGGGCGTGCGGTATACCTGCACCTGGACGTCGATGTGCTCGACCCGGACCGCGTCGGCCCGGCGAACACGTACGCGACGCCGAACGGTCTGAGCGTCGCCGATGTGGCGAACCTGATCCGCGCGCTCGCGGCGCGGTCGGTGATCGCGGGGATGACGGTTGCGTCGTACGACCCGGCGGTGGATACGAGTGGCGCCATCGCGCGCGCCACACTCGAGCTGATCGAGCAGGCGGTCGGCTCGGCGCACGGCCGTCCGCCCGTGCTGCCTGCATAGGATGTATTACGGCGAGGCGGCGGCCGCCGGCGCGGTGGGCCGGCGCGTGACGCAGTAGCGCAGGCTCCTGCCCGGTCGGCCGCGACTCAGATCCACGACATCGACCACCTGCCCGCCCGCCTCGGCGACGGCCGCCTCGACGAGTGCGCGTGCGACATAGTGCATCTCGTAGGCCGGCCGGCGGCGGATGTGCTGGGCGAAGCGGCGGAAGTACCTGCGATTGAGCGTGTACAGCAGCGCGCGCACGGTACGGGGCCGCACGACCGGACCGTTCCGCGTCTGGAACACGGCGACACCGCCCGGTCGCAGTACGCGCACGAGCTCGCGGATGTAGCGGAGCTGATTCTGCGGCGGAATGTGCTGGAGCACCTTGTTGCTGTAGGCGAAGTCGAACGAGCCCGACTCGAACAGCGCGAGGTCGGGAGCGGCATTCGCGTGGTAGCGAACCCGCTCGCCGTGACGGTTGTACTCGCGGGCGCGCTCGACCATGGCCGTCGCGATGTCGACGCCGTCGGCGTGCCGAAAGTGATCGGCGAGCGCCTGCGTGAGGCGGCCTACGGCGCAGCCGAAATCGAGCGCGCGGCCGCGCTGCGGCTCCAGGCCGAGCGATGCGACGTATGACATGACATCCGCGATCTCGCCGCGGCCGGTGGCGAAGAACGCGTCCGGATCCCAGCGATTGCCGTGATGGCCGCCGCGCGTGAGCGCCGCATACATCGGATCGTTGCGGCCGAACTCCTCGAAGACGCGCTGCACATCCTCGAGTCCGGCGGAATCACTGCTGCTGTCGCGGTCGCTCATGTCATCGTAGTCCGGCAGGTCGTATGCACGGTGCAATGTAGACGAAGCAGACCCGGGGAACAACGCGATGCCGAACGAATCGATCCGACCTGCCTCGAGCGGTGCTCTGCTCCCGGTCGTGCTCGCGCTCTCCATGGCATGCGCCGCGCCGGACGCAGGCCGTGACACCGCTCGAGAAGACACCGTTGCCGCGGTGCCGGCCGATTCGGTGGCGGCGCGGGACACGTCGCCCGCGAACGTCGGAGCCGTCGTAACGGTGTACTTCAGTCGCGGCGATTCCGTGGTGCCGGTGACGCGCACCGTGGACGATGCGGACCTCGCATCCGCGATCCGCGCGCTGCTGCGCGGGCCGACCGCCGCGGAGCGCGCCGCCGGGCTCAGCTCGTGGTTCTCCGACTCGACGGCCGACATGCTCCGGTCCGTCGGAATCGACACTGCGGGCACGGCCGTCATCGACTTCGCCGACCTGCGGCCGGTCATCCCGAACGCGTCGGCGTCTGCCGGCAGTGCGATGCTGCTGCGCGAGCTGAACGCGACCGTGTTCGCGCACGACGAGGTCAGTGCGGTGCAGTACCGGATCGAGGGCAGCTGCGACGCTTTCTGGGAGTGGCTCCAGTACGGCTGCCAGACGGTGCAGCGGCCGGCGCGATGAACTCTCTCCACGAGGACTGACGCGCACACATGAACCGGAATGTCGCCTTTCTGCGCGCCATCAACGTCGGCGGCCACACCGTGCGCATGGAGCAGCTGCGCGCGCTCTTCGAGGAGCTGAAGCTGGCGAACGTCGAGACGTTCATAGCCAGCGGCAACGTAATCTTCGATGCGCGCGGGAAGCCGGGTCGCGTCATGGAGCAGAAGATCGAGCGTCACCTGCGCGCCCGCCTCGGCTACGACGTCGCGACATTTCTCCGCTCGGGTGACGAGCTGCGGTCGCTCGCGGAGCACGCTGCGTTTCCCGGCGAGCGGGGTGATCTCTACGTGACGTTCACGGCCGAGCCGCTGGATGACGCGCAGCGCCTCGCAGTCGACGGGCTGCGCACCCGCTCCGATGACTTCCATGTGAACGGCCGCGAGATCTACTGGCTGCGGCGGGACAGAGCGTCGACGCTCGGCGGCTACCTGCTGGAAAAGGCTATCGGCGTGCCGGCAACGGTGCGGAACATGAACACGGTGCAGCGGCTGCTGGCGAAGGTCGGCACGTGAGGCAGGCCACGGACCAGGCGGTGTTCTTTGCTGCGGCGGAAGCGTTCCGTGCGTGGCTGCACGCGAACCACGCGCGTGCCTCCGAGCTGTGGGTCGGCTACTGGAAGACGGGGAGTGGCAGACCCAGCATGACGTGGCAGGAATCCGTCGCCGAGGCGCTGTGCTACGGCTGGATCGATGGACTGCGCAAGTCGATCGATGCGGACCGCTACCGGATCCGCTTCACGCCCCGGAAGCCGCGGAGCATCTGGAGCGAGGTCAACATCCGTACGGCAGAGCAGCTGATCGCGGCCGGTCGCATGCTGCCGGCCGGCCTGAAGGCGTTCGAGGCAAGAGACCCGGACCGGACGAACCGGTATTCCTTCGAGCAGCGCAACGTCGGGCTCGATCCGGCGCGGGAGCAGGAATTCAGACGGCACGAGGCGGCCTGGGCCTTCTTCCAGTCGCAGCCGCCGTCCTATCGCAGGCCGGCGATCTGGTGGGTCGAGAGCGCGAAGCAGGAGGAGACCCGGGCGCGGCGCCTGCACACGCTGATCGAGGATTCCGCCGCGGGCAGACGGCTGGCGGCAATGCGGCGTCCCGGCAAATGACATGATGCCGCGGGCGGTGCGCGTATTATCTTCCTGTGAATACCTCGCGACGAATCACTGATCCCCCGAGTGGGAGGACACGCACGATGCGATGGATGTCGGGGATGCTGCTCGTTCTGGTAGTTGCCGCGTGCTCCGGTGATGGCGCCCAGGCGGACACGGCTGCACGCGACACGCTCACGCGGAGACAGCGCGACAGCATCATCGGCGCCTCCCGCCTGCCGGGCGCGCGCGGTGTGCAGCGCGCGCTCGAGGCGAGCGACAGTGCGGCCGCACGCAACGCCGCGATCGATTCCGTCCTGCGTTGAGGCTGCATGCGATTCAGGGGCCGTATGAGGGCGATTCCGCAGGAGTAGACCGGAGCAGCAGCAGATCGTGATGATTCTCCGGCTCGGCGCTTACGCTGCAGCCGTCCTGGCGGTCCTGTCGTGCGCGTGTTCCCGGAACGCGCCGGCCGTCACAATGCTCGAGCCCGCAGGCATTGCGATCGAGCCGGGACATTGCCTCGGCGGGCTGCCGGACTCCGATGCCGATGGTCTGGCAGATGAATGCGAGCTGGCGCTCGCACGTGCGTTCGCACCGCTCCTCATGACGCATGCGACACGGTGCACGCTGCCATCGATCGCTCCGGCCGTGCGCATCCCCGGTGGCTACGTCTACGCGGCGCAGCCGCTGCGTGACGGCGTCCACCTGATCTACATGCCGGCCTACTACCGGGACTGCGGCTGGCGCGGCGCGAAATGCATCCTCGTCGACTGCCGGGGCCACGCGGGCGACTCCGAGCTCATCGTCGTGCACGTGCGTCAGGGACGTAACGCCGGCTGGTACACGGACGCGGTATTCCTGTCCGCGCACTGTTTCGGCCGGATGCCGTGGAGCTGCCGCTGGTATCGCGATGATGACCTGAGCGAGTTCGCCTGGAACGGCGGCGTGGATCGCGGTGCGCCGGTCGTGTGGGTGTCCGATGCGCGCAATGCGAACTACCCGTCCTATCAGGCGTGCGAGCGCGGGCACCTCGGCTTCGACAGCTGCGTGCGGTCTGCCGGACAGTATCGGTTTCCCGTCATCAGCCGCCGCAACATCGGCAGCCGGAACGTGCCGATCCGGCAGCCGGGTGAGCCGGCCGGCTGCGTCACCGGCGAGTTCGTCGAGCCGGTGGACTGGCTGCTGGTATCAGCGACTGCGCTGGAGTGTTTCTGGAATCCAACCGTGCGGTTTCGCGGATGGCAGGGCTCGGGTGAGGGGGCGACCGCATACGGCGCCTACCTCGAGCACCTCGGGCTCTGAGGGCGGATGAGAATCGTCGGTGGCCGCTGGGCGGATCGTGCGCTGGTCTCGCCGGGCGGTCGCGTGAGGCCGACCGCCGAAGCGCTGCGTGCCGCGATGATGGATTTGGTCGCGGACGAGCTCACGGGCGCGCGCGTGCTCGACCTCTTCGCCGGTACCGGTGCGCTCGGTCTCGAGGCGCTGTCGCGAGGCGCGCGCTACTGCGACTTCGTGGAGAACGGGCCGGCGGCGCTGCACTCACTGAAGGCGAACGTGGCGGCGCTCAGGCTGCGGGACAGGACACGCATCTACGATCGTGACGCGATCCCGTTCGTCGAGCGGCTCGAGTCGGACCGCTACGACATCGCGTTCGCGGACCCGCCCTACGGCTCGCGCAAGCTGAACCGCGTGACCGACTACTGGCTGACCGTGCCGTTCTCGAGGCTTCTCGTGCTCGAGCACGCGCCGGACCACGAGGGCCTGCCGCGCGGCACTACGCGCCGGGTCGGCGACTCGTCCATATCGGTGCTGCGCGCACGCGCGCGACCGAAGACGGCGGAATGATGCACACACGCATTGTACGGCACGGCGATCCCGAGTCGTTCCTGCGGCGGGCGAGCACGTGGCTGCTCCGGACCGAGGCGGAAAACAACCTGGTCCTCGGTATTGCGGCGCGCGCGCACGCCATCGATGAGCTGTACGTCGCCACCGTCGAGCAGGACGGCGCCGTCGTCGGCTGCGCGGTGCGGACACCGCCGCGAAAGCTGCTGCTCACCCGGATGCCGCCCGGTGCCGTGGACGCGCTCGCGATTGATGTCGCCGCCTGCTTCGATGCGCTGCCCGGTGTGCACGGGCCGCCCGCCGCCGCGCGCGAGTTCGCACGCCAGTGGTGCGAGCGGCACGGCTGCGCGGCCCGCGACGAGATGGAGCAGCGGGTCTATGCACTCCGCCACGTGCAGCTCCCGACGCGCATGCCGCCGGGCGAGCTGCGATTCGCCACGGAGCGCGAGCTCGGCCTCGTCGTGTCCTGGATCGCGTGCTTCGCCGACGAGGCGCGCGTCGAGCTGCCCGCGTCCCGCGAGCAGATCGCCGAGCGGATCGCCGCGCAGCAGCTGGCGCTGTGGTGGGACGAACACCCGCGCACGCTGGCGGGCTACGGCGGGCGCTCGCCGAACGGCGTCCGCATCGGCCCCGTCTACACTCCGCCCGAGTGGCGCGGGCGCGGGTACGGCGGCGCATGTGTGGCCGCAATGAGTCGACGTGCGCTGGATGCGGGAGCGGAGTTCTGCTGTCTGTACACTGATCTGTCGAATCCGACGTCGAACACGCTGTATCAGCGACTCGGATACACACCCGTGTGCGATGCGATCGACATCCGGTTCGTGGAGGACGCAGCCGCGGCCTGACGCGCACGGCCACGGACGCTATCTTGCGGGTGGAAGTCGTTCTCGCAGATCACCCCAGCCGGAGGCAGCCGATGCAGTCAGCCAGATCAGGAGATACGGTCCGGGTCCATTATACGGGCATACTGGACGATGGCAGTGTGTTCGACAGCTCGGAGGGCCGCGATCCCCTGGAGTTCACGCTCGGCTCCGGGCAGGTGATTCCCGGCTTCGATGATGCGGTCTCGGGGATGATGCCGGGCGAGCAGCGCCGTGTCACGATTGCGGCTCCTGAAGCGTATGGAGACCACAGGGAGGATCTCGTCATTGCGGTCGAGCGTTCCCAGCTCCCGCCCGACCTCGAGCCCGCCGTCGGGCAGCGGCTCCAGCTCAGCCAGCAGGGGCAGGCATTCCTGGTGACGGTCACGGAGGTCAGCTCGGAGAGCATCACTCTCGACGCCAATCACCCGCTGGCGGGCCGGGACCTGACCTTCGACCTTCAGCTCGTCGAAATCAACTGACCGCGCGGCGCGTCCGCGCCGCACGCTTCCGTCTCGGAGGCACTCCATGGCAATGCAAGGACGGGTGACCGGCTGGCGGATCGGTGTCGCGGTGCTGCCGATGCTCCTTGCAGGCACGGCGCCCGCCGCCGCGCAGCTGGTGACGGGCCGCGTCGTCGAGGAGGGCACCGAGAATCCGATCGCCGCCGTCACGGTCGAGCTCACGGACACCACGGGTCTGCGGCGCGGCTCCGCGGTTTCCGACAGCGCGGGTCAGTTCCGTCTCATGGCGCCGCAGCCGGGCGGGTATCAGCTGCGGGTCACCCACGTGGCCTACACGGCACTGACGACCGGGACGGTGGACGTCACCATGGGCATGCAGCTGGAACTGGAGCTGCGCCTGAGCCCGACGGCCGTCGCACTCGAGCCGCTGCGCGTGGTCGGGAGATCGACCTACAACGCGGGGTGGCTCCAGGAGTACTACGACCGCGCCGTCATGACGCGACGCGC
Organism: Longimicrobiales bacterium; assembly: GCA_036374995.1. GTDB lineage: Bacteria > Gemmatimonadota > Gemmatimonadetes > Longimicrobiales > RSA9 > SH-MAG3. Next base: position 3,352 of record DASUSS010000043.1, on the reverse strand, counting down.
CGGCATCGGCCGAGTGTTCTTCCGCGACGAGGTCGAGCGCGTGAATCCGTCCACCGCATCCACGTTCCTGATCTACCTCATGCCCCGGGGCGGGTGCCAGCCGACGCTCTTCGTCGACGGACTCGAGGTCCAGGACGTGCGGCATCTGAACACGGTCATGCGACCCGACATCCTCGAGGGCGTCGAGCTGTACAACAACGCTGCGTTCCTCCCGCCGCGCTACGCCAATCGCGGGTACTGCGCGATCGCGCTGTTCTGGACGCGCCGCGACCTGGAGGGTGCGAAGCCGTTCAGCTGGAAGCGGCTGCTCGTCGCCGGCGGCCTGGTGTCCGGACTCCTGCTGCTGTTCCAGATGTAGGCCCGCGGCGCGGGGCTCGGGCCTCAGGCCGACACGAACTCGCCCCGTTCCACGTCCAGGATCAGCACCTCACCGCGCTCGATGATGTAGTGCCACCCGTGCAGCGCGAGGCGGTCGGCCTCGACGGCCTCGCGCACCATGGGGTAGGTCATGAGGCGCGACAGCTGGAGTGCGACCGAACGCTGCTCCGTCTGACGCAGCGCCTCCTCGGTCGGATCCCCTTCCACCCGCGCTTCACGGCCCAGCTCCAGCCAGTGATTGATGTGCGGCGTGCGCGGATCCGGCGCGTCGTACAGCGCGCGCACCGCGCCGCAGTGCGAGTGACCGCACACGATGATGTCGCTCACGCCGAGCTTCAGCACGCCGAACTCGATGGCCGCCGACGTGCCGTGATAGCCCCGCTCGTGCTCGAACGGCGGCACGAAATTGCCTACATTCCTGACGATGAACAGCTCGCCGGGACCCGTGCCCATCAGGACGTCCGGCACGACACGCGAATCGGAGCAGCCGATGAACAGCGCGGTCGGCTTCTGGCCCTCGGCGACGAGTCGCTCGTAATGTTCACGGAACCGCGGAAAATGTTCGGCCCGGAAACGGCGCAGTCCTTCGATCAGATGTCGCGGCAACGGGGCTCCCGGTGGCGGTTGGGTGTGGAAGGGTACGGGCGGAGATGAGTCCCATCAAGAAGCTGCCCTGGGCTGAGATCCTCGTGACGGCCATGGTCGTGGCCGCCGGCGCCGGCGTGTACGCCTACGCGCATCGTGACCAGGGCGATCTCGAGGAGTCGAAGCGGCGCGGGAGCACACTGGTGCAGGCGCTCCAGCGCTACCACGCCGAGCGCGGCACGTACCCCGAGCGGCTCGAGGAGCTGGTTCCGCAGTACACCGCCGCGGTCGAGCCGCCGACCTGGGGGCTCCGCCAGTGGCGCTACCGGCGCTACACCGCCGCCGAGCTGACCATGGACGCCGATGCGACGACGCGCAACGACGTCTTCTTCCACCTGTCCGTCGCAGCAGACGGGAGCGGATACCCCATGCTGTTCTACGATCCGGCGATCGGCAGCTGGGTCCTCAACAACTGAACCCGGCCGGGCTCCCGGACTTGGCCGGCCGAGCGGCGGCCGTTAAGCTAGCAGCCACACGCACGCGCCCTCGCACCGGTCGATTGATGGACAGCGACAGCATTGCCGGCATTTTCCTGTTCGTTACCGCATTCGTGATCCTCATCCCCGTCGTGCTCCAGATCCGGGACGGCCGCTTCCACTGGCGCGAGGTATGGGGCATGTTCGTGCTCGTCGCCGGCTTCGTCATCGTCGGCGTCGCATTCGCGTTCCACGACGGCGACGCGCAGCGCTGGTGGTCGCTGGCCGGTCTGGGCGCGGTCCTGTTCGGGCTGCTCGTGCAGCACAAGCGACGCGAACGTCCGGACGCGTCCTCCGGGCCGGAGCAGTAATGCGGGTGTCCCGGAAGTGGCGGGCGGCGGCGCTGCTCGTCGCCGTGGCGGCCGTGCTCGCCGGTGCCGGAACGCGGCGCTGGGGGCTGTACGGTCACGAGATCGCGGGCCGCGCGGCCGCGACGAGTCTGCCGGCCGAGCTGCCGTCGTTCTTCCGCCACGCGACCGACCGGCTGGCGTACCTGAACGCGGAGCCGGACCGGTGGCGCGGCGGCGAGTCGCGCGAGCTGAACGAGGCGATGCGGTACGATCACTACGTCGACCTCGAGGTGATCCCGCAGGAGGTGCTCGGCGCGAGGGACCGGTTCGGGTATCTGATGGCGCTCCAGGACGCGGGTCTCGCGCAGCCGGCGCGGGACGCGGGGCTGCTCCCGTTCCGGATCGTGGAGCTGTACCAGCGACTGGTAGTCGAGTGGCGTCTGTGGCGGGGCGAGGTGGACCCCGCGAAGCGCTCGATGATCGAGGCCCGCATCATCAACGATGCGGGCATTCTCGGCCATTACATCACGGACGCGGCGAATCCACACCACACGAGCGTGCACCACAACGGCTGGGCGGAGGGTTACGCGAATCCGCGCGGCTTCACGACGGAGCCGGGCTTTCACAGCCGCTTCGAGTCGCAGTACGTCGGCGCGAACATCCGGGCGCGCGACCTCGTGCCGCACATGAACGCGCGGCCGCGTGCGCTGGCGAACCTGCGGCTCGAGGTCATGGCGCACATTCAGCGCGCGCACGACCGTCTCGAGCGGCTCTACGAGCTGGACCAGCAGGAGCGCTGGAGCGCGGACACGCGCGGGGCGGCGCATCGCGAATTTGCGATCGAGCGGCTCGTGGCCGGTGCCAACATGCTGCGTGACGTGTGGTGGTCGGCCTGGATCGAGAGTGCGCGGCCCGAGCCGGAGCGGCGCTGATCAACGCGGGAGGATGAACGCATGAACGCGATCGGTCACAGGTTCCTGCCCGTCCTGCTCGGCGCGAACGTCGTGCTCGCGTCGTGCGCGGGGGCGGCGCAGCGGTCGGCCGATGCGGTGGAGCAGACGACGCGCGCGCAGCGCGGGATCGTGGTCTCCGCGAACGGCATCGCGAGCCGCGTCGGTGCGGAGGTGCTGCGCAGTGGCGGGAACGCCGTGGATGCGGCGATTGCGACCGGATTCGCGCTCGCGGTCGTGCATCCGACGGCGGGCAACATCGGTGGCGGCGGCTTCATGATCATCCGGTTCCCGGACGGCCGCACGACTGCCCTCGATTTCCGCGAGAAGGCGCCGCTGCGCGCGCATCCCGAGATGTTCGTGGATCCTGCAACGGGCGAATACTCGTCGCGGATCCATCACGACAGTCACCTAGCGGTGGGCGTACCGGGCACGGTCGCGGGATTCGACCATGCGCACCGTCGATACGGCCGTGCGGAGTGGTCCGATCTGGTCGAGCCGTCGGTGGCGCTTGCACGCGACGGGTTCCAGCTGTCGGAGGCGCTCGCACGCTCGTTCGCGAACGTGCTGCGCTCGATGCAGGCGTATCCCGCCAGCATCGCGAAGTTCTCTG
>DASUSS010000042.1:0-3805 GCA_036374995.1 Longimicrobiales bacterium | reverse complement strand
AAGCCGGTCAGCTCGCCGCGCGCACATATGGTGTAACCTCCGGCCTTGTCGATGCTGAGCCCGTCAATGACGACGGTCCCATCGCCTTCGCCGGTGTACCCCGACGCATTGCCGACCAGGACTGCGCCGGCCGGAGCACCGCTGTTGTTGTAGATGTACAGCGTCACCAGCACCCGCTCCATTGGAACCGGGTCGCCGGATAATGCCTGGATCCTGATCGGACCTATCGACTGGCCCACGTTCGTCACGGCAGCCGGGCCGTCCAGCATCACGAGGCGGCCTTCCACGTTCGCGGCTTCGGGACTGAAGTGGCTCCAGCCGATGGGCGAGCCGCCGATGACCGGCGTCCTGATATCGCCGAGAGCCATGAAACCAGTCGAGCGCAGCACGGTCTTCGCGAACGCTGTGATCGAGGCGAGCAGGGAGGCGTTCTGCGTCGTCGGCGGGCAGAATGTCGGGGTGTAGCTGGACAGCAGTGTGTTCCCGCGCTTCATGCGGGGCTGCGTGGACTTGTCCGTTACGGGATCGTGCGGCAGTTCGACCTCCTGGGCGAAGCAGACGCCCACGTGCACCAGATCATCCGCGACGAAATCTCCGGTATGCGGCCACCGCTGGAAGTCGTACTTCAGCGCGCCGAAGCCCGTCTGCTGGCTGGGCACGGGGTTGCCGTAAAGGAGGACGAGAGGGACCCCGCCGTTCACCTGCGTCCATGACCATCCGGCCGTCAGCTCGGCGCCGAACAGCGCCGAATTCTGATTGTTCGAGAAGTCGGTGAACGGAATCGCGTCACGCGCAATCGCCGGCGCACCGGAGCTGCCCGTGTGCAGTGCGAACAGGCCGGCCGTCGACAGTGCGCCGACGAAGTCGACCCCCGGCAGTCCGGCGGACGAGCAGCCGTGCACGGTCGTGCACGCGAGCAGCGCATTGACCAGCCTCGACCCGACTACGGGATCCCCGCCGCGGTCCGCCTCGAGCGTGGTCTCGATCATCCCGAGCAGCTGGACCGCGTACTGCGATGTCAGCACGGCATCGCCCGCAGAGCACGCACTGGCGAGCCCGCGCATGACTTCCTGTGCCGTCCGCCGCTCCGGCTGCGGGAAGTAGCCGCGCACATCGGCACTCATGCTGCTCGTCAGGTCGCACGAGAGCACGGCGTCGAGCGTCACCTCGACCCGTGTGGCGTCCGGTGAGTCGGGCGTGCTCACCGGGTCGGTACAGGCGGACACGAGTACAAGGGGCACGAGAAGTCCCATCGATCGCAATACGGCGTGTTTCATTGGGCTCCGGGGGAGGAGTTGGACTAGCGTAAACCGACGAGCGAGCGGAATGCCGGCTCATCGAGCAGCGGTTGAAAGTACCAGGGCAGATTCCCGGTTTCGGCGTCGGCGCGGAACCCGCCGAGCGCCTGCGGATTGGCCGTCAGGTATACCGATAGCTGGCGCACCGCCTGATCCGGTTCGCCGAGTGCGGTCCACACGATCGACTCGAGGTGGACCAGATCGCGCACCGGGTCGAGGTCCGGCCCCGCACGCGCCCCGATCACCACGGACTTCGCCGAGTCCGGCATACCGTTCCGGGCGAGCGCCATGGCGATGTAGATCATGCCCGCCCGCCGATTCAGTTCGCGCATCTGCGGCGGACTGGCCGCGGCGTACTGCTCCAGCACGTGCCACGCCTCGGTGAAGTCCGGCCGTGCGCCGGGCAGGGCCGCGAGCATCAGCCGACACTCGAAGAACCGGAAGAACTCGGGGAACCGGCGGATCCCCTCGTTGCAGTAGCGCCTGGCTTCGACCTCGTCCTGCAGGCCCCACGAAGACTGGAAGATCCGCCAGATCGTCAGATGCGCATTCTCGAGGAACGGATCGACGGTGTACGCCTGGAGCGCGTTCAGCTTCGCCTCCGCCAGCTCGCCCTTGTTGAGCAGCAGGTGGCTGAGCGCGTTCTGTGCGGACGGGTGAGTGCCGCCGGACGCCGCGATCGCCGCGCGGAACTCGCGTTCGGCATCGTGATAGAGCACGTCCGCCTCCGCGGGCGTGCCCCCGAGGTTCAGCAGGAAGCGCCAGTACCGGAGCGTCGCGCGCAACTCGAGCGCGGCGGGATTCTCCGGACCGGCTGCAACGGCCCGGTTCGCATGCTCCAGCCCGCGCCCCGTCCACATCTCGTTGTGCGACCGGTCCAGTCCGCCCAGCCGCGCCTGGGCATACGCCACCCAGCCCCGGCGGATCACTGGATCGAGCCAGGCGGGGTCCTCCTGCTCGGCCCGCGCCAGCATCGAATCGGCCGTGGCCAGCATCCGCTCGGCCGCATGCATGTCCTGCGCAGCCGCCAGATCCGTTGCGCCCAGCTCCGCCTGCCGCGCCTGCTGCACCAGCTCCCACGCGCGGGTCGACCGCGTGCCGGCCCGCAGCTGCCGCTCGCCCAGCTCGCGGCCGATCGCGCGCCGCAGGAACACCGCGACCGTGTCCGCGAGCTCATCCTGCAGCGTGAAGATCTCCGATCGCGGGCGCTCGAGCCGGCGGCTCGCGATCTGTTCGCCCGTCGATGAACCGGTCAGCGTCACGTCCACCCGCACGCGGTCGCCCGAGAGCGACACCGTGCCGCCCACGAGCGATCCGACCGCGAGCGTACGTCCGATACTGTCGGGCGAAGCGACGCCGTGACGGAACAGCTGCGAGCCGTTGCGCGAAACCACGTGCAGGCCGCTGACCGCGCTCAACTCGTCGATCAGCGTCTCGGACAGGCCGGACGCCAGGAAGTCCGCGTCCTCACCGCCCCGCGAATCCATGTACAGCACGGCCACCCGCGCCGGATTCTCCGTCGCCGCGAGCGCGGCCGGCCCGATCGCCGCCGGATCGATGGTCGACCGCGCGTAGAAACCCGTCGTCCCCAGGGCGAACACCGCGACGATCCCGAGCAGCCAGCGCTCCAGGGCCGGGATCTCCTGGCGGCCCTTCGCACCGTGGAACCACGACACGATCAGCGCGCCGGGCAGACCGCAGATCACCAGCGCGAGCACGCCACGGTACGCCACCATCGGCAGCAGCTCGTTGTTGACCAGCTGATCGATGACCTGGAGCACTCCCCACGCGATTGCGGCGTACGCCACCACGTAGCGGAAGACCCGCCGTTCGATCAGGTCACGGACCAGTCGCAAAGTCGCCTGTGGTGAGGGGTTCTCAGGCCTGTTGATCGTTGCGTGCGTCGGACAGAGGCCGCGGGGGCTGCTGCACGTTCCGGGCTAGGACGATCTCCGCGAAAATACGTGATGACGAGCGGCTTCCGCAGCACAGTGTGATGGAGCGATCCATCGCAGTGGCCGACAGGTTGACCTGACGACCGTTCGGCGTCGACTCGTTCCGGCCGGGGCGAGATGTGGCGCGTCGGCGCGGCCCGGGACTACCTTGGGGTTTCTGTCCGCCGTCACCGCACCCGCTCTCCGGCCATCGATGCGATACCTGCTGCCGTCCGTCCTGCTCGCGTGTGCCGTCATGCCCGCGGCAGCGCAGGACCCCGCGACCCTCCTCGTGCTCCAGCCGGCGCGCGTGTACGATCCCGGCGCGGGCGAAGTGCACGACGACTGGGTCGTCGTCGTGCGCGGCGAGCGCATCGAGGCGGTCGGCCCGCGGTCGCGGACCGAGGCGCCCGCGGGTGCGCGTGTGATCGCGCTGCCCGGCCTGACGCTGCTCCCCGGCCTCATCGACGCGCACTACCACCGCGGCAGCCTCAAACTGCCCAACCTGTTTCTGAACAACGGAGTCACCAGTGTACGGGATCCCGGCGCATGGAATCAGAGCTACGACCCGGT
>DASUSS010000041.1:0-25727 GCA_036374995.1 Longimicrobiales bacterium | reverse complement strand
CCACCATCAGGTCCGCACCGCCCCCGACCAGGCGGAACGGCGCCGACCACCCCGCCCCCTCCGGTGCGGCGATCGCGTTCAGCACCGCCGCCGCGTCCGAGGCGATCGCCGCGCGCTCCCGATCCAGCCGGCGCAGCTCCGTCCAGTCGATCGCGAACATCTGATGGAGGGCGTACCAGCCCTCGAGCGTCATCGGTGCCTGCTCCGCCATTCCCTTCTCCCGTGCTCGGCGTTCCGTCGCGCGTGAATTAACCGAGCCGGTCGCGGCGCGGCAAGGCGCGGGGACTGCGGAAACAGGAGCGGGACGGGGATCGGGTCCGTGGGTGGGGCCGGGCCGGCGAACGGAACATTGACGCGCACGTGCGCGAGGCCGACCTTGAGGACATGAATCTCATCGCGTTCCACCGCGTCCTCATCGTCACGGCGGCCATCTTCTTTGCAGGGTACGGCTCGTGGGAGTTCGCGGGTTTCACGCGCGACGGCGACGTCGCGAGCCTGCTCCTCGCGGCGGCCTCGTTCCTGGGCGCCGTCCTGCTGCTGCTCTACCTGCGGCGTCTGAAGCGCTTCCTCGGCACTCCCGACTAGCGGAGGGCCGGCGGGCCTACCGGTGCACCTCCGTGGTATGGCCCGGCGCGGGCACGTCGCGCGCCAGGTCCTCCTCCAGATCGCGGTCCCGCACGTCGCGCAGCAGGCCCGGATGCCGCACGTACAGGTAGGCGCCCATCCCGAGCGCGGCAACCAGGTTCGCTCCGGCGATGTTCCACCACGACAGGGCCGTCACGAGCCACTCCGCCACGATCGTCAGCAGCCCGATCGAGAACGCCTCGAGCGTGACGAACAGCAGCACGCCGCCGAGCAGTACGGCCTCGGAGTATTCCTCCGCGGCGGCCACGATCGCGGCAGCGACGAGTCCCGTCAGCAGGAACGCCGTGACGTGCAGGATCGTGTACCCGGTCACCGTCAGTGCGGTGAGCTGCACGCCCTCCGGTCCGCGTGCGCCGTAGAACACGGCCGAGCCGAGCGCTGCCGGTGTGAACAGCAGCCGGCCCGTCACGGCATCGACCATGAGGAACCACAGCGCCACCGCAACGGCCCCGATCAGACCGGTGATGAGACCCTCGCGCACGGTATAGTGCTGCGACAGCATCTCGGACCAGTGCATCGGCTCCGCCACGCCCATGGCCGTGAGCGTACCGAACACAGCCATGCCGGCGAGCAGGTTGCCGATCAGCACGCTCGGCCAGCCGCCCAGCTCCTGCACCACATCGATGCCGGTGATCCAGGCACTGCCGTAGAACACGAGGTTGAACAGCAGGAAGCCGAGTGCGAAGCCGAGCGCGAGGCCGGGGACCGCCTCCAGCCGCTCCGCCAGCCAGGCCGCCGCAATGCCGATGATCGCGAACGCGGAGTAATGGATGAGCGTGTAGAGCGCGACGGACAGCCCGCTCATGCGGACTTCGCCGAAGCCGAGCACGTTCGCCAGGAACGCGGGCGTGCGGAACGGCTCGCCCAGGCGGAGGTCGGTGAGCAGGAACCAGAGCGCGAGGATGGTCGCGCCCACGGCACCGGCGAGGATGCCGCGGCCCAGTACGGTTCGCGGAGCAGTCATGGCGAGACCTCCCTGGTCGATGTGCCCTCGGATTCCTCACGGCGCTGTGCCCGCTGCCGCCGCACGACGTGAATCGCGATGCCGACGACCAGCCCGGTCGGCACGAGTGCGACGAGTGCGCCGCCCAGCATCATGCCCATCATGAATCCGTCGTGTTCCATCTGCACCTGCCTGCTAGAACTCCGTGAGCACGGCCACGACGAGAATGATGGCGAGCGGCAGCGGCGCAATGGCGAGCAGCCGCAGCCGCCCGGGCTCGTAGCGCAGGTGCATGTAATAGAGCGCGACCAGCAGCGCCTTCCACACGGCGAGCAGGATGAGCGCAAAGATCGTCACTGTCTTCGACAGCCCGACGAACGCGACTCCCACCTCGACGACCGTCAGCACGAACAGAATGCCCCAGATGCCGATGTAGTTCGGGTGCGGCGTGGTATCGGGCACGGCGGCGGTCGTCTCGGCTGCGACTGGTTGCATGGCTCGACTCCGTCAGATCAGATAGACGATGGTGAACAGAATGATCCAGACCAGGTCCACGAAGTGCCAGTACAGGCCGACGATCTCCACACCACCATACGACTGCGCCGTATACTTCCCGCGGAACGCACGCCACGTCACGAACAGCAGGCAGAGCACACCGATCGTTACGTGCGCACCGTGGAACCCCGTCATGGTGTAGAACGTCGCGCCGTAGAGCGGCCGTCCCTCGGCTGCATAGGCATCGACGGCGGGCACGAAGCCGTGGCCGGCGAGCTGGATGTACTCGTACGCCTGAACGCCCACGAACAGTGCGCCGATCGTGGCGGTTGCGATCAGCCAGCGCTTCAGCCCCGCCTGGTCCCCCTGCTGGATCGCGGCGAACGCCTTCACCATCGTGACGCTGGAACAGATCAGGATGAACGTGTTCAGCGCCGTCAGCGGCACGTTCAGCACCTCGCCGGGCTCCGCGAACGCGTCGGGGTGCGCGAAGCGCAGGATGATGTAGGCGCCGATCAGGCTCGTGAAGAACATGATCTCGGACAGCAGGAACACCCACATGCCGAGCTTCATGTTGTAGACGCCCATACCCGGCATCGGGCGGCGCGGGTCGAGCGCTACACTCGCGGTGTGATCCATGTCGATCTCCTCTCGCTCAGCCCGCGTGTACCGGTGTCGGCGACGACGCCGGCATGCCCGCCGGCACATGCTGCGGCATGTAGTCCTCGCGCTCGCCCGGCATGCTGTACTCGTACGGACCCCGATACACCTGCGGCATTGCGGGGAAGTTGCCGTGCGGCGGCGGCGACGGCACGGACCACTCCAGCGAGTTCGCCCGCCACGGGTTCGGCTCCGCCTGCTTCCCGCGGAACATGCTCCAGATGAAGTTGAACGCGAAGATCAGCTGCGTGCTGATCAGCAGGAATGCCGCGATGGTGATGAACCGGTTCGTCGGCGCCATCGGTGCGAGGAACTCGTACTGCGTGGGATCGTAGATCCGGCGCATCATGCCGCCAATCCCGACCTGGTGCATCGGGAAGAACGTCAGATTGAAGAACAGCAGCGTGAGCCAGAAGTGCACCTTGCCGAGCGCCTCGCTCATCATGCGTCCGAACATCTTCGGGTACCAGAACGTGATCGCGCCGAACAGCGCGAACAGACTGCCGCCGAACAGGACGTAGTGGATGTGCGCGACCACGAAATAGGTGTCGTGCAGGTAGATGTCGACCGGCGTGGATGCGACGAAGACGCCGGACAGGCCGCCGATCACGAACATGGCGACGAACGCGATGGCGTTCAGCATCGGGACGTGGAAGTGGAGATCGCCGCGCCACATGGTGGCGAGCCAGTTGAACACCTTGATCGCGGACGGTACGGCGATGACCATGGTCGTCGCCATGAACGTCATGCCGAGCGTCGGATTCATCCCGCTCTGGAACATGTGGTGACCCCACACGATCCAGCCCAGGAAGCCGATCCCCGCGATCGCGATGACCATGGCGTGATAGCCGAACACCGGCTTGCGCGAGCCCGCCGCAATGATCTCGGAGACGAAGCCCATCGCGGGCAGGATGAGGATGTAGACCTCGGGATGGCCGAAGAACCAGAACAGGTGCTGCCACAGCAGCGGTGAGCCGCCCTGGTCCGCCCGGAAGAACGATGTACCGATCGTCTGGTCGAACAGCAGCATGATCAGCGCGCCGGTGAGGATCGGGATGGCGAGCAGGACGAGGATCGCGGTGATGAAGAGCGCCCAGGTCGCGAGCGGCATGCGGAACCAGGTCATCCCGGGCGCACGCATGTTGATGATGGTCGTGATGTAGTTGACCGCTCCCATCAGCGAGGAGAAGCCGAGAATGATCAGGCTTATGAGCCAGAGCTGCTGGCCGAGCGCGACGCCGCTGTACTCGGGAGTCGCGCTGAGCGGCGGATAGGATGTCCAGCCTGCGGCGGCATGGCCGCCGGGCACGAAGAAGCCCGCCAGCATGATCAGCCCGGCCGGGGCCGCAGTCCAGAACGACATCATGTTGAGCTTCGGGAACGCCATGTCCGGCGCGCCGATCTGGAGCGGGATCAGGTAGTTCGCGAACACGCCCACGAGCAGCGGCATGATCGCGAAGAAGACCATGATCGTGCCGTGCATCGTGACGGCGGAGTTGTAGAACTCCGGCAGGATGATGCCGTCGACGGCCATCGTCTCGGGCAGCACACCGGCGCCGGGCATCGGCTGGCTCGGATAGCCGAGCTGCCAGCGCATGATGCCGGCGAGGATCCCGCCCACGAGCAGGAAGAGCAGGCTCATGAACAGGAACTGGATGCCGATGATCTTGTGGTCGGTGGAGAAGATGTAGCGTCGCATGAACGACTGCGGCTCGCCGTGACCGGCCCAGTGGAGCGGCGCATCCATTGTGGCTGTGCTCTGCATTGCGATCTCCTCCTCAATGCCCCGAATGCGCCGAACGCGCCGAGGCGCCGGCAGTGGCCATCCGACCTTCCGGATCGGTCTCGTCGTCGAACGCGACGGCACCGCGCGCCGCGGACCATGCGTCGAAGGCAGCCCCCTCGTGTACGGTCACCGTGCCGCGCATCCGGTAGTGCCCGAGCCCGCACAGCTCGGCGCAGCCGAGCGTGTACGTCCCCGTCTGCGTCGCCTCGAACCAGACCGGGATCCGCATGCCCGGAACGGCGTCCTGCTTCACACGGAACTCCGGCAGGAAGAACGAGTGGATGACATCTTCCGCGCCCAGATGCACGTGCACGACGCGACCGACGGGCAGGTGCAGCTGGTTGCGGCGCGTGAAATCGTCCTCCGTGCCGAGGCGGTTGTCCGCGCCCGGGTACGTGACGTTCCACTCGAACTGCTTCGCCGTCACCTCGATCTCCACGTCCGGCGCGGGGAACCGGCTCGTGTCACGGAGATCGCGCCACGTGCCCATGCTGGCGGCCGCGATGAAGACCACGATGACGAACGGGATCGCCGTCCAGATGATCTCCGCTCTCGTATTCCCGTGGATGTAGTATGCCTTGCGGCCCTCGCGGTGACGGTAGCGCAGGACCATGTAGATGAGCGCCCCCTGCACGATCACGAAGATGAGTCCGGTGATCACGAGGATGACGTAGAAGAGGCGATCGATGTCGCCGCCGTACGTCGAGATCGAGATCGGAAACCAGTGCGTCATTGTGGGGCCTCCCCGTGGTTCAGTGCGCCCCTCCGGCCGCCGCGGTCGCGACGGGGCCGTGATCGTGCGGATCGAGCGGTGGTCCGAGCGGAACGGGCCTGCCCGCCATGCCGGCATTGAACGTGAACGTCGTCTCGCCGGTCTGCTGCGCCGCGACGGACACCTGTGCGGTCTGTGTGCCGTACTGCTCGTGCCACGCCTCGATCGTATAGTCGCCGGGCGGGAGGTTCTCGATGCGGAACGAGCCGTCCTCGCCCGTGACCGCGAAGTACGGGTGATCGACCACGCCGACGTACGCCTCCATCCAGCCGTGCACGTCGCAGCGCAGCGGGATCATGACCTCGGGCTGCGAGAACGTCCGCTCCGAGTCCATGTTCGTCGGCTGAGAGATGTTGAACGGCCGGTTCGCCTCCGGCTGCGCGTTCACGTTGTGCAGCAGGCCGTCGCTGTTGCGGAAGACGAGTGCCTGCCCGGTCTGCACGCCGGTGATGTGCGGCTCGTACATGCAGCCCGTCTGATCGATCACCTTCTGGTCCGTCGCCGCGCCGAAGCGCCGGTCGCCGAGTCCCTCGCGCACCCAGACGAACACGTTGCGCAGCGTGCCGTTGTCGTTGACGACGACGCGGCGGTGCGCGGGACCTTCCGGATGCTTCTCGACACACGTCGGCTCATCACTCATGTCGATCGGTTCCGGCGTCGGCGCAGTACCCTCGAAGTGCACGACGCCGGCGATGACGGCCGCCGAGTCGGCAGGAACGGTGTAGGCATTCGCATCGCCGGCGGGGGTGCCGCCGGTGTCCTGCTCGGCGCCGCCGCCACAGGCGACGGGGAGGACCAGCATCACGGCCAGGAACGGCGAGAACGTGCGCATGACAGACATGGATGGCTCCGGTTCGAGTTGCGGTGGCTACGGCTCGGCGAGCGCCACGCCAGGAACGGACGTGCGCTCGGGCTGCACGCGCGCGCGCTGGGCATAGCGCACGGCAGCGACTCCCAGAAGCGCTGTGATCAGAATCGTGGCGATCGGTACGACGTAAACGGCGGCGGACGCCGGTTGCTCGAGGAACAGGAAGTACCACGAGCCGATCGCGCCCCGCTTGCCCGCCTCGCCGTTCGATCCGTCCCAGGCAAAGAACGCGATCGGGATCGGCACGCCCTCGCCGAGTGCCGGGCGCGTCTCGTCGGCGGCCGCGAGCGTCCGTCGCAGCACCAGCTGCCACTGACCGTCGGCGTGCACTGCGTTCGCCGCTACGGCGGCAGTCGGCGACGCGGACGGCTCGAGCCGATCGAGGCCGCGCGCGGTCAGCTCCGCAACCGTACCGTCGCTCCGCCAGCGCCACAGATGAACCGGGTTGCGCGCATCGCCCATCAGGAAGTAGGGCATGTCGCCCTCGCCGGAGATCGAGCCGAGCTGTACCGCGAACGCATCCGGCAGCGCGCCCTCTGCCGGCGCTTCATCCTTCGGTTCCATCACCTCGACGATGCGCGCGCGCCACGGCTCCCAGGCGGGATCCGGGCTGCGCGATGGATCGCTCCATACGAGCCGCAGCGCGAGCTCCTCACGGTTGTGCACCGCCTGCACCCATACCGTGCTCACGGTCGGCGAGAACCAGCGGGGCCGCTCGATGATCTGGCCGACGAGCGGGATGTAGAATGCGGGGACGTCCGCCCACGCCTCGTCGTCCGGTGACGCCGGCAGCTCGCCGATTCGGAGCACCGCACGCACCACTTCCTGCGGTTCGGGCGGGTCCGCGGGCGACAGGCTGCGCACGAAATGCGCGACGTTCCACAGCTGATCCTCCGTGACCACGTTCGCCTCGAGCAGGTCGCTCGAGGACGGCATCGGGGTGCCGTCGAGGCCGGAGCGGAGGCGCATGTAGATGTCGTCGACGCTGCCGCCGCCGTTGAAGCGCCAGTTCTGAGTCAGGTCCGCCGGCCGGATCGGCCAGCCGTTGTCATCCTCCTGGGTCGGCGCGGACGGGCCATCGCCGCGGCCCGCCTGGCCGTGACACTTCCAGCACTCCAGCCGGTCGAACAGCTCGCGTCCTTCGGCGATCGCCTCCTCGGTGGCACGCGGAGCGCGGGCGACCGCCAGCGGCTCGGGCGCTCCCTCGCTCTCGAAGAAGCGCGAGAACGTCTTCAGATAGGCGACCAGGTTCTGTTTCTGCTCGCGCGACAGCTTCGGCCAGGCCGGCATCGCCGTGCCCGGCATGCCCCGCTCGATGATGCGCAGAATGTCCGCATCCGTGGGGAGTGCGCCGCTCGCGGTCGTGCGGATCTGATAGCGCGCTTCCGTGAAATCGCGCGGCCGCGGCAGCATGTGCGCGGCCGCCGGCCCATCGCCGCGGCCGTCCGCACCGTGGCACTCGCTGCACCAGCGATCGTACGTCGCCTTGCCCGGATGCTCCTGCGCCGCTGCCGTCGCCGGGACGAGCAGCATCGCAATCACCAGCCGGCGTGCGCTCGTCAATGTTCCTCCTCTTCCCAGGAGCGCGGCTGCGCGCCCGTCTGCTCGTACAGAAACACGATGACCGACCAGATCTCCTCCTCCGTGAGGATGTCCTCCCAGGCGGGCATCGCCGAGTTCCACGGCGCGCCTTCGCGCGGCAGGCCGGGCCCGCCCTTCGCAATGCGCCAGAACACGAAGCTCTCGGTCAGCTGCGGGATCGTGCCGCTGTTCGTGAAATCGATCGGCGCCGGATTGAAGCCGTGCGCGAAGTAGCCATCGCCGGCGAGCGCATCGCCGTGACACGGCATGCAGTTGCGCATGTAGACGGTGCGGCCGCGGGCGTACGCCTCGTCGAGCGAGCCGGACGTGCGCAGCGGGTTGCGCAGCTCGGCGAGCACCATGGTGCGGCCGCGGAAAGTGATCTGGCCGGGCGGCGCGGGATGGATCGAGCGCAGCGAGGCGGGCGCGGTGACGGTCGGACGCACGCGCGTGAACGCCAGGGTGCCGGCGAGCAGCGGCAGCAGGACTAGCAGGCCGAGCCGGAGGGGCCGGCGCGCCGGCTCGACCATCGTGGCCAGGATCGGCCGCTTGAACTCGGCCCAGCGCTCCTCGTTGTCGCTCACGTAGATGAGCG
Organism: Longimicrobiales bacterium; assembly: GCA_036374995.1. GTDB lineage: Bacteria > Gemmatimonadota > Gemmatimonadetes > Longimicrobiales > RSA9 > SH-MAG3. The sequence goes on along the minus strand of DASUSS010000041.1, from coordinate 17,382 downwards.
CGCCGGCGAGGACCGTGACCATGTACTGGAACACGACGCTGCCCGGGACGGGCGCGCTCGGCACGCCAATGAGCGGCGGCACCAGCCAGATGCCGAAGCGGAACACGACGTACGCCACGACCATGATCACGGCGACCTGGCCGAGCGGATGACGCAGGCGACTCATTGCTGCCTCGCGAGGTACGTGACCAGCGCCTCGAGCTGTGCTGCCGTGAGCTGACTGCCGAACGTGCGCGGCATGACGGCGGCGAACGCCTCGTACCCGGACGTCACCTCCGCGCCCGGATCCAGGATCGCGCGGCGTATGTCATCCGCACTCAGGCGCGCGCCGATGCCGTCCAGCGCCGGCCCGATCGCGCCGCCCTCGCCGCCCAGCACGTGACAGGTGAGACACAGGTTGGCGCGCAGGAGCTCGACCGGCTCGAGCGAAGCCGTCGCAGGGGCGGTCGCGGCCGGCCCCGCGGTGCCGGCGCCCGCCGCGGGCACGTCGGCCTCGCCGATGTCCGCACCCGTGACCGTCACCTCGCCGCCGAGGCTCTGGAGGTACGCGACCATGGACCACACCTGCGCGGGCGAGAGCGTGCGGCTCATGTCAGGCATGATCGGCTGATAGCCTTCCACCACGTGCGCGCCCGGGTCGATCAGCGAGCGGTGCAGGTACGTCTTGCAGTCCTCGCCCTGCACGCGCGTGCTGCACCGCTCGCCGATCATCCCCGTACCCGCCTCGTCCGCCAGGAGGTGCGGTGCCCGCGTACCGAGACCGTGACACGCCGTGCAGCCGCCGGCGCCGTGGTACAGCTCGTCGCCGGCCGCCACCAGCTGCTCCGCCGTGACCTCGCCCGTGAACGTCAGCTCCGTCGGTACATCGGACTGGACCTGCGGGATCGTGTTCGCGATGTACGTGTAGACGCCGACCGTGCCGAGCACGACCGCGCCCACCTGGAGGTTGGTCCGCCACATCGTCAGGCACCTCCCGCTTCGACGAGTTCACGCGCCGGCTCCTGCCGCTCCAGGCCCGCGGACTTCACGAGGGTCGACTTCTCGACGAGGCCGCCCAGCCAGAAGATGAACGCGATCATGCCGAGGAAGATCAGCACGCATGCGCTGATGACGCGGGCCGCGTAGCCGAGCGCGGGAGTGGCAGCCCACGGGCTCGTGTCGCGCATGACTTCCCAGATGTGCCAGTGCTGGCGGATGCCGCTGCGCGCGAAACCCATCAGCCCCATGAGCCACGTGAACGTGACGAGCAGCACGAACAGCGCGTACTGCGAGCGCGCCGGCATCTGGCCCCAGCGAATGGCGCCCCGGGATGTCGCGCCGCGCAGCATCATGACATCGACCGTGATCACGGTCAGGATGCACGCGAGCACGGCCGTCACCTGGTAGATGCTGAAGCCGATCCGGACGATCGCCGACACGAAGTAGCCGTATACGCCGTAGAACAGCACGATCGCGGCCGACAGGACGAACGCCGCGCCCTGGACGCGCGTGCCCGTCCGCGCCCACGCCACGACCGGCTGCTTGTTCGCCCGCCGGTACAGCAGGAAGGACAGGAACGTGGTCAGGATCATCAGGTTGACCGCGGTGTTCTTCGCGCTCATCACGCCGAGCACGCCGAGGAACGGGTGGTGGGTGCCGCCCATGGCCGCCAGCTCGCGCCGGTTCGCGATCATCGTGTGAGGCGTCGCCCACACGATGACGCCGAGCACGAGCACGAGCAGCAGCCACTTCGTGTAGGGCGCGAAGCGCTCGGCGCCGGGGATGCGGCCCATGCCGATCCACAGGTAGTAGTTGCCGGCGAGGAACAGCACACCGATGAGGAACGCCTGCACGATCCAGAGCCAGCTCATGAAGCCGCCCATCATCGTGATGCCCATCTGCTGGTTGTACTCGTAGATCTCGCGGCCGAGCCAGTACCCGGCGAACGGCAGGATGATGAGCGCGCCGATCGCGATCAGGTTGCCGACGTAGCCCATCCAGTCGTAGTGGGCGCGCTCCTCCTCCGTGCGGGCAGCGAGGAACCGGTACGCCGCGTAGCCGCCGACGACCGCACCACCGAACACGACGTTCGCGATGAGGCGGTGGATGTTGATCGGCATCCAGGTCATGTTCGTGATGGCGACCCAGGTGCCGATCGCACTCGGCGGGGTATCGGCCGCGACCGTCGCCGGGGGGCTCATCATGTAGCTGAGCCAGCTGTCCGCGATGAACATCACGGCCGTGCCCCACACGTTGAGCAGGATGCCGAGCGACCAGTGCGCGTACTTCGCGCGCCCCGCCTTCCACTTCTCCCAGCCGTAGTAATAGAGGTAGAGCGTGAACGACTCGAGGAAGAAGAGACCGACGTAGAACCACATCGAGATCTCGAAGATCTCCGACAGATGCGCCCAGAAGCGCGGGTAGATCGTCGTGAGGAAGAAGACGAGCACCGCGCCCCAGATCGCGGTCGCGCTGTATGCGATGAGCAGCAGCCGGGTGAACTCCTTCGCGAGACGGTCGTACTTCTCGTCCTTGCCGAAGATCGCGACCGCTTCCATCACGACGGCGAACATGGGCACGCCGAGCACGAACGCGGCGAACATCAGGTGGACCTGCGCCGCGATCCAGACGGCGACGCGGCCACCGACGACCGGGAAGTCGCCGTACTCGCGCGGCCCGGCCGCGACGTCCTGGGCGAAGCCGGCACCGGCGGCCAGGAGCAGCGCCGCGCCCGCGGCGACACAGGGGAGCAGCCACTGCCGACGGCGCGTCATGCGTCATCCTCGAGGAAGAACGGTCGCCTGCGTGAGAAATCGATCGGCATGCTGCGGCGCACCTCGTCGAGCAGCTCGACGGTGACCCGGTCGCGGCCGCGCTCGCGGGCGAACGCCTCGATGCGGGCGGTCACGACGCCGCGGACGAAGCTCGGGACGCGATTCATGCGCGCGCGGGCGTCATCGTTCCAGGCCATGGAAGGGGCGACGTTCGCGCCGTAGTGCACGGGTGCGGCGGCCTCGATCACCGGCACGCCGCCGCGCGGCTCGTACGAGCACGAGTCGTCCTCGGCGAGGACATCACCCGTGCGGGCGAATGCGCGGGCGCGGCAGCCGCCGCACACGCGGCGGTACTCGCAGCTGCCGCACTTGCCGCCCGGCTCGCCCTCTCGCAGCGAGCGGAACAGCGGCGCGTTCCGCCACACGTCGGCGAACGAGTCGCGCCGCAGGTCGCCGGCGACTTCGGGCAGATACGGGCAGGGCGTGAGCTTGCCATCGGGCGTGATGCGGCAGTACTGCACGCCGCACGGGCAGCGCGTCGCATAGTTGCGCAGCGGCGAATCACCGTCCGCGGCGAGCACGTGCCTCATGATCTGCGGCTGGCACTTCGAGCGGACCATCATTCGTCCGCGGTAGGTGCGTTCGAGCGCGACCAGCTGCTCCAGTACCTCCTCGTTCTCCTGCGGCTCGAGTCCACGCATCCCGGAGCCGCGGCCGGTCTCGACGAGAAAGTAGACGTTGAACGCGACGGCGCCGCGCTCGGCGGCCCATTCGGCGAGGCGCGGCAGCTCGGCGCGATTGCCCCGCGTGACCGTCGTCTGCACGATGAAGTCGAGCCGCTGCTCGCGCAGCCGGTCCACCGCGGCGAGCGTGTCGGCCAGGGCACCGCCGCCGTGGCGGAAGCGGTCGTGGTAGCGCTCATCGAGCGAGTCGATGCTGACCGCCACGCCGGTCACGCCGGCGCTGCGCAGCGAGCCGATACGCGCGGCCGTCAGCCGGGTGCCGTTCGTCCCCACCACGACCGTCGCGCCGCCGCGCGTCGCGTGCGTGGCTATCTCCTCGAGATCGTTGCGCAGCAGCGGTTCGCCGCCGCTCAGGATGAACAGCGGCGCCGGATTGACGGCAAGGATCTCGTCCGTGATGCGCCTGACTTCGGCCGTGGTGAGCTCGCCCGCCGTGTCGTGCCACGCGCCGGCAGAGATGTAGCAGTGGGCACACGCCAGGTTGCAGCGGCGCGTGAGGTTCCACGCTACGATGTGCGGTCGCGTATCGATTCCCGGCGCGCCCGACCAGGCAGCGGCCAGCGATGACGCGCCTGCGCTACCGGCGGTGGCGTGCATGCCGGCGGACCAGAATGGCGATCGTGCTCCAGAAGACGACGAGCGCTGCGCCCAGCAGCGCGATACCCTCCCAGGTCAGCTGCTGCCTCACTTCGCCTCCTCGCTCATCAGCGACTCCACTGCCTTCCGCGCCTGCTCCGGCGTGACCGTCGCGAAGTCGACCGGACACCGGTCCGCCGCCTCGGCGACATCGCGGATCGGACAGCGCGTGACGCCCGCCGCCTTCGCCTCCTCGATGAACCGCCGCATCTCCGGCGTCAGACCGTCCACACCCTCGGCCGCCGCACGCAGCTGCTTCGTCTGCAACTCGCGGAACATCACGAGCATCGTGTCCATGTCGAACTCATCGGCCTCGATCATCGCCTGCTTGTTCTCGTCCATCACGCGCGTCGTGATGCGCCAGATGTCGTGGCCCCGGGCAAACTTCTCGACCGTGTTCCGCGCGAGCGGGCGCGCAATCAGCGGAACCTGGCGCAGCCGCTCGAACGCTTCCCCCGTCCACACCGGTGGATCCGCGGCCGTCCGCTCGCGCACGGCCACCCGCCCCGTTACCGGACAGCGCGCCTCGACCGTCGCGGCCACATCGACATCCTCGTCGGAGCCCTGCACGACCGTGCGCTTCATCGCCTCCGCCGCCTTCACCTCCGCCAGCGCCAGTTCCTCCGCCGTACCGATGCCCATGATCAGCTGCATGTGCGTCGGCAGCAGCTTCGTGATCGCCTCGTCCAGCCGCTCGGTCGTGACCACCGGCAGGTCGGCCTGCGCGTACACGCCGGGTGCCGCGCCATTGGCGCCCGTCAGCTTGCCGTTGCGGTCGTGCACGTCGCCACCCACTCCCGCCGCGGCCACGCTCCCGGGACCGTAGTGCTCGAGCACGTACTCCTCGACCGCCATACGCGCGATGCCGAGCGCGAACGGCGGCACCCGTAGGATCCGCACCTCCGCCTCCGGCGCCCACTCCAGACCCTGGCGACCGTCCTCCTCGATCCACGGAATCTCGTCCGCACGCACGTCCGTCGTGCCGATCAGCAGCGTGTCGCACGGCGCGAGACGGATCAGGTTCTCCGCCTGCGAGCCGATCTCCGTACCTTCAATCCGATGCGCGCCGTGCCGCGCGAGTATCAGCAGAGTCGGCTCGATCTCCGCCACCCACTGCATGATGCACTGGAACGGCTTCCCGATCAGCACCTGCGTCGTCACGTCGACGTCCGGGAACTCCGACGCCATCGCGACCGCACGCTTGATGTTCGCCTGGCACAGCTTCAGCAGACCCTTGTCGATGATGTTGTTGTGCAGCTCCTCCTGCTCCTCGAACTTGAACACCTTCGAGGCCTGCACCGACAGCACGTCCTTGATGTTGTTGAACACGACGTGGTGGTACTCGACATCGAACGCGCTGCACACGTACAGCTTCGCACCGTACTCGCGCGCCAGCTCCAGCGCCATCCGCATGCCCTTGTACCCGTACGACGAGCCGTCCACGCACACCAGGATCCTTCCGCCCTCCAGCGTCCGCTCGCTGCGCACGATCAGCACATCCTTCTCCAGCGCGCGTACCGCGCGCATCGTGACCCCGCCCAGCTGACTCAGCGCCTGCCGGCCGAGGCCATGGGCGCCGATCGCCACCAGGTCGTACGCGCGACTCGTCATGCCCGCCAGCTTCTCGTCCTGATCCTCGTCCTCGGCGATCAGACGGCCGTTCTCGCTCACCCGCACATCGCTGCGCACGGTCGCGCCGCCATCGTACTTGTCCGCGATGTTCGGATCGAACCCGATCAGGCTCGGCAGACGACCCGCACCGCGGTTGCCCTCGCTCGCAATCTCCTGGTAGTTGATGCCCTCGAGCAGCTGCCGCGTCATCTCGACCCCCGCCGCGCGACAACGCTTGTGCGACTCGTCCAGGTAGCTGTCGGAGATCAGCTGAAGACCCTTCTCGATCAGCTTGTCGTGGATCCTGCGCTGGCGCTTGATCTCGTCGGGCGTCTGGAACCGGGCGGGCAGACCGATCTCGAGCTGGCGGAAACGGATGTCGTGCAGACGCGCGGCGTACACATGCGTGGCCGTGATCCGGCCGGACGTGCGCCCGCACAGCTCGATGGCGCGGTCCAGTGCAGCCGCGGACAGCGGAGAGTTGTCGACCGGCACGAGTATCTCGCTGTACAGCACGATACCTCCTGACCCAGGCACGGTGTCTCCGACACGGCTCGAGCGTGCGAGCGCTCGGGTCGGCAGCCCTGCGACCTCGGATGTAGGCGTCAAAACCCGCGGAACGGCGGGATCATGGACGCGAGGCCCTGAATCGTCAGGAGTCGGGCGTCGCGGAAAGGCGGCGTCCGGCCCTCGAGTTGTATCGTCTGTTTACTGCGGGCCGGCAGGCCCGAATATGATGCTGCGGCAACGCCGCGATTGCACCCGGAAGAGGACAGTGTTCCCGGAGGAACTCCCGTTTGGGCGAGTATACGACGAGCCGGGAACAGTTGTCAACGACGCCGATGCGACGGTTGTTTCCGGCATGGTCAGAGGTCGAAGCCGGCGCGCGCGAGCATGGCGAGGTTGAAGAGGATGACGAAGAGCGCGGTGAGATAGAAGGCGGGTGGAACGACGGCGACGTCGACACCCGTGTGCGCGCGCGCGAAGAAGGCGCCCTCGATGAGTGCGGGCAGGCGGAGGAGCTGAAGCGCCCAGACGAGGAGCACGAGCCAGGTGTGCTGCCAGCGCCAGAGTGCATAGGTGATGAAGCCGGCGAGGAAGGCGCCGATGAGGAGCCAGAGCCAAGCGGGTCCGCGTGCCTCGGGCAGGATACCCTGACGCCAGAACACGAATACGGCGGCCTCGTAGAGGATGCCGACGTGGAGGTAGACGATCGCGGCCTGTCGGAACTTCGTTTCGCGCGGCGTCACATCCCCTCCAGGCCGAGCTCGGCGCGCGCGCGATCCATGATATCGGGTGTGATGGTGGCAATGCCGCGCTCGCGCGCGTAGTCGGAGTAGATGCGTTTGACCATCCCGCGCACGAACGTGGGCACGCGTGCGAGGCGCTCGTTTGCATCATCGCTCCAGGTGACGCGGACGGGGGCGGATTCGGCGAACGCGTCTCCGCCGGTGGCGAGCGTGCTGCGCACGAGCTCCATCGGCTGTTCGGGAACGGAGCGGCCGCCGACCTGGATGCCGAGGCTGGAGACGAGCTGCGTTTCCATCGGGTTGGTGAGCATGGCGACTTCGCGACCGCAGGCGGCGCAGGTGAAGACGGCGGTCATGGTGCCATCACCGGGGAGCTGCCGTTCGGCGAAGCTCATGACGGTGTCGCAGGCGAGGCAGAGGAATTTCATGGTGCGGTGGCGGCGGTGGTACGCGCGACGCGGGTACGTACGTGGTCGTCGAGGACGCGAGCGACCGCCGCGATCGCGCGCGCCGCGGCGGTGTGCGGCGCGGCGAGGATGACGGGTCGGCCGCGATCGGTATCGGCGCCGACTGCGGCATCGAACGGGATGGTGCCCCAGAGCGGCAGCTGCATGCGTTCGGCGAGGGCAGCACCGGAGGAATCGCCGAACAGGTGGTTCGCGGTGCCGCAGGTGGCGCACGCGAAACCGTCCATGTTGGAGACGAGTGCGACGTCGTGCACGCCGGCGTGACGCGCGTGCGTGATGGAGCGGGCGACCACGGCGGTCGCGGCGGCGGACGGCGTCGTGACGAGGAGCAGCGCCGCAGGCTGCGGCACGAGTGTGAGCAGCCGGGTGATGCGGTCCGTGCCCGGCGGGAGATCGACGAGGAGGTAATCGAGCTCGCCCCATGCGGTGTCGGCGATGAACTCGCGCAGCGCGCCGGTCTCGAGCGTGCTCTGCCAGACGAACCCGGCGTCGGCCGGCTCGCGCCAGCGCACGGGAGCTTCGGCCGAAGCGAGCAGCAGGTCCATCGACATGAGCGTACACCCGGCCGCGGTCGCCGCGGGGCGCACGCCGTCATCGGCGATCGCGAGCGGCGCGCGCGCGGCGCCGAGCATCAGCGCCGTGGTCGGCCCGTTCACATCGGCGTCCACGACCCCGACGCGATGACCGCGCTGCACGAGTGCGGCAGCGAGGTTGGCGGTGACGAAGCTCTTGCCGACCCCGCCCTTGCCGCTCGCGACCGCGACGACGTGCGCGATGCCGGCGAGGCGGCGCGTGAGCCGCTCTGCCTGCGCGGCGACCTGCGCGCCGATGTCACTGCCGCCGACGTCGGCGACTTCGGCATAGGAGCGGATCCGCCGGGTCACGGGACCACCTGCGCTCCGGCCGAATCGTGCAGCGACAGGGCATCGACGGGACAGGCTCGGCATGCGGCCGCGAGCACTTCCTGCGGTGCTGCGGCCGGCGCGGCATCGCAGAACCGGACGAGACCATCATCGGTGAGCTCGAGGATCTCCGCAGCCTCGGTGACACAGTCGCCGAAGCCGACGCAGAGAGTCAGATCGATGCGCAGTGTGAACGGTCCGAACGTACGTTCCATGATGTGCCGGAGACGGTGGCTCGCTGCAGGAGTGGCTGGTGCTCGCCTGTATGTAACACCCGACTCGTGATCCGCGCCAACATTTCTTGCGCCCGTCTGCCGTGCCGGCCACGGCGCACTCCGCTGCCGAATGCGGATTTTCCCTACAGATCACGGCCGGCGAACCGGCTAGCTTCCTGAAGACGTTCGAACCGGAACCTCCGTGCACCACGATGTCCGCAACGCGGCTGACGCGGCTCATTCTGCTTTTCGCCGGCGGCGCGGTGGCGCCGGCCGGCGGCGCGGTGGCACCGGCGTTGGCGCTCCTCGCCGGCGGACCGGTGGCACCGGCGCTGGCGCTCCTCGCCGGCGGACCGGCGGGGACGGCGCCGGCGATCGCGCCTCCCCGCCAGGAGGTGCGCGCGGTGATCGAGGAGGTGCGCGCCACGGGCGGACTGGAGCTCTTCGGCACACGCATCGCCGTGCCGGCGCCGGTCACACGAATCTACGAACGGGCCGGCTATGCGTTGCTCTGGTCATCGGCCGAGGACGTGAGCGACCTCGCGGTCTTCGTGCACGGGCTCGAGCGCGACGGACTCGATCCCGCCGACTATCACCGCGCATGGATACGGAACGAGCCGGCCACGGCCGATCAACGCGCGCGACTCGACGTGGTTCGCACGACGGCCCTGCTGAGAGCGGCGTACCATCTCCGCTTCGGTCGCGTCGATGCGGAGACGCTCCAGCCGAACGAATCACTGGCGCGCGCCGTCCACGGTGACGACGTCGGCGACGCACTGGAGTCGCTGCTGCCGCCCCGCGGCGGACGCGCGGAGTGGAACGCGCTCAGGCCCGACAACTTCGTGTATGCCGGCCTGGCGGAGGCACTCACTCGACTGCGTGCGGTCGCAGCGCAGGGTGGCTGGCCGATGATCACCGCAGGCGAGTCGCTGCGCCCCGGAATGAACGACGGTCGCGTACCCGCACTGCGCCGCCGGCTCGAGATCGCCGGCGATCTCGCCGCGGGACTCGGGTACACGACCGCGTTCGATGCCGTGCTCGACAGCGCCGTGCGCCGGTTCCAGCACCGCCACGGACTCAATACGGATGGCATCGTGGGGCCCGCCACGCGCGCGGAGCTGAACGTGCCGGTAGAGCGGCGGATCGATCAGGTCCGGCTGAACCTGGAGCGCGCGCGCTGGATCTCGCCGACGCTGACCGACGAGTTCGTCGCCGTCAACGCCGCGGGCGCGCTCGTGTACCTCGTGCACAGCGGCCACATCGTGTTCGAGGCCCGCGCGATCGTCGGTGCGCTGTATACCAGAACGCCGGTCTTCACTGCGCAGATGCGCTCGATCGAGCTGAACCCCTCGTGGACGGTGCCGCCGGGTATCGTGGGCGAGATTCTGGGCGCGGTACGCCGCGACGCCGGCTATCTGGAAGCGAACGGGATTCGTGTGATCGACAGCCGCGGCCGCACGATCGATGCGGCGGGCATTACGTTCAGCCACTATACGGAGCGCACGTTCCCGTGGGTGTTCCGGCAGGATCCGGGTCCGGCCAATCCCCTCGGACGCATCAAGTTCAGCTTCCCGAACCGCTACAACGTGTACCTCCACGACACGCCGGCGCGCTACCTGTTCGAGCGCGAGCAGCGCACGTTCAGCCACGGCTGCATCCGGGTGCAGGACCCGCTGCTGCTGGCCGAGCTCGCGCTGAAGGATGCACGGTGGAGCACGGCCTCGCTGCGCGCCGCGATCGAGACCGGCGCCACACGGACGATTCCGCTGAACGAGCCGCTCCAGGTGCTGGTGCTGTACTGGACGGCGTCGGCGGACCGGCACGGGGAGCTGCACTTCTATCGCGACGTCTACGGCCGCGACGCCGCACTGCTGGCCGCGCTGGACGCCTCCTGAGCCGTGAGGCCCGGCCTGCTTCCGCGCGGTGCCGGCGGATGGCACGCGCCGCTCCGGGCACGGCCCGATCGCGCTGATGGACGGACCCGCGATAACGCGTGATACAGAGTGTCCTGAGCCCATGGGCGGCAACGACTTTCACGAGCCGCTTGCCTAAGGCACTCCGTTTCGCAAATTTATCTGGGTCGTCCCCGCCCTCTCCCCGCGGGCCAATCGTCCACGGGTCTGCCGAAAGAAATCACCGTGTCGCTGAAGACGCTCTTCACGCTGATCGTGCCCGGCGCGCTCACGCTCGTCGGGGCCGGCCTGCTGCTCCTCTACGTGCCCGGCTCTCCGGTTCTGACGCAGGCGGCCCGGGGATATCCTCTGGTCGCGCTCGCCGTAGCCATGCTGCTCGCGTGGCGCATGCACCGCAGCCGGCTGCTGCTGATCGCGATGCTTCTGCTCGGGCTCCACGCTGCGTTGCACCCGACCGCGCTCGGCGATGACGTCGCGCCCAGAGCGCTCGCGGCCGTGCTGCTGCCCCTGCTCGCTGCCGCACTCGCACTCTCGGCGGATCGGAACCTCGCCACACGCTACGTGCTGCTCCAGGCCATGCTCATCCTGCTGCCGGCGGGCGCCGCGATCGCCGTCCTGACGGTTGCACCCGCCGACACCGCGCGTGTGCTCACGCTGGAGCTCGTCGATCCGCTCTACACCGACTGGATGCGACTGCCACAGATCCCGATGATCGCCGCGTTCCTCGGGCTCGGTACGCTCACGTTGATCGCACTGTTGCGCGAGAAGCCGGCGGATGCGGGACTCGGCTGGGCTACACTGGCGGGCGTGCTCGCGATCGCCGCGCCGGCCGGCTCGACGGCGCGCGGCATCTGGCTGCTCGCCGCCGGTCTCATCCTCATCATCGCCCTGGTCGAGTCATCGTACATCATGGCCTTCCACGACGAGCTGACCGGCCTGCCCGCACGCCGGGCGCTCGCGCAGACGCTCGCGGCGCTGCGCCCGCCGTACACGGTGGCGATCGTGGATGTCGACAACTTCAAGTCGTTCAACGACCGCTACGGCCACGATGTCGGCGATCAGGTGCTGCGCATGGTCGCGACGCGACTCGGCGCCGTGACGGGCGGCGGCAGAGCGTACCGCTCCGGCGGCGAGGAGTTCACGATCGTGTTTCCGGGCAGGACGAAGGCGGAGGTGCTGCCGCACATCGAGCAGGTGCGCGAGGCGGTGGCCGAGGAGAAGTTCGCCGTTCGCCGCAAGCCGCGGCCGTCGAAGACTGAGGGCGAACGGAAGCGCGGGTCGCGGACGAACGAGAAGCGGCTCGGCGTCACGATCAGCGTCGGACTCGCCGGTGTGGATGCACGCAATCCCACGCCCGATATGGTGATCAAGGCGGCGGACAAGGCGATGTACCGCGCGAAGCAGGGCGGAAGGAACCGCGTCGTGGCGTAGTCGCATGGCTTGATTCGTGCACGCGCGTGCGCCGAACAGCAACCAGGTTGCGATCGGCATGGCACGAGGCGGAGTCGACTCACTGCCCGACCCACCAGGCGCTCCACGGACCCGGCGCCACGTCTCCCTCTTCGGGTTCCAGTGGGTCGGTGTAGCCGTGCTGGCGGCGTTCCCGGTGCTCGCGCTCCTCGGCGTATTCGGCGAGCGCTGGGCCACGGTCGAGTCGACGGGTGGACCGCTCCACGTGAACGTCCGATACCCGACCGTCTTCCGCTACAAGATGCTGAATGCAATCGATCTGGACGTGCGCAACACCGGCACGGCCGTGATCGATACCATCACGGTAGCCCTCGACACCGTCTACGCCTCGCGCTTCTCCACCATCACCGCCGTCCCGCCGTTCAGCGGCCCCTACGAGGTCGAGCTGCCGGCCGTACAACCGCGTGAAACCAGGCGCGTGCGCATCGAGATCCAGGCGGAACGTTACTGGGTGCACGCCGGCACGCTCACGGTCGCGACGCGGACGGATACCGTGCGCGTGCCGCTCCGAACCACGATCTACCCCTGATCGGCCATGGAAACCGTCCTTCGCGTCGTGCTCGTGTATCTGTTCCTCATGTTCGCGCTGCGCGTGATGGGCAAGCGGGAGTTCGGCGAGATGGCACCGTTCGACTTCGCCGTGCTGCTGCTGATTCCCGAGATGTTCTCGCAGGCGATGTCGCGTGAGGATTTCTCGCTGACCAATGCCTTCGTCGCAGTCGGAACTCTGCTCACACTGGTATTTGCGACGAGCGTGCTCAGCTACCGATTCAAGCGCGTCGGTGAGGTCGTGGCGGGAGTACCGGCCGTACTGGTCCGGCACGGCCATCTGGTGACGCGGAATCTCGACCGTGAGCGGGTGTCGCCGGACGAGGTTCTCGACGCCATGCACGCCGCCGGTCTGCACCGTATGGACGAAGTGCGCTGGGCGATCCTCGAGACCGACGGCCGGATCACGATCATCCCCTGGCAGCCGTCGGGTGTGACTCCCGCGGAGGACTCGCCGACCGTCTGAGCGCGGTCAGCGCATCATCTCGTACAGGCCGCGTGCCCCGCCGGAGTCGGGGAACACGCGCTCCGCCTGGGCGCCCGTCAGGTCGAACGTTCCGGCAATCGCGCCCTTCAGCACGGCACGCGTATCGAGTGTCGGCCTGAGATCACGACCCTCGTAGAGTGCACCCGGCGCGAGGCCCGGCCAGTCGGACAGGACCGTGGAGCGGGCGACACGCGGACCGATCACGAAGCCCGCGCCGGCGGTGCCATGGTCCGTTCCGCGCGTGCCGTTCGGTCGCGCAGTGCGGCCGAACTCCGTCATGACGACGACCGTCGTGTCCGACCAGGCGCTCCCCATCTCGCTGCGCAGCGCAACGAGTCCGTCCGCGAGCTGTCCGAGCAGGCGGTCGAGCGCACCACCGACCAGTCCCTGATTCGCGTGTGTGTCCCAGCCGCTGAACTCGACCGCAGCCACGTTCGGTCCGGTATTCTGCCGCAGGATGCGCGCGGCGGCGCGCATGAGCGGCGTGATCCCGCCACGCCGCGCGCCGCCCCCCGCCATCGGCTCCTCGCCTACCGTCTCCTGCTGCTGGAGTGCGGCCTCGAAGCGGCCGTGCAGTGAGCCGTCCGCACGATACAGCACGGCGAGCCGCTCGAGGTATTCATCGCTCACGACACCGAGCTGCGTCGGCGACCACGTCTGCACCGGATGCGATCCGGTCATCGAGCGCGGCATGCCCGAGGCGATCGCGATGCCGGACCGCTCGCCGGGCATCACCTGGAGCAGCCGGTTCAGCCAGCCATCGGAGGAGCCGGCCGGCCGGTCGAGACCGGTCTCGAGAATCGCCTGGCCGTCGAAGTGGCTGCGCGTCCGGTAGGGGATCGCAAGCGCGTGCAGAACGACGAGCTCACCGTCATCCCAGAACGCGCGCAGTGGTGCGAGCCCCGGCGCGAGACCGAACGTGTCGTTCAGCGCCACGACGTCCGACTCATCGAACGCGAGCGAGCCGCGCAGCCCGCTGTAGGCGGCGTCGCCGTACGGCACGACGGCCGCGAGGCCATCGAATCCGCCGCGCAGCAGCACGAACACGAACCGACCCGGCTGACGGATGTTGGCGAAGCTGACGGTTGGAAAGCCGAACGTCGCGATCCCGCCGTAGCACATGTTCCGCAGGAACTCACGGCGATCCATGCTCACCTCCACTGGAATGCGGGTGCCGCAATGGCGAGCGCGACGCGGTCCGTCGCCGGGACGGAAGTGTCCGCGAGCATCGCGTGCAGCGGATCCGACGATGGGGCGTCGATCACATCGAGCAGCAGACGCGGGTCGAAGCCGCGCGGCACACGACGCGAGATCGTGCGCGCCAGCTCGGCCCGGTTCAGCAGTGAGTCCGGATCCGCCCACTGTTGCAGCGTATCCGGGAATCCGTTCGGCGCCGGCGGTGCCCAGAGCGGCTGCCTCAGCTGCCGCAGCAGTACCGGCACGTTGTCACCCGCACGCTCGACGTTCAGTGCCCGCATGACCGCGACGAGCCAGTCCTGCGGCGTCCTGAACTTGCGATGCGCATCGCTCCAGGATTCGGGATGCTCGATCAGCGCACGCGTGGTGACGCGCAAATCGCCGTCGCTCTCGCTGAAGGCGCGGGCGACCGCGGTGACCGTCGCAGCGGGCGGCTCGTCGGCCACGAAATGGCGGACCAGCTTCATCGCCATGAACCGTGCGGTCGAGGGATGGCTGCACAGGGCGCGGATCGCGCGCCGGCCCTCCTCCTCGCCGCCCTCCGCATAGCGGACGCCGAGCACCGTCTTCGTGCCCGGCTCGTGCAGCAGCGGCTCGAAGCGGAAGCCCAGATCTCCATCCCCGCTACCCATACGCCGCGCCGCCGGCAATCCTCTCACGGTCCACCCCGTGAGGATGCGCGCGAGCTCCTGCACGTCCTGCTGCGTGTAGCCGCCGTCGACGCCGAGCGTGTGCAGCTCCAGCAGCTCGCGCGCGTAGTTCTCGTTGAGACCGCGCCCGGCACCGCGCCGGGCACGCTGTCCGGCCCGCGCCGCGCGCGATGCCGGCCCGATCGACTGCGCATTGTCCAGATAGAGCAGCATCGCCGGATGACGCGCCGATGCCAGCACCATGTCCTCGAACCGGCCGAGAACGTGGGGTCGGATCGCAGCGCGCTCGTACAACCCCGCCAGTGGCGCCACCACCACCTTGCCCGCCGTCGATATGCACAGATGGTTGGACCAGAACGCGACCAGCCGCTCGACGAACGGCTGATCCGTCGTGAGACGCCGCTCCAGCACCGCCGCCATGTCTCTCGCCGCCAGGCCCACGGCGCGCCGGCGTGCCTGCATCGCCGCCGCCTGGTCCGAGGACATCTGCGCCGTACGCAGCGCACGGAGCGCTTCCGCGACCTCGGCCTCGCTCGAGCCGCCCTCGATGCGGGGCGCCGTCGACGTCAGCTGATCCAGCAACCAGCCTCGCGGGTCGTGAAGACGACGCTTTTCCCCGATCGCGGCACCCAGCCCGAAACGGTTCAGCGCGTGCAGTGCGAGGTCCATGAACACGCCTCCTGAGGTTCGCGCCGCGTCGCCGGCGGCACCTGATCATTGGAGACACCGGACGGTCTCGTTTTGTTTGGAAACAGATGGGTGCTTCGCGGTTCGGGAGTGGGACCGGTGCTTTGTCGTGCGGGAATCGACGACGAGGGCTCCTGCTGGAGGCAGGGATGGATGACGAGGGCTCCTGCTGGAGGCAGGAGCCCTCGTGGATACGGCCGGGTCGCGTCCGCTCAGCTGTTGAGGCGGTACGTACCCTTCCTGTCTACCGCAATGCGCGGGACCCGGCGGTTCTTCTCGAAGTAGTCGTAGCCGGGCTTCAGCGTCTTCCAGAAATCGATCAGGTGCGGCTGGTCCGAGAAGACGTCCTTCATCCGGCGCAGCTCCTCCGACGTGAGGCGTGTCGGGAAGATGTGGACGGGTATGGTCTGCTGTCCGACCGCCCGTGCTTCGAGCGCCAGCCAGTACAGCTCCTCGATCCCGCCGTCCGTCATCGCCAGACAGCCCTCCGATACGCAGTTCCCGTGAATGAAGATGTCGCCGCCGAGCACGTTGCCCCGGTTCGCGATCTCATCCCGCGCGTTCGGGTAGTTGATGCGCATCGACAGGTGATACTGGCTCAGAGGGTTGAACAGATCGATGGAATAGAAACCCTCCGGCACCTGCGAATCGCCCTGCCGCGTCTTCGGTCCGGGTCTGCCCGCAAGCGCGCAGATGGCGTACGTCTTCAGCAGCTCGAAGCGCGTCCCGTCCGCCGGACGAACCCACACTTCCATCTGCCGCTCGCGCTTGAACACCCGCACGAACACCTCCGCCGCCGGGTGACGGATGTTCCGCTCGTAGAACAGCCGGTTGATCCGCGGCCGCGCCCTGAGCTGCGCCTGCCGCACCCTGCCGTACTGCAGCTGATCCCGGACGAACGCCGACTCCGTTACACTGAATCCACTGCTGCGGCCGCTGGCAGCCGGTTCCGACGAGACGAGATGCAGCGCCGGGGATGCCTGCGCGCTCGCGTGCGTCGTCGCTCCCAGGAACAGCAGGGCGCAGTACGCCATACCGCTCCAGAAGTGCGTATTCGGCTTCATCGCCTTTTCCAGTGCTGTTGCTTGAGGCCGCCCGCCGGCGCTCTCAGATCGCCGGCCCTCCTGTGGGCGTGACTCCGGGGTGCCCTCTCGATGGGCACTCCCCATGCCGCCACCACCCGGAGCCCCGCCGGCCGGCGCAAGCCCCCGTCAGACCGTCACTTGGGAGTCCGATCCGGCCGGTCAAGAGGGCCGCGGAAATCCGCTACGATGGTCTCAAAATCCGAAGTAAGTCGTAATCTGCGAGACCGGATTCTGTCCGGGATCCGGACAGTCTGATGGCCGCGGTCGGGCCGTCGGACGCGTCGGACGCGGCACCAGAATTCAGGTCTGGCCTATCCGGGCAGGTTTATGCCCTCCGCGGCCAGTTCGAGCGGGGAGTCCGGGGGGAGGTACGGATGCGCAGGCAGCGCGAGGCCGTTGCATGCGGGGCGGTTGTCGTGCGGCGGCGTGTCGAGCTCGAGTTGCCGGCATGCTCGCTCGAGCCACAAATGAAATCTGGTGCCGGGTCCGCGTGCCGGGTCCGCTACTGTCAGCGGGGCACGATGCGCCAGAGCTCGCCGTTCTCCTCATCGGTGACGACGTAGAGGGCGCCATCCGGCCCCTGGCGCACATCGCGTATGCGCTGGCCGCGGTCGTCGAGGAGGTGCTCCTCGGTACGGACGCGGTTGCCGTCGAGGACGAGCCGGACGAGGCGCTGCTCTCTCAGTGCGCCGACGAAGAGGCTTCCGCGCCAGGCGGGGAATGCGTCGCCGGTGTACCACTGCGCGCCGGACGGTGCGATGACGGGG
>DASUSS010000040.1:0-92681 GCA_036374995.1 Longimicrobiales bacterium | reverse complement strand
TTCGGCCCGTTCGCGAGCGGCGGCAACTTCGGCGACGAGCAGCCGCTGCCGCGGCTGCGGCTCGCGTGGGCGGAGCTCACGAACGGCCGGACCACCGTCCGCTTCGGTCAGGACTTCGCGTTGACGTGGGGCAACCTGCCGGTCTCGACATCGCACATCGGCTTTCCGCTCGGCTGGGGCACGGGCGGTCTGATCGGCTGGCGGTTCCTGGGACTCCAGCTGCACCACATGCTGACCGCGCCGGACGCCTCGACGACCGCGCAGGTGAAGCTCGGCGTGTTCAAGAACTCCTGGTCGGACGAGCCGAATCCGCCGCCGCCCGGCGCAGTTCCGTCGGCGGACGACGGGCCGAGTGCCGGCGAGGCGGGCCTGCCGCAGCTGGAGGCGCGGGTCGATCTCACCGGCCGTCTCGGTGACGCCTCGTGGGGCGCCTACGTCGCCGGCCACTTCGACGAGAAGGACATGGATGGTGCCGGCGTCGATGACGATGCGATCGATGACCTCGAGAGCTGGGCAGCTCAGCTCGGTGCGCGCATGGCGCTCGGCCGGCTCACCGTGCACGGCAACGCGTGGCTGGGCCGGGCGATGGGGCACCATTTCGGCAACATCATCCAGTTCCGCGATGTCGAGGGCTGGGGCGCGTGGGCCCAGGCGGGCTTCAACCTGACGCCGCGCTGGAGCGTCTGGGGCTTCGCGGGCACGGATGATCCGGACAACCAGGACGAGGCCGGCGTGCCGCTCGAGCGGCGGCGCAGCGTGCAATACGCCCCGATGCTGCGCTTCCAGCTGGAACAGCTCGCGTTCGGGCTGGAGTGGCTGCACAGCCGCACGAACTGGTTCGCGGCGCCGACCCTGCGCGAGGGCAATCAGCTGATCCTGAGCGGTGTCTACACGTTCTGACGGATCCGTCCGCGTGGACCTTGCGCGCAGGTCCGCGCGGCATAACAATGGCTCGACAGCGACGAGGCGGACCGGCCGGTGAGGGCGGTCCGCCTCGTGCGTTCCCGCTGCGCGACTCCAGCCTCGAGGGGTAGCCCGCATGGACGTGTCCCGCCGCGACTTCCTTCGCCTCTCCACCGCTGCGACTGCGATCGGCGGTATCGCCGCACTCGGCGTGAGCCTCGCGCCCGCGCGCGCGCGCGCGCAGGCGCTCCGCATCCGCGACAGCCGCACCGTCCCGAGCATCTGCCCGTTCTGCTCGGTCGGCTGCGCCACGCTCATCCACGTGCGTGACGGCGACATCATCAACATCGAGGGTGACCCCCGCTCGCCGCACAACGAGGGCACGCTCTGTCCGAAGGGCGCGGCGATCTATCAGCTGCACCGGAACCCGAACCGGCCGCAGCGCGTGCTGCATCGCAGCCCTGGAGCCGCGGGCTGGGAGGAGGTCGAGCTGGAGTGGGCGATGAACCGCGTGGCGGAGCTCGTGAAGCGCACGCGCGATGAGACGTTCGTCGAGCAGCTCACCAACGGCAAGCGCGTGAACTGCACGACGTCGATCTTCAACCTCGGCGGCGCGACGCTCGACAACGAGTTCAATCACGTCGCACAGAAGTTCTGCCGCGGGCTCGGCATCGTCGCCATTGAGAACCAGGCCCGAATATGACACAGCTCCAGCGTCCCCGGTCTGGGGACACGGCTCGGTAGAGGCGCGGCGACGACGTACCCGCGCAACCTGGAGCACACCGACTGTCTCGTCGTGATGGGCTCCAACATGGCGGAGTGCCATCCCGTGGCGTTCCGCTGGCCGATGAAGGCGAAGCTGAACGGCGCGAAGATCGTGCATATCGATCCGCGTTTCACGCGCACGAGCGCCGTCGCCGACCTGCACGTGCCGATCCGTGCCGGCACCGACATCGCGTTCCTCGGCGGACTCATCAACCACGTGATGAGCAGCGACCGCTGGAACACGGATTCGTTTTTCCGCGACTACGTCGTCAACTACACGAACGCCGCGACGCTCGTCAACGAGGACTTCCGCGATACGGAGGACCTGGACGGCCGCTTCTCCGGGCTCATGCAGTACACGGAGTCCGCAGACTGGCCGTACAACGGCTTCGTCGGGGTGTACGCATCGGAGAGCTGGCAGTACGACCGCGGTGCGGGCGAGCCCGGCCCGACCATGGGCACGCAGGGCCAGCTGGCGCCGGGCCGTCCGGCGGCCACGATCCAGGCAGGCGAGACGCCGGAAGGTGCGCGGGCCGGCGAGCCGGGCGAGGAGCCCGAGTTTGGACCCGGCTACGACGACCTCGTCCGCTCGCTGGTCCAGCCCGCGGCGCGTACCGACCCGACCCTTCGTCATCCACGCTGCGTGCTCCAGGTCCTGCGCCGGCATTTCGCGCGCTACACGCCCGAGGTGGTGGAGCAGGTGTGCGGTACACCGCGCGCGAAGTTCCTGAAGGTCGCCGAGCTGCTGCTCGAGAACTCCGGCCGGGACCGGACCAGCGCGTTTGCGTATGCGGTCGCGTGGACGCAGCACACGAACGGCGTGCAGACGATCTCGTGCGCCGCGCTGCTCCAGCTGCTGCTCGGCAACTTCGGCCGTCCGGGCGGTGGCATCATGGCGCTGCGCGGGCATGCCGCGATCCAGGGCTCGACGGACGTGCCCACGCTGTACCACAGCATCCACGGCTACATGTCGGCACCGTCAGCGCTCAAGCAGCACGACACGCTCGAGGACTACCTGCGCACCGAGACCTCGCCCACCGGTTACTGGGCCAACACGCCGAAGTTCATGGTGTCCTATCTGAAATCGATGTACGGCGCCGCCGCGACGCCGCGCAACGACTTCGGGTACGAGTGGCACCCGAAGATCGTCGGCGATCACTCGCACATGGCAATGTTCGCCGCAATGGCGGACGGGCGCGTGAAGGGGATGATGTGCGTCGGTCAGAATCCCGCGACATCGCTCAACGCGCGGCTCGAGCGCGAGGGGTTGCGCCGGCTCGAGTGGCTCGTCGTCAAGGACAACTGGCTGACCGAGACCGCGACGCACTGGTATACGGCGCCGGAAGTGAAGGACGGCTCGGTCGACGTCGCGGACATCGACACCGAGGTCTTCTTCTTCCCGTCCACGCAGATCGCGGAGTACGACGGCTCGTTCACGAACACGCAGCGTATGCTGCAGTGGCACTTCATGGCGGCGCGCGCGCCGGGCGACTGCCGCACCGACACGTGGTTCTACCACAACCTCGCGAAGCGGCTGAAGCAGGCGTATGCGGACAGCACGCTGCCGCGCGATCAGGGCTGGCGGAACCTGTCGTGGGATTTCGATCCGGAGCCGGGCACGGAGCCGATCTATCCCGGTGAGCCGGATGCACTGAAGATCCTGCGCGAGATCAACGGCTACTACACCGGCCGGCCGAACGAGCACGTGCCCGGCTTCGCCGCACTGCGCGATGACGGCTCGACGACGTGCGCGTCGTGGATCTACAGCGGGTGCTTCCCGGCGCCGGACAACAATCTCACGGCCGCGCGCAACCCGGACCGGCCGAACCAGCCGGGCGCACACCTCGGCTGGGGCTTCGCCTGGCCCGCGAACCGCCGCGTGCTGTACAACCGCGCGTCCGCGGATCCCGATGGCAATCCGTGGAGCGAGCGGAAGCGCTGGGTCTGGTGGGACGGCGAGCGGTGGACGGGCTACGACGTCGCCGATTTCGCGGCGACGAAGCCGCCGGACGCACCATCGAATCCCGGCGCGATCGGCCTCGATGCGCTTTCCGGCACCGACGCGTTCATCATGAAGGGCGACGGCAAGGGCTGGCTGTACGTGCCGGCAGGTCTGGTCGATGGTCCGCTGCCGACGCACTACGAGCCGATGGAGTCGCCCGTACAGAACGTGCTCTATCCGCGACAGCAGAGCTCGCCCGTGCTCAAGTACTGGCGCCGTCCGGGCAATGCCGTCGCCGCGGTCGGCGATCCGCAGTACCCGCACGTCATCACGACGTACCGCCTGACCGAGCACTACCTGTCCGGCTCGATGAGCCGCTGGCTGCCCTGGCTCTCGGAGCTCCAGCCGGAGCTGTTCATCGAGATCGGGACCGCGCTCGCGCGGGAGAAGGGAATCGCGAATCTCGACCGCGTGCGCGTCGTGACGCCGCGTGCCGAGATCCATGCGCGCGCACTCGTCACGAATCGCATCGGCGTCATGAACGTCGCGGGCCGCACGATCCATCACGTCGGCATGCCGTGGCACTGGGGCTGGATGGGACTCGCGACCGGCGATGTCGTGAACGAGCTGACATCGCTCGTCGGCGATCCGAACGTATCGATCCACGAGGGCAAGGCGTTCGTCTGCAACGTGGAGAAAGCGTAATGGCCGCGTACGCACCGTTGCCGATCCTCGGCCAGGACACCGCCGCCGCCACGACCGCGCCGACGTACTACTATGGCGGGCCCGAGGCGCAGCCGATGGGGTTCTTCACGGACACCACGATCTGCATCGGCTGCAAGGCGTGCGAGGTCGCGTGCAAGAACTGGAACCAGCTGCCCGCGCGGGATGGCGGTGTCGGCGAGATGTCGGGCGACAGCTACGACAACACGCGTCGACTCGACGGCCTCCACTGGCGGCACGTCAAGTTCGTGGAGCAGTTCCCCGAGGAGTACAACGGCCGCTGGCTCATGATGAGCGACGTGTGCAAGCACTGCGTGCAGGCCGGCTGCCTCGAGGTGTGTCCGACCGGTGCCATCATCCGCACGGAGTTCGATACGGTCGTCATCCAGTCGGATGTGTGCAACGGCTGCCGTGCGTGCATTGCGGCGTGCCCGTTCGGTGTCATCGACATGAATCCCGCGTCCGGCACGGCACAGAAGTGCACGATGTGCTACGACCGGATCAGTGTCGGGCTGGAGCCGGCGTGCTCGAAGGCGTGTCCGACCGATTCGATCCAGTTCGGCACGGTCGAGGATCTGCGCGAGCGTGCCGCGCAGCGGGTCGAGCAGCTGCGTGCGGATGGCGTGACCGACGCGTACCTGTACGGCGCGGACGCCGATGGCCCGCTCGGCGGACTGAACGCGTTCTTCCTGCTCGTCGACGAGCCGGAGGTGTACGGGCTGCCGCGGAACCCGCAGATGCCGAGCCGCAACCTGATCGACAGCGCGGCGCTGTCGACGGCCGGTGCCGTTGCGCTCGGCGCGCTTGCCGCGATCGGGCTGCGCAAGCAGAGGATGGATCGGTTCGCCGCAGAAGAGGACGATGTCCCACCGCCGCCCCCGGACCTCGCGCCATGAGAGCGAGCCATGTCTGACACCTGGTTCACCGCGCCGCCCGACTGGCTGCTCTACATCGTGCCGTACTTCTTCGTCGGCGGCATTGCGGGCGGCTCGTACTTCCTGGCCGCCGTACTGCACTGGCTCGGTCGTCCCGAGGACCGGCCGGTCGTGCGCATCGGCTATATCGTCGCGGCGATCGGGGCGATCCTCAGCGGTCTCCTGCTCATCGTCGATCTCGGCCGGCCGCTCCGCTTCTGGCACATGCTCCTCCAGTCGGAGCGGTTCCCGCTGCCGATCCTGAAGCCGTGGTCGCCAATGTCGATCGGCTCATGGGCGCTGTTCCTGTTCGGTGTGATCGCGACGCTGTCCGCGATCGGCGTGCTCGCCGACGAGCGACGCATCCGCTATCACGGACTGCGCGTGCTCTACGACAGCCTCGCCGGTCGCGTGCTCGCGCTCTTCGGCGCTGCGGCCGGATTCTTCATCGCCGGCTACACCGGCGTGCTGCTGTCGGTCACGAACCGGCCGATCTGGGCGGACACCGAGTTCCTCGGCGTGCTGTTCCTCGTGTCCGCTGCATCGACGGCCGCAGCCCTGCTCATCCTGCTCGCGCTCTGGCGCGTGGAGGCGGACGTGCGCGGCTCCACCGTCCGCTGGCTCGCATGGTTCGACGGCTGGGCGCTCCTGCTCGAGCTCGTCGTGCTCGCGTTCTTCGTCATCTCGCTCGGCAGTGTGGCGAGCGTGTGGCTGAGCTGGCGCGGCCTGCTGCTCCTGATCGTGCTCGTATTCGGCATCCTCGTGCCGCTGGTGCTCCACTTCCGGCCCGTCTGGATCGCCGAGCGCTGGCGCAGCCGCCCGCTCTTCACCGGCGCCGTGCTCGTGCTCGCCGGCGGGTTCCTGCTGCGCCTCGTCGCGCTGCTCGCGTCCGAGACGATCCACGGTCCGCACGCCGGCATTCAGGGCGCGCAGTCGCTGCTGTGGCCGTGATGCGCCGCGCGTTCGTCGTGCTGCTGCTCGCCGCAGCGGCGTGTGCCAGCCCGGAAGCGCAGCGGGAGCGCGGCGGCGGGCCGGGCGGGGATCCCGGCAACCGCGATCGCATCGTCGAGATCCACGACGGCGCCGAGCCGTACCATCGTACACCCTGTCGCATGACGGATGTGGAATGTCCGGAGCCGGGAGCGCCGTCCGATACGGCACGCAGCTGAACGAGCTGGAGCAACAGCGGCCCGAGCTGGCGCCGTGGCTGCGACCACTCGCGGTCGCACTCGACGCGCTCGCGATGGAGCCGTGGCGCAGCCTCGTGCCCATGTGCGCGCAGGATCGCGCGGCGGACGCGCCCGCGCTGCACGGTGCGCTGGTGCCGCTCGACCCGGCGGCCGCGCGCGGCCACGTGCGCGCGGTCCTCGCGGCCGCGCTCGGATCCGCCGGGCGTGCGCGGTGGCAGGAGATCGACGCGGCCGCGCTGCTCGAGATCGCGGTGGCGCAGGATGACGAGCGGCTCGCGCGACTCGCCGCCGATGCCGACATCGATGTCGATCGTCTCGCCGCGGCCGCGCAGCTCGCCGCGCTGCCGCTGCTGCACGCGTGCGCGCGTGCGCTCGCGCCGCGCCCGGTCGCCGACTGGACGCACGCCCACTGTCACGTCTGCGGCGCGCTGCCGCTCGCCGCCGAGGTCATCGGCCTCGAGCGCGTGCGTCAGCTGCGCTGCGGCCGCTGCGGCGCGGGCTGGCGCACGCAGGTCCTGCTCTGCCCGTTCTGCGGCGAGCGCGACCACGCCCGCCTCGGCTCGCTCGTCCCCGATGGTGCCGCCGGCCAGGTGTGCCGCGTCGAGACGTGCGCGACCTGTCGCGGCTACTGGAAGGCTCGCACCGTGCTGCGGTCCGCCGCGCCCGACGCACTGCTGCTCGATGACGCACGCACGCTCGAGCTCGACGTCGCGGCCGCCGAGCGCGGCTTCCAGCGACCGCGTCACGGCGCGTTCGCCACGCGCATCCGCATCGCCCCCGTGTCGACCGTCGTGAGCTGACCATGCAGCGGCTTACGCCCGAGACGTTCTGCCGGGAGCTGATCGCCGCACTCGAGGCGTCCGAGGGCCGCCGCCGCCGGCGCAACAGGAACACCACGCCGGATGCGATCGGACTCGCTTTGAAGCGCGAGCTGCTCGAGCAGGCGATCGAGGCGGCGCCGGAAGCGGACGAATTCGAGGGCTGGCTCTTCGAGCGCTGCATCGCGGCCGGCGCTGCGAACGGCGGCGTGCAGGCGGTCGCGTTCTCGATCCTCGAGGAATGGAGGTTCGCCGCGGACGTCGAGGCGTTCCGCGCATGGCTCGCCGCCGGCGCGCCATCCGACGATGCGCGCCGCACGGAGGTGAAGGCATGATCGCACGACGCGTGGCGCTGCTCGCGGCATCACTTGCATGCGCCTGCACGATGGACGATGACGAGCGGCGCGCGCTCATGGAGTCGTCACAGGAGGTCAACTTCGTGCTCGCCCGCGACACGGCCGTCGCGGAGCTGCGCGCGCCGTCCGATACGGGCCGGCTCGTCTACGACAGCGCCGTCGCGCTGTCCCGCCGCGCCGCAGCCGCGGCCGGCGCGCAGCAGGTGTGGTCGCCGTTCGGAATCGCCACGCCCGACACCGTCCCGCCCCGCACCACGCGCTGAGCGCTCAGCGTCAGCGCGCCGCGCGCAGCTGTCGCAGCACCAGCTCCGGGCTGCCCGGCTCGAGCGGCTGCGCCGTCGCCGCATCGTTCTCCAGCGCGACGAGCTCGACGGTGAGCTCCGGCACCCACGCCGGCAACGCGCCCGGCAGGATCATGCGCCACATCAGCAGAGCCGACTGGGCATCGACGACACGGAACAGCGCGATGCGCAGCTCGTGCGCCTGCCGCACGGTCTCGATCGGGAAGGCCGATGTCGAGAAGAGGAGCGCACTCGCGGCACGCTTCTCCCGCGCACGCGTGTGCAGTGCGTCGATGTCGGCGGCGCTCACCGCGTCCGGCCGGTTGCGGCATGCGATGAGCACGCTCCACCGACGGTCGTACGCCTCGAGCCGGCCGTGCAGATCGAACGCGAAGTCCGTAGCATCCGCCGCGGGTCCCGGCCGCGTCGTGCGCCGGAGTCCGACCGGCTCGATGCCCGCCTTGCGCAGCTCGCGCTCGACCAGGATCTCGCACGCGGCGGCAGAGAGAGTGCGTGGATCGCTCACGCCGCACGATGCCGACCGTGCCCACCCCTGTCCAGTGAAGGCACTCGCCGCGCTCGCCGCGCGGCGTCACGTCCGCGCGTGCGCCAGCAGCCGCGCGACCGCGCGCCGGCCGCGCTCCAGCACGGCCGGATCGCGGAACATGACCCAGTGGTAGTTCGTCAGCTCCATGCACGCGTACAGCTCGAACGTCAGCTGCGGCACGTCCACGTCCGGCCCGAGCGCCCCCGATCGACGAGCCGCCTCCACGTACCCCTCGAAGTGGCGCAGCCACTCGCGCTCCGTCGCCACCACCTTCTCGTGCACCACACCTCGCCCGGCATCCATCTCCGCCAGCAGCGACGCGAAGAAGCACCCGCCGGGGAACACCCAGCGCTCCAGGTAGGAGAAGTACGCCTCCAGCAGCGCCTCCAGCCGCGGCAGTCCACCCGGCGCCGCCTCTGCCGGCGCGATCACCTCGCGCCCGAAGATCTCGAGCGCCGCATCGATCGTCTCCAGCTGGAGCTGCTCCTTCGACCCGAAATGGGCGTACAGGCCGCTCTTGCTCACGCCCAGCTCGGCGGCCAGGCGCCCGAGCGTCAGACCCTCCAGACCGGTCACGGAGGCGAGCCTCGTTGCCGCCTCCAGAATGGCCGCGTGGGTCCGCACGCCATCGCTGCGCTGCCGCCGCCCGGCGGTCGTCTCGTTCTGCATCATGGTTGACAAAGATAGCACGATCGTACTACGGTACAATAGAACGACCGATCGTGCTATTTACAGCCGGGAGGTACGATGTCGACCGACGCCCCGCCACGCTTGCCCCCACGCGCCCGCACCGGGCTTCCGATCCTCCTCCTGATCGTCGTCTCCGCCGCGGCGGCGGTCGCAGCGGTCCGCGGCTCCCCGGACCGTGAGGCCGGACCGGCGGCCGTGGCGAGCGGGATCGGCGGATCCGCGCCCGGCCCCGTGGCGGAAGTGGCGGCGGCGTGGAACGAGCGGGCCTGGGAGATCGCGTATGCGGAGGACCAGTTCCTGACGTTCCGCGGCCAGCGAGCGCTCGCGCTGATGAACCTGGCCATGCACGATGCGCTGAACACGATATCGCCGGTCTATGAGCGGTACGCCTACGATGGGGAGCCGAGGCCGGACGCCGATCCGTCGCAGGCGGCTGCGCATGCCGCGCACGAGATCCTGCGGTCGATCTATCCGGGAGCGGCGGCCCGGCTCGACTCGGCGCTCGCCGGCTCCGCCGGCGGTGCCGGGGCCGGGGCTGCGGCCGCGCTGGGCCGTGCGGCCGCAGCCACGATACTGGACGCACGGGCGGGGGATGGCTGGGACGCGGCGGGATCCTACGCGTTCGATACCGGCCCGGGCCGGTATCGGACCACACCCGACTGGAACGGCTTCGTGCTGCAACCGGGCTTCCGGACGGCGCGGCCGTTCGCGCTGTCGTCTCCATCGGCGTTCCGTCCGGCTCCGCCGCCCGCTCTCGAGAGTGTCGACTACGCGCGTGCATACGACGAGGTCAGGTCACAGGGTGCCGCAGCGAGCGCCGTGCGCACGGCGGATCAGACCGGCTATGCGATCTGGTGGATGGAGTTCGCGGAAGGCTCGGTGAACCGTCTCGCGCGGCGCCTGGTGCAGGAGCGGGATCTCGGGCTGTGGCCGGCGGTGCGGCTGTTCGCACACATGCACATGGCGCTCTATGACGCCTACATCGCCACGTGGGACTCGAAGTACGAATACGACCACTGGCGCCCGTACACGGCGATCCGGTTCGCCGGCGGCGGCAATGGAGCGACGTCACGGGATCCGGAGTGGCAGTCGCTCCGTCCGGCCCCGCCGTTCCCGGAGTACGTGTCGGCGCACGCGGCGGGGTGCGCGGCCGCGTTCACGGTACTGGCGTCCGCACTCGGCGATGACACGCCGTTCAGCATGACCACGATCACGGCGCCGCCGGGGATGCCCGAGCGTTCGTTCCGCAGCTTCCACGCGGCAGCCGGGGAGTGTGCGGATTCCCGCGTGCAGCTCGGCTGGCATTTCCGCTACTCGACGGATGCGGGGCTCGCGCTGGGCGAGCGCGTCGCGGCGCACGTGCTGGCGACGCAGCTGCGCGCGCTTCAGCGTGCGCGCGGCGAGTAGAACGTGAGCGGCACGTCGCGGTCGAGCAGGAACGCGGACGCGACCTGCTCGAACAGCGGCTGCTGCTCCGCCCAGATCAGGTGGCCGGCGCCGGGAATCGCGACGTACAGTGCACCGGGCAGTGCATCGAGGTAGGACTGCGCGACGCGGCCCTGCACGAAGTCGCACAGGCCGCGCACGACGAGCGCCGGAGTCTCCGTCCGCGCGAGCGCGGGCCGCGGGTCGGGTCGACGGAGCGCGTCGGCTACGGTGTAGCTGTACGCGAAGAAGCCGAGGCCCTCGAGAGATGGAAGACCCCAGGTCGGATCGCTGCGACAGGTCATGCGCGGCTGTCCGAGCTCCATCGCGCGCCGCGTCGCGTTCGTCCACCACTGATCCGCTTCCCAGTCGTGCACGAGCGTGTGTGCGGCGCGTGAGCTGGTGAGCGCGGTCAGTCGGCCGATGAGCAGCCGGGGTGTCGGCCGCTGGGCGAGTGCGAGCGCGGACGCCTCGACGTCATCGATGCGCGCACGCGCTGCCGGGTCCACGAACTCGGGCTCCTCGGCATACCAGAGCGGTGCCGGCGCGAGCAGCAGCAGCTTCGCGACGCGCTCCGGGTGCGCGGCCGTGTAGTTGATCGCGAGCGTCGCACCCCACCCGTGTCCGGCGAGGATGAGGCGCTCGGCGCCGATCAGTGTCCGGATCTCCTCGAGGTCGCGCACGTGACGTTCGACGCTGTACGGCTCCGACTCGCGCAGGTCGAGCCGGTCCGAAAGTCCCGCGCCCCGCTGATCGTAGTAGTAGACATCGAAGCCGGAGTCTGCGGCGAAGTCGAGCGGCCGTGCCGGCCCGTGTGCCAGCTCCGGCAGTGCGGGAATGCCGGGACCATCGTGCAGCATGACGATGGGCGGACCGCGTTGCGGTCCCCGTGCGGGAACATGAAGGTACGCGAGGCGGGCGGCATCGCCGAGCGTCCATGCGCTCGTTCGCTCGACCGCCGACGGCTCCGCCAGCGTCCGTTGCGGCGCCCGCCCGATCCCGAGCTGTGCCACCAGCATGTAGACGACCGCGCCCGTGATCAGCCAGCGCACGCGGCTCGTCCGCTCCGCGCGCCGATCGGTGGTCTCCGCGCCACTGCCCGCCCAGCGCAGCAGGATGTAGCCGGAGAGGCAGAACACGACCAGCGCGATGAACGCGAGGAGGGTGAGGTGGTGCGTGAACGAGGCCGCCACGACCCAGGCGGCCACCGCGAGCGCGGCGGCCATGCCGAGGAGCAGCAGCCTGAGCAGAACCCGTCGCACGCGACGCCTCCAGGAGTGTTCGCGGTCTCCGCAGCCGAGCGGCCATCATGCGTAAGCTGCTGCACGCACCGGGATAGCCACAAGTCGGAATTTCCCCTACGCGCAGACGCGCCCGGCTGGCTCGACGCCGAACGTTCGAGTGCAGAGGGGGGCGCCCCAGGCTTGTTCGCGCGCGGCGGAGCGCCTAAGCTTCGGAATGACGCTCCGCGGCTTCCGCCCGCGCGCTCGTGTCGGTTCGTCGGGCGGGAGCCCCGCACGCCCGCAGTCACTCATGTCGCCTCGGCGTCCGTTCTGGAGAAGGTCCCGCGCGACAGTCGCGCGCGCAGCTGCCATCGTGATCGCCTGCTGCGCACTCGCGCCGCTGGCCGCCTGCACACGCCAGTACCTCGTGAGCGACAGCGGTCCGCAGGCCTACTACCAGACGGCGTTCCCGATCCGCGACACGTCGGGTGAGCTGGAGCGGATCGCGCGCTCGATGCGCCGCATCTCCGTTACCGCGTACTACACAGTCTACCGCTTCGCCCGCCAGGACAGCATCACCGAGGCGGACCTGCGTGACGCACGCACGCTCGATCGCGCCCGCGAACGCTTCGACTTCGACCAGTCGAAGGGCGGTACCGGGACGATCATCGATCTCCGCACCGACCGTGTCACTCTCATCACGAACGACCACGTCATTCGTACGCCAGACACGGTCATCGTGCACTTCGCCGCCGATCCGCCGAGCCGCCGGCGCAGTGCGCGACCGATCGAGAGCATCGCGATCCGCCAGACTCAGCGGCGCTTCGTCGTCGGGTTCCCGGATCCGGAGCCGTTCACGGTCGCGGCCCGGGACAGCGTCGCGGACCTCGCACTCATCGATGTGCGGCTCCCCAACGCAGACCGGACGACCGGCATCTACGCACTGGCAACACCGCTGGGCGATGCGTCCCGGCTCGCGTGGGGATCGTTCGTGTACGTCATCGGGTTCCCGCGCGGGCAGCACATGGTCACGCGCGGCATCGTGAGCGATCCCGGTTACCGGAGCGGCGACGCGTTCCTCGTCGACGGCCTCTTCAACCGCGGCATGAGCGGCGGGCTCGTCCTCGCCGTCCGCGGCGATTCCGGCGCGCTCGAGTGGGTCGGCATCGCGACCAGTGCCGCGGCGGACTCGGATGATCGGCTGAGGCCCGAGTCCCGCGATCTCGAGGAGGAAGGCCTCCTGGTGCCGTACGAGGGCCTGCTCTACTTCGAGCGCACCTCGCGCATCCAGTACGGCATCACGTATCCCGTCTCCATGACCGCAATACGCGATTTCCTTCGCAGGTCCGGTCGGCTGCCGTGAGCGTACCGCCTTCATCCTGCGCCCGACCGGGTCCGAGACCTTCGGCACCTACGAGGATCATCACCGCTGTCGCTGTATCGCTCGTGTCCTGCTCCGATCCCTACGTACCGGAACCGGTCGACAGGGGCGGAATCACGTTCCTCGCTCCGGCCTCCACGACGGATTCCATCGAAGCCGTGGTGCGTGTCGAGATCGAGGTGCGGGGCAGGGAAGGGCAACCACTGAGCGGCCATAATGTCCGCTTCCAGGCTCGCAACGGCACCGTCCACCGCACGTCCGACGCGGGCATCCCCTATGCAGCGATCATCGACACTACGTCCGACGAGGCCGGTCGAGCGTCCGTCTACCATCAGCTGGCTCCCGCCGCCGGCCCGACTCATATCGTCGTGACGGTCGACCGCTACCTCGACTCCCTGCGCTTCGATGTTCTGCCGGGAAGACTCGCCCGTCTGACACCCGTCCCACGGGATACAGCACTTGCAGTCGGTCGTACCTACGACATCACGATCAGTCCGGCCGACCGCCGCGGCAACGCCAGAACGGATGATGTTTCGGGTGCAGTGTTCCGTTCCACGTCACCGAGTATCGTCGTCAGCGCAGGCGGAACCGTGGGAACGGTGCAGGGAGGACGGGGCGTCATCGAGATCCAGGTGGCGTCGATCACGGACACGGCTCACGTGAGTGTCGTTCCGCCGGGCACGCTCGCCGTAATCGACTCCGGCGTGCGATTGCTGGATCTCGAGTCGCACGCCGCGCCCATGATCGTATCCGGCGCAACCGACGCCTGCCCGAGCTGGGATCCGGACGCGAGCCGCGTTCTTCTGCGGGGTCTGCGCCTCGTCACACCGGACGGCACCGAGACATTCCTGTCGCAGAATTTCGGTGTAACACCAGGCTGCGGTGAGTTCTCGCGTGATGGCGAATGGATCTACTTCGAGGCAGGGTATGCGACCGGTGGCATTCCGTCCGAGATCTGGCGCATCCGGCCGGACGGCACCGGTGTGGAGCAGATCACCACCATCGCCGAAGGCAGAGCGCGCTCGCCGTCGCCATCGCCCGATGGGACACGGGTCGCGTACGTCGCTCAGGACAACAACAGCCTGTTCGAGGTCCTCGTCGTCCGGGATCTCGCCACGAAGAAGGTGGATTCGATCTCCGAGCGCATCCAGGTGTGCTGTGACATCTGCTGTGCCGGCGGCATTTCGTCCGTCAGGTGGTCGCCAACAGGAGAGTGGATTGCCTATACGCTGAAAACTTGGCAACACATCCATTCGTTCTCCGTGCGGAGCTGGACGCACGGCAGCTACATACGCCTCGTTTCACCCGATGGGCTTCAGCTCCAGCACGTCGCACCGGCCGGACTGCCGCCGGAGCATTACGGATTCCTCGGCGGTGTGAGCTGGTCTCCCGATGGCGAGTGGCTGGTCGGCAAGGCGTTCTATTCCGACCTGCGCATCCGGCTCGTCCACGTGCCCACCGGCGACGCTCTGATGCTGAACGGATCGACGCGCGCCTATGCGGAGCCGGCCTGGCGACCACCCTCGCCGTAGAAACCTCCGGCCCGGGTTGCACGATGGACCTGGCCGCTGCCGGTCAGGTCTCCGCGCTCCAGGCGATCGGGGCGGTGATGTATGGGTACGCCGGCAGCTCCTCGAGATCGCCCAGGCGGCGGCGTCTCTACGTGGTGGTTTCCGACTTTCGCCGAGTGCGTTCCGCCACTCCTCGTCCAGGCTGGCGACTTCGTCCAGGTAGCGCGCAGCCAGCCGTGCGGCGACCGCTGTCGCCGCCGCGAAATGCTCGATCCAGGCGGGCAGCCCGTCATCATCGCGGAAGCGCATCAGCCGTCCGCCTTCCTGCGCAGCCATTCCTGTGTCTGCTGCTCGAAGCTGCGACCCCGCGGCTGCGCGCGTTCATGCCCGACACGCGTTGTGCGGCGCCGAGCCTAACGCGGATTCGACACATGCGCGATATCCACATCCGCGTCGTAGTGCTCCCCGACCCGAATAGCCGACAGAATGTCGAAAGCCCCACCGGCGGATCCGCTGGCGGGGCTTTGATTCATGGGTCGCGCGCTTGAGCAACAGGATGTCGAAAAGATACAGCGGAGGCGGAGGGACTCGAACCCCCAAGGGCTTGCGCCCGGCTGATTTCGAATCAGCTGCCTTACCAGTTAGACTACGCCTCCAGTATGAGCCGGCGAAGCGGGATTCGCCGCGTGACAACGCCCGGACGGAGAACCGCCGGGCGTTTGCATCAGGTCGTGCCATCCAGTCGGGGAGACAGGATTTGAACCTGCGACCCCTGCGTCCCGAACGCAGTGCTCTACCGGGCTGAGCTACTCCCCGAAATCCAACGTCCCGGTACATCAGAACGGACAGGGAGGGATTCGAACCCTCGAGGGTGTTAACCCCACACGATTTCCAATCGTGCTCCTTAAGCCGCTCGGACACCTGTCCCCATCCTGTCCGCGGGGCCCGGGCGGGCGACCCGCCCATCCGAACGGAGA
The DNA here is from genome assembly GCA_036374995.1 of Longimicrobiales bacterium. Lineage (GTDB taxonomy): Bacteria > Gemmatimonadota > Gemmatimonadetes > Longimicrobiales > RSA9 > SH-MAG3. The sequence goes on along the minus strand of DASUSS010000040.1, from coordinate 77,035 downwards.
GGGTGGGATTCGAACCCACGCGAGCCTTTCGGGCCCGACGGTTTAGCAAACCGTTGCCGTAACCACTTGGCTACCTCTCCAGACCGACACGCCTCGCGGCGCTCCCTAATTGCCCCTCCTGGGCTCGAACCAGGACTCTTCTGATCCAGAGTCAGACGTGTTGCCAGTTACACCAAGGGGCACCTTCGAACAACTCGCTGCGGCTGCACCGCAGAGCGGGAGACGGGGCTCGAACCCGCGACCCTCAGCTTGGGAAGCTGATGCTCTACCAACTGAGCTACTCCCGCATCCTGCCGTTCGGCGCGGAAGCGACGCCGCCGCTGGCGAGCTCCCGCACCTCCAGAGCCACCGGTGAGAATTGAACTCACGACCGCTCGATTACGAATCGAGTGCTCTACCTCTGAGCTACGGTGGCGTCTCGCCGTCACCGGCAGTCCGTCCTTCGAGTGGAGCTGAGGGGAGTCGAACCCCTGACCTCTGCAGTGCGATTGCAGCGCTCTCCCAGCTGAGCTACAGCCCCGTTATCCGCCGCCGGCGGCGCGCCATGCGGCCGCTCGGCCAACGACACACACTTTGCGACGCGACGGCGGATAGTGGGCGCGAGAGGACTCGAACCTCTGACCTCTACGATGTCAACGTAGCGCTCTAACCAACTGAGCTACGCGCCCGGAACCGGCACCCTCGTGCGGGTGCTTGTGCTGTGTGCGGCTTTCGTGTCCGTCTTCGTGTCGCGCACCCGACCCGCAGCACGCACACCCCACACGGTCAGTCAGTACCGGTTCCGGCCTCCTCTACCCTCATACACTGCCGACTTCGGCCGGCTCCCGGCAAGTGGTGGGGGAAGGATTCGAACCTTCGTAGGCCGGTGGCCAACAGATTTACAGTCTGCCCCGTTTAGCCGCTTCGGTACCCCACCGCATCCATGCGCCCGTCAGGACTCGAACCTGAAACCTCCTGATCCGTAGTCAGGTGCTCTATCCAATTGAGCTACGGGCGCTTATGGCGCCCGTGGCGCCGTCCAACCATGCCCACGACAGGACTCGAACCTGTACGCCGTTTCCGGCACTGGTCCCTCAAACCAGCCTGTCTACCAATTTCAGCACGTGGGCCGAGTGCTCGGAGAGGGATTCGAACCCTCACAGGATTGCTCCCACAGGATCCTGAATCCTGCGCGTCTACCAATTCCGCCATCCGAGCGAATGCTCGCGACCGCCGCGGCGGGGCGAGTGGAGCTGAGGGGAGTCGAACCCCTGACCTCCTGAATGCCATTCAGGCGCTCTCCCAACTGAGCTACAGCCCCATTCTATGGGGCTGTGGCGAAGTCGCCGATGTATCATCAGGCAACTGAGCTACAGCCCCGACCATAACCGTCGACGGGGCGAAGCGCGGTCGCCCGAAGGCAACCGGGCTACGGCCCCGTGGCACGACCCGAATTGTCAATCAACCGGCGCTCAGCGGGGCTGACGGGACTCGAACCCGCGACCTCCGCAGTGACAGTGCGGCACTCTAACCAAACTGAGCTACAGCCCCATCCCGCTGATCTGCCGCGGGTCCCGACTCAGAGCGGGCGACCGGACTCGAACCGGCGACCTTCTGCATGGCAAGCAGACGCTCTACCAACTGAGCTACGCCCGCACTCTGGTTGTCTGCGCGTCCTACGCACCCACGGGGAATCGAACCGCCAGGTACGATTCCATCCCGCCCACACCGTGTCCTACGCCCCCACGGGGAATCGAACCCCGGTCTCCACCTTGAAAGAGTGGCGTCCTGACCGTTAGACGATGGGGGCAGAGCTCGCGGTGGGGATCGAACCCACGGCCTCTTCCTTACCAAGGAAGTGCTCTACCACTGAGCTACGCGAGCCCGACTCCTCGCGATCCCCTCTGCCGCACTCGCCCGGCGGAGACCACCTTCCAACCCTGCATACCCCCACGGGGAATCGAACCCCGGTTTTCGCGCTGAGAACGCGACGTCCTAGGCCACTAGACGATGGGGGCGGCGCAACACCGTTCTGCTGTCCCGAGCACGCCCGCCAGGACTCGAACCTGGAACCCCCGGTTTTGGAGACCGGTGCTCTACCAATTGAGCTACGGGCGTAAACCAGTGGCCAGGGGCAGAATCGAACTGCCGACACCATGATTTTCAGTCATGTGCTCTACCAACTGAGCTACCTGGCCCTGTCCGGATCGGTCCCGGCCCGTAGCGAAGTCGCCGAAGGCCACCGGGCGACCGGCCCTGCCGTCCCGAGCGACTGGCTCCCCGGGACGAAAAACCCGCGCGGCTTCTCAGGCGGCGCGGGCGGGCCGAGCGTCGTCGGCGCGGACGCTGCTTCCGACCGCACCGGCCTCGGCCGTGCAATAGCGGGGGCGGGATTTGAACCCGCGACCTCCGGGTTATGAGCCCGGCGAGCTACCAGACGGCTCCACCCCGCGACAGACCTGAAAGTTAACCGGGCCACGCTGGAGTGTCAACCCGAAACGCGTCGCTCGCGACGGCGAAAAACACGTCGAAAGCGGACCGGAAAGATGGTGGTTTGCGGGCAGGTTGTCCAGCCGGCGGGAGGCGGTGGAATGACGTACGCGCGAGCGGCGCGGACGGGCCTCGCTGACCGCGAGGCCCGCCGGCACCGGGCGCATCAGATGCGGTCGTCGTCGTGCGCGGAATCGTGCTCGCCGAGCTCCTCCTTCAGCTCGCCGACCTTCTTCTGGACCTTGCCCTTCGCCTCCTGGGCGCGGCCCTTCACGTGCTCGCTGTGGTTGTCGACCGCCTTGCCGACATCACCGCGGACCTTGCCCTTGATTTCGTCGATGGTGCCCTCGACGCGGTCCTCGCGGCCCTCGCGCCGCAGATTACGATCCGTCATGTGCTCCTCCTCCTTCGCGTGATTCACGGCGGCGTTGCGCCACCTGCGAGGGAGACCGGCAAGCCGTGTGCCCAAGCTGTTCAGGTATCGCTATTTAGGCTCCTGAAGCAGGGCCTCCCAGCGATCCGTCATGGCGGCAATCGAATACCGTGTGCGGGCGACCTCCGCGGCAGCGCGGCCGAGCGTGCGCCGCGCCTCGGGATCGTGCATGAGCCGCCGGATCGCGTCGGCGACGGCGTGCGGCTCGAACGCAGTGATGAGACCGCAGCGCGGCGGGCCATGGAGCGCCTCCGCCGCGCCGCTGACGGGCGTGCTCACGACGGGCAGTGCGGCGGCCATCGCCTCGAGCATGCCGCTGGACATGCCCTCCTGATCGGAGCAGACGACGTAGACGTCCAGCATGCGATGCACGGTGCCGATGTCCTCGCGATGGCCCAGGAAATGGATGCGGTCGGCAACACCGAGCGACTGCGCGAGCTGCGCGAGCGCATCGCGCATGTAGCCATCCCCGGCGATCACGGCGTGGACGCCGTCCAGTTGCGCCACCGCTTCGATCAGCCGGTCGAAGCGCTTCTGCTTCACGAGGCGCGCGACGCTGCCGATGACGAATGCGTCCGCGGGCACGTCGACCTGCGCGCGGGCGTCTGCTCGCGTCGCCGCGGCATGACGCGGCTCGACGCCGTTCGGGATGACGTGCACCCGTGCACGGGCACCGGGCGGCAGCGATGCGATGAACGGTGCGCGCAGGCTCTCCGCGTTGAGCACGACATCATCGATCCAGCGGCGGAGCACGAACCTGTATTTCGCGCTCCGCGCGACATCGGAAGCGAGCCCGACGCGCGAGATGATGCGCGGCACGCGCGCGATGCGGCCGGCGATCGCGCCGGGCAGCAGCCGGCGGAACGTGATGAGCAGCAGCACATCCGGTCGCTGCCGGCGGAGGTGTCGCGCGAAGGCGAGCGCATGGCCGAGCATGACGTCGCCGCGCAGCGGGCCGATGACGGCCTCGAGTCCGTGCTCGCGGGCCTTCGCGGCAATGCGCGGTGTGTTGCAGTAGACGATGACCCGATGTCCGCGTGCGGCGAGGCCGGCGAGGAGGGCGAGGGAGCGGCGCTCGGCGCCGCCCCACTCCGCAGCCGAGATGTGCGCGGCGATGCGGAGCGGGGACACGGCGGGCGTCAGCCGACGACGAGATTCAGCAGGCGGTCGGGCACGAAGATGACCTTCCGCACCTGCGCGCCATCGATGTACTTCCGCACGTTCTCATCCGCGAGTGCGGCGGCCTGTGCGTCGTCCTGGCTGATGCCGCGGCTCATGGCCATTCGTGCGCGCAGCTTGCCGTTGACCTGCACCACGAATTCCACGGTATCGGCCATCGTCTTCGCCGGGTCGTGCGACGGCCAGTTCGCGCCCGCGAAGATCGACTGGGTATGGCCGAGCAGCTCCCACAACTCCTCGGCGATGTGCGGTGCGAACGGCGCGACCAGCACGACGAGCGGCTCGACTTCCGCGCGGTTCACGTTCCGGTTCCCTTCGCGCACCGCGTTCAGGTATTCCATCATCGCGGCGATCGCCGTGTTGTAGCGCAGCGCGGCAATGTCCTCGGTCACCTTCGCGATGGTCGCGTGCAGCTTCTGCTCGATGCTGCCCGCCGGCTGCGCGGTGCCGAGCTCCGCCACGGGCACGACCGCATCCCACAGCCGGCTGAAGAAGCCGAACGGACCCTGGAGCCCCTGGTCGCGGAAGTCGCCGCCCTCCTGGTACGGGCCGAGGAACATGAGGTACGTCCGGAACGTGTCCGCGCCCCAGTCCTCGATGTAGCGGTCGGGGATGACGACGTTGCCGCGGCTCTTCGACATCTTCGCGCCTTCCTTGATGAGCAGGCCGTGGGCGCGGAACCGGCGGAACGGCTCCTCGAAGTCGATGTGGCCGAGGTCCTTCAGCACCATCGTGATGAAGCGCGCATAGAGCAGGTGCAGCACGGCGTGCTCGTTGCCGCCGATGTACATGTGCACCGGCAGCCACTTCCTCGTCAGCTCGCGGTCGAAGACGACGTCGTCCCGGTTCGCGGACGGATAACGCAGGAAATACCATGCGCTGTCGAGGAACGTGTCGCTCACGTCCGTTTCACGCCGTCCCGTGCGTCCGCACTTCGGGCACAGCACGCGATACCACGTCTCGTCGCGCGCGAGCGGGCTGACGCCGCTCTCGTCGGGCTTGTAGTTCTCGACGTGCGGCAGCACGACCGGCAGGTCCTGCTCGGGGACGGGCACGATGCCGCACGCGTCGCAGTAGATGATCGGGATCGGCGGACCCCAGTACCGCTGGCGCGAGATGCACCAGTCGTGCAGCCGGTAGTTCACCTTCCGGTCGCCGACGCCGTGCCCGGCGAGCCAGTCGGTGATGCGACCGATCGCCTCGCCGGAATGCAGGCCGTCGAACTCGCCGGAGTTGACCAGCACGCCCTCGCCCACATACGCCTCGCGCAGCGGCGAGTCCGCGTCCGCGCCCGGGCCGGCGATCACGCGGACGATCGGCAGCGCGAACTGCGTCGCGAACTCGAAGTCGCGCTCGTCGTGGCCCGGCACGGCCATGATCGCGCCCGTGCCGTACTCCATCAGCACGTAGTCGGCAATCCAGATCTCGACGGGCGTGCCGGAGGCGGGATTGATCGCGTAGGCGCCGGTGAACACGCCCGTCTTGTCCTTGTCCGTCTTCTTCCGCGTGACGAGGTCCATGGCGGCGGCACGCTCGCGGTACGCCTCGACCTCCGCGCGCCGCGCATCGGTCGTGACCCAGTCGACGACGGGATGCTCGGGCGCCAGCACGAGGAACGTCGCGCCGAAGATCGTGTCCGGACGGGTGGTGAAGACGGAGATCTGGAGCTTCTGCTCGTACTCATCGTCCTCGCCGCGGCCGTGATGGTAGGCGCGCGCATCAGCCACGGCGACGGCCGCGGCGGAGCCGGGGTCGGCATGCCAGGGGGAATCGACCTCGAACCAGATCTCGGCACCTTCGCTGCGGCCGATCCAGTTCTCCTGCGCCTTCTTCGTCGTCTCCGACCAGTCGATCCACTTCAGGTTGTCGAGCAGCCGCTGCGCGTATTTCGTGATCGTGAAGAACCACTGCGATAGCGTGCGCTGCTCGACCGTCGTGCCGCAGCGCTCGCACGCGCCTGCAATCACCTGCTCGTTCGCGAGCACGGTGTGGCAGGACGGGCACCAGTTGACCGCCGCCTCCTTCTTCTCCGCCAGTCCGGCACGATAGAGCTGGAGGAAGAGCCACTGCGTCCACCTGTAGTACGACGGGTCCGTCGTATCGACGACGTGGTTCCAGTCGTACATCGCGCCGATGCGGGTGAGCTGACGCGTGAAGTTCCGGATGTTGCGCGGGATCAGCTCCATTGGGTGCGTGCCGATCCTGAGCGCGAAGTTCTCCGAGTGGATACCGAACGCGTCGAACCCGATCGGCTCGAACACCGCCTCGCCCTGGAGCCGCTGCCACCGGCCGTAGATATCCGCCCCGGTGAACGCGTACATGTTCCCTACGTGCAGGCCCTCGGCGGACGGGTAGGGGAACATCATCAGGTTATAGAACGGGCGCTCTGCGGTCCTCAGCTGATCGTCGGTGAGCGAGTTCAGATTCTGCTCGGCCCACCGGCGCTGCCATTTCTCTTCTATGCGCTGCGGCCTGTAATCCATGATCATCGTTCGCGCAGTGATTGAACCGCACAATCTAGAGGCGCTGGCAAGGGGAATCCAGCGGCCGGCGGAGGGCCGGGACGGAGGCCCGACTCGCACCGGCTCGATCCGGGTCCACCCGGCTCATTCGCCGAACACGTAGCCGTACTGCGCGATATCGTAGGCGTACATCGACTCGACCTGCGTACGCGTCGCGTCGTCGTAATACTCCGTGTAGCTACGGTGAGTCCTGACATTGACGCGGGGTACACCGTTCTCGATGGGCGGGAGGCCGATCTCCTCGAACACGTGCGGGATCGCGGTGTCGATCTCCTCGAGCTTGATCACGCGGTCGACCAGCAGCTGGCCGTCGCGGTCACCGGCATAGCTCCGGATCGAGTAGGATCCATATCGCATCCAGCGCTGATCCGGTGGCCCGCCGGCACCGGGACCATCCGCACGCACGCCCCTGATCCATCGTCTGAACCCCCGAACGGAGGGGTGCCCTCGAGCCGCCTCGAGCGCCCGCCGAAGCGCCGATCCCGCGGGCACCGGATGAATCATGTGGTAGAGCGAAACGAGGCGCGCCCACGGATTCCGGACGAACGTGAAGCGGTAATACCGTTCGAAATCCCAACCTCGCGCGCGGAATATCTCCCGCACCTCGACAGGGCGGATGTGAGAGTAGAACGGAAACTCGGGCGTGCATTCCCACAAAGGGATTCCGGCGATGTCGGAATACGGGTCAAGAAGGGCTCGGACGGATTCCGATCCGGTCTTCGGGTTCGAGAAGAAAATGAAGCTGTGTGTATGTGAGATTCTCACAGTGCTCTGTCATGCGGGTTCAGGGTGTGCCCCGTTTTGACGCAGGGCCGCCACCCGCGGATCGATGACGTCCGCCTGGGCGAGTCACATCGGATGTCGTGGACGGTACGTGCGCGCGCCGTGCCCAGTCAACGGTGCCCGCAGCGCGTCAGCGGCCCGGCTCCTGGACCGCCGGCCGTGACATCAGCTGGACGACCGCGGCGTACGGGTCCTCGGGACGGGCACGTGCTGCCCGGAGTATCGCCGCCAGCGCGTTGCGGAAGTCCTGTCCGTAATGCCGATAGACGGCCTCGAAAACGGCGAGGCGGTCGTAGTACAGGCGCGTTCCGATGAGTGTTGCGTTGTTGAGAGGTCTGGTTGCGAACCCGCGGAACAGCCGCGTCAGCAGGCGGGGCTCGACGTCGGTAGTGAAGCGTGTGCGTGCGGCGGCGAAGATGCGCTCGCGGCGGGCGAGCTTGGTGGCGCGGTCGATGTCCTCGCGGCCGTACAGTGCCTCCAGCTCGGAGACGAGGCCGGAGAGGAAGGCGGCGTACGTCAGGTTGTCTGCCCAGGCGTTGCGCGCGGCCACGCAGCGCGCGGAATCCTCGCCGTCCCGGTTGCAGAAGAACTCGATGGCGCCGCGTTCGCCGACGAAATTCGCGAAGCTCTCGTTGAAGCTGATGCGGCTCGGAATGTAGATCGTGTTGTGGAGCAGCTCGTGGATGACGGTGTTCGCGAGCGAGACGTCGTCGTAGCGGAGCATGGTATTGAGGAGCGGGTCGTTGAACCAGCCGAGGGTGCTGAACGCGGCGCTCGGCCGGACCTGCACGTCGAGGTCCTCGCGCTCCAGCCGGCGCGCTTCCGCGAACGCGTCGTCGAAGTCGAAGAACCCCTTGTAGGGGACGTGTCCGACGATCGGGAACCACCAGGTGTGCGCCCGGAACCTGTCCTTTGCGGAGGCAGTAACGACGAGCAGGAGCGTGTCGCTGTCGACCCAGGAGTACGTCGTGTAGCTGTCACCCGCATCGAGATCGAGTGCGTGCTCCGCAAAATCGCGGGCCTGCTGTACGATCGTGAGCTTGCGCCGGGTCTCGGCGCTGGTAGCGGGGTCCGCAATGACCTCGGTGATGGGTCGGCGCCGGCTGAGGATCTTCGCTTCCTCGATGCCGGCCTGGATCACGTACAGCGGCGAGCACGCGGAGAGGGCGAGAGAGCAGGCGATGAGGAACGATCGTGCCGAGGCCGTCATCCGCTGGAAGATGCTGCGCCGCAGTGGATTGCGAAAGCGGTGCCGCAGCGCGGCGCACGGGTATGTTTTGTGCTGCCGCGTCACACGGCTCGACCAGCCGGGCGTCGGCACACTCGGCGGCGTCCTTTTTCCTCGAATGAAACGCGATGCGTCTGAGCCGGTACGCTGATCTTCTGCCCCTCGCGGTCTTCGTCATCCTGCTCGGAGTCGTGTGGGTCCTCGATCTGGAGTGGCGAGGCCGGGCGGAGCGGCGAGTCGAGGAGCACGCGCAGGTCGCGGAGCAGCGACTGGGCGTGATCACGGACGCGCTCGGCACCGCGATCGCAGAGCGGACCGGCTCGCTGGAGCTGGCGAAGAGCTCGTTCATTGCGGCGAACGCCGCGCAGATGAGCGAAGCGGCGAAGGGCACGCTGATCGCCGCGCTGGACAGCACGACGACGCGGATGCAGGGGTTGACGAGCATCACGATCGTGGTGCCGCCGACGGAGGAGCTGCTGCGTGCGCCCGGTACCGGCTTCGGTCAGCTGATCACGCTCCAGGATTCGATGCTGCGGCCGGCCTACGTGCGGGCGCTCGCCACGCACGAGAGGGCGGCGACGGGCGTGGTCGATTATGGCCGGGGCCGCCGCGTCTTCCTGTTCGATCCGATCGTGAGCAGTGACTCGACCCGTGTCATCGGTATCATCGCCGCGGAGCTGGATCCGCAGTCGGTATACCGATCCGCCACCCAGTCCATCCAGCTGGACACGATCGGGCGGGGCGGCGGGGCGGCGAGCCACGCGCTGATCGGACCGGGCGGCGTGCGGCTGACGACGCCGCAGGGCGTGCCGCGCAGCTGGATGCGCGTCTATCGCACTGTGCCGGTCGCGGACACGCGCTGGCAGGTGGAGCTGGCGTATCAGCCGCCGGACCTGAGGACGTATCGGGCCGAGCGGATCGCGCTCTGGGTGGCGGGGCTCGCGCTCGCGCTCGCGTTCGCCGTCATCCTGTACTTCCTGCGACGCACGATCGTGACGCAGAAGGACGAGATCGCGCGGCGTCAGGCGGCGGAGGAGACGGCGCGGTCGGCGGCGGCGGAGGCGCGGGCGCGGGCGAAAGAGGCGCGCGAGCTGGCGGCGCAGCTCGAGGCGGCGCAGAGCGCGGCTCAGCGGCTGTCGACGTCGCTGGATCCGGATGACGTGGTCGAGCTGTTCCTCGGCGGTGTCGCGGAGATCCTCGGCGCGGACGTGGCCTCGCTGTACACGTTCGAGGAGGAGGGCGAGCTGCTGGTGGGGCGGCGCCGGATGATCTTCCGCGACATCGAGGGGATCACCGACCGGCTCAGGCAGGAGGACATCCGTCAGGTTCGCGCCCCGGTCGCGCTGCTGCCCGCGCTCGGCGAGGCGGTCTCGACGGGCGAGCCGTACGTGCTCGAGGGTGCGCGCACGGAGGGGCGGGTGCTCCCGCCCCGGGCCGCGGGGCCGGACGCGCCGGTGTCTTCGGTCACCGTGCCGCTGCTCATCGCCGGCCATACGGTCGGCGTGGCCTCCTGGGAGATCTACGAGCCGCGCCGCTTCCCGCCCGCCCTCATCGCGTTCGCCCAGGCCCTCGCGGCGCCCGCGGCCGCGGCGCTGCGGACGGCCGAGCTGTTCCTGTCTCTGGAGACCGAGCGGCGCAGCACGGCCCGCGAGGCGCTCCGGTTCGGCGCAGTGCTGGACCAGATGGCCGATGGTGTGATCGTCGTGGATTCGAAGGGCCACCTGGAGCGGTCGAATGCGTCGGCCGAGGAGCTGCTCGGCGACGAGCTGTCCACCGTGCCGGTGGAGGAGTGGCCGGCTCGGTTCGACCTGGTATCCGTCGATGGGCGGCCGCTCAGCCCGACCGAGTTCCCGCTCATCCGCGCGATGCGCGGTGAGGCCGTGCGCCGCGCCACGTTCATCGTCCGCTCCGACTGGGGTGCGGAGCGGCACCTGTCGTGCTCGGCGGGGCCGATCCGCACGGCGAGCGGGGAAGCGGCGGGCGCGGCGATGGTGCTGCGGGACGTGACGGACGAGCACCAGTACGCGGAGATGCTGCGGCACACGAACCGTGAGCTGCGCCGGCAGGCGGAGGTACTGGAGCAGGTGAACCATCAGCTGCGCGAGGCGACGAAGGCGAAGGATCAGTTCCTGGCCGTGATGAGCCACGAGCTCCGCACACCGATCAACGCGATCATGGGTTACTCCGATCTGCTCGACCTCGGTGTGAAGGGGCCGCTGAACGAAGATCAGCGCGGGATGCTCGCCCGCGTGCGCGAGACATCCCGGCATCTGCTCGGTCTGATCAACGAGGTCCTCGATCTCGCGAAGATCGGCGCCGGTCGCATGGACCTGGTGCTCGCCGACCTGGAGATCGGCGGCATCGTGGAGCGTGCGGCACAGCAGATCCAGCCACAGGCCGCCGGCAAGGGCCTCACGCTCGAGGTGGAGCCTCCGGACGATCAGCGCGCGATCACCGCGCGCGCCGACGAGACGCGGCTCACGCAGATCATCGTCAATCTGCTCTCGAACGCCGTGAAGTTCACGTCGCAGGGCGGCGTCACGATCTCGTACGGCGAGGTGGATGGCTACATCGCGATCCGCGTATCGGACACGGGTCCGGGCATCCCGCCGGACCAGGTCGAGCGCATCTTCGAGGAGTTCTACCAGGTCGAGGGCGGCCTGTCCCGTGCGAGCGGCGGCACCGGGCTCGGCCTCGCGATCGCCCGCCGCTTCGCACGCCTCATGAACGGCGATATCCGGGTAGAGAGTCAGGTGGGGCGCGGGTCGACGTTCACGATCCTGCTGCCCGGTGCGGCGCCGCCCTCGGGCGACGGACGGGAATCGGATGAGGTGCGTGTGCTCGTGCTCGCGCACCTCGATGGCGCGATCGCGCGACTCGCCGAGGACCTGCACGGCACGCTGCACGTCCTGGGTACCACGGAGCCGGCCGAGTTCGCAGCGCTCGTGCGGCGCGAGTCACCGCACCTGCTCGCGATCGACGCCCGTGCGCCGGATCACGCCGCGTGGCGTGCCGTCGCAGCGCTCCAGTCCGAGGCCGGCACCTCGACAGCACCGATGCTGCTGTACGCGCACCAGGACGAGCTGGGCGAGACGGCCATCGACCTCGGCTATCTGACCATCCTGTCGAAACCGATTTCCGTCGAGCATGCGACCGACCTCGTGCTGGCGGGCAGACACGACGACGAATCGCTGACCGTGCTGATCGCCGATGACGACGCCGATGTGCGTCGCATCCTCGGCGAGGCGCTCGCGGCGGCGGGGTGCGATGTGAGCACGGCGGCGAGCGGCGGCGAGATGCTCGACATGGCGCGCCGGCTCGAGCCGGATGTCGCCGTCGTTGATCTGCTCATGCCCGGCATGGACGGTGTCGAGGCCATCTCCTTCATGCGCAGCGAACCCTCGCTCCAGTCGACGCAGGTGATTGCGATCGTGAGCCGCGAGATGGCCGAGGAGGAGATGCAGCGGCTGACGTCGTCGATCGATGCGGTCAGCCGTGGCCACCGCGCCCGGGTCCGGGCGACGGCGGAGATCCTGCGGGAGTCCGCCGGCTCCATGGCGCCCGCTTGACGGTGTCCGGGGGCAGGTCTAGTTTCGCGCGATACGGCTAGCTCACCCCACATCATCGGAGTGCCCCATGTTGCGATCCGCGCTCGCTGCGACGCTGGTCGTGGGCGCCGCCTCCGCTACACCGGCTTCCGCGCAGGCTCCGCCCACCCCGCCGGATCACTACGCCCTCACGAACGCCCGCATCGTCGTTGCACCGGGCCGCGTGATCGAGCGCGGTACGGTCGTCGTGCAGGACGGCCGGATCGCGGCGGTCGGCCCGCAGGTTTCGATTCCCGCTGCGGCGATCCAGGTCGATGCGTCCGGTCACACCGTCTATCCGGGTCTGATCGACGCGGCGTCGACGATCGGGCTGCCGAGCCTGGCGCGACAGGGCGGCGGCTTCGGCGGTGGCGGCGGCCGTGCGGGCGGCGAGGGTGGTGGCGAGGAGGTGATGCCGGGGCGCGAGGCCGCGGACGCGTGGAGCCCGTCCGGCGACCAGCTCGCCCAGCTGCGCGCAGCCGGTCTGACGACGCTGGGCCTCACGTTCGATGGCGGCATCTTCCCCGGCCGCGTGGCAGCGGTGCACACGGGCGGTGGTGACCGGCCGGTGCTGCGCGCGGGCATTGCCCAGCAGGTTCTGCTCGGCCGTCGGCGCGGCGGCTACCCGGGCACGCTGATGGCGTCACTGGCGTACGTGAAGCAGTCGTTCTTCGACGCACAGCACGAGATGCGCGTGCGTCAGGCATGGGAGCGGGAGCCGTCCGGGCCGCGTCCGGCATACGACACCGACCGTCGTGCTCTCGAGCCGGCGGCGAGCGGCGCGCTGCCGGTCTGGTTCCACGCGTCGAGTGCGCGCGACCTCGATCGCATCATCGATCTCGCGCGTGAGCTCGGCGTCCGCGATTACACGATCGTGGGCGCGCAGGAAGGCTGGCTCGCGCTGAATGCGCTGCGGGCGGCCGCACGGCCCGTCGTCGTCAGTCTGGACTTCCCGTCCGCGACCCAGATCAGCGGTCGCTCGTTCGAGCTCCACGTCGCGCCGGTGAGCGGCGAGGATCAGGCGAAGGCGCGCGCGGACTCGGCCGCGGTCCGGGAAGCACGCGGCAATGCGGGCGCGCTCGCACGCGCGGGTGTTCCGATCGCACTCACGACGCACGGGATGAGCTCGCCGGCGGATCTGCGTGCGCACGTCCGCCTCGCGATCGCCGAAGGCCTGCCGGCCGATGACGCGCTGCGTGCACTCACCGTGACACCGGCACGGCTCCTGGGGATCGAGAGCATCGCGGGCACGATCGAGACGGGCAAGCTCGCGAACCTCGTGGTCGTCCAGGGCGATCTCTTCGACGAGGACGCGCGCATCCGCGACGTGTTCGTGGAGGGCGTGCGCTACGAGATTCCTGCACCGGCACCGCGCGAGCAGCGCAGCGGCAACGGGCGCGCGGCAGCGGACGCGACGGGCGACTGGGTCGGTGAGCTGGACGGTCCGGCCGGACTGATGCAGTTCACGCTCACGATCAGCGGCTCCGGCCAGGAGCTGATGGGCCGGATCAACAGCGAAATGGGCGCAGTCGACCTGACCGGGACGCAGACCGGCTCGGACATCACGCTGGCCGGCACGTTTGCGCCACCCGGTCAGACGGCGATGGCCATCAGTATCACCGGCCGGGTGACGGGTGACGAGCTGCGCGGCTCCATCACGGCGCAGGGTATGAGCCCGATCGCATTCACGGCGCGCCGGCGCACGCCCGGCGCGCGCGAGCAGGAGGTGATCCGATGAGAACCGTGCGAGCGAGCGGTGCGCTGCTCGCGCTGCTGATCGCGGCGCCGGCGGCGGCGCAGGACGTCGCGATCCGGAACGCGACCGTGCTGACGATTGCGAACGGCACGCTCGAGAACGCGACCGTACTGGTGCGCGATGGTAAGATCGCGGCGGTCGGGACCGACGTGTCGATTCCCGCTGGCGTGCAGGTGATCGATGGTACGGGAAGGTACGTGATGCCCGGTATCATCGATGCGCACTCGCACATGGCGATCGAGGGCGGGATCAACGAGGGCTCGGAGTCGGTGACGCCCGAGGTCATGGTACCCGTCCGCGATGACGACCAGACGATCTATCGTGCACTGGCGGGCGGTGTCACGTCGGCGCTGCTGCTGCACGGCAGTGCGAACACGATCGGCGGTCAGGGCGCAGTCATCAAGATGCGCTGGGGTCAGCCGGCCGATTCGCTGTACTTCGACGGCGCTCACCGCATCGTGAAGTTCGCGCTGGGCGAGAACGTGACGCGCGCGAGCTCGTCGGCGCCCGACTCGCTGCGCCGGTTCCCGAAGTCGCGCATGGGCGTGGAGCAGACGCTGCGCTGGTGGTTCGCACAGGCGCAGGAGTACGACCGCGAATGGGAAGACTATCGGCAGCGCGCGCGCCGCGACCGGAATGCACTGCCGCCGCGTCGCGATCTGCGGCTGGAGGCGCTCGCCGACATCATGCGTGGTGACATCAAGGTTCATGCGCACAGCTACCGCGGCGACGAGATCCTGATGCTGATGCGGGTGGCGGAGGACTTCGGTTTCCGCATCAACACGTTCCAGCACGTGCTCGAGGGCTACAAGGTCGCCGAGGAGATGGCGAAGCACGGGGCGATGGCGTCCACGTTTGCGGAGAACTGGGGTTACAAGGTCGAGGCGCAGGACGCGATTCCGCACAACATGGCGATCATGACGGACCGGGGCGTCGTCGTGTCCGTGAACTCCGATTCCGGCGAGCGCGTGCGGCGGCTGTACCAGGAGGCGGCGATCGGAATGAAGTACGGCGGCATGAGCGAGGTCGAGGCGCTCAGCATGATCACGCTGAATCCCGCCAGGCAGCTCGGCGTCGATCACCTGGTCGGTACGGTCGAAGTCGGCAAGCAGGCGGACCTCGCGATATTCAGCGCGCACCCGTTTGCTCCCGAGACTCACGTCGAGATGACGCTCGTTGACGGCAAGGTGCTCTTCGACCGCAGCCAGGCGATGACGCTGCGCAAGCTGATCGAGAGCCAGCGCGCGATCACGACGACGACGGAGGACGACCGATGAGAGCGGCGATGCTTACGCTGGCCGTGCTCGCGGCCGCGACGCCGCGCCTGAGCGCGCAGGCGAGCCCGGGACAGGAGGGCACGTTCCTGATCCGCGGCGCGACCATCTGGACCGGAACCGGGCAGACGCTGCAGAACGCCAACGTCGTCGTGCGCGACGGTCTCATCGAGGCGGTCGGCCCCGACGCGACCGCACCGGGCGCCGTCGAGATCGATGCCCGCGGCAAATTCGTATACCCCGGCCTGATCGACTCCTACACGCCGCTGGGTCTGTCCGAGATCGGCGGGATCTCGACCATGAACCTGCGGAGCGAGCTGGGCGAGTTCAATCCGCACATGCGCGCAGTCGTCGCGATCAACGTCGACAGCGACATGATGGCGATCACGCGTGCGAACGGGATCACGAGCGTGATCACGGCGCCGAGCGGTGGCGTGATCAGCGGCCAGGCAGCACTGATCGGTACTGCGGGCTGGACGTGGGAAGACATGGCCGTGGAGCGGACGGCCGCGTTCGTCATCAACTACCCGCGCGAGCCCTCGTTCGGCTTCGGCTTCGGCGGCGGCGCCAACCCGGCGGCGCAGCGTGCGGCGCGGGAGCGGGTGGAGACGCAGATCCGGGAGCTGAAGACGGTGCTCACCACGGCACGCGCGTACGACCGGCAGCGGACGGCAGGCGCCGAGGAGGTCGACCTGATGTACGAGGCGCTGCGTCCGCTCATGCAGGGCCGCGTGCCCGCGCTGGTCTCGGCCGACACCGAGCAGCAGATCCGCGCCGTCGTGGAGCTGGGCCGGGAGTACGGCATACGCGTGATCATCAATGGCGGCGACGAGGCGTGGAAGGTGCGCGAGCTGCTGGCGCAGAACGATGTGCCGGTCGTGCTCGGGTCGATCCAGTCGAACCCGCCGGCCGATGCGCCCTACGATGCCATCTTCGCGCAGCCGGGCGTGCTCCACGAGGCAGGCGTGAAGTTCGCGTTCTCGACGGGCGGCTCCGCGAACGCGCGCCACGTGCCCTACCACGCGGCCCTCGCCGTCGGCTACGGCCTGCCGAAGGATGCCGCGCTGCGCGCGCTCACGATCTGGCCGGCCGAGATGTTCGGCGCTGCCGACCGGATCGGCACGATCGAGCCGGGCAAGCTCGCGAACCTCTTCATTGCGACCGGTGATCCGCTCGATATCCGGTCACAGGTGACGGAAGTGTTCATCAAGGGGCGACGGGTACCCATGGACGACCGGCACACGCGTCTCTATCAGAAGTACAACGGCCGGCCCGCCGGCAACTGAGTTGAAGGGCTTCGTCGTAGCGGGTGCACTGCTCGCCGCTGCCGCAGTCGCAGCCGGCGCGTTCGGCGCTCACGCGCTCGCCGCCCGGCTCACGCCCGAACGTCTCGCGACGTGGGAGACCGCGGCGCGCTACCACCTCTACCATTCCCTGGCGCTGGTCATCCTCGGAGCCGTGGCCGGGCGATGGCCGGCGCCGCTGCTTTCGGTCGCCGGTTGGCTTTTTACGGTCGGAATCGTCGTATTCGGAGGCACGGTCTACGCGCTCGCGCTCGGGGGCCCGCGCTGGCTCGGCGCGATCACGCCGATCGGCGGGCTGGCGCTCATCAGCGGGTGGGTGGTGCTCGCAGCAGCGGTAGCGAGGAGCTAGGTGCGCGCAGTCAGCGGGACACGCAGTACAGATACTCGTCGACTGCGTCGGCACGGTAGTTCCTCACCGGGCCATCGGCGTCGGAGCGGTAGCGCCGGTAGCGGCGGCGATAGCGGCGGAACGTGTCACGACGGCCGTGCTCCTTCAGCACGCGTTCGATCGTCTGCTCGCGGATGATGCCTTCGGCGTTGTAGCTCATTACGATGTGACGGCAGCGCGACGCGGCGACGAGCGTCTCGAACGCGGTCTCGCACCGGCGGCTGCTGCTCCAGTCGCTGCGGAGATGGGAGTCCTCGATGAGCCCGGTCTTGCCGCGCATGGCGATCGCGCCGTCGTACCAGCCGCGGGCGAGGAGCTCCGGGATGTGGTAGTAGCCCGCGTACTGTCGTGCGTTGTACGGCGGGTCGAGATACAGCAGGTCGAATTCGCCGGCAGCGTGGACGGCGTCGATGGCATCCCGTCGCGCGGCCGAACAGCGGTTGCCGCGCACGAGCGGCGCCGTTCGCAGTGTGAGCGGGCGAAGCGCATTGGGCTGCCACGACTTGACGAACGCGGCATAGACTCCGGTCGTGTTCGCGACGCGGTCGGCCGCCTCGATGAGTGCGGCGACCAGCAGATGATACGCATCCCGGTCGATGCTGCCGCTGCGGGACCACTGCTCGATGCGGTCGCGCACGGCGTCGATGCGTGCGGCGTTCTCCGGCGTGAAGTACATCCGCCCGTGCCGCGCCCCGACCGCGCCGGCGGGGGAGAAGTGCTCGAAGATGAAGCCGGCTGCGGGCGGCAGCCGGTTCAGGTCGGCCACGGCGTGTCGCAGGTCGGACCCGCCGAGCGCGGTCGCGAGGTGGTCGAACGAGGGCGGACCGGTTACCTCGACGTACGCGCGGGCGAACACGTAGCCGTACTCCATGATGTCGGACGCGGCCGTATGGAAACCCCACCGCTTCAGTGCACGCGCGACGCTCGCGGTGCCGCTGAACGGGTCGACGGCGCGGCCGGGAGCAATGCCGCGGCGCTGCAACACACGCCGGATGAAGTCCAGCAGTCGGGTCTTGTTGCCGATGTAGCGCACGCCGTTCAGGATTGATGGGATGGGCGCGAAGCCGGCGGTGACGCGCGCCCGGCCACAATATGCACCCGGTCGCCGCCCGGGTCCATCGCCGCGGAACGCATTGTGCCGTTCCGGGGCCCGAGGACGCGCGATTCCCATGTTCATGGAACCCGATGGGACCCATCATCGTCGTGGCAGAAGACAATGCGCCGTTCCGGGCAATGCTCGTGTCCACCCTGGCATTGAACGGGTACACGCCGGTTCCGGCTGCCGATGGACACGAGGCGCTCCTGCGCGTCAAGGAGTCGCTCACAGCCGCACTCGTCATCGACGTGAGTCTGCCCGGCATCAGCGGTGTCCGGGTCGTCGAGGTGCTGCGCGAGCAGCCGGAGTGGGCCGACCTGCCGGTCATCGGCATGAGCGGCTACGACCTCGCCGACGATGAAGCCGAGCTGTTCACCGCATTTCTACAGAAGCCGCTCGTCATCGCCGAACTGCTCGAAGCGCTGAGGAAGCTCGTGCCGCAGCAGCACGACGAAGACTCCTCACCCGCCTGATGCCCGTCTACCGGGTGACCATCCGCTTCGGTTCGCCGCGCATGCACTACCACGTCGTCGACATCACGGCCGACTCGTTGAAGGAGGCGATGCGACTCGCCGTCGAGGAGATCACGGAGGTGGCGGACCTGGTCGAGATCCGGACGCACGAGGAGCGCGGGCCCGCCTCGGAGTCCGGCTGAGCAACAGCGACGGCCGAACGTGCCGCGCTCAGCGGACGGACAGCACTCCTGCCTCCTCGACCAGAGCGTCGAACTCCGCCGCCAGCCTCGCCCTCTCCTCTGCAAGCCTCTGCTGATGGTCGCGGTGCGCGAGGATGCGGAGGAACAGGCGTGCGTCCTCCTCGAAACGGGTCCAGCGGTCATGCCAGGCGAGGGCGGCGAAGCCGCAGGCGGGGACGAGGATTGCGGCGAGGAGTGCGCCGCGCGCGCCATCGAGCAGCGCCGCGACTGCGATCGTGACGAACATCGTCAGGGGCACGAGCAGGAACCCGGTCGCCAGCTTGTAGGTTGCGATCGCCTCGAATCCGGGACGCACGAGTCGCAGCGTGAGGTGCGGCGCGAGGTACGTCGGATACCAGACGATACCGCCGATGAGCGCGGGCACCACCAGCAGCAGCAGGACGATGGACCGGGTGATGACGTAGCGGAGCGTGCCGCGGAACGTGTAGCGAGGCGGCACATCGCCATCGGCGACGCCGAGCAGCTGGGCACGTCTGCGGTAGTGGTGCACGGCGCGGGCGAGTCGCTGGTGCCGCGGCGGGTCGTGCTCGCGCAGCCACGCGATGCCGCGTGCGAACGCGCGCATGCGCGGCAGACGGTCGGCGAGCGGGTCACGTGCCCGCCACCCCGTCATCCCGCGCTCGCGCGCGTACAGCCGTTCGGCCGTATCGATCAGCTCCGCATCACGCAGTTCCGTCGTATTCAGCGTGAGCGCCTCGAGGCGTGCGGCGATCCGGTCGGTGAGCGTGCGCACGGCGGCGACCGGATCGGCGGCGTGCAGCGATTGCAGGTCGGCGACGCCGAACGGCTCGCCGATGACGGCGAGGACGCGGCCGCGGAAACGGCTCTTGCGGTCGTACGTCAGGCCGACGGGTACCAGCCTGAGGTTCAGCGTCCAGCCGGATTCATGCTCGGCGCCGAGTGCGATCCGTGCGGCGCCGGTGCGCATCGGCGCGAGCGCGGGCTCCGAGTGGCTGCGGCCCTCGGGATAGATCTGGACGGCATCACCGCTGCGCAGGGCATCGATCGCGCCGCGGAACGTGTCCTCGTTGCGGTGCATCTGCGACGGATCGTCCTGTGCCCGATAGACGGGCAGTCCGCCGAGTCCGCGCAGCATCGTTCCGATGAAGCGCTGGTCGAAAAGGGGCGCTTTCGCGAGCGGGCGAGTCGGACGGCCGGCCACGCCGAAGATGACGAGCGGGTCGAGCAGGCTGTTCGGATGGTTGGCGACGACGAGCACCGGCCCGGGCGGCACCGGTCCGCCCGCGCGCTCCACCTTCTGGAACACGCCGGCCGCCCAGCCGGCGATTCTCGTGATCAGTGCGCTCCACGTCATGACCGAAGATGTCGCGCGGATCGAGCGTGCGACAGTATCGCGCTCGCAGCGCGGCGCGCGCCGGTGTAAGTTGGCGCGTGCACTCGGGAGAACGGATCTATGAAGCTGCGGTGCGTGCGGCGGTGCCGGCGCTGCGACTGGCCGCACCGCTGAACGAACGGCTGCGCCGTGGCGTGCGCGGCCGGCGCGCGGCACTGCAATCGCTCGGCGAGTGGAGTCGCGCGTCGCGCGATCGCGGGCGGCCGCTCGTGTGGCTGCACGCGCCATCCGTCGGCGAGGCGCTCATGGCGCAGGCCATCCTGGCGGAGACGCGGGACCGCGAACCGTCGATCCAGACGATCTTCACGCACTTCTCGCCATCGGCCGAGCGGATCGCGCCCCGGGTCGGCGCGGACTGGCACGGCTACCTGCCGTGGGATCGCACAGCGGATGTCGGTACGGCACTCGCCGCGACGGCACCTGCGTGCATCGCGTTCGTCCGCACCGAGATCTGGCCGGTCCTGGGGCGCGAAGCAGCGGCGCGCGGGAGCGCGGTCGTCATGGTGAACGGCGTGCTCGCACCGGACTCGAGCCGGCTCGGGAGGGGTGCCCGACTGCTGCTCGGCGCGGCATACCGCCGGCTCGATGCCGTCGGTGTGGTGAGCGAGGAGGACGCGGCCTGCTTTTCACTGCTCGGCATACCGCGCACGAAGCTGAGCGTGACCGGCGACGCCCGCTTCGACCAGGTCTGGCAGCGCGCACGGCGGCTCGACCGCGACCGGCCGCTCCTCCGACCGTTCCGCGCCGCCGGACGGCCCTGGCTCGTCGCGGGCAGCACCTGGCCGGCGGATGATGAGCGGATCATCGACGCACTCGCGCGCAGCCGCTCGTGGCGCTGTGTCATCGCACCGCACGAGCCCGCCGCCGACCCGCTCGCGCACCTCGAGGACCGACTCGCACGCGCCGGATTGAGCTACACGCGCCTGCCAACGGATGACGATGCGGGCGCGGTGGATCTCGCCGTCGATGTCGTCGTCGTCGATCGGGTCGGCGTGCTCGCCGACCTGTACGCGATCGCCGATCTCGCGTATGTCGGCGGCGGGTTCGGCACGTCCGGCCTCCACTCGGTCGTGGAGCCGGCCGCCCTCGGTGTGCCCGTGCTGTACGGACCGCGTCACGGCAACGCCCGCGAGGCCGAACGGCTTCGCGTTGCCGGCGGCGGTTTCGTCATTGATGATGCCGCTGCGCTCCACTCCCTGCTCGCGCGCCTGTTCGGCGATGACCGCGCCCGCGCTCACGCCGGCGCAGCGGCCCGCAGATTCGTCGAGCAGCACCTCGGCGGGGCCGCGGCCAGCGCGGAGCTGATCGCTCACGCGCTCAGAGGTTGATCAGACCGCGTCGTTGCTGCGCTCCCGCGGACCCTCCGACTGTGGCGGATTCTCCAGCTGCGCAATGTCCTGATCCCGATTCTCGTCCGGCGTCGTCAGCCGCTCGGGCTCCGGCGCCTCCTGCTCGATCGCCCGATGCGGCGTCCGCTTCTCCGGATCGCGCTGACGCCGTTCCTCTTCCCGCAGACCGCGGTTCCGCGCGTCCGTTTCCGCCTCACTCGTCCGCTTCTTCCGGGGCATCTTCTCCTCCTGGCCGGCAGTCTCTGAGTCCTCGCTTGCGGGGCACGAACCGGACCGCTCCGGATTGACCCGCACCCGGGCCGCGGCTACGTTCCAAGTCATGATTCGCTATTCAGTTACCCTCCCGCCGCGCGTGCTCGCGGGGCTGCGGCGCGAGACGGGCGCGGCGGCGCCGGCCGAGTGCTGCGGCGCACTGATCGGCCTCGTACGCGGTCACGATATGGAGGTACGCACGCTGATCCCCGTGCCGAACGAGGCCCACGCGGCAGCGACGTACCACATCGATGCCGAGGTCGTGCTGCGACTGGAGCGGCAGGCGGCGAGCACGAGTCAGCAGGTGATCGGGTTCTATCACTCGCATCCTGCGACATCGGCGGAGCCGTCGGCCACGGATCTGGAGCTGGCCGCGCCGGGGTACGTATACCTGATCGTGGACGGCCGCGCCGGCGAGATACGGTGCTGGCGACTGCGCGACGATCGCAGCGGTTTCACGGAGCTGCCGATCTCCCTGCTCGCGGGCGCGGCGTGAGCGCATTCGTGCAGCTCCCGACGGCGCTGCGCGAGTACACGGCGGGCGCCGCCCGGATCGAGACGGATGCGCCCGACGTGGCGACGGCACTGTCGCAGGTCACCACGCGGCATCCGGTTCTTCGCCGACACCTCTTCACGGATTCGGGCGAGCTGCGCGGGTTCGTCCGGGTGTATCTCAACGACGATGATGTCCGTGATCTTGCCGAGCGCGAGCGCACGCCGGTGCGGCCGGGTGATGTGATCCTGATCGTGCCGAGCATTGCGGGCGGCGAGCATGTCGCGAGCACGTTCTCGCGGGACGAGGTGAGTCGTTACGCGCGGCACATCACGTTGCACGAGGTCGGTTGGGATGGGCAGGCCAAGCTGCGCGGTGCGCGGGTTGCCGTGGTCGGCGCCGGCGGCCTCGGCTCGCCGATCGGCATGTACCTGTCGGCCGCGGGTGTGGGCACGATCGGCATCATCGATTTCGATGTCGTCGACCTGAGCAATCTGCAGCGGCAGGTGCTGTACGCTACCGGTGATGTCGGCCGGAAGAAGGTCGAGGTCGCGGCGACGCGGCTGCGCGCGCTCAACCCGAACATCTCCGTCGTGTCGCACGATGTACGGCTGACGAGGGAGAACGCGCTCGAGGTCCTGGCGGAGTACGACGTCGTCGTCGACGGCACGGACAACTTCCCGACCCGCTATCTGGTGAACGATGCGTGCGTGCTGCTCGGGAAGCCGTACGTGTACGGCTCGATCCTGCGGTTCGAGGGGCAGGTCTCCGTGTTCGCGGGCGGCGCGGGGCCGTGCTACCGCTGCCTGTTCCGCGAGCCGCCGCCGCCCGGACTGGTGCCGAGCTGCGCGGAAGGTGGAGTACTCGGCGTGCTGCCGGGTATCATCGGGTCGCTCCAGGCGCTCGAGGCGATCAAGCTGATCCTCGGGCGCGGCGATACGCTGATCGGGCGGCTGGCGCTGTTCGACGCACTGACGTTTCGCTGGCGCGAGCTGAAGCTGCGCCGCAACCCGGACTGTCCCGTCTGCGGCGACCAGCCGACGGTCACCGCATTGATCGACTACGACGAGTTCTGCGCACCCGGAGAGAACATGGACGCACCGCAACCGAGTCATGCCATTCCGCAGATCACGGCCGGCGAGCTGAAGCAGCGTCTCGAGAACGGCGACGATATCCTGCTGATCGACGTGCGCGAGCCGTTCGAGTGGGACATCGCGAACCTCGGCGAGTACGGTGCGCGGCTGATCCCGCTGGATCAGGTGCTCGAGCGCCGGGACGAGATCGACCGGTCGACGGATGTCGTGATCTACTGCCGCTCGGGCTCGCGCAGCGCGGGTGCGATCCGGCAGCTGCGCGCGCACGGTTACGAGCGGCTCTTCAACCTCAGAGGGGGTATCAGGAGCTGGGCGCAGGAGATCGATCCGGCGATGGCGATGTACTGACGCAAACGTAGCGTGGGCGGAGAGCGGGAGCGGATGGCCGCTCATCGGATACCGAAGTAAAGGAGAGCAGCATGACGCAGCAGGTTTTCAGTCAGGAATGGATGCGGGGCAGGCGCGTCTACATCGGTGCGGGTCTGATCGCGCTGATGCTGGTCGTGCTGGCCGTGGCGCGTTTCGCGCCGCCCGCGGACGTGGCCGTCGCAGAGACGGCCGCACCCGAGACTGCTCCTGCCGTGACGGACAGCGCTGCTGCGGCGGACAGTGCCGCGCTCGCGGACAGTCTCGCGGCGGCGGAGGCGGCGGCGGCCGAGCCCGCGATCGTGCTCGAGGGCGCGTCGGACGCCGAGCTGTTCGGCTTCGCCCCGATCGAGGACGGCGTGCCGCGCATGCGCCGGCCGTCCGTGGTGAAGGGGCTGTACCTGAACGCCTGGGCCGCAGGTTCCGAGGCGAAGCTGGCCAGGCTCATCCGCGTCGCGAACGAGACGGAGATCAATGCGTTCGTGATCGACGTGAAGGAGGGCGGTGAGATCAGTTACCGCTCGCGCGTGCCACTGGCCCGGGCGATCGGCGCGGATCGCCAGTACATCGCCGACCCCCGCGCAATGCTCCGGAAGCTGCGCGAGAACGGGATCTACCCGATCGCGCGCATCGTCGTCTTCAAGGATGGCATGCTGTCGAAGGCGCGGCCGGACTGGGCCGTGCAGCACGTCGACGGTGGCGACTGGCTCGACAACGACGGGTACCGCTGGGTCGACTCGTTCAACCGCCACGTGTGGGATTACAACATTGCGATCGCGCGCGAGGCGCTCGAGCTCGGTTTCGCCGAGGTGCAGTGGGACTACGTGCGTTTCCCGGACGTGCCGCAGTCGCTGATGCGACAGGCCGTCTGGCCGGCCGCGGAGGGCCGCGCCAAGGCGGACGGCATCCGGGATTTCCTGCTCTACTCGCGCGAGCAGCTCGCGAAATACGATGTCGAGGTGACGGCGGATGTGTTCGGTCTGACGACGTCCGCACGCAGCGACATGGGCATCGGCCAGCTCTGGGAGAAGATGGCCGATGCGACCGACGTGCTGCTGCCCATGGTCTATCCGTCGCACTACGTGCGTGGCTCCTACGGGATCGCGCATCCGAACGCGAGCCCGTACGAGACCGTCAAGACCGCGCTCGAGCATGCGGTACGCCGCTCGAACGGTATCGAGAACGCCGCGACGGTCCGCGCCTGGCTCCAGGATTTCACGCTCGGCCAGCCGCGCTACGATGCCTCGTACGTGAGGGCGCAGATCGATGCGGTCTATGATGCCGGCCTGAAGGAGTGGGTGCTCTGGCACCCCGGCAGCAACTACACGGTCGAGGCTCTCGCCACGGCCGATGGCCGCGTACCGGACCTGCCGCGGCCGAGCGGCGTCGTCGAGGATTCCGCGCCGAAACCCAAGGGGCCGCTGGGGACGCCGATCAAGGGGTGAGAGGGCGGTGAGGGACGCTTCGTTCGCAGCGTGGCGGGACCGAGGAACGGATTTTTCACCGCAGAGTCGCGGAGGACGCTGAGGCCCTCGTCGCATTTTCGAGACTGCGACGAGGGCCTCATTTTTCGTTTTGTTTTGGGATGTCTTTTTCCCTTTGATTCTTGATCTTTTTCAGCTTTTTTGTTTTCCGTGTTCGTCGTTCGTGTTGTTAGTTGCTGTGTGTTGTCTTCATTTGGTTTTGTGACGGGGCGATCGGCTGCGAATGCCGTCGGAAGCAAGTGTTCGAATGACCGGCGTCACGGCTCAGCGCGTCTCCGCGCCCCCTGCGCCTCCGCGGTGAAAAAAAACTCCGTGACCTCCGAAGAACTGCCTCCGAAGCACCTAGATGCCCACACCCTCGTCGTGCTCCCGCCGCGTGCCCGCGTGCGAGACGTGTGATGCTCTCTTCGAGGATGGCAGGCCGGCGTAGCGGGGGCGGTGGAAGAGGAATCCCTGCGTGAAGTGCACGCCGATCTGCTTCACGGTCTCGAACTCCTCGCGTCGCTCGACGCCCTCGGCGATCACCTGCGTGCCCTGGCTGTTCGCGAACGTGACCATCGTCTCGACCAGGTTCTGCTTCAGGAAGTTCGTGTCGATGTTCGCGATCAGCGAGATGTCGAGCTTGATGTAGTCCGGCTCGAGGTTCGCAATGGAGCCGAGGCCGGCATAGCCGCTGCCGGCATCATCGACGGCGAAACGGAAGCCGCGCTCGCGGAACGCCTTCAGGTACTCCTGGAACCGCGGGTAGTCCTTGATGGCCGTGCGCTCGGTGATCTCGAGCACGACGCGGCTCGGGTCGGAGATCCCCAGATCCTTGGGGTCGAGGCTGCGGAACAGGGGATCATCGAAGTCGTGCGGATCGATGTTCAGGAACAGGAACTGGCCGTCCTTCAGTTCATCGATGATCCCGCTCACGGCGCGGCGGCGGAGCAGCCGGCTGAGCTCCCACACGAGGTTCGCCTCTTCGGCGACCTCGAACAGCACCTCGGGCGAGCGCAGCTCGCGGCGGACGCCGCGGGCCAGCGCCTCGAAGCCATAGATCTCCTCGGTCGCCGTAACGATGATCGGGTGATACTCGATGAAGACGGCGCCATCGCGGATGGTCGACTTGAGGTCGCTCACCTTGCGCGTCCGCTCCCACTCCTCCGCGCCGCGCGCCGCGGTCGCCGCTTCCCGGATGCCGCGGTAGATGAGACGCTCCGTGCGGATCTTCGGGTTGCGGAAGATCGTTGCCGCGCCGACATAGATGCCGCACAGCGAGGCAATGTCCTCGCCGTGCGCGTCCTCGATGTTCGAACGCAGGAAACTCTCCAGCCGCTCGGAGATGGTGCGCAGTCGCTGCTCGGCGGCATAGGGCGAGGACGGCACTTCGGTGAACAGGATGAAGTCGTCGTCGGCGACGTGAGAGACCATCATGATGTTCTCGACCGCTGCGGTCTCGTTCGCATAGAAGCGGCGTACCGCCTGGGCGGTGGTCTCGAGCACGTCATCGAGCTTCTGCCAGCCGTAGATCTCCTCGATCTTCTCGTACCAGACGAAGTGGATGTAGAGGACGGTCAGCTCGCCGCGGCCTTCGAGCAGGTCGCGCGCTCGCTCGATCATCACCGGGAGCGTGGGGAACCCGGTGAGCTTGTCGTAGAGCAGCTCCTCGTAGCGGACGAGCTCGGCGGCATCGGCGGTCGTGCGCACGGAGATCGCGCCGCGGGAGCGGCGCTGCGCGATGGCGAGGCGCAGCTTCAGCTCGTCGGCCGATGCGGGGAGGAGCAGCCAGTCATCGGCATCGGCGAGCGCGAGGTTGCGGCAGTCGGTCTGGCGCGTGCAGGCGAACAGGAGCGCGGCGTGGGCGCGGCGGGCCTGAGCACGGAGCCGCTGCACATCGGTCTCGCCCACCAGCTCCACGAGCATCACATCGGGCGTCTCCTTCGGCGCGGTGCCGTTCTCACTCAGGGCATCGGGCGAGGTCGACACGGTCGCGCCCAGCTCCGCAGCGACCTGGTCGATCACCTTGCGAAGATCCGGGTCCTGCACCTGCGTGACGATCCTCACGCCGTCTTCTCTCGCGCCTTCAGGTTGCGCTCGACGCGCTCGCCGAGCTCACGCAGCTGGATCGGCTTGACAATGTAGTCGTCCGCACCGGCGCGCAGGCCCTCGTGCTTGTCGGCGAAGTCGCTGCGTGCGGTCAGCATCACGACGCGGGTCCGACCAAAAGACGGATGGTTCTTGATCACCCGGGCGACCTCCCAGCCATCCATGCCGGGCATCATCACGTCCAGCAGCACCAGGTCCGGGTGCACATCCTCCAGCTTCGCCAGTGCCTCGTTGCCATCCTTCGCGGTGGCGACCCTGTACCCCTTCGATTCGAGGAACGTGCGCACGATGTCGAGCGCATTGGGATCGTCATCGACGATCATCACCGAAATATCCGCCATATTCGCCACCGTTCTGCGTTACGGCCCGCGTGACCGCGCCCGGCCGAGCGCAAACCATCCGAGCGCTCCGGCGAGCGGGAGCAGCACCACGGCCGCCGTCCAGGCGAGCTTGCTGCTCGCTGTGCGACGCGCGCCGAGGACCGAGACGATGGCGATGATATTGAGGACGAGGACGATCAGCGCCAGGCCGGCTCTCACGCAACCTCCTCGGCGGAAGCCGCCGTGGGCTGTTGCAGTCCGGAAGGGGCAAGAAGCGAGCCATCTGCCTGTCGCTGCGGCAGTTCCTCGGGGCGTGCGAACTGGAGCTCGTAGAGGCGGGCGTAGAGGCCGCCCCGGGCGAGCAGCGACTCGTGCGTGCCCTGCTCGCGCAGCTCGCCGTGGTGGAGCACGAGGATGCGGTCGGCGTTCTGGACCGTCGACAGCCGGTGCGCCACCACGATCGACGTGCGCCCGCGCATCAGTGTGGCGAGCGCCTCATCGATCCGCTGCTCGAGCGCGGAATCGACGGAGCTGGTCGCCTCATCGAGGATCAGGACCTGCGGGTCGAAGGCGAGGGCGCGGGCGAAGGAGAGCAGCTGTCGCTCGCCAACGGACAGGTTGACCCCGCGCTCGCCGATCGGCTCGCTGTAGCCGCGCGGCAGGCGGGCGATCAGCGCTTCGGCGCCGACGCGGCGCGCCGCCTCCGCGACCCGTTCCGCGCCAATGTCGTCGCGGCCGAGGCGGATGTTGTAGCCGATGTCGCGGCTGAAGAGGAAGACGTCCTGGAGCACGAGGCCGATCCGGTCGCGCAGCTCATGTACCGGCACGTTCCGGATCGGCACGCCGTCGAACAGGATCTCGCCGCGCTGCGCCTCGTAGAACCGGAGCAGCAGGCTGATGATCGAGGTCTTGCCGGCGCCCGTATGGCCGACGATCGCCAGCTTCTCGCCCGCCCGCACGCGGAAGCTGACGTCGCGCAGCACCCACTCCCAGGGCGCGTCGGCCGCGGTGCCCGCGCGCACGTAGGCGAACCAGACATTGCGGAACTCGATCTCGCCCGCGCCCGGGCGCGGCAGGCGGACGGTGCCGCCCGCGTTCTCGCCGGCCGGAGTATCGAGCAGCCCGAAGATGCGCTCGGAGGACGCCATCGCGCCCTGGAGCATGTTGTACTTCTCGGACAGATCCTGGATCGGTCGGAAGAAGCGGCGAGCGAGCTGGAGGAACGCCGCGACGGTACCGATGCTGACGGCACCACCCATGACCTCGAGGCCGCCGTACGTGATGATGGCGGCGAGCG
The DNA here is from genome assembly GCA_036374995.1 of Longimicrobiales bacterium. Taxonomy (GTDB): domain Bacteria; phylum Gemmatimonadota; class Gemmatimonadetes; order Longimicrobiales; family RSA9; genus SH-MAG3. The sequence continues at coordinate 48,204 of DASUSS010000040.1, read as the reverse complement.
CGATGGCCGTCAGGATCTCGATGATCGGGAAGAACAGCGCGTAGTATCGGATCGAGCGGAGGTGTGCAGCCAGATAGTGGTCGTTGACCTCGCGGAACCGGTCGCTCGTGTCCTGCTCGCGGCCGAACAGCTGGACGATCGCGATGCCGGAGATGTGCTCCTGGAGGAACGCATTGATGCGGGCGAGCCGGATACGCACATCGCGGTATGCCTCGCGGATCCGCGTGCGAAAGATGATCGCGACGGCGAACACGAACGGCATGACGGTCATGGTGACGAGCGCGAGCTGCCAGTCCATGACGAACATCGCCGTCACGATGAGGACGAGCGTGAAGATGTCGCCGAAGATCGTGACGACGCCGGAGCTGAACAGCTCGTTGAGCACCTCGACATCGCTGGTGACGCGGGTCATGGTGCGGCCGACCGGATTCCGGTCGAAGTAGGGCAGCGGGAGGCGCTGGAGGTGGCCGAAGATCTGGCGGCGCAGGTCGTACATGACGTGCTGGCCGAGCCATGTCGTCAGGATCGTCTGTGCGGCCTCGAGCACGAACGCGGCGAGCAGCGCGGCGAGCAGTGCGACGGCGAGGAGGAGCAGCAGCCGGGCATCGCCATCGGGGATGGCGTGGTCGAGGGCGATCTTCGTGAGGAGCGGTGCGACCAGCTCGACAGCGGCGCCGGTCAGGAGGATGACGATGGTGACTGCGACACGAGCGCGATGCGGCCGCAGATAGCCGAGCAGCCGGCGCATGAGCCGCGCATCGTACGCCTTGCCGAGTGCTTCCTCTTCGTGTGGCGTTCCCGCGACCACCCGCGGCTACTCCCTTCCGCGCAGGCGGCGCTGCTCGTCGCGGAGACGGTGTCGCTCCTCCCGCTCGCGCACGCGCGCATCCTTCGGCGTCTCGCCGCGGTGCCGGATCGAGATGTCGACGCCGCCCATGAAACAGAAGCCGTTGATGCGCAGGATCGGCGCGTTCGGGTCCGCGGTGTGGCGTGCCGAGGCGTGCGCGAAGCCGCCCATGATCGCGATGCCGCTCGCGTCGACATTCAGCCCCGGTGGCACGACGATGTCGACGCCTCCCATCATCGCGAAGATGTAGACCTCCGTCTCGCCGGGCGGGAGTGTGACCTCGCGGAAATCGAGATCGGCGCCGCCCATGATCGCAATCACGAGGTTCTTGCGCGCGGGCGCCCAGTTGCCGCGTCGTTCGACGCCGCCCATGAACGCGAGGAACGTACGGCTCTCGCGTATGGCCTCGCGCATGGCGCTGGCGGTGCGGGCGCGCGGATCGGACGCCGCGTCGGGCGACGCGGGTGCGGCCGGCGCGGGCAGGTCGGCGAGGAGCGCATCGAGCTCGCCGGCAGTGGCGGCGCGATGCGCGACATCGAGGCGCGACTCGAATTCGGCGAGCTCGAGCCGGTCCTGCGCGAACGCCTCGCACAGCTGCGCGACGGTGCGGTCGCGCCGCTCCTTCAGCGTGATCTGTGGTAGTGGGCGATCCATCGGTCGCACGGCTCCCGGCCAGGTCGTTCCGCTGACGAGCGTACAAGTTCGACTGCGGAGTTGACAGCCGCAAGCGGCAGAGGCAAATTTCGCCCGACCTCCCCGGGAGTACTCGATCCCTTTCATGAACCGGATTCGCGCCTACTTCGATCGGATCCAGGGCCGCCTGCTGGCTGCCCTCGCGCCCGGCGCGCTCGCCATGCTGGCTCTGTTCGTGGTCAGCACCACGACTTCGCGCCGGTTCAGTGCCGAGCTGACCGACGAGATGGGTGCCGTGCAGTCCCGGATCAACCTGGCGTCGCAGCTCGAGGGTGCGATCTCCGATCAGGTCACGGCCGCTCAGGAGTACCTGATCACGCGCGACCCCGTCGCGCTCGACTCATCGCTCAGCCACGCCCGGGCCGCCCAGACACTCCAGAGCGACCTGCTCCGCTCCGACGGCGTCTCGAACGAGGCGAGACTACAGCTGCAATCCCTGCGCACCGAGCATCTGGCGACGATCGAAGCCACTCAGCTCGCGCGACAGGAGCTGGACGAGGATGGCAGTGCGGCGGCACTGCGCCGCATCCGCGGCATCGAGCCGGGACTGCGCGTGGTCCGTGCGCGGATCCGCGGCGTGACGCTGCTCGAGCTGCGAGCGCTGGAGCAGCAGACCGCGGCGTTCGACGAGCGCATCGCAATACAGGAACGCAACCTCGCCACGATCCTGGTCCTCAGCCTCCTGCTCAGCCTCGTCTTCGCGAAGCTCACGCTGCGCGCGATCGAGAAGCCGCTCGTCGGACTCGTCTCCGCCGCCAACCAGTTCGGCGGCGGAGATCTGAACGTCGCGGTGAACGGGCGGATGCCCGACGAGTTCCGCGTGCTGGCCGGCGCGTTCACCGGGATGGCGGAGCGCATCCGCGGTGTCGTCGGCGAGACGGTGCGGACGGCGAACAAGATCAGTCAGTCGGCGGCGGACCTGTCGAGCATCTCGGAGGAGGTCGCCGCATCGAGCGGCGAGGTATCGACGGCGATGATCGGGATCACGAACGGTGCGGAAGAGCAGGCGTTCGGGCTCGGTACCGTCGACCAGGCGCTGGAGCGGATGCGGGAGGGCGCAGGGCAGATCGAGGACTCGTCCCGCCAGGTGGTCGATCTCTCGAAGCAGATCGGCGAGCTCGCGGATGCACGGCGCCAGGACATCGGCAGCGCACTGGCCATGCTGCTGGAGCTGCGCGAGGTCGTGCGCGGCGCCGCCAAGGAGGTGCACGCGCTCGAGCGCGCATCGGAGAAGATCTCCACGTTCGTCGGCACCATCCAGGGGCTCGCGCGGCAGACAAACCTGCTCGCGCTGAACGCGGCGATCGAGGCCGCGCGCGCCGGCGAGCACGGCCGCGGCTTCGCGGTGGTCGCCGATGAGGTCCGCAAGCTGGCCGACGGCAGCGCGCGCGCGGCACACGAGGTCGATGCGACCGTGAGTCAGATCCGCGAGCAGATCGACACGTTCATTGCGACCATGGACCGCGGCTTCTCCCGCGTCGCCGGCGTCGAGGAGACGTCGAAGGGTGCGGAGGCCGCATTCGAGGACATCCTGGCTGCCGTCGGGCAGGTCCGCGACGCGGCGAACCGCGTCGTCAAGTCCGCCGAGACGAACCGGACCGCCTTCGAAACCGTGGAGGAGGCCGTGCGTAATGTAGGTGCGGCCGCCGAGTCCCACGCGGCCAGCGCGCAGCAGGTCAGTGCGGCTGCGGAGCAGCAGTCGGCCGCCACTCAGGAAATGAGCGCGGCCAGCGTCGAGCTGCTGATGGCGGCCGACAAGCTCAAGGAACTCGTCTCCGGCTTCAGGGTGTAGCGCGTGGGGATCATCTCCTGGATCATCTTCGGTCTCATCGCCGGCTCCATCGCGAAGTTCATCATGCCGGGCAAGGACCCCGGCGGCTGCCTCGGCACCGTCGTCATCGGCATCCTCGGCGCGCTCATCGGCGGCTTCGTCGGCACCGAGCTGCTCGGCATCGGCAATGTGACCGGCTTCAACCTTCGTTCGTTCGGCATCGCAATCCTCGGTGCCATCATCCTGCTCGTGCTGTATCGGTTGTTCCTGCAGAGGAGGCCGAGGTAGGGGAAGGGGAGGTTTTCACCGCGGAGGCGCGGAGGACGCGGAGGTACGCGGGATACCCTCGATGCGATTCCACGCGGCAACGTGCTGAAATGAATTCACAACCCCGTGAACCGCCCGCGTCCTCCGCGCCTGCGCGGTGAAAACCTCAGCGCTCTCGCTTTTCTCCTCCCGCCCGATCCGCCAGCACGCCCAGCACGTCCTCGAGGCCGACTCCGGCAGCTCTGCACGCGACGAGCGAGTGATACAGCAGATCTGCGGCCTCCTCTGCTACTCGCTGCGTGTCTGCGTTCGCACAGGCGATCACCAGCTCGGCGGCCTCCTCGCCCAGCTTCTTCAGGCGCAGGTTCGGATCGGCGAGCAGTCGCTGCGTGTAGCTGTCCCCCGTAGTGCGTGCGCGGTCGGCGATCACGGTGTCGAGGTGAGAGAGCGTCGGTGCGGTGTCGAAGCAGTTCGCAGCGCCCGTGTGGCACGCGGGACCGGCGGGCAGGACGCGCGCGAGGAGTGTGTCGTGGTCGCAGTCGGCGTGGAGGGAGACGAGGTGCTGCACGTTGCCGCTCGTGTCCCCCTTCCGCCACAGCTCGCCACGGCTCCGTGACCAGTACCACATCACGCGCTCGGCGAGGGTCCGCTCGACGGCGTCGCGTGTCGCGAACGCGAGCATCAGCACATCGCCGGTGTGCGCGTGCTGCGTCACGACCGGGATCACACTGCCGGCCTTCGCGAAGTCGAGCAGCTCGAGCTGCGCCGCGTCGTCGATGATCATGCGGTGCCCCGCAGCATGGCGCGTACTTCCCGGTCCAGCGCCGCGTTCGTCGCGACCGCGCTGGTGACGCGGTGACCGGGCGTGCCATCGAGGTCGGTGAACACGCCACCGGCCTCCTCCATGATGGGCGCGAGAGGAGCTGCATCCCAGAGCGATAGGACGGGATCGATCATCACCTCCGCGCGGCCGGTGGCGACGAGCGCGTAACCGTAGCAGTCGCCCCACGTGCGACAGAGTCCGGCGGCGCGCCGCAGCGCGTTCCAGCCGGCACCACGCTGCTCGCGCTCGATGTTCTCGACATCGGTCGTGAGCACGAGCGCACGGCCCAGCTGCGTCTCGTCGGAGACGAGCGCCCGCCGGCCGTTCCACCAGCAGCCGAGTCCGCGTGCGGCATAGACCGTCTCCTCGAGTGCGGGGAAATGCATGACGCCGAGAACGGCATCGGCCTCGTACTCCAGCGCGAGGAGCACACCGTAGAACGGGACGCCGCGCACGAACGTGCGGGTGCCATCGATCGGATCGAGGATCCAGCGACGATCCGCGCCCGACTTCGTCTCGCCTTCCTCCTCGCCGAGGATCGCATCCGCGGGAAAGCGCGTCGCGATCAGCTGCCGGGCGACGCGTTCCGCCGCACGGTCCGCGACGGTCACGGGCGAGTCGTCGGGCTTCGCTTCCGCAGCGATTCCGGTCTGATAATGGGCGAGCGTCGCACGGCCGGCGCGCCACGCGACCTCGACGGCGAAGTCGAGCACATCCCGCAGCTCCTCGCGGGTCACGGCCTCGGCATCTCGAGCGGTTCGGTGCGCACGGGAATGCCGGCGCTCGTCAGATAGTTCTTCAGCGATCCGACCGTCGTGACGCCATCGTGCAGGATGCCGGCGAGGAGTGCGGCATCGGCGCCGGCGAGCAGGAACGCGTCGCGCACATGCTCGGGATTGCCCGCACCGCCGCTCGCAATGACCGGCACGGCCACGGCCTCGGCCACGCGTGCGGTGAGCTCGAGGTCGTAACCGCGCCGGCGGCCATCCTGGTCGATGCTCGTGATGAGGATCTCGCCCGCGCCGAGCTCCGACAGGCGCCGGGCCCACTCGACCGCATCCAGCTCCGTCGCGTTACGACCGCCGTGCGTGAAGACGCGGTACCACGTGGCGGGCGCCGCGGCGCCGGGCGGCGCTGCGGGTACCTCGGAGTGGGCCATGAGCTCGATCTGTCGACGCTCCAGCCGCGCATCGATGCTCGCCACGATGCACTGGCTGCCGAAGCGCTGCGCCGCCTCGGTGATCAGCTCCGGCCGCGTGACCGCCGCCGTGTTGATGCTGACCTTGTCCGCACCGGAACGAAGCGCAAGCGCCACATCCGACACGTCGCTGATCCCGCCGCCGACCGTGAGCGGAATGAACAGGCTCTCCGCGGTCCGCTTCACGACATCGAGCAGCGTGCGCCGACCCTCCGCCGACGCCGAGATGTCCAGGAACACGATCTCGTCGGCGCCCTCCCTCTCGTATCGCTGCGCGAACTCGACCGGATCGCCGACATCGCGCATCGACTGGAAGCTCACGCCCTTCACGACGCGACCGTCCTGCACGTCGAGACAGACAATTACGCGCTTGCGCAGCATTACGAATCGTCCTCCGTCCTCATCCGTACAGCGCCTTTCGTGCTGAACACCCTGCCTTGCGCCTCGAGCGCCTGTGCCAGCGCGAGACCCACCGCCTTCACCGCCGCCTCCACCACATGGTGGCGATCGCGCCCGCGCAGCACCCGCACATGCAGCGTCATGCCCGCATTCTCCGCGAACGAGCGGAGGAAATGGTCGTACAGCGTCGACGGCACCGGTCCCTCGTAGTAGAACCTGCCGCCCAGATCGAGCACGGCCTCGACCACCGCCTCGTCCATCGGGACCGTCGCCGAGCCGTAGCGCGCGCACTCGGCCGGCGCCTCGCGGCGCAGCGCCTGGCCCAGCGTGATCGCGACATCCTCGATCAGGTGATGTCGCAAATCTCCGGCCGCCTCCACCTCCAGATGCAGACCCGCATAGCGGGCGAGCGTCACCAGCATGTGATCGAGGAACGGCTCCGTCGTCGCGGCCACCGCCCCGGGCGCATCCGCACCCGCCCGGAGGACCACGCGGACCCGGGTCTCGTTCGTTTCCCGCGCAAGTGTCGTCACGTGCTGTACTCCCGCGCAACCGCTGCCGCATCCAGCGCACCGGTATAGAGCGCCATGCCCACGACCGCGCCCGCTACACCGGCACGCGCCAGGGCCGCCAGATCGCCGGCGCCCCCGATGCCGCCGGACGCGAGGAGCGGATGCGGCGATGCGCCGACGAGCCGGCGGAACCGATCGAGGTCCGCACCCACCATGGTGCCCTCGCGGGAAACGTCTGTTACGAGCACGCCGCCGAGCGGTACATCCGACAGCCGGGACAGCAGCGCCGCCGGCGCGATGCCGGCGCCGGCGGTCCAGCCGCGGACGACGATCTCGTCATTGCGGACGTCGGCGGCAACGACGATGCGTTCCGGCCAGGTCCGTGCGATGGAGGCGAGCCAGGCGGGCTCCTCGACGGCGCGCGTGCCGACGACGACGGTCGCGGCACCGGCATCGATGAGCGCGGCGACGCGCTCGGTCGTGCGCACGCCGCCGCCGACCTGAACGGGGATGTGTCCGGCGTTCGCGATGATGTCGTCAATGGCGGTGGCGTTGTCACCGAGACCGAGCGCCGCATCGAGATCGATGACGTGCAGCGCGGCGAAGCCGCGCTCGATCCATGAGCGTGCGACGGCGGTCGGGTCCGGCAGGCTGACGCGCTCGTCATCGGCGCGGCCGCCGACGAGCTGGACGACGCGGCCGCCGCGCAGGTCGAGTGCGGCGTAGACGATCATCCGCGCACCTGTGCTATGAAGTTACCGAGCAGGCGCAGTCCATCGGCGCCGCTCTTCTCGGGATGGAACTGAACGCCCCAGACGTTGTCGCGGCGGACGGCGGCGGGGAATCGTTCGCGACCGTAGGAGCTCCACGCGATGACATCCGATTCGTCGGCGGGGTCGACGACATAGCTGTTGGCGAAATAGGCCACGAGGTCCGGCATGCCGTGGAACAGCGCATCGTCGACCATGTCGACGGAGTTCCAGCCGATGTGCGGCACACGCCGGCAGCAGAGGCGGCGGACGCGTCCGTTGATGATCGAGACGCCGGCGCCGCCACCCTCCTCGCTCGAATCGAACAGCAGCTGCATCCCGAGACAGATGCCGAGGCAGGGCAGGCCGTGCGCGATGGCGTCACGGAGCGCGTCGGCGGCGGGAGCGAGCTGCGCCGCGGCGGCACCGAACGCACCGACGCCCGGCAGCACGATGGCATCGGCGAGCACCGCCCGGCTCGGTTCCGGCTCGATGCTCACCCGCGCGCCGCCCCACTCGAGTGCCTTCGCTAGAGAATGCAGATTCCCGGTACCGTAATCGACTACTGCTATGATCATCGTTCACCCGTCATCGTCTCGAGAACCTCATCGAACGCGTCCAGGAATCGCTGCATCAGGGTCCATGGCCCGACGCTCACGCGGACGCAGTCGCCGAGGCCCGGCAGGTTGTCGAAGGGCCGCACGGCGACGCCGCGTTCGCGCAGGCGACCGTTCCAGTCCCGCGCCCTGCCGGGAACCTTCAACAGCAGGAAGTTGGCCGCGGAGTCGAGGACGGTGATCCCGCGGCCGCGAAGCTCCGTCCGGAGCCGGCCGCGCGCGCGGCGCACGTCGGCGACGTTCGCCGCGACCCAGTCCCGATCCCGGCCCAGCACGGACAGTGCGGCCTGCTCTGCCAGGGCGTTCACCTTGTACGGGCCGCGCGACTTCTCGACCTCCGCGACCAGGCGCGGGTCGCCGATCGCGTAGCCGATGCGCAGCCCGGCGAGGCCGTACGCCTTCGACAGCGTGCGCAACACGAGCGCCCGGCCGGAGGCAATGGCGAACGCAACCATGTCGTCGTCCGCATAATCCGCGTACGCCTCGTCGATCAGCACGATCCCGCTCGCCTCCGTGCACACGCGCTCGACGCCGGCACGTCCGAACTGCGTACCGGTCGGGTTGTTCGGCCGGCACAGGTACGTGATGCGAGCGCGTGCCCGGATCAGCGCGTCGGCATCCAGCCGAATGCCGTCGAGCAGAGGAACCGCGTGCGCACGCAGCGTGTTCATGCGTGCGAACACGGGGATCATGCCGAACGTCGGATCCGGAAAGGACACGGTGTCGCCGCCCGCGCAGAACGCTCGGAGCGCGGAGTCGATCACGTCATCGGAGCCGCAGCCGGTCGCGATGTTCCCGGGCTCGACGCCGTGCAGCCGGGCGAGTGCGCGCCGCAGCTCGTCCGCGTACACCGACGGATAGCGGGTGATGCGGTCGGGTGCGACACCGGCCGTCATGCTGCGCACGGACGGCGCAGCCCCGAACAGGCTCGTGTTGTCGCTGAGATCGACGTCGCACGGTGTGCGGCCGGGATCGTACAGCGAGAGCTCGGCATACGCGGCACGGAGCACGGGTTCCGCGCGGGCTGCGGCTTCCGCGGGCAGGCGGCTGCGCAGTCGCGCGGCGAGAGCGTGGGCCGGGAGCCCCTCCGCTTCTGCGAGCGCTGCCGTTGGCCGGGCGAGTGCAGCAGCCGCCGCCGGCGTCAGCTCCTGATACGTCGTCCAGCGCAGGAAGTCTGCAGTCGAGAGACCTGCGTACGTGCGCGCGAGGCCACCGGTCGGAAGCACGTGGTTCGCGCCGGTGATGTAATCTCCGAACGCGACCGAGCTCGGTGCGCCGAGGAAGATGGTTCCCGCATTGCGCAGCGAGGGCAGCAGCGCACGCGGGTCGCGCGTGAGCACGAGCAGATGCTCCGGCGCATACTCCGCTGCGAAGGCGACGGCTTTGTCGAGCGATGGCGCGTGCAGCAGAGCGCCATTCGCGGAGAGCGCCTGCCGGATGATGTCGGCCCTCGGCTGCGACTCGAGCAGGCGCTCCAGCTCGGCCGCGACGCGATCGAGCAGGGAGGCATCGGTGCTCACGAGGATGGACGCGGCGTCCGGGTCGTGCTCGGCCTGCGCGACCATCTCCGTGGCGGCGATCCCCGCGTCGGCGGAGTCATCCGCGAGGATCAGCACCTCCGACGGACCCGCGGGCGAATCGATGGCGATGACGCCGTCGAGCTGCCGCTTCGCTTCGGTCACGTACGCGTTGCCCGGACCGACCACCTTGTCCGCGCGCGGCACGGAGCCGGTCCCGTAGGCGAGCGCAGCGATCGCGCCCGCGCCGCCGATGGCGAACACGCGGTCCGCACGGGCGATCGCACATGCGGCGAGCACGGCGGCAGCGGGCAGCCCGTCGGGTCCGGGCGGCGAACACACGATGACCTCGTCGACGCCCGCGATGCGCGCCGGCACGACGCCCATGAGCACACTGCTCGGATACGCGGCCCGGCCGCCCGGTACGTAGACGCCGACGCGGCGCAGCGGCTCGGCCCGCCGGCCGAGCCGAACGCCCGGGACCGTCTCCAGCTCGATCGGTGCGGGGAGCTGGGCACGGTGGAACGCCGCGATGTTCGCGGCCGCCGTCTCGAGCGCGTCGCGGACGGCGGGATCGAGCTGCTCGAGCGCGCGGTCCCACGTCTCGCGCGGGACCTCGAGGTCGCTCAAGTCGACACCGTCGAAGCGGCGGGCGAGGTCGCGGAGGGCGGCATCGCCGCGGTCGCGGACGTCGGCGATGATGGTGTCGACCCCCGGCGGACGCGGCACCAGATTTCTGTTACGGCCGCTGGAGAAATGATGCGCGCCCAGTGCGATCGGCGCCGGCAGGGCACCAGGACGCGCCTCCCGCCCGGATGCCGCCGGCGCCCCGGCGCCGAGGCCGGCCGCGGTCGGGGACGTCCCGGTGCCCGGCTGGGCCGTAACAGAAATCTGGTGCCGCGTCCGCCGCGGGGGGCGCCGGGGGGTCATGGCATCAACCGCTCGATCTTCGTGACCAGGATACCCTCCGCTCCCACTTCCTTCAGCTGCGCAATCGTCCGGTAGACATCGCGCTGATCGACGACCGCGTGGGCCGCGACGAAGTCGCCGCCGTTCAGGACATCGATGATCGTCGGGCCGTTGATGCCGGGCAGGATGCGCTTGATCTCCGGCAGCACGCGCCTCGGCACGTTCGCCATCAGGTAGCGCTGCCCCTGCGCGCGCAGCACGGATGAGAGCGCGGCCGTGAGCTCGCGCGCCGGCCGGTCCGTTGCCGGCTCCGAGAGGGCTCCCTGCCGTGCGACGAGCACGGCCGTCGACTCCAGCACGGTTGCGACCTCGCGGAGCCCGTTCACCTTCAGCGTCGATCCGGTCGAGACGAGGTCCACGATGACGTCGGCGACGCCGAGGTGCGGCGCGATCTCGGCCGCACCGGAGATCGGCACCAGCACGACGTCGCGGCCGGCGTCGCTGAAGAACCGTCGCGCGAGGTTCGGGAATACGGTCGCGACGCGGGTCCCTGAGGGGATGTCGTCGGTGGCCGTCCAGCCGCAGTCATCGCGGACGGCGACGGCGAGCCGGCAGCGGCCGAAGCCCAGGTCGAGCAGGATCTCGAGCGGACGCCCGCACTCGGCCACCAGGTCGCCGCCCGTGATGCCGGCATCGGCGGCACCGTCGGCGACGAACTCCGGAATGTCGCGCGCGTTGACGAACAGCGCGGTGAAGTCGGGCCCGAGCGACGCCTGGAGCGCACGCTCGCGCATGTCGAACTCGAGGCCGGCGCGCTCGAGCAGCTCGCGGGCACCCTCGGCCAGCCGGCCCTTGTTCGGCAATGCCAGTCGCATCATCGGTTTTCAGCGGTTCAGGGACAAAAAAAGCCGCGGCCCGTCATGGACGGGCCGCGGCGGCATGCGGAGCACGTCTGCTGAACGCGCTACACGCCTCCCTCGCGACCCGACAGGCCGTGATGGTGAGCGTGATGGCGGTGCAGCCGGTTCATGTTCCGCATGGTCGGCAAGCTAACGTTCCGCGGCCGCGCCTGTCAACGGCGCGCACCGTCCGGACCATCGCCGGCCGGCGCCGCGGAAAGCCGACGGGACAGGAACGCGGCCGCGTGCTCCTCCGCCCAGAACGACGGTGCCCACGGCCGGCCCTCGATGAACCCGACATGTCCGCCGCGCTCCGTCAGCACGGCGTGCAGGTACGGATTGCCATCGACCCGGTCATGCGGGAAACACTCGGCGGGCAGGAACGGATCGTCGGCCGCGTGCAGCAGCAGCACGGGGATGCGGATGTCCGGCAGGTAGTGCTGCGAGCTGGAGCGGGTGTAGTAGTCCGTCGCATCGGCGAAGCCGTGGATCGGGGCGGTCGCAGCATCATCGAAGTCGCGGAACGAGCGTGCCGCGCGGATCCGGTCGAGGTCGCAGCTGTCGGCCAGGAGTCCGGCCTTGGCTTCGGCTTTCGCGACGAGCGACTTGATGAATCGGGTCGTGTAGAACCGGCCGACGGGCGAGCGATCCAGCCAGTCGGCGCCTGCGCCGAGGTCGTACGGCACCGAGATGGCGACAGCCGCGGAGACGAGCGCGGGGGCCTCCGCGCCCAGCTCGCCGAGCAGCTTGAGCAGTGCATTGCCGCCGAGCGAGAACCCGATCGCGCCGCGCGGCACGTGCGGGTGCCGCGCGGCGAGCAGCCGCAGCACGTGCTCGATGTCGGCCGTGTCCCCGGAATGATAGAAGCGCGCGTTCCGATTCGGCTCGCCGCTGCACGAGCGGAAGTTCAGTCCGACGGCGCGCACGCCGCGGAGCGCCAGCTCGCGATAGGTGTTGATGGCGTAGCCGCGGCGCGCCGAGCCCTCGAGGCCGTGCGTCAGCAGCACCACCGGAGCCGCGTCATCGAGCGGCTCGAACATGGGGTGGTCGAGGTCCACGAAATCGCCATCGGGCAGCTCGATCCGCTCCCGGCGGAATGGCGGTGCGGGCGACCGCCGGAGCAGGCGTCCGGCAATCGTCTGCGCATGGGCGCCCGGCAGCCATGCGGCCGGGCGGAACGGCCGCACCTCGAAGCCGTTCCGCGCCTCCTTTCCAATCATGCGGTTGCTCCCGATCTTACGGCGCCGGAGACGGTGGCTGTGGCATCGTCATCAGAGTCCTCGATACCCGTTCCAATGCCCTTCGATCCCGCGCCCTGGCGCATGGACACGCCTGCCGCTGCGGCCGGGCGGATCCACCTCAACAATGCGGGTGCTGCGCTCATGCCGCAGCGCGTGATCGACGCGGTGCGCCGCCACTTCCAGCTCGAGATCGAACGCGGCGGATACGAGGCGGCAGCCGCGGCGCGTGACGACATCGCCGCCACCTACGAGCGCGTCGCGCGACTCGTGCGCGGTGCCGCGCGCAACATCGCGGTCGTGGAGAACGCCACCGTCGCGTTCGCACAGGCACTGTCGGCGTTCGACTTCGCCGCCGGCGACGTCATCCTCACCACGCGCAACGACTACATATCGAACCAGCTGATGTACCTGTCGCTCGCCAGGCGGCTCGGCGTCGAGATCCTGCGCGCGGCGGACCTGCCGGAGGGCGGCGTGGACCCGCAGTCCGTGCGCGAGCTGATCCGCGAGCGGCGCCCGAAGCTCGTCGCCGCGACCTGGATACCGACGAACTCGGGACTCGTCCAGCCCGTGGCGGAGCTCGGGCGGATCTGTGCGGACGCCGATGTGCCGTACATCGTCGACGCCTGTCAGGCCGTGGGCCAGGTCGACATCGACGTCGGCCACCTCCACTGCGACTTCCTCGCCGCCACCGCGCGAAAGTTCCTGCGCGGCCCGCGCGGCGTCGGGTTCCTCTACGTCTCCGACCGGATGCTCGAGCAGCGTCGCGCGCCGCTGTGGCTCGACATGCGCGGAGCCCGCTGGACCGAAGCGGACGAGTACGCCCTGGCGCCGGACGCGCGGCGCTTCGAGAACTGGGAGTTCGCATACGCGCTCGTGCTCGGCCTGGGCGCTGCGGCGGAATACGCGCTGGACGCCGGCGTGGCGGCCGCCGGCGAGTACGCCGCCGGCCTCGCGGCCTACGCGCGCGAAGCCCTCGCCGCAGTGCCCGGCCTGCGCGTCCTCGACCGCGGCCGGGAGCTCGCCGCGATCGTCACCGTCGCATTCCCCACCGCCGATGCCGGCGACGTCGTGCGGGCGCTGCGCGAGCAGGCGATCAACACCAGCTCGACGGACCGCGACAGCGCCGTGATCGACATGGAAGAGAAGCACGTCCGGACCGCGCTGCGGATCTCGCCGCATTACTACAACACCCGCCGCGAGATCGACATTCTCGTCGGCGCGCTCGAGGAATTCGTCTAGGCAGCCTCCCGAGGCATGCGCCGGCCAGTGGTACGTCGAGGCGGATCGTCAGTGGCCGCCTCGCGTCCGTCCCGGCGTGAGCCGGCCCCCCGGGCCCCGGTCCCCGTTCAAGGAGCCAAACCCGCAGAGCCGGGTAGTAGAAGCCGTGAAGGACCGCATCATCATCCGCAATGCGCGGCAGCACAATCTGAAGGGCGTCGATCTCGACATCCCGCGGCGTGCTCTCGTCGTCATGACCGGCCCAAGCGGTTCGGGCAAGTCGTCGCTCGCCTTCGATACGCTGTACGCGGAAGGGCAGCGGCGGTATGTCGAGTCGCTCTCCACCTACGCGAAGCAGTTCCTCGAACGGATGGAGAAGCCGGCGGTCGACCGGGTCGACGGCCTCAGCCCCGCGGTTGCAATCGAGCAGAAGAACCCCACGAAGACGAGCCGCTCCACCGTCGGCACTGCGACCGAGGCGTACGACTTCATGCGACTGCTGTGGGCGCGTGCCGGGCGCACCCACTGTCCGGTATGCGACCGGCACATCGTACCCGACACGGTTCAGTCGGCGACGGATGCCGTGCTCCGCCTCCCCGTCGACACGCGCCTCCTGATCGCATTCCCGCTGCCCCGAAGCGCCCGGATCACGCACGAGCGCGTGCTCGAGAACCTGCGTGCGCTCGGGTTCCTGCGCGTCCTCGCGAACGGCCAGCTGCTCGATCTCGACGATCCTGCCATGGATGCGGTCGCTGCGGCACCGGTCGACCTCGCGGCCGCGGGCGAGCTGCTGATCGTCGCCGACCGGCTCATCCTGCGCGCGGACATGCGCGAGCGGGTGGCCGACTCGCTCGGCACGGCGTTCCACGAGGGCGAGGGCGAAGTCGTCGTGATCACACTGCCCGACCAGCAGCGCCTGCTGTTCTCCGAGCGGTTCCACTGTCCGGATCATCCGGAAGTGAAGTTCGTGGATCCGACGCCGCGGCTGTTCTCGTTCAACAACCCGTACGGCTCGTGTCCCACGTGCACCGGCTTCGGCGCGACGCTGGAATACGATCCCGGTCTCATCGTGCCGAACACGACGCGCTCGCTGAAGGAGGGTGCGGTCGATCCGTGGGAGAAGCCGCGCTACAAGCGCTACCGCACGAAGCTGCTCGCGTTCGCGAAGGAGAAGGGCGTGGCGGTGGATGCGCCGTGGAGCGAGCTGCCGAAGGCGTTCCGCGACGAAGTGATCCGGGGCAAGCGACGCGGATTCCAGGGTGTCATCCCGTTCCTGCGTTCCCGTGAGGCGAAGCGCTACAAGCAGTACATCCGCGTCTTCCTGCGTCAGTATCAGAGCGCCCGCGAGTGCGCGACGTGCCGCGGCTCGCGGCTGCGCGCGGAGGCGCTGCACATCCGCGTCGGCGGCATGGACATCGGCACCGCATCGCGGCTGCCGATCCAGCGGCTGCGCGCCTGGCTGCACGAGCTGATGGACGGCGGCACGGCGGAGCCGCTCGTGCCGCAGGAGCGCGGCATTGCGGAGCCGATCTCGCGCGAGCTCGCGGCCCGGCTTGCGTTCCTCGATGATGTCGGCCTCGGCTACCTCTCGCTGGACCGGCAGGCGCGCACGCTGTCCGGCGGCGAGGCGCAGCGGATCGCGCTCGCGAACTCGCTCGGCTCGCACCTCATGGACACGCTGTACGTGCTCGACGAGCCGACGATCGGACTGCATCCGCGCGACACGGATCGCCTGCTCGCGCTGCTCGCCGCGCTGCGCGACCGCGGCAACAGTGTCGTCGTCGTGGAGCACGACCCTGCGGCGATCGCGGCGGCAGATCACATCATCGAGCTCGGCCCCGGCAGCGGCGAGAAGGGCGGGACGGTCGTGTTCGAGGGGACCTGGACCGCACTCGCCGAAGCGGAAACGGCCACGGGCCGCTACGTCTCCGGGCGTGAGCCGCCACTGGCGCCGTCCCGACGCCGGCCGACGCGGAACTGGCTCCGGCTGAAGGGCGCGCGCCAGCACAACGTGCGAGGCGTCGACATCGACGTGCCGCTCGGCGAGCTGACCGTCGTCACGGGTGTGAGCGGGTCCGGCAAGAGCACGCTCGTCCACGACGTACTGTACCGCGCGCTCGAGGCGCGGCTGGCGGATGGCGAGACGTCCGCGAAGCGTCATCTCGGCGAGGTCATCGGTCACTACGATGACATCGAGGGGCTGTCCACGATCGATGCGGTCGTGCTCGTCGATCAGGCGCCGATCGGCAAGTCGCATCGCTCGAATCCCGTGACGTACATCAAGGCGTTCGATTACATCCGCGAGATCTTCGCGGATCAGCCGCTCGCACGGCAGCGCGGCTACGGGCCGGGCCACTTCTCGTTCAACGTGAAGGGCGGTCGGTGCGAGGAGTGCCAGGGCGAGGGCGTCGTGCAGGTCGAGATGGTGTTCCTCGCCGACGTGTTCCTGCCGTGCGCTGTCTGCGGTGGCGCGCGGTATCGGCGCGAGACGCTCGACATCACGTACAAGGGCCAGAAC
Organism: Longimicrobiales bacterium; assembly: GCA_036374995.1. GTDB lineage: Bacteria > Gemmatimonadota > Gemmatimonadetes > Longimicrobiales > RSA9 > SH-MAG3. Next base: position 32,026 of record DASUSS010000040.1, on the reverse strand, counting down.
ATCCGCCAGGTGCTGGATCTCACGGTCGACGAGGCGATCCGCTTCTTCATCCGCGAGGACCGGCTCGGTCAGATGCTGTGGCAGCTGCAGCAGGTCGGGCTCGGCTATCTCCGGCTCGGCCAGCCGGCTCCGACGCTGTCGGGCGGGGAGGCGCAGCGGCTGAAGATCGCACGCGAGCTGATCGGCGCGCACCGGAAGCGCGGTCACCGCGTCTACATTCTCGATGAACCGACGACCGGTCTGTCGGGCAACGAAGTGCGCAAGCTCATCGGCGTGCTGCGGCGCCTGACCGAGAACGGCCACACCGTCATCGTCATCGAGCACAACGTCGATGCGATCGCCGCGGCGGACTGGATCATCGATCTGGGACCCGGCGCCGGCGATGAGGGCGGCCGTGTCGTCGCCATGGGCCGACCGGAGGAAGTAGCGAAAGTGAATACCAGTCAGACTGCACGTTATCTGCGCGAGGCGCTGTCGGCTGCGAAGTCGCGGGCCGGAGCCGTCTCGTGAGTGGCGCGGTGTCGGACCGGGATGACGCCGTGAGCCCGCGCGTCTCGATTCTCCTGCCGTGCCGCGATGCGGCGCCGTATCTGCCGGATACGATCGCGTCGATCCAGGCGCAGACGTTCCAGGACATCGAGATCGTCGCCGTCGATGACGGCTCGACGGATGAGACGGTGGAGCTGCTGCGTGCGTGGGCGGCGGCCGATCCGCGGGTGCGCGTGCTGACCCAGCCGCCTCTCGGCATCGTAGCCGCGCTGCGGCGCGCGGCGGAGGCGGCGCGGGGCGAGATCCTCGTGCGAATGGACGCCGATGACGTCGCCTACTCGCAGCGCATCGAGCGACAGGTCGAGCTGCTCGATGCGCGACCGGACATCGGCGCGTGCGGCACTCTCGTGCGCTATTTCCCGCGTCAGCACGTGCAGGGCGGAGCCCAGCGCTACGAGGCCTGGATCAACACACTGATCGAGCACGACGAGATCGCGCGCGACATCTTCGTCGAGTGTCCGATCGCGCATCCGACGCTCGCGATCCGCAGGAGCGCACTCGAGCAGGTCGGCGGCTACATCGACAATGCCTGGCCGGAGGACTACGATCTCGTGTTCCGGATGTGGGATGCCGGCGTGCGCATGGCCAAGGTACCGGAAGTGCTGCTCCGCTGGCGCGAGCGTCCGGGCCGTGCGTCGCGGACGCAGGTGCGCTACGGCGATGACGCGTTCCGCCGCTGCAAGGTGCACTACCTGCGGCAGACGATGCTGAACGGGCACGACGGAGTCGTCGTCTGGGGCGCGGGACCCGTCGGCAAGGCGTTCGCGCTCGAGCTCCAGCGGCAGGACGTACGGGTCCGCGCGTTCGTCGAGCTCGACCCGCGCAAGATCGGCCAGAAGATCCACGGCGCCCCCGTCATCGCGCCGGAGGCCGTGCAGGAGTTCGCGGGCGCGCTCGTCGTCGCCGCGGTCGGACAGCCGAACGGGCGCAGCGAGATCCGCAGTGTGCTCGACGCCGCGGGCTTCGTCGAGGGACGCGATTTCGTAGCGGTCGCCTGACGCGCGGCTGCCGGGCCGGCCCGGCCGGTACGACGGTCGTCACGGCTCCTTGCCCGCACTCCCACATCCGGACATTTTGATGCATTGAGGCACGGCGCACGGCGCCGTGTCGTCACACTCCCTCCACCCCCTTCGACATCATGAGCACGCCTCTGTCATCGCCCCTCCAGCGCATCCTGTCGGCCGCGCTCGCACTGCTGCTCGCGGCGCCGGCATCGGCTCAGCTCGCGGACGGCAACGGCAACGGCTCGACGCGACTGCTGCGCCGGCCAGCACTGAGCGCGACGCACATCGCGTTCGAGTACGGCAACGACATCTGGATCGTGCCGCGCAGTGGTGGTGCGGCCACGAGACTGACGAGCTTCCAGGGACAGGAGACGCGGCCGTCGTTCTCGCCGGACGGCGGCTGGATCGCGTTCAGCGCGCAGTACGGCGGCAACACCGATGTCTACATCGTGCCGGCCCAGGGCGGCGAGCCGCGCCGACTGACATGGCATCCGGGTGCGGACAACGTGCAGGGCTGGACGCCGGACGGGTCCGCCGTCGTGTTCTCGTCATCGCGGACGAATGCACCATCCGGCCAGAAGTTCTGGGCGGTGAGCACGGGCGGTGGTCTGCCGCTGCCGCTGCCGATGCCGCGCGCCGACCAGGGCTCGTTCTCGCCGGATGGGCGTCGCTTCGCGTACCGCATGGTCTCGCCGTGGGAAGACGAGTGGCGCAACTACCGGGGCGGTCAGAACCGCCCGATCTGGATCCTCGACATGGATGATTACGACCTCGAGGAGGTCGCGCCGTGGGATGGCAGCAACGATCAGGACCCGGTCTGGGTCGGTGATGTCATCTATTTCCTGTCGGACCGCGACTGGGCAATGAACGTCTGGTCCTATGACACGCGCACGAAGCAGACGGCGCAGGTCACGCGGTTCACCGATTTCGACGTGAAGAACCTGGACACGGATGGCCGCACGCTCGTGTTCGAGCAGGCCGGCTACATCCATGCGCTCGATCCCGCGACCGGGCAGGCGCGCCGCGTCGAGATAACGGCGCGCGGCGACTTCCCGTGGCTGATGCCGCGGTGGGAGGACATCGCGAGCCGGCTCACGAACGCGCAGCTCTCGCCGACCGGCGTGCGAGCGGTGTTCGAGGCGCGCGGCGACATCTTCACGGTTCCGCTCGACAGCAGCCGCGGCGACTGGCGCAACCTCACGCGCACGTCCGGCATCGCGGATCGCACGCCGTCGTGGTCCGCCGACGGCCGGTGGGTCTCGTACTTCACCGACGAGAGTGGTGAATACCAGCTCGTCATCGCGCCGCAGGACGGCCTCGGCGAACGTCGCGTCATCGATCTGCCGGACCCGAAGTTCCATTACACGCCGCGCTGGTCGCCCGATTCGCGGAAGATCCTGTTCACCGACACCGACCTGCGGCTCTGGGTGGTCGATGTCCAGAGCGGCAGGGCGACACACATCGATACCGACACGTACATGGTGCCGCAGCGGTCGGTGGATCCCGTGTGGAGTCCCGATTCGCGCTGGATCGCCTACGCCAAGCGCCTGCCCAACCTGCTGCACGCGATCTTCGTCCATTCGCTCGAGGACGGACGCTCTCGCCAGATCACCGACGGCTACTCCGATGCCTTCTCACCGGCCTGGGACGCGTCCGGCAAATACCTCTACTTCCTCGCGTCGACCGACTTCGCGCTGAATACCGGCTGGCTCGACATGACGTCCTACGACCGGCCGACCACCCGCGGCATCTACCTCGCCGTGCTTCAGGACGACGAGCCGTCGCCGTTCCTGCCGCAGGCCGCCGACGAGCCCGGACGGGACAGCGCGCGCGCGGCGGCCGGCGGCGGCCGCAACGGGAGCGAGGCCGGACAGGCGGGCGGGCGGGCCCAGACCGGCCCGCGCACGGTGACCGTGGACATCGACTTCGACGGGCTGCCCGGCCGGGTCGTCCCGCTCGATGTGCCGCAGCGGGCGTACTCCGCACTGACGGCAGGGCCGGAAGGGATGATCTTCTATCTCGAGCCGGGCACGGGCGGCGGACCCGGCGGCGGCGGCTCGCTCCAGCGCTACAACATCCGTGAGCAGCGGGGTCAGCAGTTCGTGGCGCGGGCGCAGACGTTCACGTTGTCGGAGGACCGGAAGAAGCTGCTCTATCGCAACGGGCAGAACTGGGCGGTCGTGGACGCGGACCGCGGCCCGCCGCAGGGGAACGCGGGCCGCGTCGACGTGAGCGGCCTGCGCATGCGCGTCGATCCCAGGGCCGAGTTCCGGCAGATGTTCGATGAGGGCTGGCGGTTCCAGCGCGACTATCTGTACGTGGACAACATGCACGGCGTCGACTACGAGCGGACGAAGGCGATGTACGAGCCGCTCGTCGAGCACGTGGCGCACCGCTCCGACCTGACGTACCTGCTCGACTGGATGGGGGGCGAGGTGGCGATCGGCCACTCGTTCGTTCGGGGCGGCGACATGCCCGAGGTGCCGAACGTGCCGGGCGGCCTGCTGGGCGCGGACCTGGACGTCCAGAACGGCCGCTACCGCATCACCCGGATCTACACGGGCGAGAGCTGGAATCCCGGGCTGCGCGGCCCGCTCGCTGCGCCCGGGATCGACGTGCGCGAGGGCGAGTACCTGCTCGCGGTCAACGGGGTCGAGCTGCGCGCGCCGGAGAACCCGTACGCGCTCTTCGAGGGCACCGCGAACCGCCAGACCGTGATCCGCGTGGGCCCGAATCCGGGCGGTGCCGGCTCGCGCGAGGTCACGGTCGTGCCGGTCGCGAGCGAGGCGGCGCTCCGGCGCGAGGCCTGGGTGGCCGACAACCGCCGCAGGGTCGACGAGCTGTCGGATGGCCGGCTGGCCTACGTTTGGGTGCCGAACACCGGCCGCGGCGGCTATGACTCCTTCAACCGGTGGTACTTCGCACAGCAGGACCGCCAGGGCGCGATCATCGACGAGCGCTTCAATACCGGCGGCTCCGCGGCCGACTACATCGTCGAGGTCATGATGCGCCGGCCGCACGGGTACTTCAACAACCCGGTCGGTGAGCGCACGCCGTTCACGTCGCCGGCCGCCGGGATCTGGGGGCCCAAGGTGATGATCATCAACGAGATGGCCGGCAGCGGCGGCGACCTGATGCCCTACATGTTCCGCTACTACGGCGTCGGCCCGCTCGTCGGCAAGCGGACCTGGGGCGGCCTCGTGGGCACCTGGGACACGCCCCAGCTCCTCGATGGCGGCTCCATGATCGCCCCGCGCGGCGGATTCTTCGACATCGACGGCCAGTGGAGGGTCGAGAACGAGGGGACTCCGCCCGACATCGACGTCGAGATGACGCCGAAGGACGTGATCGCCGGCCGCGACCCGCAGCTCGAGCGCGCGGTCGCGGAGGCGCTGCGGCTGCTTGCCGAGAATCCGGTCGTGCTCAAGCCGGAGCCGCCGCCACCGGTAAGGGCCCGGAGGCCTCCCGGGCACTAGGCGGCAGGGGCAGGGGCGTTCTTGGTCGCAGAGGCGCAGGGGCGCAGAGGGGGAAACGCCGGTGGACTGCTGGGTCCGCCGGCGTTTTCCGTCCATCTGGCCCCGCCCGGCCTCGTTACCGCAGCCTGCAGGACGCCGCGAATGCCCGCGTATGCCCGCTCCGTAACGCTACCCGACCCCGTGAGCCGGATCCCCGCGGGCACCGCACAGTCGTCCACGGAGGCCCCACGCGCCGCACCTCCGCGTCTCTGCGCCTCTGCGCCTCTGCGACCATAACCGCCCCTGCCCCTGCCCCTGCCCCTCGCGCGTGTGCGTGCGCGCGGGCACACGTGGCGCGCGTAGGGGTATCATTTCCAGCGCTGGAGCGGGCTCGAGCCGGCCCCCTGCGACCCGGGACGCCCGCGCCGTTGCGGCACCCGTGAACTCTCCCCGTCGAAACGAAGAACATGTCGAGCACGCCGCCGGAAAGATCGGAGAAGGTACTGCCGCGCCTCATCGAGCAGGAGATGCGCGACTCGTTCCTGGACTACTCGATGAGCGTGATCGTGCAGCGTGCGCTGCCCGATGTGCGCGATGGTCTGAAGCCGGTGCACCGCCGGATCCTGTACGCGATGCACGAGGCCGGCCTGTCCGCCGGCCGGCCGTATCGCAAGAGCGCGACGGTCGTCGGTGACGTGCTCGGACGCTATCACCCGCACGGCGATGCGTCCGTGTACGAGGCGATGGTCCGCATGGTCCAGGACTTCTCGCTGCGCTATCCGCTCGTCGATGGGCAGGGTAACTTCGGCTCGATCGATGGTGACAACGCCGCGGCCTATCGCTACACGGAAGCCCGTCTCGCCCGTCTCGCCGGTGAGCTCCTCGCCGACATCGACAGGAACACGGTCGATACCGCGCCGAACTTCGACGACCGGCTCGAGGAGCCGAAGGTGCTGCCCGCGAAGTTCCCGAACCTGCTGGTCAACGGGTCGAGCGGCATTGCCGTCGGTATGGCGACGAACATCCCGCCGCACAACCTGCGCGAGGTCGTGAGCGCGTGCGTGCACCTGGTCGACCATCCGGACGCGACCGTGCACGATCTGATGCAGCACATCAAGGGGCCGGACTTCCCGACCGGCGGCTACATCTGCGGCCGTGACGGCATCCTCGAGGCGTATACGAGCGGCCGCGGCCGCATCGTCATGCGCGCGAAGGCGATGATCGAGGAACCCGATAATGCCAAGCCCCGCATCATCGTGACCGAGATCCCGTTCATGGTGAACAAGGCGCGGATGATCGAGCAGATCGCCGGCCTCGTGCGCGAGAAGAAGCTGACGGAGATCACGGACCTGCGCGATGAGTCGGACCGCGACGGCATCCGTGTCGTGATCGAGCTGAAGCGCGACGCGATCCCGCAGATCGTGCTGAATCAGCTGTACAAGCACACGCAGCTCCAGTCGACGTTCGGCGTGATCATGCTCGCGCTCGTGAACGGCGTGCCGAAGATCATGGACCTGCGTGCGATGGTCCAGCACTTCCTGGATCACCGTCACGAGGTCGTGGTCCGCCGCTCGCAGTACGAGCTGGACCAGGCGCTCGATCGCGAGCACATCCTCGAGGGACTGAAGATCGCCGTCGACAACATCGACGAGGTCGTCGCGATGATCCGCGCCTCGGCCGACACCGAGAGCGCGAACGCGGCGCTCCAGGAGCGGTTCGGCCTGACGGAGCGGCAGTCGAAGGCGATCCTCGACATGCGGCTCGCGCGGCTCACCGGCCTGGAGATCGAGAAGCTGGAGTCCGAGCTGGCCGAGGTCCGCGCCAACATCGCGGACCTGCGTGACATCCTCGCGAGCCGGCCGCGCCGGATGCAGATCATCAAGGACGAACTGACGGAGATCGCGGCGACGTACGGCGATGCGCGCCGCACCGAGTTGACGAACATGGTCTCGATGTCGCTCGAGGACCTGCTCGCCGACGAGGAGATGGTGATCACGGTGTCGCACGGCGGCTACATCAAGCGCCTGCCGCTCGATACCTATCGCGCGCAGCGGCGCGGCGGCCGCGGCCTGGTCGGCGTGCAGACGAAGGAGGAGGACTGGGTCGAGCACCTGTACACGGCGCAGACCCACGACTACCTCATGATCTTCACGGCACGCGGCCACTGCTACTGGCTCAAGGTCCACGAGATCCCCGAGGCGAGCCGCGCGTCGCGCGGCAAGCCGATCGTGAACCTGCTCGCGCTCAGCGATGACGAGCGCATTGCGGCGATCGTGCCCGTGCGCGAGTTCCGCGATGATCGCTTCCTCATGTTCGCCTCGCGGCGCGGCATCGTGAAGAAGACGGCGCTCAGTGCGTACCGCCACGTGCGCACGAAGGGCGTCAACGCCATCAACATCACGGATGACGATGAGCTGATCGATGTCCAGATCACGGGTGGCAATGACGAGGTGATCCTCGCGACGTACGAGGGCATGGCGATCCGGTTCCACGAGTCGGACGTGCGCGAGATGGGCCGCGTGGCGACGGGCGTGCGCGGCATCAGGCTCCGCGGCCCGGACGTCGTTGTCGGGATGGTCGTGCTCCGCGAGGAGAATCGCGGCGATGCGACGCTGCTGATCGTGACGGAGAAGGGCCGCGGCAAGCGCACTGCGATCGACGACTACCGGTTCCAGTCGCGCGGCGGCATGGGTGTGATCAACTTCCGCGTGAACGAGCAGACCGGCAAGGTGGTGGCGATCAAGGGCGTACTGCCGCACGATGAGCTCATGCTGATCACGCGCAACGGCATCATCAACCGGCAGAGTGTGAGCGAGATCCGGGTGATCGGCCGCGCGACGCAGGGTGTGCGGCTCATGGCGCTGGACGAGGGCGACCTGCTGATGGACGTCGCGCGCGTCGTGCCCGAGGATGACAACGGGAACGGCACGCACGCGGCCGAGAAGCCGGTGGCCGGGCCGGCCGCCGAGGCGGAGCTCCTGCCTGCCGGCGGTGTGGACCTGACAGCGGAGAATGCCGCGGGCGATCCCGCATCGGACGAGGACGAGGCGTCCGCCGATGAGTGATGCCGCGCTGCGCACGGCGCTCGTCGACCGCTCCTCGATCGAGGACGCACACCGGCTGGTGAACGGGGTCGCCGACCGCACACCGCTGTTCCCGGCGCACTGGCTGAGCGACGAGCTGGGCGCGGAGGTGCGGCTGAAATGCGAGAACCTCCAGCGGGCGGGTGCGTTCAAGGTGCGCGGTGCATACACGGCGATCGCGCGACTGAGCGAAGCGGATCGGGCCCGGGGCGTGATCGCGTACTCATCCGGCAATCACGCGCAGGGCGTTGCGCTCGCGGCGAAGCTGTTCGGGATCCGCGCCGTGGTCGTCATGCCGACGACCTCGCCGGAGATCAAGCGCGAGGGCGCGCGCCGGCTCGGCGCGGAAGTGGTGCTCGAGGGTACGACATCCGTCGAGCGACAGCAGCGCGCGGAAGCGATCGCGGCGGAACGCGGACTCACGATCGTCCCCGCATTCGACCATCCGGACATCATCGCAGGGCAGGGCACCGTCGGGATCGAGATCCTCGAGGACTGGCCGGAGGTCGAATCGATCCTCGTGCCGATCGGGGGCGGTGGTCTCATCAGCGGCATCGCTGCGTACGTCAGGCAGACGCGTCCCGACATCCGCGTGATCGGAGTCGAGCCCGAGAGTGCGGACGCCATGAAGCGGTCGATCGACGCCGGCGAGCCCGTCACCATCCCGCCGGCACGCACGGTCGCCGACGGCCTCATGCCCGTCCGTCCCGGCGATCTCACGTTCGCGCACACCCGCGAGTACGTCGCTGACATCGTGCGCGTGAGCGACGCCGCGATCATCGATGCGACCCGGCGCCTGCTCAGGGAGAGCAAACTGGTGGTCGAGTTCTCCGGCGCCGCCACGGTCGCTGCGCTGCTGGCCCGTGCATTCGATCCGAACGGCTCGCGTGTTGCCGCAGTGCTGTCGGGCGGAAACCTCGATCCGGTCCGCGCACTCGAGCTCCTCGCGCGGACGACGTGAGCGTTTCGTGACCCGGGGCAGTGGCGACACGAGCCGGAGCGGGGTGGTGCGGGTTGCGCTCACCACCACACTCGAGCAGTCGGCCGGTGACTACGGCCGGCCCGCGGTCTTCCTCTACACGAGCTACATCCAGGCGCTGGAGCAGTTCGACCTCGCGCCGGTACTGATCACACCCGCCCACTCGGCGGACGCGACTCGCGCGCTGCTGGATGCGTGCTGCGGACTCGTACTGAGCGGCGGCGAGGACGTCGAGCCGGCGCGTTACGGCGAGAGGCCCAGTCCCGCGCTCGGCGCGACGCTGGGCGCGCGTGACGAGATGGAGCTCCGTGCGCTGGATCATGCGCTCGGGCTCGACATGCCCGTGTTCGGCATCTGTCGCGGCTGTCAGGTGCTGAACGTGCACTTCGGCGGAACGCTCTATCAGGACATAGCGACGGAACGGCCGGGTCATCTGCTGCACGAGCAGCTCGCGGCATGGACGCAGCGCACGCACAGTGCGACGGTCCAGCCGGACTCGCTGCTCCATCGGGCGGTGCAGACGGATGAGCTGCGCATCAACTCGTTCCATCACCAGGCCGTGAAGGCGCTCGGCCGCGAGCTGCGGGTCGTGGCGCGGGCGGAGGACGGACTGGTCGAGGCGATCGAGCACGAGGCGCGCTCCTGGGTGCTCGGCGTGCAGTGGCACCCGGAACGGCACGAGGCCGAGGCACCGGACACCGACCCGGACCGTCGTCTGTTCGCCGCGTTCCGCGACGCCGCGCGCCGCTACGCCGGCAGCGTGTCCGGCAGTGTATCGGGCGGTGGCCGCGGTGCGGCCGTGTCGGCCGGGGGTGCGGGAGTGTCCGCCGGGACGTCCGGCACGGGCGGGATCGGCTCGCCAATGGGCGCTTCGGTGTCGGACTCCGCCGGCTCCGGGTCGAGCGGAACGGTCTGAACGGGGCCGGACCCGCCCATCCGGGCGAGGATCAGCGCCTTCCGCCACTCCATGCGCCCGGGCCGCCGCTGCGGGTTGGAGGTGAGCGGGTGCGGCAGCGTGGCGGCCAGTGCGGCTGCCTGATCCGCGGTCAGGTCGGCGGCGGAGCGCGAGAAGTAGTGCCGGGCCGCGGCCTCGGCGCCGAACACGCCGGGGCCCCACTCGACGACGTTCAGGTACAGCTCGAGGATCCGGTCCTTGGAGAGGAATGCCTCGAGTCGGCGCGCCACGATGAACTCCTCGAACTTGCGGAGCGGCGAGCGCGCGGTGGAGAAGTAGAGGTTTTTCGCGAGCTGTTGCGTGATCGTGCTGCGACCGCGAACCTTGTCGCGGTTCTGGAGGTAGTACCGTGCGGACCCGAGCAGCGCGCGCAGGTCGCCCGCGTCGAGCCAGGAGAAGTCGTCGTCGCCGCGGTAACGGAACTCCTCGCGCAGCGCGTACCAGTCGATGCCGTTGTGCTCCTGGAAGCGGCCGTCCTCGGCGACGATGACGGCGCGGCGGAGCCGGCGCGAGATACGGTCGAGAGGCACCCACTCCCTGCGGATCTCGAGATCTTCGCCCGCTGCCCGGGCTTCGGCGACACGCTGCCGCATGAGCGCCGTCGTGCCCGGCTCGCGGAAGCGGAGCAGCACGGGCCACGGGAGCGCGATCCAGAAGAACCACGCGGCGCCGATGATGGCGAGGGGAGTGGCGATGAGCAGCCGTTTCAACACGCGAACCGGATTATGAAGCGACTCGTACTGTTCGACATCGATGGCACGATCCTGATCTCGGACGGGGCGCCGCGCCGCGCGTTCCATCGCGCACTGCTGGAAGTCTACGGCACGGCCGGCCCGATTGCCACGCATACGTTCGACGGGAAGACCGATCCGCAAATTGCGCGCGAGCTGCTCGCGCAGGCCGGGCTGCCGCCCGCCGCCGTCGATCGCGGGCTGCCCGCGCTGTGGAGCAGCTACCTGCGCGAGCTCAGCGCCGAATTCGCACGGCCGACGCACCGGATGACGGTGCTGCCCGGGATCCGGGCGCTACTGGATGCGCTCGAGGCGCAGCGCTCGGACGTGCTGCTCGGCCTGCTGACCGGGAACATCCGGGAGGGTGCAACCCTGAAGCTGTCGAGCGCCGGGATCCGCACTGCGTTCCGGGTGGGCGCGTTCGGTTCCGACTGCGAGCAGCGGGACGGCCTGCCGCCGGTCGCGGTCGCGCGCGCGCTCGAGGCGACCGGCATCACGTTCAGCCGCAGCGACATCGTCATCATCGGCGACACGCCGAGCGACGTGACCTGCGGCAGCGGCGTCGGCGCCCGTGCGATCGGCGTCGCGACGGGCCGTCACCACGCGGATGATCTGCGCGCGGCCGGCGCGACCGCGGTATTCACCGACCTGTCGGACACGACGGACGTGCTCGCGACGATCCTGGCGTAGGCACGCTTTCGCGGCCCGAGCCGCGTCATTAGCTTGCCAGCCGAACGGACGTGACGCGGCGACCGTATCCAACCTGGACGGAGGACCGAGTGGCAGCGAAGAAGAAGAACGCTCCGGCGAAGAACATGAAGCCGTTCTACATCGCGCTCGCGGCTGTGGCCGCGATCGGCATCGCCGGCATCCTCTACTCGATGAACCGCGGCGGCGGCAGCATGGCCACCGAGCCGCTGGACATGTCGCAGATCGCGGATGCCGAGAGTCTGCTCGATCGGGCACAGGGCATCAGCGCGGGGGCCGAAAACGCACCGGTGCAGATGATCGTGTTCAGCGATTATCAGTGCCCCGGCTGCGGACACTGGGCGGGCCAGATCGAGCCGCTGCTCAAGGCGGAGTTCGTCGAGACGGGCAAGGTCCGCTACACCTACTACGACTTCCCGCTCGTCTCCATTCACCAGCATGCATTCCTCGCCGCGCGCGCCGGCCGCTGCGCGAACGATCAGGGACGCTTCTGGGAGTTCCACGACAGGACGTTCCTCGGTCAGGCCGAGTGGTCCTTCAGCGGGGGCGCACCCGTCGATCAGTTCACGCGCTACGCCGGGGATGCGGGCCTCGATGTGCCGGCGTTCACCGCGTGTCTGCGCAGCGACCGCCACGCCGAGACCGTGACCGCCAACCAGCTGCTGGGCGAGACGCTCGGCGTGCAGGGCACACCGACCGTGTACATCAACCAGCGCCGGCTCGGTGATCGCGAGTGGTCGGACTACAACGCCGTGCGCGCAGCCATTCAGGCCGCGGGCGGAGTCTGAGTACGACCGAGCGAACGTGGTGAACCGTATGGGCGTGGCCCTGCTCGCCCTGATCGGCGTGCTCGTCTCCGCCTACATGGCCGCCTACACGTTCGGCATGGTCGGCTCGATCGTCTGCGGCACCGGCGGCTGCGAGACCGTGCAGAACTCGCCCTGGGCCGTGTTCCTCGGCGTGCCCGTGCCGATCATCGGGCTCGTCGGCTACGGTGCGCTGCTCGCAGCCGCGCTGCTCGGACTCCAGCCGCGCTTCGAGGACGACCGCCGCGTCGCTCTCGTCCTGATCGCCGGAGCAGTGATCGGCCTCGTGTTCACCGGCTATCTGACATACCTCGAGGCCGCGGTCATCCACGCGTGGTGCCGCTGGTGCATCGTGTCCGCGGTCCTCGCGACTCTCATCTTCGTGTTCACACTGCCGGAGCTCCGCCGGCTCAGGAGTCAGCCATGAGCGATGCGCGCGTACCCGTTCGCCTCGTCCTCGCCGACCACGGTTCGTTCCACGACATCATTGTCGAGCTGCCTGCGGCCGTGCTCGACCGCTACGAGCGCATCATCGATGCGCTGCGCGAGGATCCCGTCATCATGGCGGAGCTGTACGTGGATTCGCGGAGACTGGTGGCGGCGTTCCGGACGGAAGCGGTGTAACGAATTCCCGGATGCGGAGCAGCTCGTTCAGTCCTTCCTTCTCAGCGCGGCCTCCAGCACCTCCCGCCATTCCTCGAACGACTTCACTCCCACGACGGTCTGCTGATTGTCGACGATGAACGTGGGCGTGCCGGTAACGCGCGAGCCGAAGATGACGTCCTGGAGAATGAGCGGCGCGACGAGGTCGCGCGCGATGCACTCCGTGAACTCGTCCATCGCGACATCGGCCTCGCGTGCGTACCGGATGATCACGGCCGCCGGATCATTGGCCGTAGTCCAGTCCCGCGGCTCGGCGAAGAGGCGGTCGTGCATGGCCCAGAAGCGGTCGCTCACGGCTCCGGCGCAGAGCGCGGCCTCCGATGCGGCCCACGCGACGCGATGCGATGGCATCGGCAGGTTGACGAACACCCACTGCACGCGGCCGGGTCGGATGTAGGCGCTGTCGATGCGCGGGAATACGTCCTGCGCGAAGCGCGCACAGTACGGGCACTGGAAGTCGGCGATCTCGTAGACGAGCACCGGCGCCTCGGGCGAGCCCTTCGCCCGGCTCTCGCCCGCGCGCTCGAGCAGGTCGCGGTGCTCCGTCTGCTGAGCAGCGGCGGGCGCCGCGAGCAGTGCAGCCGCGGCGGCGAGGGATACGACAGGCGACACGATCCGTTTCATCGGCATTTCGAATCTGGTGGAACGGCTCCCGATCTACACCGCCGCGCCACCGCGAGTGCCGTCCGCGTCACGCACGGCGGCGCGGGCGCGCGCGAGCGTCCAGGCCTCGCAGATCGGAGGCGGCCATGCGCCCGATCGTGCCTGCGCGAGCAGGTCGGCCGCCTCGGCCCGTGCCCGCGCCGCGTGCTCCGCCGAAACCGACCCGCCGTCCACCGCTGCCTGGAGCTCGCTCTCATCGAGCAGCACCGCACCTTCGTCATCGAGCCACACGTCGAGGAAGAGGTCCGTCGTCTCCCAGATGTCCGGGGCGACGAAGTGCACGGGCGTGAGGATGTTCGCGTACCAGCCCGTGAAGCTGCCGTCGCGTGTGTGGAAGCGACCGATGTCGTGCCAGCGGTCCGGGAACGTGAACCAGACGACTGGCGCCCCGCTCTCGAGCACGACCCGGTCGCGTGCGATCACGGGGCGGGTGAGCGTCGCGTGCTCCAGCAGCGTCACGATGCAGTCATCGGTGCGCTGCACGAGCTGCTGCCGGAACAGCGTAGTGCGGTCCGGCGGACGCGAGTAGCGGATGAGGATGTCGGACAACGCGTCTAGGCGTCGTAGAAGCCGAGGTTGCGGGCCGCGCGCTCGCGGATGAGCGGTGCCGGCTCGAAGCGGATGCCGTGGCGCAGCTGGAGTTGCTCCAGTCGCTGCAGCACTTCACGGCTGCCGAGCGAATCGGCCCAGCGCAGCAGTCCTCCACGGAACGGCGGGAACCCGGTCCCGGTGATCATGCCGAGGTCGACATCGCCCGGGGACGCGACAATGCCGTCCTCCAGCACGCGCGCTGCCTCGTTCACCATCGCGAGGAGCGTGCGATCGAGGATCTCGTCCGGCGGCAGATCGCGCCGTTCGGCGGGCACGGTGGCGCCGAGGTGACGATAGATGTCCTCGTTCACGCCCTTCTCGCGTCCGCCCTCGTACGTATAGAAGCCGCGGCCGCCTTTCCGGCCGAGCAGGTCCGTCGCCTCGAGTGCGGTCATCGTGGGCGGCGGCGCGAGGCGCTCGCCGAATGCGGCGCTCATGACGGCACCGGCGTGCCGTGCGACATCGAGCCCGACCTCGTCGAGCAGGCGCAGCGGTCCCATCGGCATGCCGAATCGCTTGAGCGTGCGGTCGATCTGCACGATCGACGCACCGTCGGCGAGGAGCCACGCGGCCTCGTTCAGGTACGGCGCCAGGATCCGGTTCACGAGAAAGCCGGGACCGTCGGTCACGACGACGGGCGTCTTGTCGAGGCGCCGCGTGAGAGCGATCACGGTCGCGACCGTATCGTCCGATGTGTCCGCGCCGCGGATCACCTCGACGAGCGGCATGCGATGCACGGGATTGAAGAAGTGCATCCCGGCAAACCGCGCCGGTCGCGCGAGCGCGCTCTGCATCGCAGTCACGGAGAGCGACGACGTATTCGTCGTGAGGACGCAGTCGTCGCGTGCGTTCGATTCCGTTTCCCGCAGCACCTGCTGTTTCACGTCCATCCGCTCGACGACGGCCTCGATGACGAGGTCTGCGGCGCCGAATCCGGTGTAATCGAGCGTCGGCGCAATCGCGTCCATGTAGCGCTGTGCGTCGCGACTGTCGAGCCTGCCGCGCTTCACGAGCCGGTCGAACATCTCGCGCGCATGACGGAGCCCGAGTCCGAGTGCGTCCGCACGAATGTCCTTGAGCCGCACGTCCAGCCCGCGATAGGCGAGCAGCTGCGCGATACCGCCACCCATGACACCGGCGCCGAGGACGGCGACGCGATCGACGGGCTGCGGGCGCACGCCCGCCGGGCCCGCCTTCTTCGCGCCCTCGAGCAGCTGGAAGACGTGGATCAGGTTCTTCGATACGTCCGTGACGATCAGGTCGCCGAGTGCGCGCGCCTCGACCTTGAGCGCCGCGTCGAGCGGCAGGGAGGCGGATTCACGGATAACGTCCAGCGCACGCAGGGGGGCGGGATAGTGGCCGCCGGTCTCCTTCAGCACCTGACGCCGGGCCTGCGCGAGGATCACGCGTCGGCCGACGGGCGTGTCATCGAGCGCGCGGGCGAGCAGCGAGCGACGGGCGCGCGGCGGCCGGCGCCCGTTTGCGAGCTCGAGCGCGAGCGCGCGCGCTCGCTCGTACAGAACGCCCTGATGCATCCGCTCGGAGATGAGGCCGATGCGCTGCGCCTTGCGCGCGGATACGGTCGAGCCGGTCAGGATGATACCGAGCGCCTCGCGCAGTCCGACGACGCGCGGCAGGCGTGTCGTGCCGCCAAAGCCGGGGATGATCCCGAGCTTCACCTCCGGCAGTCCGATCTTCGTCTCGCTGCGATCGCTGGCAATGCGTGCATCGCACGCGAGGATCAGCTCCGTGCCGCCACCGAGACACACGCCATCGACCGCTGCGACGCTCGGAACGGGGAGCAGGTCCAGACGGCGGAACAGCGCCTGACCCTGCGCCGCGCCCGCGGCACCTTCGGCCGGATCGGTGATCGATGCGATCTGCTGCACGTCCGCGCCGGCAATGAAGCTGCCGTCCTTCCCGCTGCGCACGACGACCGCGCGCACCCGCCCCGCCCGTGCCGCCCGCTCGATCTCGCCCAGCAGATCGTTCAGGCGCGTCATGACCTCGCGTGTGAGTATGTTCACGCGCGAGCCCGGCCGGTCGAAAACGAGCCAGGCGACGCCGTCGCCCGCAATCTCGAGCGTCAGCGCCGCCTGGGCCTGTGATTCGTCGTTCATTCGCCCCGCGTACCGTTACAGCTTCGGCCGCACCTGTGCATTTTCCCGTGTCAGCTGAAGCTGCACGCCCTCGCCCGTCACTTCGAGCGGCACGTTCCAGTACAGCTCCTCGAACGGCAGGTCGTAGCGCGCATGAATCCACCACTGTCCGGCCCGCAGTCCCGAGAAGATCGCCACGCCGCTCTCGTCCGTCGTGTCGGCGACCTCCTCGAGCCGCATCTCGCGCAGCCGCGTCGTGATGATCCGATCGATGTCGGCGTATGCCGCATCCGCCCACTGCTCGCGCGCCAGCCGGATTTCCTCGGCGCGAGTATTGTACCGCGTCTGGAGCGACTGGAACCGGTTGAACGCCTGATCCGAGGCCTGCTTCGAGGCGCGCTCCTGCCCCTCCATTGCCGTGAACAGGCGGAACAGCGCGACGTACTGGCCGCTCGCACGGTTCCCGATCCGGTCCATCTGCTGCCGGATCGCCAGCAGGCTGTCGCGCGCCGTGCCCCAGCGCGCATTCATCGTCGACCACTGCTGCTGCGCGGCGTTAATGGAGTCCCGCAGGGCCGCCAGATCCGACGGGATCTCCGGCTCGGGCGTGCCATACGCGGCGCGCAGCGAGTCGAAGATCGCATCACGGTCGTAGGGCAGCGCGCGCACGGGCAGGTCCGTGATCGCCGTGGGCTGGCCGCCCTCCGGCTGCTGGTACGCCTGCACGATGACATCGCCGCCGCCGCATGCGGCCAGGGTCGCCGTGCCGGCCACGGCGGCCATCCACACCAGTCGCTTCATCAGGATGTTCTCCGGTACCTGTTGGGGATTGGGATGCGCCAAAGTAGGGCGGGGGGCGGGAAGGATCAAGCCGGACACGGTGGAGACACCTGTGCGAGTGCGTGTGCAGTGTGCGGGCTCCGCGTCCCCATGCGAGAAAACACCGTCCGCACGCGGACGGGAGGATGCACCCGCACCCGCACCCGCCCACGGTCCACGTGCACCCCAGCGGTCCGAATGGCTCCGAGTGCCGGACGTCAGTCCGGCAGCACCTTCATGTC
The DNA here is from genome assembly GCA_036374995.1 of Longimicrobiales bacterium. GTDB lineage: Bacteria > Gemmatimonadota > Gemmatimonadetes > Longimicrobiales > RSA9 > SH-MAG3. Next base: position 14,679 of record DASUSS010000040.1, on the reverse strand, counting down.
GAGGATGTACCGCCTGGGGTTGGTCTGGCGGCCGTTGACGAGCACTTCGTAGTGGAGGTGAGGACCGACGGAGAGGCCGGTGGAGCCGACGGCGCCGATCTCCTGGCCGCGCTGGACGATCTGACCGACCTTCACCGCCGCGCGCGACAGGTGCGCGTAGCGGGTACGGACGCCGTGGCCGTGATCGATCTCGACCAGCAGACCATAATCGCCGCGATGGCCGGCCGACGCCACACGGCCGTTGGCCGAGGCGACGACGGGCGTGCCCGCGTTGGCGACGATGTCGATGCCCGCGTGCGGCCGCGGCCGATCGAGGATCGGGTGCCAGCGCGAGGTCGAGAAGTTGCTCGAGACGTAGCCGTTGGTAGGGTAGATCGAGGGCGTCGCGCCGAGGCGGGCATGCTTGCCGCTCAGTGTGTCCTCCGCCTCGCGCCAGCTGAACGCGAGCACGCGGGCCCGGCTGATCAGCGAGTTCAGCTGCATCGCGGTGCCGAACGTCAGGCGGGCCGCGCCCGGATCGAGCTGGTAGAGATCGGTCTCCTCCAGATCGACGCCGTCCGGTCCGCCGATTCCGGCCATGAGCACGTCCGAGTCGAGTGGCTCGAGGCCGGCGAGGAGGCGGTAGTACTCATCCTTGCTGGAGAGGTGCGCCAGCGAGCTCTCGAGCGTATCGAGCCGCGTCGTCATGACCTCCAGCTGGTGCTCGAGAATCTGATTCTTCGCCAGAAGCCGGGCATCCGCCCGGCCCGCTCCGGCACCGACGAGGAACGCCGCCGCCAGCGAGCTCAGGCCGGCGACGAGGAACAGCGCGAGTGCGATCAGGACGCGGAACGCCTCGCGCGACAGCTGGAACTGACGCACGGAGGTGTCATCGTCCGATACGATCACGACTGTCCAGCGGCCTGATGCCATGCCTGCTTCCCCGTCTTCAGGTGCCGCGCCGCACTGGCCCGACTGTGTCAGATCGTTCACCGCCCGGAGGAACATCTGGGCAGAGACGTGCGGGGCAGGATGCAGGCCATGCGTCGGATCACTCGCTGTTGGATGCACTTATCTACTTGCCTCGAAATAGTTTGAGGTCCGCCGGCGGATCGGCGCGGCCCGTCGCGACCGCGTGCGCACTGCGCACGATCAGCGCACTTTAGGGAAAAGAATATCGCCCCTGTGGACCTTCCGGCCCGTCATCTCCAGCGTCGCCAGCTCATCGAGCGGAACGACCGCCTCCAGCCCCAGACGGCCTGCCAGCTCCGCCATCTTCCCCGGCATGAAAGGCTGGAGCAGCGTGGCCAGTGCCGTGACGCAGCGTGCCAGGGCCGCGAGCGTCGTGTCCAGCTCGCCGGCGCTGGCCGGGTCCTTCGCCTGAGCCCACGGCGCCCGCGCATCCACGTACTGGTTCGCCGCGGATGACAGACCCATGGCCGCGGAGAGTCCCTGATGCAGCAGCTGGTCGTCCATCGCACCCCGGTAACGTACGAGAGCCGCAGCCACATCCTCATCCAGCGATGCGCGTTCACCCGCAGGTACCACCCCATCGCGGTAGCGCTCGATCATCGAGATGGAGCGACTCGCGAGATTTCCGAAATTGTCGGCGAGCTCCGATGCGTATCGCTCGTCGAACCGCTCATACGAAAATTCGCCGTCTCCGTTCCATGGGATCTCGCGCAGAAGAAAATAGCGCAACGCATCTGGCCCATGTCTACCGATCGCGTCACTCAGCTCGACGTGCACACCTTCCGACTTCGACATCTTGCCGCCACCGACCGTGACGAAGCCGTGCGCCCACACGGCGCGCGGCAGCTCGATGTCCGCGCTCATCAGGAACGCCGGCCAGTACACGCAATGGAAGCGCGTGATGTCCTTGCCGATCACGTGAAAGTCGGCCGGCCACCGTTCGCGGTACCGCTCATCGGGGAAGCCGATGGCGGAGAGATAGTTCGTGAGCGCATCCAGCCACACGTACACCGTGTGTGCTTCATCGCCGGGCCATGGGATGCCCCACGGCAGACGTGACCTCGACACGGAGATGTCCTCGAGTCCGCCCTCGATGACCCGGCGGATCTCGTTCAGCCGCGCTTCCGGCTGGATGAAGTCCGGTCTCTCGTCGAGCAGCTTGAGCAGACGATCCTGGTAACGCGACAGGCGGAAGAACCAGTTCTGTTCCTCCGTCCACGCGACTTCGCGCGTCGGATGGATCGGACAGCGCGGCGGCTTGCCATCCTCCCTGACGAGCTCGTCATCACGCTTGAAGGCCTCGCAGCCGACGCAATAATAACCTTCGTAGCGCCCGAGATAGAGATCGCCGGCGTCGGCGATCCGGCGGATCATCTCGACGACGGCCGGCCGGTGGCGCGCCTGCGTGGTGCGGATGAAGTCGTCGTGACTGATACCGAGCCGGTCCCACGCGCGCGTGAACTGGTCGGCGATGTCATCGACCCACGCCTGCGGCGATGTGCCCGCGGCGTCCGCGCTCTGCAGCACCTTGAGACCGTGCTCGTCCATCCCCATCAGGAAATGGACGTCCTCGCCCCTCAGGCGGCGATAGCGCGCCATGGCGTCCGCGCCGATCTTCTCGATCGCGTGGCCCATGTGCGGCGCGCCGTTCGCGTAGTCGATGGCCGTCGTAATGTAGAATCGCTCGCGCTCGCTCACTCCCGCGCCCCCGCGTCCGCCACCTCCCGCTTCAGGTCCTCGAGTGCGATCGCGCGGCGATTCCCATCCTCGTCCTTCAGGAACACGCGCTCGCGCCAGATGTCGACGCCGACGACCTTCTCGCGACCCGTCGCCGTCACGAGGGTCTTGCCCTCGCGCGGGAACCGCTTGCGTGCCTGCACGTATGCCTCGTGCTCGTACGTCAGGCAGCACATCAGCCGGCCGCAGCAGCCGGAGATCTGCGCCGGGTTGAGCGACAGCCGCTGATCCTTCGCCAGCTGGAGGCTGACCGGCTTCAGCTCGCGGAGCCAGCTCGAGCAGCACAGCTCGCGGCCGCAGCGACCGACACCGCCGAGCAGCGCGGACTCATCGCGAACGCCGATCTGCTTCAGCTCGATCCGCGTCCGGAACGTGCGCGCCAGATCGCGTACCAGCTCCCGGAAATCGACGCGCCGCTCCGCCGTGAAGTAGATCGTCAGCTTGTTCCGGTCGAACTGCCACTCCGCTTCGCTGACCTTCATCTTCAGGCTGTACTGCGCCACCTTCTCCCGGGTGATGCGCCGGACGCGCGGCTCGTCCGCACGTAGCGACACGGCCCGGTCGACCTCCTCGGGCTGCGCCATCCGCACGAGCCGCCGCTCCGGCACGGGCGCGGCACAGCCCGTCGAGCAGCCCGAGCACTTCCGCTCCGCCACCGCTCCCGCCGCGGTCACGCGGCCGAGGTCCTCGCCCCGATCCGCTTCGACGATCACGTAGCTCGACAGATCGACCGAGGGCAGCTCCGACGCGTAGTACTCGCGGCGGTTGCCCTTGAAGGTCACTTCGACGACTGCTGCCATAATCTATTCACGCAAGCGGGAGCAGGAGCGGATCGTGTCCGGATTGCCCGATCCGGACCGCGATCACGATCGCCGTCCCCGTCCCGGGTCGGTTCTCAGGTTTCGATCCACTCACCCATGGTCTGGTACTTCTGCCAGCGGCATCTGCGACGGTCATCGGGCGACTGCTGCTCGAGCTCGGTCAGGTGGCGCAGGAGTGCACCGCGCAGCGCACCTGCCGTCGTGTCCCAGTCGGTATGCGCACCGCCCATCGGCTCGGGGACGATGTCATCGATCACGTTCAGCGCGGCGAGGTCGCGGGCCGTCAGCTTCAACGCTTCGGCGGCCTTGTCCTTCGCGCCGGCGGTCTTCCACAGGATCGCGGCACAGCCCTCCGGCGAGATGACGCTGTAGACGGAGTTCTCCAGCATCAGTACGCGGTCGGCGACGCCAAGCGCGAGCGCACCGCCGCTGCCGCCCTCGCCGATCACCACGCCGATGACGGGCACGCGGAGACGGGCCATCTCGCGCAGGTTGAAGGCGATCGCCTCCGCCTGACCGCGCTCCTCCGCACCGAGGCCCGGGTACGCACCGGGCGTGTCGATGAGCGTGATGATGGGACGTCCGAACTTCTCGGCCAGGCGCATCAGGCGCAACGCCTTGCGGTACCCCTCGGGGTGGGGCATGCCGAAGTTGCGCCGCAGATTCTCCTTCATGTCACGGCCCTTCTGATGCCCCATGACCATGACGGAGCGGCCATCGAGGCGGGCCCAGCCGCAGACGATCGCCTCGTCATCACGGAACGAGCGGTCGCCGTGCAGCTCCATGAAGTCCGAGAACGCGCGGTCGATGTAGTCGAGCGAGAACGGCCGCTTCGGGTGGCGCGCCAGCTGCACCCGCTCGACCGCGCTCAGGTTGCGGTACGACTCCTCCCGCAGCCGCCCGGCCTTCTCCTCCAGCAGCCGGATCTCGTCGCTGACGTCCAGGTCGTGCTGCTCGGCGACGAGCCGCAGCTGCCGGATCTGCTCCTCCAGCCGCGCGAGATCGCCCGCGCCTTCCTCTCTCGAGCTCAAGCTCTCCCCTCCTGGGAGCGAACCAGTCGAACGCGATCGCTGCCGAGCACATCCCGCAGCTCGTTCAGCAGCGTCTCGCTCGGCAGCACCGTGATGCTGCGCGAGCGGAGCCGCACTGCACCCGTCCCGTTCGCCCGCGGCACGCCGTCCGGCTCGGCGCGCGCGCCGCCGTTGGACGCGCCGTTCGCGGCGCCGTTCGCGGGCGGCGTCACCGTGACGTAGAGCGGCGACGGGCCGGGGTGCGCGCGCAGGATGTCGGTCGCGCGGGCGACCGCGGGCTCGCCGGCGCCGTGGGCGAGCGCGAGCTCGACGGCCAGCGCGCCCCCGCTGCGCAGCTGCCCGAGCGGGATCGCGCTGTCCAGGAAGATCGGCGGCGCGTCCTCGTCACGGTCGCGGCCGGACACGGATCCGCGCACCAGCACCGGCGCGTCCTGGAGCAGCAGGTCATGATACTGCTCCCACACGTCGCCGAACGCCAGTACCGACGCCGTGCCGTGGAAGTCCTCGACCGTGAGGCGGCCCCACTCCGAGCCGTTCTTCTTCGAGATCTGCCGGCTCACGCTCGTCACGACGCAGGCCAGCTCGACCTTCTGATCGCGGAACTGCCTGAGCGTCGCCGTGTTCACCTGGTCGAACACGCGCACCTCGTCACGGTACTTCTCCAGCGGATGGCCGCTGATGAAGAAGCCGAGGATCTCCTTCTCGCGCGTGAGCCGCTCGGACTCCGTCCAGCGCGGCACATCGGGCAGCTGCGGCTCCGGCCGCTCCTCCGACTCCGCCGCTGCGCCACCGGTATCGAACAGCGAGACCTGGCCGCTCGCGCGCTCCTCCTGCCGCAGCTGCGCCTCGCGTACCACCAGATCGAGCGCCTCGAGCAGCTGCGCCCGGTGCGCGGGCGGGCTCGTGAACTGATCGCACGCCCCCGCCAGGATAAGCGCCTCGAGCGAGCGCCGGCCGACGAGCCGCAGATCCACCCGGTCCGCGAGACTGAACAGCGAGCGGTACGGGCCGCCGCTCGCCCGATTCTCCAGGATCGACGACACCGCGCCCGCGCCCAGACCGCGCAGCGCGCCCAGCCCGAAACGGATCGCGGCGCCGGACACCGGCGTGAACTTCCAGCCGGACTCGTTCACGTCGGGCGGCAGGACGGTGACGCCGTCCGGCCGCTCCGGCACGTAGCGACCCAGCTCGCGGCACTCCGCAATGTAGCCGACCACGTCGTCCGTCCTGTCGACGACGGACGACAGCAGCGCGGCCATGTACTCGGCCGGATAGTGGCGCTTCAGCCACGCCGTCTGATACGACAGCAGCGCATACGCGACGGAGTGCGAGCGGTTGAAGCCGTAGCGACCGAACGTCGTGACCTGATCCGCGATGTCATCGGCGACGCGCCGATCGACGCCGTTCGCGATCGCGCGCTCGACGAACCGACCGACCTCCTTCTGCGTCAGCTCCATATCCTTCTTGCCGACCGCCTTCCGCAGCACGTCCGCTTCGGCCAGCGTGAAGCCCGCCAGCACCTGCGCCATCCGCATCACCTGCTCCTGATACGTGATGACGCCGTACGTCGACGACAGCACCTCACCCAGATCCGGATGCGGGTACCGTACCGGCTCACGCCCCAGCTTCCTGCGGATGTAGACATCCGTCATGCCGCTGTCCAGCGGACCCGGCCGGATCAGCGCGTTCGTCGCGACCAGGTCCTCGAAACGGTCGCACTTCATCGCGCGCAGTTTGTCCGTCGCCAGAGGCGACTCGAACTGGAATACGCCGGTCGTGCCACCGCGCGCGAGCATGTCGTACACGTCCGGGTCGTCCAGCGGCACGTCCTCCATTTGCTCGTATACGGCGCCGCTCTTCGGGTGCGCGAGCGCGCAGTGCCGCTCACGGATCGCCACGACCGCATCGTGGATGACCGTCAGCGTCTTCAGTCCGAGAAAGTCCATCTTCAACATGCCCGCCTGCTCGAGCGCGTTCATGTCCCACTGCGTCACGATGACCGTCTCGTCATCCGCACCGCCGCCGCTGCCACGCGTCGACTGCGTGCATACCGGCACGTACTCGTGCAGCGGTCCGGGCGCGATGACGACGCCGGCCGCGTGCACGCTCGCGTGACGCGACAGACCCTCCAGCACCTTCGCGTACTCGATCAGCTGCGCCACGCGCGGATCGGACTCGATCAGCGCGTGCAGCTCCGTAACGCGCTCCGCCGCTTCTGCGACCGTGAGCGAGCTGTTGGGCGCGTTCGGGATCAGCTTGGCGAGCCGGTCCGTCTCGGCCGGCTCGAATCCGAGCACGCGGCCGACGTCGCGGATCACGGCGCGAGACTTCATCGTCCCGAACGTGATGATCTGCCCGACCGAGTCCTTGCCGTACTTCTCGCGCACGTACTCGATCACCTCGCCGCGGCGCTCGTAGCAGAAGTCGATGTCGATGTCGGGCATCGACACGCGGTCGGGATTCAGGAAGCGCTCGAACAGCAGATCGAACTCGAGCGGATCGACACCGGTGATGCCGATGACGTATGCGACGAGCGACCCGGCCGCCGAGCCGCGGCCCGGCCCGACGGGAATGCCGTGGTCCCTGGCCCAGTTGATGAAGTCCTGCGTGATTAGGAAATAGCCGGCATAGTCCGCCTTCTCGTTGGAGATCACGCCGAGCTCGTACTCGAGGCGCTCGTCCCACCCCGCCGGTAGCGGATCGCCGAACCGCTCGTGAGCCCGGGCGTACGTGAGCCGGCGCAGCAGCTCCGCTTCGCTCGTCACATCCTGCGGCAGCGGGAACTGCGGCACGTGGTACTGCCGCTTGATGTGGACGTCGACGCTGTCGGCGATCGCGAGCGTGTTCTCGACGACCTCGCGGCGGTCGGCGAAACGCGCTGCGACCTCGGCCGGCGTCTTGAAGTAGAGACCCGCGTCGTACTTCATGCGGTTCTCGTCGCTGCGGTCCTTGCCGAGCCCGATGCAGAGCAGGATGTCGTGCGCGTCGTGATCGCCCGGTCGCAGGAAGTGGGCATCGTTCGTGGCGACGACCGGCAGCCCGAGCTCGGCGGCGAGCCGGAACACGCGCTCGTTCAGATCGCGCTGTCCCGACGTGTCGTGCGCCTGGACCTCGAGGTAGTAGCGGCCATCGAACAGATTCGCGTACCAGGATGCCGCCTCGCGCGCCGCGTCCCACCGGTCCGCCATCAGGTGACGTGCGACCTCGCCCGCCATGCAGGCGGACGTCACGATGAGTCCGTCCGAGTGGCGCGCGAGCACCTCGCGGTCGATGCGCGGCCGATGGTAGAAGCCCTCCAGGTAGCCGATCGACGTGAGCCGGACGAGGTTGCGGTAACCCACCGGGTCCCGCGCGAGGACCACGAGGTGGTAGTACCGGTCCTCGGGCCGGCCATCGCCCGCACGGCCCGCCGTCTTCACGCGACGGTCGCCCGGCGCGACGTACGCCTCCATGCCGAGAATCGGCTTCACGCCCGCCTTGCGCGCCGCCTCCTGGAACTGCCACGCGCCGTACATGCAGCCGTGATCGGTCAGCGCGAGCGCAGGCATTTCCAGCTCCTGCGTGCGCCGGATCAGGTCGCCGATCCGGTTGGCGCCATCCAGCAGCGAGTACTCGCTGTGCGTGTGCAGATGAACGAAGGACACCGTTGCTACTGCCCGGTAAGAGTGTGTTGAGCGACTACGGGAACGCGCTCACGTTTCCGCATCCCGTATGCGTCACGCGCATTCGAACGTGCCGAGAATCGTCTGGAGCTGGATCATGTACTCGTACTTCGAGCGGCGCGGGCCGGGGGCGTAGAGCCACGCATCGACGAGATACGTGCGGCTCTGCTCCGGGCAGGCGATCATGCGAGCGATGAACAGGCCGCCCATCGGCCAGGACGGATCGATGCCCTCCCATGCGCCCTGCACCTCCACCGCGTTGCTGGCCCCCTGCTCGATCGGCGCTTCCCTGGCAGACTCGACGAGCGTGCGCTGCGCCGGGTTGTAGTCGCCGCCGATGCTGTCGCGCCAGGCGAGGGCCGCATCCGCCGAGGGCGTGAGCACGCCGTCGCGCCACGTGATGAGCACGGAGCGCGCGAGGTCGCCGCCCACCGTCGTGTTGTTCTGGAACTGGATGACATTGCCGGTCCGCTCGACGGGCGAGTACACGTTCGGCAGCAGGATGGTGACGCCGTGCGTCTCGCGGAGTGCATCCCGCAGCGCGGTGTCGGCCTCGCTCGTGTACATGCGCTGGACCACGTAGATGCGGAACAGGCTGTCGATCACGGCGCCCACGCGATCGAGGTGCGGCAGTGCGGCCGCGCCATCGCCGGGCGGAGTGACCACCGCGATCGCGAGCTGATTGCGGGCCCACACGTCCCGCGCGGCGACCATGCCCGTCCGCTCCGCGGCCGCCTGGGCGGATGCCACGATCGGCTGGACCCAGGCGTCGTCCGTGCTCCCGATCGCGACGATCTGACGGAACTCCCGCAGTTCCTGCCACTTCGGGTCGGCCGGCGAGATGTGGGTGACCTCGAACGTGCGCTCGTTGCGGACCGTCCGGATCCGTGGCTCCAGAGCCGTGAGCACGCTGTCGCCGATGCCGGCCCAGACGGAGTCGGCCGCGAGCACGATGATGCTCGTTGCGGTGCCCAGCGCCCGGCCCGATGAGTCACATGCCGGGAGCGCCCATGCCGCGAGTGCCGCAAGCAGGAGGAAACGCGCGGATTTCATTGTGCCGTAACCTGTTGCGTTCATGGCGGGACTGCTCACGCGGGAAGTTTAGCGGACCGCGCAGGGCGCGGCAACCGAGTTTGCCGACGCCGTCGGCGCGGGCTACTCTGCGCACGGAATACCGCACGGGGAGATCATGATCGCACACGCCACACAGCGGATCGACGTTCTGCGCGCCGCCCGCCGGGCGGCGGGTTCACTGCTGGTCGGACTCGACTTCGACGGTACGCTCGCGCCGATCGTACCGCGTCCCGCCGATGCCGCACTGCTGCCGGCCGCGCGTCCGGCGCTCGAGGAGCTCGCGCGGAGGGAGGACACCCACATCGCGCTCGTCAGCGGCCGCTCGCTGCGGGATCTGCGCGCCCGCGTCGCGCTCGACCGGGTGTACTACGCCGGCAACCACGGCCTGGAGATCGAGGGTCCGGGCGTGCACCGCATGCATGAGGGGGCGGGCGAAGCGCGTGGCACGCTCTCCTATCTCGCGCGTGTGCTCCATCGCGAGCTGGCCGGCATCGATGGCGTGATCGTCGAGGACAAGGGACTCACGCTGTCGGTGCATTTCCGCATGGTCGCGAGCGAAACGCAGGAGGCACGGGTGCGCGACGCGGTGCACGCGCAGGCTGCCGGTATCGATGGCGTCCGGCTGACCGACGGCAAGAAGGTCGTCGAGATCCGGCCCGACGTCGACTGGCACAAGGGACGCGCCTTCCGCTTCATCCGCGATACGCTGGAGGAGCGGTTCGGGCCCGGCCCGGCGATCTTCATCGGTGACGACCGCACGGACGAGGACGCGTTCGGCGAGCTGGGCGAGACCGACTGCGCGATCGTGGTCGGTGACCCGCCGCAGCACGCCACGGCCGCACAGACCGGGCTCCGCACGCCCGAGGAGGTCGCCGACTTCCTCCACCGCCTCGCCCGGGACGCCGATGCGTAGACGCGCGCGCGCGCGGCTCGTTAGACTTCCATCATGAAGCTGTCCGCGGCCACGGCCGCACTCGTGCTGATCGCGGCCTGCGCGACCACGGTCTCGCCGCCGCCGCGCGAGCCCGATCCGGAGCGCGCGCGCGCCGCGCTCGCCACGCTCGTCATCCGGAACGAGACCGCACACCGCCTCGAGATCCTGTACCGCACCGTCGGTGGCGGCGAGGCCATGGTAGGCGTCGGACACGTCGACGCGCGCGCCACGGCGGAAATGGCGCCGGTGCCCGCCGCGGAACCGCTGATCCTCGTCGCGCGCACCACGGCAGGCACCGAGCTCGCGCTGCCCCCGCGCACGTTCACCATCGACGGGACGTGGACCTGGCTCATCCCGCCCGACGCGCGCTTCGTTCGATCCCGCTCCGGACTCTGATGGCGGAACACACGCACGAGCACGATACCCCCACTCGAAGCGACGAGGCGCACGCACGCCACCAGCACGACGAGCACACGCACGCCCACGCACACGACCACCGTGAGCTCGGGCGCCGCAGGCTGTTCCTCGTGCTCGCGATCACCGCCGTCTTCATGATCGTCGAGCTCGTCGGCGGCTGGATCGCGAACTCCCTCGCGCTCATGGCCGATGCCGGCCACATGCTCAGCGACGTCGCCGCACTCGGCCTCTCCGCATTCGCGCTCTGGTTCTCGCGCCGTCCCGCGACCGCCGCCAAGACGTACGGCTACATGCGCATCGAGATCCTCGCCGCGCTCGTCAACGGCGCCACGCTCATCGTCATCGCAGTCCTCATCCTGTGGCAGGCATACACGCGCTTCGCAACGCCCGAGCACGTCGAGGGCACGCTCATGCTCGCCGTCGCGGCCGCCGGCCTCATCGTCAACATCATCGCCGCTTTCCTGCTCCACTCCTCATCCGGCCACAATCTCAACCTGCGCGGCGCCTACCTCCACGTCCTCGGCGACATGCTGGGCTCCGTCGGCGCGATCGCCGCAGCCGTCATCATCCTGCTCACCGGCTGGATGCCCGCCGACCCCATCATCTCCGTCATCGTCGCCCTGCTCATCCTGGTCGGCGCCTGGCGTCTCGTCCGCGAGTCCGTCGATGTCCTCCTCGAGGCCGTCCCCGCCCACATCGACATGACCGCCCTCGAGGCTGCCCTCCGCCGCATCCCCGGCGTCGAGGCGGTCCACGATCTCCACGTCTGGACCCTCACCAGCGGCTACCTCGCCATGAGCGGACACCTCGCCATCCGCGATCCCGCGCGACACCAGGAGACCATTCACGTGGTGCACGATGTCATGCACAGCGAATTCGGGATATCCCATGTCACGGTCCAGATCGAGCATCGGGCGATCGTGCCGCTTCGCCGGGACATCTGAACGGGGTTTCGGGTTGGCATGGGAAAGGGCACGTGCACGTGTAGGGGTCGGACGCACGCACACGTTTACGGGCACGGGCACGGGCAGGAATTCCGCGAGTTTTCTGCCTGAATCCACCCGTCACGCCACCTCCGGGCGGATCAGGCGTGACAGACCGGGAAAGTCATCGAGCGCTGCCCCGCCCCTGCCCATGTATGTGTGCGTGCGTCTAACCCCTGCTCGTGCCTGTGCCCACGCCCATGACAACCTGGCACCCGCTTCTCCACCCCCCTGCCTGGGGCACGGGAAATCCGCTATGATTCAAGGCTGTACCAGAACCCTTACCATGCCCCATATGATCAGGAACGTCGCGATTATCGCTCACGTCGACCACGGCAAGACGACGCTGGTGGACAAGATGCTCCGCCAGGCGGGCGCCTTCCGTGAGAATCAGGTCGTCGAGGAGCGCGTGATGGACTCGAACCCGCTGGAGCGTGAGCGGGGCATCACGATCCTGTCGAAGAACACGTCCGTGCGGTGGCGCGAGCACAAGATCAACATCGTGGACACGCCGGGACACGCGGATTTCGGCGGCGAGGTCGAGCGGATCCTGCGGATGGTGGATGGCGTGCTGATCCTGGTCGACGCGTTCGACGGCCCGATGCCGCAGACGCGGTTCGTGACGCGGAAGGCGCTGTCGCTCGGGCTGCAGCCGATCGTGGTAATCAACAAGATCGACCGCGATGGCTCGGACCCGGCGCGTGTGCACGACGAGGTGCTCGAGCTGTTCATGGAGCTGGAAGCGGACGAGGCGCAGCTGGACGCGCCGTTCCTCTATGCGGCCGCGCGCGAGGGCTATGCGATCCGCGAGCTGGGCGAGGAGCGGAAGGATCTGAAGCCGCTGTTCGAGGCGATCCTCGAAACCGTGCCGGCGCCGCCGGGCGACGTGGACGGCTCGTTCCAGATGCTGATCTCGACGATCGACCACTCGCCGTATCTGGGCCGGATGGCGATCGGCCGCATCGAGCGCGGCACGGTCAGCGTCGGAGATCCGATCCTGCTGCTCGCACACCGCAACGATGATGTGATCGGCTTTGCGCCCGACGAAGGTGATCGCCAGGGCCGCGTCTCGAAGCTGTTCGTGTTCGAGGGTCTGCAGCGCACGGAAGTCGAGCGTGCGGGTGCGGGCGAGATCGTGGCGCTGGCGGGTCTGGAGGGCGTGGAGATCGGCGCGACGATCACCGACACCGCGCGACCGGAGCGCCTGGCGGGGATTGCCGTCGAGGAGCCGACGATCTCCGTCGACTTCATCGTCAACATGTCGCCGTTCTCGGGCCGGGAAGGGAAGTACGTGACGAGCCGTCAGCTGCGCGACCGGCTCTACAAGGAGCTGGAGCGCAATGTCGCGCTGCGAGTCGAGGACACCGATTCGCCGGACACCTACACGGTGAGCGGCCGCGGCGAGCTGCACCTCGGCATTCTGATGGAGACGATGCGCCGCGAGGGCTACGAGTTCGCGGTCTCGCGCCCGCGCATCATCACGAAGAAGGGGCCGGGCGGCGAGCTGCTCGAGCCGTACGAGGAAGTCGTCATCGACGTGCCCGAGGCGTTCGTCGGCGTAGTCATCGAGAAGCTCGGCGGCCGGCGCGGCGAGATGCTCGAGATGCGCAGCTCCGGTCAGGGCGAAGGCTCCGGCCTGACGCGCATCGTGTATCGCATGCCGGCGCGCGGCCTGTTCGGCTACCGCAGCGAGTTCCTCACGGACACGCGCGGCGAGGGCGTGCTCCATCACCGGTTCAGCGGGTACGGGCCGTGGGCCGGCACGATCCGCAGCCGCGACCGCGGCGTCATGGTGTGCATGGCCGACGGCGTGAGCGTTGCCTATTCGCTGTGGAACCTCCAGGAACGCGGCACGCTGTTCATTCCGCCCGGCGTCCCGGTGTACGAGGGCATGATCGTCGGCGAGAACGCGCGCCCCGGCGACCTCGAGGTCAACGTCACGAAGGGCAAGAAGCTCACGAACATCCGTGCCGCGGGCGCCGATGACGCGATCCTGCTCGAGACACCGCGCCAGCTCACTCTCGAGACCGCGCTCGAGTTCATCGGCGATGACGAGCTCGTCGAAGTCACGCCCCAGGCGATCCGCCTGCGCAAGCGGTTCCTCAAGCAGCACGAGCGGAAGAAGGCGTCGCGCGCCGGCTAGTTCCGGCCCCGCGGCGGAACGGCTTCGCGTCGGCGAGTCGCGTGCGCTCCCGACCCGCAGAGACCCGGCTGCGGAGCCGCCAGGCGACCGGTCATCAAGTCCCTTGACAGCCCGCCCTCCCGGTGTACCTTGGCCCCTCCGAGGGATGCCCCCCTCGGTGCGCCGCTTCGTGTGTGCAGGAAACCGCCCTGTGTAAGGAGATCTCGAATGGCGGACGTGCTGGATCTGCGCAGGTTGCCCGGCTCGCGGGCGGACCTCGACATCCTCGGTCTCGACGACGACGACCTCGAAGACGAGGACTTCGACGAAGAGGACTGGGACGAGGAGGAGGACCTCGACGACGACGAGGACTGGGACGACGACGAGGACTGGGAGGATGACGACGACTGGGAGGACGACGAGGACTGGGAGGACGACGCCGAGGAGGAAGAAGAGGACCTCTGAGCCCCACTCGACACACGTTGCCAGCGCAGATCCGCGCCCGCGAGACGACTCTTGCGGGCGCGCGAATTTTGCACCCTCTCCCTTTCCGTTCGACGTCCGGTTTCCCGATCGACCTCGCCTGCCGTCCGGCTGACTTCGCCTCGGCCGGAGCCGCGCGGGATCGGGTTGACGCGGTCGTCGGAGCCGGTTACAATGCTCTGCTCGGCGCCAATCTTCCTGGCGCTCACAAATCCGCTGTTTGACAATCGAGGTTCGTACGTATCCGTGTGGGTCCCGCACGCCGGTATACCTTCCGGTGTGCAGCGTCCTCGCGAGGACGCAGGGATACAGGCAAAGGTAATGATTCCGAATGCCTACAGACCGTTTAACGCACGGTCAAGAGAACGTGGGCGTTCGCACGAGCTGTTCGAACTACTCTATTGGAGAGTTTGATCCTGGCTCAGGACGAACGCTGGCGGCGTGCCTAACACATGCAAGTCGAA
>DASUSS010000039.1:0-13288 GCA_036374995.1 Longimicrobiales bacterium | reverse complement strand
CCTTACTGCGCTTGACCAGTTCCACTGCCACGGCCGCAGGTCACCCCGCTGCCGCTTCGTGTCCGGTCCACCGGTTCACTTATTTGCCTCTCAGCGCTCGTCTTCTCGACGATCCACTATCACCCGAATTGTCAAATAGCGTACGGCGATTCGGCGCCGTGTCCTGAGGCGCGAGATGAAATTCGCGCCGAGCAATCCAATTTAGCTTCTCGCGCCATCACCGGCAAGGTCCGCAGACCGCTCGGCGCCTCGCGAAAAGAGCCGCGAAGTATCGCGCCGTGTCGGGTCGCCGTCAAGCGCCCGTACCGCGACGATTCCGCTCCGCGACTGACGTGATGCGCCGCGCACGCGCGAGGCCGAAGCGCGAGCCTACCGGGTTATCGAGTCGAGCCGCTCAGGGCGACGTCAGCGGGCGGCCGCAGCCGCGGTACTCGCCGTCCTCGCGCACGACCGTCACGGTCCGGGAGAATCGCTCGCCGCTCATCGTGTCCGTGCACGGCTCGGAGCGGATGTCGATCCGGATCTCGCCGCCACCCTCCGTCCCGGTGACGAAGCTCGTCGTGCCGGCGGAACGTGCGACTTCCGCCGCCGGAATCGACGCGCGCACCGTGTCCTGTGCGTAGTCGGTCAGCAGCAGGACTTCGCCCGTGGCCTGGATCTCGAGAAGCCAGCCCGGCTCCTCGCCGACGGCGCGGAACACGACGCCGCGCTCCCGCGCCTCGTTCCACACGCGCTCCGATCCCTCGACGTACGTCGCCGTGGCGGTGTCGTGTTCGGGCGCCGCGTCGATCGGCGGAACCGCGGCGGGAGGAGCCGGCTCCGCGCACCCGATCGCCAGTGCCAACAGCGGCGGACCCGCCTTCACTCTACGGTTTGACCACATCCGGACATGGTTGCGCCCCGCCGGCTGCATTAGAATAGCCGTTCCGCGGCCGTCCATCGCGCCGTTTCGGCGCACAAGTACGCGGTTCATCGGCATCGTTCCGCCCTCCTGGTTGTGGATTCCGCATGCGCGGATGGAGCAAAGTGAAGAATGGTGCCAGGTCCGCCGTTGCCGTTGTGAACCGGAGGGGGGCGGCGCGGTGGCGCGACGCGGGACACCCGTGGATCTACCGGAGCGACGTGGTCGTCGCGCCGCAAGCGGGCCCGGGCGCGGTCCGTGTGGTCGATGAGTCCCGCGCACAGGTCGGGACCGCGCTGTGGAGTCCATCCTCGCAGATCGCGCTGCGCTTCCTGGACCGCGGCGATGTGGAGCCGGACGGGTGCTTCTGGCACGACCGGGTCGCCGCGGCGGTGGCGTATCGCGGCTCCATCGCGCCGCAGGCAACGGCGTACCGTCTGGTGCACGCGGAGGCGGACGGGCTGCCCTCGCTGATCGTGGACCGGTACGGCGAGCATCTGGTGGTGCAGCTGCTCTCGGCGGGTCTCGAGGCGTACCGCGAGCCGATCATCGCTGCACTGCTCGAGACGTGCGCGCCGTCGGGCATCCTGGCGCGCAACGACGTTCCGGTGCGGCGCATCGAGAGGCTGTCGCAGGACGTGGAGCTGCTGCACGGCCGCGTTCCCGAGGAGCTGGAAGTGCGCGAGGGCGGTGTGCGGTACCTCGTGGCTCCGTGGAGTGGTCAGAAGACCGGTGCGTTCCTTGACCAGCGCGAGAACCGGGTGCGCGCGGGCGCGCTCGCTCGCGGTCGCGCTCTCGACTGCTTCTCCTATCACGGCTCGTTCGCGCTGCACGTCGCGACGAGCGCGGATCATGTGACGGCGGTCGATTCCTCCGCCGATGCTCTTGCACGGGCTGCGCGGAACGCCGCGCTGAACGCGGACGGCGCCCGCATCGATGCCGTGGAAGCGAACGTGTTCGACTTCCTCAGGGCACAGGACGATGCGGGCGAGCGGTACGACACGATCGTGCTGGACCCGCCCGCATTCGCGAAGCGGAAGGACGCGCTCGAGCCCGCGCTGCGCGGGTACAAGGAGCTGAACCTGCGCGCGCTCCGGATCCTGAATCCCGGCGGCATCCTGTGCACGTTCAGCTGCTCGTATCACCTGGGCACGTGGCTGTTCCGCGATATGCTGGAAAGCGCTGCTGCCGACACGGGCCGGCCGGTCCGCTGGATCGAGTCACGCGGCCAGGCCCTCGACCACCCCGAGATCCTCCAGATCCCGGAATCCAGTTATCTCAAGGGAGCGATTCTGCAGGTGGCATAGCGGGAGTGCTCCGCACCCTGAATCACTCCCTCTGCTCACCGTGGAGCTCGACCCGTCGCACCGGATACGCCGTTTGCACACGTCCGCGATGCTCCGGCTTCGCGAGTGCCTCCGAAATGCGGAGGTGCAGCGCGCTCGACCACTTTCTCCGCTCGCGCGCGCTCACGAGGTATCTCACGGTGATGTTCGTCCACGAGTCGGTCGGCGCGAGGTAGACCTGGGGCTCGGCGGCGATGTCGTACGCGAGACCTTCCTGCTCGAGCAACGCCCGGTACGTCTCCACCGGCCCCGTCATCGACGGGCCCACGACCTCCCGCGCCACGCCGGCGATCAGACGCATGGCGTAGCCGAGGTCGCTCTCGTTGCTCACGCCGATGTCGACCTCGTCCCAGACGTAGGGAAACATGCGGGTGTGGTTGATCACGTTGGCGCGCAGCACTTCCGAGTTCGGAAACGTGATGAGCGCACCGGTCGGCTGCGCCCCCTGCACCGGCTTGTCTGGACCGCCCGCTTCCCACACGGTCGTCGTGAGGAAGTCGATGCGGTAGACATCGCCGAACACCTCACCCACGGCGATGCGATCGCCGACGCGATAGTAACCCTTGAACGAGTTGAGCAGCCAGCCGGCGAAGCTCTCGATCGGGGCCTGCAATGCCCAGGACAGTGCGAGGCCGAGCAGGCCGACGGATCCGAGGAGCGCTCGCGTGTCTCCGGCCACGACGCTGAGCGCCATGCCGATCGCGATCAGCCAGATCACGACGCCCGTCAGGGCCGTCGCGGCATCGGCGCGCTCCCACGCACCCAGCAGGCGGCGCAGCACGGTGTGCACGATGCGAACGATGACTCCCGCTGCGGCGAGCAGTGCAATGGCGATGAGGATCTTCGGCAGCAGCGTGGTGAAGTCCACGGCGAAACGGCGAACCGTGCTCGTCGCCTCTTCCACGCTCCGCCCGGGATCCGGGCGTGCCGTATCGTCGGCGACCGGGCCGACGGCCGCAGTGTCGATCAGCGTGTCCGCGGTCTGTTGTGCGGGTGTGGCTTCCGGTACTCCCCAGAGGATCAGGAAGAGCCCGGCGATCGCGACCGCGAGGAGTGAGCCCTGACGGAAGCGCTTCAGGCGGCTCCGGGCTGCGCGGCGGGCCGCGCTCGCGCTCCGCATCCTGCGACGACGGAATGGTCGCCGTGTCGCTCCGGTCACCGCCTTGCGGGCTCCCCCGCTGACGGTCCGGTCACGAGCCGTGCCGATTCTCCTGAGGTGTCGGGGGCGGTCGTCTCGAGCCATGGGCCGGATGTGGTGCACATGGCGCGCCGCCCGCTCCCGCAGGGTAGGACGTGGGCCGCGGCGGGCCCGGCCGGAGCATCCCGGGATGGAGAATCAGATCCCGCCGACCTCGAGGAAGGCCGCCACATCGTCCCGCTCGACCGCGAAATCGCCGAGCCGGCCCTGCCAGTCACCGTGCCAGTCCGAGCCGCCGGTGATGAAGAGACCGGCACCGGCCGCGATCGCCGAGATGCGCTCCGTCTCCGCGTGCGAGAGGCGCGGGCGGTAACACTCCACGCCATCGATCCCGTGCGCGGTAAGGGGCGGCAGCAGCGTCTGGAGCAGATCGGGGCGCGGATGCGCCCACACGGCCACGCCGCCCGCCTGATGAATGATCTCGATCGCCTCGAACGGCGTGATCAGCGCGGACGGAACGAAGGCCGGGCCCTGATCGCCGATGAAGCGATCGAACGCCTCCGACACCGATCCGACGTGCCCGCGCTGCACGAGCGCGCGGGCGAGGTGCGGCCGCCCGATACTCTCGGGCCGCGTGCCGGCTGCGGCGAGCACATCACCGAACGAGACGCTCACGCCTGCGGCTGCGAGCCGATCGAGCATCTCGTGCATCCGATGCTCGCGCGCACCGGACGCGCGCCGCCCATGCGCGAGCAGCGACGGATTGAAGGGGTCGATGAAGTAGCCGAGCATGTGGAGCTCGGCTCCGTCGCCGTACGTCGACAGCTCCACGGCCGGTACGACATGGACATGGCCCGTTGCGGCCGCGCTCGCAGCCGCGACGCCGGCCGTCGTGTCGTGGTCGGCGATCGCAATGACGTGGAGCCCGCCGTCCCGCGCCGTCGCGGCGACCGCGGCGGGCGACAGGCTCCCGTCCGATGCGGTACTGTGAATGTGCAGGTCGATGCGCAATGAGATCAGAATGCTTATCGTACGACCACTCGGCGTCCGAGCCGGTAAGCGACGCCTACGCCGATCGCGTCCCAGTCCCCGACCGTCGCTCCGAACCGCAGTACGAAACGCGGGCCGAGCCCGATGTCCGCACCGAGATCCAGGTCGAAGTTCAGCTCCGAGTCGCTGTCGTCGCCGGCCGGGGTATCGAACGAAATATAGTCGAACGCGATCCGCGGGTGCACATACGGCATGATGCTCAGAGTTCCCGCATCGAAGCTGGCACCGATGCTCAGTCCTGCCGGCACCCTGATCCAGTCCGCGCCATTGAAAGTACCGCCCACGCCGACCACCCACGACAGCAGCAGCGGCGCCTGCACGCCGCCGATCGGGCCGTAGAACTCGGCACCGACCGAGAAGCGATCACCATCGAGCCACCCCAGACGCACTCCCAGGTTCAGATTGCCTTCCTGGCGCCAGATCCCCGCTACGCCGAGATCGTCGGCGCCGTCCGCATCGATGAGGTAGATGCCGATGTCCTCGCCCGGTCGCGGCGAGAAGAAGCTCGGTCCATCCCACGCCTGCGCCGAGAGCGATCCGGCCGACGCGAACAGCAGTGCGACAACCCAGACAGACGAAGTCTTGTGCATACGTTTCCGCCTCGTGAACGGTACCTGGCATGATGAACGGCGGGCGCGCGTCGCAAGAACAAGGCCCGGAGTGTAAACGTTCAGCGACGCGAAAAAGACGCCGGGCTCATGCGAACCCGGCGTCTCGTTACCCGATGCCATGCCTGTCGATCAGTCTGCGGCTGCGCCTTCACTCAACACGCTCACGACATCATCGGCGACCTGCATGAAGCCGCCGCTGACGTGAAACCGCTGCTCGCTGCCGCCACTCCTTACCCGCATCTCCCCAGCGCCGAGCAGGACGAGCATGGGCGCGTGGCCGCGCAGCACGCCCACCTCGCCGTCCCACGCGGGCGCGACGACCATGTCCGCCTCGCCCTCGAAGACGGTCTTCTCGGGGCTGATGATCGCGACCTTCAACCGATCGGCAGCCATTACGCGAGATCCTTCGCGGCGGCGATGACGTCGTCGATCCCGCCCTTCATGTAGAATGCCTGCTCGGGCAGGTGATCGAACTCGCCGGCAGCGACGCGCTCGAACGACTCGATCGTGTCCTCGAGCTTGACGTACTTGCCCTTGATGCCGGTGAACGTCTCGGCGACGTGGAACGGCTGGGACAGGAAGCGCTGGAGCCGGCGTGCGCGGCCGACGACGATCTTGTCCTCTTCCGACAACTCGTCCATGCCGAGGATCGCGATGATGTCCTGGAGCTCCTTGTAGCGCTGGAGGATCCGCTGCACCTCGGTAGCGACCTTGTAATGCCGCTCGCCGATGTACTGCGGATCGAGGATGCGGGACGTCGAGTCGAGCGGATCGACGGCCGGGTAGATGCCGATCTCGGTGAGTGCGCGCGTGAGCACGGTCGTCGCATCGAGGTGCGCAAATGCGGTGGCCGGTGCGGGGTCCGTCAGGTCGTCGGCCGGCACGTAGATCGCCTGCACGGATGTAATCGAGCCGTCGCGCGTCGACGTGATGCGCTCCTGGAGGCCGCCCATCTCGGTGCCGAGCGTCGGCTGGTAGCCGACGGCGGAAGGCATGCGCCCGAGCAGCGCGGACACTTCCGAGCCCGCCTGCGTGAAGCGGAAGATGTTGTCGATGAACAGCAGCACGTCCTGCTTCTCGATGTCGCGGAAGTACTCGGCGACCGTCAGACCCGAGAGGCCGACGCGCTGACGCGCGCCCGGAGGCTCGTTCATCTGACCGTACACGAGCGCGACGTTCGGCAGCACGCCGCTCTCCTTCATCTCGAGGTAGAGGTCGTTGCCCTCGCGCGTCCGCTCACCCACGCCGCAGAACACGGAACGGCCGCCGTGCTCCATGGCGATGTTGTTGATGAGCTCCATGATGATGACCGTCTTGCCGACGCCGGCGCCGCCGAACAGGCCGGTCTTGCCACCCTTCACGTACGGCGCGATCAGGTCGATGACCTTGATGCCCGTCTCGAAGATCTCCGTCTTCGGCTCGAGCGCCGTGAACTTCGGTGGATCGCGATGAATCGGCCAGCGCTCGACGCTCTCGGCAATGTCGCCCTCCTCGTCGACAGGCTCGCCGAGCACGTTCAGGATCCGACCCAGTGCCGCCTCGCCGACCGGCACCGCGATCGCGCGGCCCGTGTTGCGAACCTGCATGCCGCGCTGGAGCCCGTCCGTCGACGACATCGCGACGGCGCGCACCTGGCTGCGACCGATGTGCTGCTGCACCTCGGCCACCACGCGGATGTCCGGGCTGCCGTTCTCGCCTTTCACGCTGATCTCGAGCGCGTTGTAGATCTCGGGGATCGCGTCGTTCTCGAACTCGACGTCGATGACCGGTCCGATCACCTGGACCACGCGCCCCATTGTCTCCGTGGCTGTCGCCATCTCTATCTCCGAATGGTGTGTGCTTCCGGGTTTCTACTCGAGCGCGGCCGCGCCGCCTACGATCTCCGCGATCTCCTGCGTGATCTGCGCCTGCCGCGCACGGTTGTACGTCCGATTCAGCGTGTCCAGCATGTCGCCGGCATTGTCCGTCGCGTTCTTCATCGCCGTGCGCCGCGCACCGTGTTCCGCCGCGGCGGTTTCGACCAGGGCACGATACACGCTGTTCCGCACGTAGAGCGGCAGCAGACGATTCAGGATCTCGTCGGCCGACGGCGACAGGATGTAGGTCCGGTTCCGTACCTGTGCCGCACCGGCATCCCGATCGCCCGGCGAGGCGGGCGACACGGGCAGTACCTTCATGGTCGCGGGCGGCGTCGACATCGCCGAGCGGAAGTGCGCGTGCACCACGTACACCTCATCGAGCGACCCGGCCTCGAACTGTTCGCGCAGCGGCTCGATCACGCTCATCGCGTCCTCGAGCGTCGGCCGGTCGGTGATGTCCGTGCGAGCGGCCGCGAGCTTCTCCTTCTGGTACCGGAAGAAGCTCACGCCCTTGCGGCCGACCGCATGGATCTCGACGTCGACGCCGTCGTCGCGCAGCCGGCGGATCAGGTTCCGCGCCTCGCGGATCAGGTTGACGTTGAACGCGCCGGCGAGGCCGCGATTCGAGGTGATGAGCACGACGGCCGCGCGCCGCACCGTCTCCGGCTGGCGCAGCAGCGCGTAGCGCTCGCGCAGCTCGGGATCGATGAGGCGCCCGATCACCTCGACGAGGCGGTCGGCATAGGGGCGCGCGGCATGTACCCGGTCGGTGGCGCGCTTCAGCTTGGACGTGGAGACCATCTCCATCGTCCGCGTGATCTGGCGCGTCTTGCCGATCGAGCGGATCCGGCGCTTGAGCTCGCGTGTCTTCGCCATCGTCCCTTACGCCAGCGGATTGCCGGCGGTGGCCGTGTCCGTGGTCGACCGCTCGGCCGCGGCGGCGCCCGCGCCGACGCCCGCGGGCGCCGGCTGCTGCGCCAGGAACGTCTGCTTGAAGTCGTTCACGCCGGCGACCAGCGCGTCGATCGTATCCTGCTCCAGCTTGCCTGTCGACCGAACCGCCTCACCTACCTGCGGCCGCTGCGCACGCATGTACTCGTGGAACTCGAGCTCGAATGCGCGGACGCGGTTCGTCGGCACGTCATCGAGCAGTCCGTTCGTGACCGCGTACAGGATCATGACCTGCTGCTCGACCGGCATCGGCGCGTATTGCGGCTGCTTGAGCACCTCGACGATGCGCTCGCCGCGCGCGAGCTGCTTCTGCGTCGCGGCATCGAGCTCGGAGCCGAACTGCGCGAACGCCTCCAGCTCGCGGTATTGCGCCAGGTCGAGGCGGAGGCGGCCGGCGACGGACTTCATCGCCTTCGTCTGGGCCGCGCCACCGACACGCGACACCGAGATGCCGACGTTCACCGCGGGCCGCACGCCGGCATAGAACAGGTCGGACTCCAGGAAGATCTGGCCGTCCGTGATCGAGATCACGTTCGTCGGGATGTACGCGGAGACGTCACCGGCCTGCGTCTCGATGATCGGCAGCGCCGTGAGCGAGCCGCCGCCATTGTCGTCGGACAGCTTGGCCGCGCGCTCGAGCAGCCGTGAATGGAGGTAGAAGACGTCGCCCGGATACGCCTCGCGGCCGGGCGGACGGCGCAGCACCAGCGAGATCTGGCGGTATGCCGTCGCCTGCTTCGAGAGGTCGTCGTAAATGACGAGCGTGTGCTTGCCCTGCCACATGAAGTGCTCGGCGAGCGCCGTCGCCGAGTAGGGAGCGATGTACTGCATCGGCGCCGGGTCGGACGCGTTCGCGGCGACGACGATCGTGTAATCGAGCGCACCGTGCTCGCGCAGCGTCTCGACCACGCTCGCGACCTTGCCCGCGCGCTGGCCGATCGCGCAGTAGACGCAGATCACGCCCGTGTCCTTCTGGTTCATGATCGCATCGAGCGCTACGGCGGACTTGCCGGTGCCGCGGTCGCCGATGATCAGCTCGCGCTGTCCGCGGCCGATCGGGATCATCGAGTCGATCGCCTTGATACCGGTCTGGAGCGGCTCCTTCACCGGCTGCCGCTGCACGATGCCCGGGGCGACGATGTCGATGAAACGGCGGTCCTGCGTCCTGATGTCGCCGCGCCCGTCGAGCGCGTTGCCGAGCGCGTCGACCACGCGGCCGAGGTAGCCGTCGCCGACGGCGACGTCGAGCACGCGGCCCGTCCGGCGCACCGAATCGCCCTCGTGCAGCGTCGTCCAGTCGCCCATGACGACCGCGCCGATGTTGTCCTCTTCGAGGTTCAGCGCCAGGGCAGTGACGGACTCGCCGGTCTCCGACGATGTGATCTCGAGCATCTCGCTCGCCATCGCGTTCGTGAGACCGTAGATGCGCGCGACGCCGTCCTTCACCTCCAGGACCTCGCCGACCTCCTCGACCTTCAGCTCCTCGCTGTACTGCTCGATCTCGCGGAGCAGTACATCCTTGATCTCACTCGCTCGAAGCTGGGTTTCCGTGCTCGACATTTTCGTTCTCGTCAGAGATTCATGCGTGCGCCTCGCGGCGCCGGTTCGGGCCCGGCCGCGCACGGCCGGCACTTCTTCCGCTCAGGCGGGCAGTGCCGCCTCGACCATCCGATGCCGCAGCGATACGAGCCGGTGCCGCAGCGAGCCATCCAGCACGCGGTCGCGGTAGCGCACCACGATGCCGCCCAGGAGGGCCGGATCCACCGTGATGTGCGGGATCACGGACCGGCCGAGGATACGCGAGAGCTCCGCAGTGATCGCCTGCTCCGCCGACTCGTCCGGCTCGTGGGCGAGCGTCACCTGCACGTGCAGCCGTCCGAGCTTCCGGTCCAGCAGCTCACGGTACTCCCCCGCAATGATGCGCAGCAGCCGCTGACGCCGCTTCTCGAGGACGACCAGCACGAAGTTCATGAACATCGGCGAGACCTGTTCGTCCAGTGCCGTGCGCAGCGCGCGCTTCTTGTCGGCGACGTCGATCTTCGGCGTCTCGAGGAACGCGCGCACGCGCGGGTCCGAGTCGAGCAGGGATGTGATCGTGCTCAACCCGCGCGCGAAGTCGTCATGGGCCGCGTGTCTGTCACCGAGCTCGAAGAGCGCCTCGGCATAGCT
The DNA here is from genome assembly GCA_036374995.1 of Longimicrobiales bacterium. GTDB lineage: Bacteria > Gemmatimonadota > Gemmatimonadetes > Longimicrobiales > RSA9 > SH-MAG3. The sequence goes on along the minus strand of DASUSS010000039.1, from coordinate 3,263 downwards.
GCGGGCGACCGTCGTATCGCGCACGTCAGGCCGCTCCCGCGCCGGTCACGCTGTCGACCGACCGGAGGTAGTCGGCAACGAGGCGGCGGTCCTCTGCCGCATCCATGCGCTGGCCCACGAGCCGGCCCGCAGCCGCCAGCGCGAGGTCGACCGCCTCGCGGCGCAGCGATTCGATCGCCTTCTGGCGATCGCGCTCGATGTCCTGACGCGCACGGGCCACGAGCTCTTCCTGTTCCGTACGCGCGCGCGCGAGCATGTCCTCGCGCACCCGCTCGGCCGCCTGCTTGCCCTCGGCAATCAGCGCCTGCGCCTGCTGCCGCGCCTCCAGCAGCTCCTGCCGCTGCTGCGCCAGCAGCTGCTCGCTCTCCTCACGCTGGCGGCGCGCCTCGTCCAGTGCGTCCTGAATGCGCTGCTCGCGCGCGGCCGCGTATCCGAGAATCGGCGGGAACGCGAACTTCGCGAGCACGACCGAAAGCAGCAGGAAGATGATGAGCGTCCAGAACGATACGCCGGCATTGATGCCGAAGATGCTCGGCTCCGCTCCGGCCTCGGACGCGATCGCTATCAGATTCAGGTTCATTCGACGTCTCGTCGTTTCGGTACGCCGCGCGTGCCGCGGCGAATGAACGTGCCGGACGCGGACGCGCCGCGCCCGGCACCGTGCATCAGTTCGGGACCAGGAACGCGATCACCAGGCCGAACAGCGCCGCGCCCTCGATCAGCGCCGCCAGAATGATCGCCGCCGTCTGGATGTTGCCCGCGATCTCCGGCTGCCGCGCCATGCTCTCCGTCATGCGCGAGCCGATCAGGCCGATGCCGAGACCGGCGCCCACCACCGTGAGACCTGCGCCCAGCGCCTTGCCCAGCGCGCGCAGACCGCTCGACGCGGCCGTCGCGAACTCGGGCGTTACCGCCTCCTGGAGCATGCCCAGAATTGCCATCACTGAACTCCGTTCATTACGGGGGTCTCGCTCACATCGCTCCGTCGCGTGCCGGCGCGTCCCCGTCCGCGCCGCTCCCGCGCCTCCGCTTCACGGTCGATCCCCCGACCCGCGGATCTCGCCGGACGCCCGCCCGGCTACGTTACAGGAATGGCGGCGGAGCCCCGCCATCCAGGGCGTTCCTCGTCGCGGAACGCTGCCACCGAAACCCCTAGTGCGCGTGCCGGATCAGTCCGATGAAGACCGATGACAGCATCGCGAAGATGTACGCCTGGAGAAACGCGACGAAGATCTCCAGGATCATGATCGCGACCGCCATCGCGAGCGGTGCGACCGAGATCAGCCAGATGTTCGCCAGTCCGGCCACCACGATCAGGCCGGTGAGCGCGAGCACCACCGCGTGACCGGCCGTCATGTTCGCGTACAGACGGATCGCGAGCGCGAACGGCTTCGTCAGCTTCCCCAGGAACTCGACCGGCGTCATGATCACGTACATCGGCAGCCGCATCGCCCAGTGCATCCCGTGCGGTGCATAGAAGATCGTCTGGAGATACCCCTTCGCTCCCAGCTCACGCATGCCCGCGATCTCGACCGTGATGAACGTGATCACCGCGAGTGTCGCGGTCACCGACAGATTCCCCGTCGGCGAGGCGCCCCACGGCACGAGCCCGAGCAGGTTGCAGAACAGGATGAAGAAGAACACGCTCACGATGTACGGCACGTACCGTTCGCCGCCGTGGCCGATGTTCTTCAGCGCGATCTCATCGCGAATGAACAGGATGAGCGCCTCCACCACGTTCGCGGCACCCTTCGGACCGCGCGCCGCGCCCGCCGCATGCTCCCGCCTCGCACCCCGCGCCGAGAGAATCAGCAGGATCGCGACGAGGACCGCCGCGATCATCATGAAGAGCACGTGCTTCGTGATGGAGAAGTCGATCGTGAGCGGCCCGAGGTGCACGGGCGCGAACTGCGGCAGATGCAGCACCCCGAACGGCGTCTCCCACTCGTGGGAGTCCGCCAGGTGGTGCAGGATCATCGATGGTATATCGAACTCGCCGCCCTCCCCTGAGGCCGCGGCGCGGATCATCGGCAGAACAGTCGGCATCATCTCGTCTGCAAACCCCGTCGCAGAAAAAGCGGCTCCATCAGGAGCAGCACGAACACGAACGCCACCAGACTCAGCAGCGCCGGCCCGACCGGGAACATCCTGCTGCGCGTCAGCCAGTACGCCATCAGCCCCAGCACACCGAACCGCAGCACCAGCCCCGACAGCCAGCCCGCGAGGAACAACTCACTCCGATCGCGCACGGCGACCAGGCCTGCAAACGCAACCAGCTGAAGCGAGTACGCGAGACCTGCCGAAAACCACACCGCTCCCACCACCTCGCGCGCGACGAACACCGTCGCCACCACTGCAAGCGCTACCGTCACCATCAGCCCGGCGCCCGCGTACGCGAGCCACGCCCTCACCGCCCATCCTCCCGCTTCGACGGCCGGTTCCGCGGCTCGATCACCAGGTGGTAGTACATGTACCAGAACCCCGCACTCGCGCCCACGATCGCACCCACCAGCGTCAGCCACGGCTCGCTCCCCAGCCGCCCGTCCACCAGGTTGCCGAGGAACGTGAACAGCGCCGTCGCCAGCGCCCACGTCAGTCCCACGCCCAGATACTTCGACGCCGCCGCGGCCTGGCTGGGCTCCGTCCTGCGCTGCTCCACCATACCGTTCTCCCGCCGGAAGGCCGACAGCCGAGCAAAGGTAATGCTTGTGAAACTTTTCGCAAGCGCGCCGGTTGCCCGCCTTCGCAGCGGGTCTCTATCTTGCGAGATTGCCGTTCAAGCGCGTGGCTGAGCCGAAGAGGAGGGGCGGTGCGAGCGCTGCAGGTCCTGTGGGTGGCGGGTCTGTGCTCGTGCGGGTCGGCGGGGGCGCCGGGGCTGGACGTGGGCGCGGGATCACCGGAAGAGCTGGGCGCGAGTCTGAACGTGCGGGTGATGGGTGACTCGGTGCGGCTGGAGGTTCACGTCACGAACGTGGCCGGCAGTCCCGTCGCGCTGGAGTTCGACACGACGCAGCGTTACGATTTCGAGATTTCGCGAGCGGGCGGTGAACGGATCTGGCGCTGGTCGGACGGGATGATGTTCGGTCAGGCGACGGGTCGCGAGGTGCTGCAGCCGGGCGGGTCGCTGCGGTACGTGGCGTCGTGGTCGGGCCGGGGTCAGGAGGGCGACTTCGTGGCGACCGCGCGGGTCGTGTCGGACAATTATCCAGTCGAGCTCCGGACGGGCTTCCGCCTGCCGGAGTAGCGGCATCCTTCCCGGAACG
>DASUSS010000038.1:0-9178 GCA_036374995.1 Longimicrobiales bacterium | reverse complement strand
CTGGATGCGACCGTCGGGCGCGAGCTGAAACCGCCAGACCACCGGCTTGCCGGCGTACGAGACGAGGTATGCACGCTCCCGACGGCCGTCCCCGGTCGTTTCGTCGATCAACGTGATGGTGTCGGGCGTGCCGAGCGAGCGGGTATACGGCGGCAGGAACGTGCGGATCTGGGGCACGAACCCGCGCCTTGCCTCGTCCGTGAAGGCCTCGTCGGGGATGTGGCCGTCCGCGAGTGAACGAAGCAGGACCTGGATGCGGTGCGAGATCGTCGTATCGGTATCCGCGATCGGTGTCGGTGCGGGCCCGCGGGGCGCCGGAATCACGAGGTCGGCGATGCCCTGGGCGAGGTACGGGTACATGGTCGACTGGTTCGTGAGGACGATGATCGTCACCTCTTCCTGCGGGAAGCGGAGGATGTCGGCGAGGGCCGGTCCGCCGCTGTGTCCGACGGTGCGCTGAGCGCGGTAGGTGCCGACGGCCCAGCCGATGGCGAACGCGTTGTCCGGATCCGGCTGACCGGCGGTGTCCCACATGCTCGCGGCCGATTCGTCGGAGAGCAGCGTCCCCGAGTCGAGTGCAGCGGCCCATTTCGCGAGATCCTCGGCCGTGGCGAGGAGTCCGCCCGCGGAGTAGGCGGCCGCGCCGTAGTGGAACCAGAAGATGCGCGGCTGATCGCCTTCGAGCGAGTAGATCTGCGCGCGCTGCGGCACGACGTCGGCAGTTCGGAAGGGACCGTCGTCGGAGCTGTGGTCGAAGCGCGTGCCGGCCATGCCGAGCGGCACGAACACACGCTCGTGGAGGAACTGCGGGAACGGCATGCCGGCAATCAGCTCGATGATGTGCTGGAGAACGGCGTATCCGCCGATGCCGTAGGAGGTGCGGGTACCCGGCTCGAACGCGAGAGGCAGCGACATCAGCCGTCGGGCGGCGTCCGCGGCGGTCTTCGAGGCCGTGTCGCCGAGGTCATCGGAGATGCCCGAGGCATGGGTCGCGAGGTGGCGGATCGTGATGCGGTCCCATTCCGCGGGGGCTTCGGGCAGGTAGGCGCGGACGCTCCCATCGAGGGCGAGCGAGCCCTCCTGGACGAGCAGCATCAGCGCGGTCCCCGTGAGTGGCTTGGTTGCCGAGGCGAGCTGGTACGCCGTCGACGTCGTGGCCGGCACATCCCACTCGAGCGCGGCCGTGCCCCAGGCCCGGAGCAGCTCCGTCCTGCCGCTGCGCACGATGGCCACTGCAATGGAGGGGATGCGATTGATCCGCATCTGCTCGAGCAGGTACGCCTCGACGGCGTCCGGGTTCGCGGGCTCACCGGCCGGCGCGCGGGCGACCGTCGCAGTGCTCGCGCAGGAGGCGAGCATCGCGGCGGCCAGCAGGATCGCCGTGGCGGCCGGGAGTCGCAGCATCCGGGGCCGCATCGATCGCATCATTCCGGTTGTCGTCCGCTCCCCCGTCACGCCGCAATTTTCCGCTTACCGCGCAAGATAACCGTTCTGCCGCGCGCAGCGCACGACTCGCCGCGATGCTGTTGGCATTCCTGCCGCTGATCCGTCATCGAATAGAGGCCGGAAGAGCCGGCCGTTCCGATGAGGGGGCACAATCATGAGGAGACGCTGGAGGCCGACGCGGATGGTGGTCGTGTCGATGGCGCTGCTGGCGGGATGCAGTGAGGTGACCGGTCCGGAAGGATGGCGGCAGCCGGGCGTACTTCTGATCGCGGGCTGGTCGGGCATTGCACCGGTCAGCGCAGGCACGGGCGGTGAGGTGACCTGGAGCGCCGCGCCGGGCGACACGGACATCGCGCCGCCACAGGTGATCGGTGCGCCGGACACGGTGAGTGCGGGCCAGGCGTTCGAGGTGGTGACCCATACCGTGGGCCCGAGCGGTTGCTGGCGCGCGGACGGACAGTCGGTGGAAACGGATGGACGGACGGTCGTGCTGAAGCCGTATGACGCGCACAGCGGTGCGGAGGTATGTACCATGGTGCTGGGCTTCCTGGCGCACCGCTCGACCGTCGTTCTGATCGAGCCGGGCGAGTGGACACTGAAGGTGGAGGGCAGGCGCCTGCGGATCGGCGATGACGTGTGGGAGGAGCCGATCTGGGCGGCGCGGACGGTCGTGGTGCGCTGAAGGGGAATCGCGCCGGGGCGTGAGGTGCCGGTGACGGTTTGACGGTATAGATGACGTGGATCGCCGGGAGAGTCGATGGGGGTTGAGCGGGGACCGGGTGTGCTGGAGGGAGCGCCGGCGCTGTCGCCCGAGTACGACGAGTGGCTGCGCGAGCTGCGGCGCTACGTCCACCGGCTCACCGGCGATCCGGACATGTCGGAGGATGTGGCGCAGGAGGCCGTGCTCCGGTACATCCGGGCGACGCCAGCGACACCGGTGCGCTCGCCACGTGCCTGGCTGTATCGCACGGCGACGAACCTGGTGCGGGATCAGGCGCGTCACGAGGCGATGCTGCGACGGCGTGAGGTGCCGGTGGATGCGGACACGTCGTCGACGCCGGAGCAGGATCTGGAGCGGAACGAAGCGATACGCGAGGTACGGGACGCGCTCGAACGGATTCCGGCACGCGATCGCGAGCTGCTAATCCTGCGCGAGTCGGGGTTCCGGTATCGTGAGATCGCGGAGGTCATCGGTGTGAAGACGGAATCGGTGCCGGTGCTCGCAGCGCGCGCGCTGGAGCGGTTTCGAGTGGCCTATTCGGGAGGAGCAGGATGACGCATCCGGGGATGGACACGCTGCTGGCGCACGTCGATCGCGAGCTGTCACCTCAGGACGCGAACGCCGTTGCAGGGCACATCGCGTCGTGCGGAACGTGCTCGCTCACCGTGGCGGGACTGCGCACCACGAGCGGAACCCTGACCGCGGCAGTGGCTGCGATCGACCGGGCGGAGCCCGCGTCCTGGAATCCGTCGCCCGTCGCGGATGCCGCGGTTCTGCCGCTGCGACCGCCGCCGGAGCGCACGCGTGCAGCGGCGAGAGCGTCACTGCTCCCTCGCGCGGCGGGAATTCTTCTCGTCATTGGCGCAGCGGCGTCGGCGGCGATCATGACCGGGCGCGACGTACTGTCCCGGTCGAGCGGCGAAGCCGTGCGCGTGCCGACGAATCAGCTTTCGCCGGCAGTGACGTCCGTTGCCGTTGCACCGGCGGATGGCGTCGTGCACGTCCGGCTGCGCCGAGCCGCAGCCGGATCGCGCGTGTATGTCGAGCTCACGGAGGGCAGCGATGCGATCGTGTCCGCGGAGAGTACCACGGCCCCGCACTTCACTGCGGCGGACGGACGGGTCGTCATCGATCTGGCCGGCAGCGCTGCCGTCATTCGGGTGACGCTGCCGCGGCGCCTGCGCGCCGCGCGGGTCACCGCGGGCGCTGCGGTCATCATCGCGTTTGACGGGACGCGCGTGCTGCCGGCGGCAGCGTCGGACAGCGGAGTCGTCATCGGAGGTGGGATGCCGATGCCCGATCCATGAGTGCGACGCGACTCGCGGGCACGGTGATCCTGCTCGCATGTGTGCTGGTCCCGGCGCCGGCCGCGGCGCAGGTGCGCGGCCGGGTCACGGACTCGGCGAGCGGTGAGCCGGTGAACGGCGCACCGGTATGGCTGGCCGGCCGAACACTGCATCTGGCGCACAGCGATGCGGCGGGTGAATACGCATTCCAGGGCGTAGCCCCCGGTGGCTACTGCATCCGCGTCATCACGCCGGGCCACGAGCCTGCGCGCGTATGCATCACACTGTCCGCGGGTGCGAGCATGGTCGTGGATCTGCCGCTCACGCCGCGCCCCCTCGCGATGGAGCCGCTCGTCGTGCGGGGTCGCCGCGGCGTGGACGAGCGCAGCACCCGTGCGGCATCGGACTCGGTGCTGATGACACCGCTCAGTCGGCGGCTCTCGCTCATCGGACGCCGGTCGAGCGAGCTGGCGGCCGCGCAGCTGACCGAGCTCACGGGATTGACGGCGTACGAGCCGCCCGGTGGCCGGCGCCCGCACGCGCTGTACGTCTGGGGCTCCGGCGCCGAGCGCGGACGTGTCCTGCTCGACGGTGCGAGCCTGAGCGCGCCACTCCATCTCGGAACCCTGCTACCGCCCGTGGATCCGGCCGTGATCGACCGCGCGGACGTTCATACCGGCGGAATCTCGCCGCGCCTCGACGGCGGCACCGCGTACATCATGGATATCGCTACGCGCTCCGCGGCGGGACCCGCCCGGATGTGGGGCGAGTTGGATCTGCTCGCCGCGCGCGTCGGCGCGGAGTCGCCGATCAACGGACGCGGTCGCGTGATCGTCAGCGCGCGGCGCGTGAACGACGAGATCATCGATCGCCTCGTCACATCGCGATTCGGCTACGGCTACGCCGATGCACTCGTGCGCGCGGATGCGGACGTGAGCGAGCGGAGCGGCGTTCATCTGACCGCGTTCGCTACGGACGAGGCGATCAGCATTCCCCGTGACCTGGGCGAGGACCGCGCGTCGTGGCGGAACCGTGCGGCAACGCTCGTGTGGCGCAGCAGCGGCGCGGGCGAAACGCGGGCCGCGACGCTGTCCGCGAGCCGCGGTACGGCCGATCTGCCGCTGCTGTCCGCGCCCGGCGGACACCTCGAGGCCACACTCGACCGTGTCAGGGGCGTCGCGGAGCGCGACTGGAGTGTCGGCTCGATGCGCTGGGATGCGGGTGTGGAACTGGAGCACCTCGTGTTCCGCCGCCGCGCCCGCGCGTCGGCGGACCCGCGGAGCGGCGTGCCCGGTGCGGTCGCGTGCACGCCAGCGCTGCCCTGCTCCCATGCGAATGCAACGCTCGCGGCCGCGTTCGCGGAGCTGTTCCTGCCCGCCGCACGCGGCGTCACGATGAATGTCGGTGCGCGCGCGATGTACGACATCACCGGCCGGAGTGTGCACCTGCTGCCGCGGGCTGCGCTCTCGTTCGTGCCATCGGCGAAGACGTCGTTCACGCTGTCCGCAGGACGCTTCTCGCAGCCGTATGTGGCCGACACTGCGGTCAGCACGAACGCGTCCGCAGTCGATGCCGCCGCCGACGTGCGCATCGCGCATGCCGTGCACATCGAGGCTGGCGTCGTGCGTCGTACGGATGGACTCGAGCTGCACGGCAGCGCGTGGCTCCGCCGGCATGCTGCCGTCGAGCCGACCGGTCCGGCCCGGACCGTGCCCGGCGCGGATCTGTCCGTCGAATACGGATGGCGCCGCGGCACGCTCGGACTCGCCTACACGGTGAGCGGCGGGCGCGCGGACGACGCGTCCGGGCTGGACTCGCGCGCGCGGCATCTCGCGAGCGCGGGCGTCGAGACACGTCACGGTCGCTGGCAGCTGAACGTGAATGCGGCGTACGGCGCAGGAATGCCCCTGACATCGATCGTGCTCGAGCAGCCCGTCGATGCGGAAGCGGTGCTGCAACCCGTCACGACCATCGAGACCGGAGGAACGCCGGACCTGCTCCGCGCCGCGGATCGCCAGTACCTGCGCGTCGACGCGTCCATCGGCGCGGAATGGCGGATCGGCCGCGCCGAGAACGGCGTCCTCATCGCGCCGTATGCGCGTATCATCAATACGCTCGGTCAGCGCGAATCGCTGTTCTACTATCAGGACAGCGGCGATGTGTCCGGTCCGCCGCGCGCACTCGCACCACTGCCGACCGTACCGGTGATCGGCGTTCGCTGGCACTTCTGAATCCACCGCGCACGCCACGACTTCCCCGTTGGGATGCACCGATCCTGTACGTCATGATATGCCGGCGCCATGTGCCGGCAGTGCGATCAACAACGTACAGGAGGCTACCATGGATACGATCGACTCGCACGCCCGTCGCGCCGGCCGGCTGGCGGTAACGCTGCTCGCCTGCTCGCTCGTCGCGGCGGCGTGTGATGACTCGCCGACGGACCCGGGCGATCCCGTCGAGTGGGCCGCCGAGCTCACCGGCAATGTCCTCGACGGCACCGCATCGGTGAGCTCGACCCGGGTGTCATTCGAGGCCGCAATCGAGATCGAGAACGCGGAGCAGGACGCCGTGTTCGCGTGGTACATCGCCGGCGGCACCTGCGCCCAGCCGGGACAGCGCATCGGCGCCGCGAGCATCTATCCCGATCTCGATGTCGCGTCGGACGGCACGGCCGACGCCGAAGCCACAGTGCCCGCGGGCCTGGACGAGGACGATGAGTACCTGGTGCGGGTCATCGACGAGTCCGGTACGAACCCGGTCGTCGTCGCGTGCGGTGAGCTCGAGATCCAGGAATAGAGGATCAGCGGCTCAGGCGCGTGCGTCGCGCACGTGTGCGCGGCGCACCAACCGGCCTGCCGGCCGATCGAACTCCAAGCCATACCACGAGTTGGGCCAGGCGTGTCCGGAGTGACCCGCGTGGCTGTCGGGAAAATCCCGCACGTCTGTCCGAGAATCCCGCCTATTGCCTTCGCCGCCCGGCTTCTATACTGCCAGCGGGATCAGGCGCGAATGCCCCGGAACTTGCATTCGGGGTCGCAAACGGGGACCTGATGCCGCATAACCTCAGGGACGAGGCGGAAGATGATCGGACTCACACGGAAAACCATGGCAGCGGCGGCGACGGCCGTCTTGCTCATATCGATGGCCGGGTGTGTGGATGAGCGGATCGTCTACCGCGACCGCGATCTGGTCGACGGCATTCCGACCGGTCACGCCGGGTTCGTGGGGCTGTCGAATCAGGAGACGAACCTGACGGTGTGCGGCAACTGCCACATCAGCTACCAGGGCGAGTGGGAGCAGACGGCGCACGCACAGGCGTGGGCGACGCTGGAGGCGAATCCCGGTGCACAGGCGCTGTGCGAGGGCTGTCACACGGTCGGCCAGCTGGGCAACGTCACGAATCAGCCAGGCGGCTACGAGACGACGGGCGACGAACGGTACCACGGTGTGCAGTGCGAGAGCTGCCACGGGCCGGGACTCGCGCACGTGCAGAATCCCAACGATGCGACCCGGCCGCTCGCGCCGATCGCGGTGGGTGTCGACCTGGATGTGGGCTGCGGCGAGTGCCATTCGGGGTCGCACCACCCGTTCGTGGAGGAGTGGGCGCAGTCGAAGCACGGCGCCGTGGTCGCCTACCCCGCCGGCCGGGCGGACTGCCAGGGCTGCCACACGGGTGAAGGCACACTGGAGGAGTGGGGCATCAACTCCGATTTCCTGGAGAAGGACGACCTGGCGCCGCTGGATCAGCACGTGGCGATCACGTGCGCCGTGTGCCACGACCCGCACTCCGCCGACAACGAGGGTCAGCTCCGGTTTCCGGTCGATGTCGCGAACGAGGAAAGCAACCTGTGCATGAAGTGCCACCACAAGCGGGGCACTCCCGACATGGCATCGCAGGGCATGGGGCCGCACTCGCCGCAGGGTCCGCTGCTGCTCGGCTACGCCGGCTGGTGGCCGCCGAACATGCAGTTCACGGGCACGGGCGACACGGCACGGGTTGCGGCGACGCACGGCTCGGCCGCCAACCCGAATCTGTGCGCGGGCTGCCACGTCAACCGCTTCCAGGTCACGGATGAGATCACAGGTGATTTCGTGCTGCAGTCGGTCGGCCACCTGTTCGAGGCCGTGCCGTGTCTGGACGCGCAGGGCGTGCCGTACCGCGGAGACTGCACGGACACCGAGAAGACGTACCAGACGTGCACGGGTGCCGGCTGCCACGGCTCGGAGGACGTCGCGCGCAGCATCCGGCAGGTCGCGGCGAACCGGATCCAGCAGCTCGTCGACCAGCTGAACGTGCTGATCGCGCAGGCGCCGGCCACCGAGGTCAACGCGACCGACGGCCGCTACAGCACGCTCGAGGGCGCCAAGTTCAACGTCGGCCTGGCCACGGGGCGGTTCGTACGCGGCGCGTCCGTCCACAACCCGTTCCTGCTGGAGGCGCTGCTCATCGCCACGATCCGGCAGATGCAGACCGATTACGGCGTCTCGGCGTCACCGACCGTTTCCCTGAGCCGGCAGTTGGGCGTAGACTAGAGGTGAATGACGGGGGCGCGCGGCGCCCCCGTCCGCCTCGGGCTTCAGCGAAACGGGCTCGCATTGAACGATTCGGAACCCGGAGTACTGCAGCGCCTCCGGCGGCGGATCCGCCGTGTTCCTCCTCTGCTGCTGGTCGTGCTGGGTGCGGTCGTGGCGGTCCTGATGGTGTGGGGCGCCGTCGAGGCCTACCGCGCGTACGACTACGTTCAGCACGACAACGACTTCTGTCTCTCCTGCCACCTGATGGTGGAGCCGTACGAGCGGTTCGCGCGCAGTGCACACCGCGAGCTCGGCTGCAAGGCCTGCCACCGGCCGACACTCGTCACGCGCAGCACGATGGCGCTGACGCAGGTGCTCGAGAACCCCGATACCCTCGAGGCACATGCGGAGGTGCCGAACGACGTCTGCGTCGAGTGTCACGTCGAGGGTGATCCGCAGAGCTGGCGCAATGTCGCGGCCACGGCAGGTCACCGGATCCACCTGGAATCCGGGGATCCCGCGCTCGCCGACCTCGAGTGCGTCGAGTGTCACTCGACGTCGGTCCACGAGTTCGCGCCATCCGACCGGACGTGCGGGCAGGCGGGCTGTCACGAGAACCAGGACATCCAGCTCGGTGGCATGGGCGCGCTCACGATCCACTGTGCGACGTGCCACACGTTCACCGAGCCGGTCGCGGAAGTGGCCGAGGATTCCGTGCGCCTGGCGCTCCAGCCGCAGCGGGAGGAATGCCTCAGCTGTCACGCGATGCGCACGCGGCTCGGCGATTTCCCGCTCGAAGTGGACGATCCGCACGGCGGCATGTGCGGCGCGTGTCACAATCCGCACGCGCAGGCGGAGCCGGCGGAAGCGTTCGAGTCGTGCACGACGTGTCACACGCAGCCGGACACGATCACGCCGTATCACCGCGGCCTCGCCGCGGGTGTGCTGGAGACGTGCAGCCGTTGTCATGCGGCGCACACGTTCCACACGGAAGGTCGCGATTGCCGCTCCTGTCACACGGATCCGGCGAACCCCGCGAACGTGACGCCGGCTTCGGGCAGCGCGCCGCCGGCGCAGCGCACGTCACTGCTGCACTCGGCCGTACGGGTGCTCGTCGGGCTGCTGCTGCCGAGCCCTGCATTTGCGCAGCAGACGCCGATCGGGTTCGATCACGGACAGCACACGCAGGTCGAGTGCACGGCGTGCCACA
>DASUSS010000037.1:0-4042 GCA_036374995.1 Longimicrobiales bacterium | reverse complement strand
GCGGCCCACGGCGGATCCATCCGGGTACGCGCGGCGGGCGAGGCCCTCGGAGATGATGACCGTGCCGATCGCGGCGGGACGGTCCTCACTCTCCAGGAACGTGCGGCCCTCGACGATCCGGATCCCCATTACATCGAAGTAGTCGGCGGAGACGAACCTGCGCTCGGCGAGAACGGCCTCATCGTAGCCCTCCAGAGTCACGTCGTTGTTCGAGCGGTCAGGGCTCAGCGGCAGGTTCGAAGTGAGTGCGACACCGGTCACGCCGGGAACCGACTCCAGCTCCTCGGCCACGCGATCGTACAGGGCGGAAACGGCAGCGATGCGCGCCGAGTCGCTGTCCGCCACCGGCGCGATACGCGACGAGGGCGCCGTCAGCCGCACCGCGAGCGTCGCATCCGCGGCGAAACCCGGATCCAGCGCGTTGAGAGCGAGAAACGTCCGCACCAGCAGACCCGCGCCGACGAGCAGCAGCGTCGCGAGCGCCAGCTCGCTCACGACGAGCGCGCCCTGGACGCGCGACCGTGCCGCCGTCGAGCCGCGCGTGGCGACGGACGTGGAGCTGCGCAGGTCGGTGCGCGAGAACCGCAGTGCCGGCACGAGACCGAACAGAATGCTGCACACGATGCCGGTCCCGGCGGCGAACAGCAGGACGCGCAGATCGACGGATGCATCGCCGATGCGCGGCACTCCCGGCGGCGCGAGCAGCGTCAGGACGCGCGTGGCGCCGTACGCGAGCAGCGTGCCGAGACCGGCGGCGGCACCGCCGAGCATCACGCTCTCCGTCAGCAGCTGACGGATCAGCCGGCCGCGCCCGGCACCGAGCGCCGCGCGGACCGCCAGCTCCTGCTCGCGGTCGATCGCCGAACCGACGAGCAGCACCGTGACGTTGCCGCACGCCACCGCGAGCAGGACGATGGAGGCGATCGCGAGCAGCCATACCGGCCCGCTCGCCGTCCGCGTCTCGTCCGCATGACGCGGGAACAGGTTCACGCCGTGCTGCGCGTGCCCCGCCGGCAGCGCCGCGCCCAGCATTGCCGAAAGCCGCTCGCTCGCCTGCTCGATGCTCACGCCTCGCGCGAGCCGCGCCACACCGCCCGTATTGTGATCGCCCCAGTTCTCGTTCGGCTGCTGCAACACCCATGCATCGACGTCCGCACCCGTGACGTGCGCCTCGTGCGGCACCACACCGATGATCTCGAACGGCTGGTCGCCGAAGCGCAACGTCGTGCCCACGACATCCGCGTCGCCGCCGAACCGCATCCGCCAGAAGCCTTCCGTCAGCAACACGACGCTCGCACCGCTCCGCTCGTCCTCCTCCGTGAATACCCGCCCGACCGCCGGCGCCACGCGCAGCACCCGCGCGAACAGATCCGGGTTCGTGATCCCCAGCGGGATCCGCTCCGGCTCGCCGGCTCCGTAGATCACCGCTCCGCTCGTCATCACGAGCGCCGCACCCTCCAGGATCCCCGCCGCACCCTCGCGCACCGCACGGAACTCCGGATACGAGAACGAACCGCGTGCCGCCGCGAAGCCCAGTGTCGGATGTCCCGCGAACTGCGGGTTGCGCGTGTAGATCGAGACCACCTGCTCCGGCTCCGGATACGGCAGCGGCCGCAGCAGTACGGTATCCAGCACCGAGAACATCGCCGTGCTCGCCGCGATCCCCAGTCCCAGCGTCACCACCGCCAGCACCGCCGTCGCCGGCCGGCGGCGCATGCCGCGCAGCGCGTGCCGGATGTCCTGCACCATCGTCGTCACTGCCCCTCCCTCGGGTCTTCGGTTGCCTCGGACTGGAGTGTTGGACAGGCCACCGGCAGGAAGGGTTGCGGCATTCGCCCACTCACATGAGCTCCGAAATCCGGCTCCGCGCGGCTCCGCCCGGCTGGGTCGCGCGATGGCGCCTCCCGAACCGCCGCCCTCCGCGACCTCTGGGCGAAACCGAAGTGCCTCCGGCGCCTGACCCTTGACACCTGCCGGTCGCGGGCGTACTATATCGAAGCGCTTCAATGGAGGCGCATTTCCTGACGCCCATTGTATCGAAGGACATCAATGAAGACCCTCCCACTCCTCGAACGACGCCCCGGCGAGCGCTGCTGCCAGCCCGATCTCGTGCCCGTCCTGGACGCGGCGGAGGCGGAGGCGCTGACGAACGATCTGGACGTGCTGGCGCATCCGGTGCGGCTCCAGCTGCTGGCGGTGCTGGTGGCGAGCGAGGTGCCGGTGTGCGTGTGCGATCTGGAGGCGTCGGTGCCGGTGAAGCAGCCGACGGTGTCGCATCACCTGAAGCTGCTGCGTGCGGCCGGCCTGGTGGAGAGCGAGAAGGCGGGTCTGTGGGCGTACTATCACGTGCGGCGGGACGAGCTGGCTCGTCTGCGCCGTCGCATCGCGGCCGGGCTCGGCCGTCTGGGAGGGAATCATGGGTGAGGTGGTGACGGCGGTCGGGTCCGTTCGCGCGGCGACGTCGGCGGACCTGTGGGCGGTGCAGTCGCTGCTGCGTGCGGCGGATCTGCCGGTCGACGGTGTAGCGGACCAGTTCGAGGATGGGTACGTGGTGTACGAGGCGGCTGGTGCGGTGGTCGGTGCCGCCGGTCTCGAGGTGTACGGCGGTCACGGCCTGCTGCGGTCGGTGGTCGTGGCTCCGGAGTGGCGCGGGCGCGGCGTAGCGGAGTCGCTCGTCACGGACCGGATCGAGTGGGGTGCGGCGCGCGGGCTGCGCGCAGTCTACCTGCTGACGACGACGGCTGCGCCGTACTTCGCGCAGCGCGGGTTCACGCAGGTGGATCGGGATCGCGTCCCGGCATCGATCCGTCGCTCCTCCGAATTCTCGGAGCTGTGTCCGGAAACCGCGATCGCGATGGAGCGCGCGGTGGAGCCGAAGTCATCGTCGTGCTGCGGCGCGCCGATCATGATCGGGGCGAAGCCCGCGACGGCGGCCGAGGCGAGCTCGTGCTGCAGCCCATCGACTGCGGCGACGATCGCGGCGGCGCCCGGCGCAACGGTGGACGCTGCCGATGCGGACGCACTGAAGGCGACCGTGCGCGAGAAGTACGGCGCGGCCGCAACGCGTGCCGCGAGCGGTGGGAAGTCGAGCTGCTGCGGCGGATCGGCCGAGGAGGTCTGGGATCCGATCACGTCGGACCTGTACGACGATGCGCAGACGAAGGGCCTCCCGACCGAGGCGGTGCTGGCGTCGCTGGGCTGCGGCAACCCGACAGCGCTCGCGCAGCTGCATGAAGGCGAGGTCGTGCTGGATCTGGGGAGCGGCGGCGGGATCGACGTGCTGCTGTCGGCAAAGCGTGTGGGTCCGACCGGCTTCGCGTACGGCCTGGACATGACGGATGAGATGCTCGAGCTGGCGCGCTCGAACCAGCAGCGCGCGGGCGCGACGAACGTCGAGTTCCTGAAGGGCGACATCGAAGCGATGCCGCTGCCGGACGCATCCGTCGACGTGATCATATCGAACTGCGTGATCAACCTCGCCGCCGACAAGACGAAGGTGCTGCGCGAGGCGTTCCGCGTGCTGAAGCCCGGTGGTCGTTTCGCGGTCTCCGACATCGTCGCGACGCGCGACGTGCCGGATGAGATCCGTCGGGATGCGGAATTGTGGACCGGCTGCGTCGCCGGTGCGCTGCACCAGGACGAGTATGCGCGGCTGCTCCGCGATGCGGGGTTCGTCGACATCGGCCTCGAGCCGACGCGCGTCTACAGCGCCGAGGATGCCGAGGCGTTCGGCAGTTGCGCGTGCGGGTCCGGCGCGGCGCTCGATGGCGCGTTCATGAGTGCGTTCGTGCGCGCGACGAAACCCTGACGCGTATCTCACCGTATTTTCGCGAACCGGTAGTGGGTCACGGGCACCCGGCCCACTACCGCAGTTCGGGCTACCTCGGGGCGGATCCGTCGTTTAACTTGGGAGCATGCCCGTGTTCGCGTTCATTCTCGTCATCATCTTCCTGACCGCCGTGCTCGGACCGCTCGCCAAGGGTATCGGCGACCGGATCGCGAAGAGCGGTCCGCGCCCGGAAGAGCTCGGCCGACTGCGCAG
>DASUSS010000036.1:0-12312 GCA_036374995.1 Longimicrobiales bacterium | reverse complement strand
CCGCGCGCGCGCCCGGTCCGACGACGCCGATGACCGGGACGGGGAGCTCCGCCTCGAGCATCGGCAGCGCGTGCGCCGTGGCGGTGTTGCAGGCGACCACGATCGCCTTGACCCCCTGCTCGAGCAGGTACTGGCAGATCTCGTGGCTGTAGCGGCGCACCGTGTCGGGGCTCTTCGGCCCGTACGGGACGCGCGCGGTGTCGCCGAAGTAGATGATCGACTCGTTCGGCAGCCGCGCGATCAGCTCGCGCACGACGGTGAGTCCGCCGATGCCGGAATCGAACACGCCAATCGGCCGGTTGTCCGGCATCAGCGGCGCGTGCCCAGCGGGACGTGCACGCCGATGCGGAGCCCGCCGCCCTGCGCCGGCTCCGTCGTGACGTCGGCCGGGAAGTCCTTCAGGTGCGCCGACACGTAGGCGTCGACCGCGGCCGCGAACGTGAAGAAGAGCGTATAGGTGATCCAGTCCTGGCGCTGCTGCTTCCGGGAATCGACCAGACCGCGCGTATGCTGCAGCCCCGGATACGTCAGCAGCGCGTTTTCGTACGCGACGGGATCCTCCGTGAGCATGCGCGCGAGCGCCGTGTCCGCGGCCATCGCCTGCTCGAGCGAATCGACGGCCAGCCGCGTCAGCCGGCTGTCGCGCTCCTTAACATCCGACAACTTGCGGAGCGTCTTGACCAGCATGAACCAGCTGGCGGACTGGAGCGAGAAATAGACGCCACCGCGCGTGTATTCGTCGATGTACACGTGACCCCAGCCCGGCACCAGCAGCGCACGCACGAACGCGCCGCGCGGGCTCGGCAGCTCGGAAGGGATCGTATCGGCGACCGGCATCGTGTCGGGCTGGAGCACGGGATTCTGCGCGCGCACCGGTGCACCGGCGAGCACGGGCAGAATCAGGAGAGCGGCGCCGAGAAGACGACGATGCATGTTCAAGGTCCACCGGAGCCGGGAGCGGCGTCGGCCCGGCAGATCACGTTCAGTTTGCGTGAAGCGAGCGATACGTCCACCCTCCCTCCCTCCGCCTCGCGCAGTTCGCCATCCAGCTGGAAATGGAGCGGCCCGCCCGTGAGCGCGAGCGCGATGCGGCGGCCGCGGAGCATCGACACACCACGGCTGCCCATATGCGTGCCCGCAATCACACGCGGCACGAGCCGGAGGTTCCTGTGCATCGGCATCTCCGCAATCACGCACACGTCGAGCAGGCCGTCGTCGAATCGCGCGTCCGGACAGATGCGGAAGGAGCCGCCGATGGACGGGCCATTGCAGACGGCCAGATTCATGATGCGCTGATCGAAGACGTCACCGTCGACTTCGATGCGCAGCGGCAACGGCCGATAGCGAAGGAGCGCTCGGAGCAGCGCGGACACGTAGATCGCGGCCCCGGGCAACCAGCGGGAGCGGCGCATCTGCCGCACCACCTCGACGTCGATGCCCGTGCCCATCGCATTGAGAAAGTGCTCGGCCCGGCCATCCCACTCGGCGACGCCCACATCGACCGGCACTTCGCGGCCACGGATCAGTGTGCCGATCGCATCCGCCGGCGTCCCGCTGCCGGGCACCATCTTGACGAAATCGTTTCCCGTCCCGATCGGGATCAGGCCGAACGCGGGCAGACGGCCGGGCACGGCGAACAGGCCGTTCGCGACCTCGTGCGCGGTGCCATCGCCGCCGGCCGCAACGACGCGCGCCACGCCCGCTTCCGCCGCGGTCCGCGACAGCTCTGCGGCATGGCCGGGGCCTTCCGTCTCCACCACGTCGAACGACACGCCTCGCGCGCGCAGGGTGCGCTCGATGAACGGGCGCAGCCGCCGGCCGGTGCCGTGCCGCGCGGCCGGATTCAGGATCACGCGCGTCGCGGCCGCCGCGCTCCGCGCCACGCCCACGACCGGATCCACCATGGCTACGTCCCGCCCGGACCCCACTCCAGCACCTCGATGCGCACGGGGATGCGGCCGGCGCTCAGGAAGTCGAGCTCCCGCGCGACGCTCTGCGACAGGTCGATGATGGTTCGCCGTGCACGCGCGGAGCTGCCGTGCGGTCCGCGGTCCACCACACGAACGGTGACCGAGCGATCGTTCACGAGGCTCGTGACGCGGACGAGCGTGCCGAATGGATACGTACGATGCGCCGCGTACGGCTCGGAGTTGCGGAACACGATACCGCTCGCAGCGCGCCGGCCGTCGAATTTCGATGCGTAGTAGGTCGCCTCGCCCTCGGCCGCGGCGAGCGGAGCCATCTCCGCCGGCCCGGCGCGGTCCGGCGCGCGCGTGACGCGCCCCGGTGCGCCACGGACGCGACCGGCAGCCGCAGGAGTCACCCTGGCAGTCGCGATCTCCGGTTCGACCTCCCTCGTACCGACGGGCGCCCGGCTCGCACAGGAGGCGGCGAGGATCGCCGTGCAGACGAGATTCACGATCAGGCGGCGTGGCATGCGTCCGATACGCCTCTACGCGGCTCAGGTTCGGTCAGGGAGCCCGGAAGATAACGGGGAACGCGGCGGCGGGAAGCCCGGACAGGGACCCGCGGTGGTCGATCAAATAAGCCTCTACGTGGCCGCGTGGCGTTTAAGCAGGCGATAAGCACCCGCGGCTAGGTTATCCGGGTCGCGGCCGCCAGGTCGCGGTTTTCGGTGAAACGGAGGAGCGGAGAAAATGAGAATCGTACGGATATACAGTGCCGGAATGGCCGCCCTGGCGATCCTCGCGCTCGGTGGCTGCGCCTCGACGGGTGCCACCTACCGGAGCGGCGTGAGCGACACGTACCTCGAGCATGCGCCCTGGTACGCCGGGGTGCTCGGCGACGACAGCGTCATCGCCTACCTGCCGGTGGCCTATCAGCGCGGCGGTTCGCAGTCGGAGATGTTCGATCCCGCGGCGAGGCCTGGCACGCCGGTCGCCGCGCTGCTCGCAGAGATGAACGCGTACCTGGACTCGCTCGGTGCCCTGCCGAGCGTCGTTACGGAGCCGCTGCCGGGCACACCGCCCGACGTCCAGTTCGGCTGCGAAGTCGACGTGCTGGGAGATTGCACGAATGGACCCGCGGCGCCCTTCGAGGTCGGCAGCCCGCGGATGCGGCTGGCCGTCGGCCGGCCGGCGACGGAGTGGACGGCCGCGCTCGCTCGCGTCCTGACCGAACGTGGTGCGGCGCGCGCGCTCGTGCTCACGCTGGAAGTCGGACAGTACTGGCCCGTCCAGACGAACTGGCGGGGCTCGAAGGCGGTCGAGCTGGGCACGGCGCACCGGGTGGATCTGCCGTGGCTGACCTCACTCGAGGCACCCGTGACCGTCCTGCAGCTCACCGGCGCGGTGATCGGACGGGACGGCCGTGCCCTGCGGATCGGCGCCGAAGGCCTGCTCGCAAAACGCACCGGGATCATCGCAACGGGTTTCGGTGCCCAGGCCGTGCTGTCGGATGAGGACGTGCAGCAGCTGCGGTCGCAGCGGCGCGACGATCTGCCCGGACAGCCGCTCGTGTGGCAGGCGGCCCTCCGCGCGCTCGTGACCCAGCTGACCGGAGTACCGGCCGCGAACTGACGGAGGTGGTGGCGGGAGCGTGTGGGAATCGAACCCACCAGCCCGGGGTTCAGCCAGGCCAGCCAGTTTTGAAGACTGGTGGGACCACCAGGCCCCCTCCGCCCCCTCGGGGCACCACCACACGGCCGCTCCCGGATCTGGTTCGGACGAACCCGCAGATCCGGGACGCGGTCAGCCGTGGATCAGCTTCCTGTAGCGAATGCGGTGCGGCTGGTCGGCCTCCGCACCGAGACGCCTGCGCCGGTCCATCTCGTACTCCTGATAGTTCCCTTCGTACCACACGACCTGGCTGTCGCCTTCGAAGGCCAGTATGTGCGTGGCTATCCGGTCGAGGAACCACCGGTCGTGTGAGATGACCACGGCGCAGCCGGCGAAATTGAGCAGCGCCTCCTCGAGCGCGCGTAGCGTATCCACATCCAGGTCGTTCGTGGGCTCATCGAGCAGAATGAGATTGCCGCCGCGGCGCAGTAGCTTTGCGAGGTGGACACGGTTGCGCTCACCGCCGGAGAGCACTCCGACCTTCTTCTGCTGGTCACCGCCCTTGAAACCGAACCAGCCGCAGTAGGCACGTGAGTTGACCGTGATCCCGCGACCGAGCTCGATCTCCTCCTGCTTGCCCGAGATCTCCTCCCAGACGCTGTGTTCCGGGTTCAGCGCGTCACGCGACTGATCGACGTACGCCATCTCGACGGTGCTGCCGATCTTCAGTGTCCCCGCATCGGGCATCTCCTGCCCGGTGATCATGCGGAACAGCGTCGTCTTCCCCGCCCCGTTCGGTCCGATCACGCCGACAATGCCACCGCGCGGCAGACTGAACGACACATTTTCGAACAGCACGACATCGCCGAACGCCTTCGCGAGACCGACCGCGTCGACGACATCCTCGCCGAGACGCTGTGGCGCCGGAATCACGATCTCCGCGCGCGTCAGCTTCTCCCGCTGATCCTGATTGAGCAGGTCCTCGTACGCGGTGATGCGCGCCTTCCCCTTCGACTGGCGCGCGCGCGGCGCCATGCGGATCCACTCCAGCTCTCGCGCCAGCGAGCGCTGCCGCGCCGACTCCTGCTTCTCCTCCTGCGCGAGCCGGGACCGCTTCTGCTCGAGCCATGAGGAGTAGTTGCCCTCCCACGGCACACCCGCGCCGCGGTCCAGCTCCAGAATCCACTTCGCCACGTTGTCGAGGAAGTACCGGTCGTGGGTGATCGCCACGACCGTGCCGCGGAACTCGGCCAGATAGCGCTCGAGCCAGGCGACCGACTCCGCATCGAGATGGTTCGTCGGCTCGTCGAGCAGCAGCATGTCGGGCTCCTCGAGGAGCACCTTGCACAGCGCGACCCGTCGTCGTTCGCCACCGCTGAGCGTCGACACGTCGGCCTCGGCGGGAGGGAGGCGCAGCGCGTCCATGGCGATCTCGATCCGACGGTCGAGATCCCACGCATTCGTGGCATCGATCCGGTCCTGAAGCCGCGCCTGCTCGTCGATCAGCGCCTGCATCGCTTCATCGGACATCGGCTCGGCGAACTTCATGTTCACTTCGTCGAACCGCTGGAGCAGGTCGCGGATCGGCTTCACCGCCTCTTCGACGTTGCCGCGCACGTTGAGTGCAGGATCGAGAACCGGCTCCTGCGGCAGGTATCCGACCCGCGTGCCCTTCGCCGGCCACGCCTCGCCCTGAAAATCGCTGTCCACGCCGGACATGATGCGGAGCAGCGAGCTCTTGCCCGCACCGTTGGGCCCGACCACGCCGATCTTCGCGCCGGGATAGAACGACAGCCAGATGCCCTTCAGAATCTCGCGGTTCGGGGGCACGACCTTGCGGAGCCCCTTCATCACGTAAATGAACTGCGGCGTATTCATGTCGATTCGCGCATTCCGGTTCAGAGTCAGGGTATAGGCTCGCGGCCCGCGACGGCGGATGCAAGTCCGGCGGACCACCCTTCACTTTACGGTTTGGCGCGAAAGAGACATGGATGTGCCCCGTTTGGATGGCCATACTGCGGGAAGCCCCGCGGTACACCGCGGGCCTCTGCCCCGCGGAACCCACACACCAGGCACGAACGGAAGTGGAAAGACCATGGTCGAAGCGGCCGTAACCGTAGAATGGAGCCAGGTCCGCCAGTTCGGTCTGTCGCCGCCGCTTTTGCCCGGGTATCTTGGCCCGCGCCTATGCCCATCGACTATCTCGACGGTTCGAGACTGCGCCGCGCGATCGCCGCGGGCTGCGATTTCGTGCAGCAGCGTCGCAGCGAGCTGAACCGCATCAACGTCTTCCCCGTTCCCGATGGTGATACGGGCACGAACCTGGCCCTGACGACGGCCGCCATTGCCGACCACATCCGCGAGCTCGATGAAGACCGGCTCGATGCCATGAGCCGGGAAGTCGCCGACGCCGCCATCCTCGGTGCGCGCGGCAACGGCGGCATGATCCTGTCCCATTTCCTGCTCGGCTTCGCCGACGCAGTCGACGGCCGCGACCGGGTCGATGCCGCCGGTTTCGCGGCCGCGCTCACCAGGGCCGCAGAGCACGTGTATCGCTCGCTGGAGAGGCCCGTCGAAGGCACGATCATCACGGTCATGCGGGAGGTGGCCGAGGAGGCGCGCGCCGCCGAGACGCGCGACTACTCGGATCTGATCGAGCTGCTCCTGGTACGCGCCCGCGACGCATGCAGCCGCACGCCCGACCTGCTGCCCGTCCTCCGCAGCGCAGGTGTGGTGGACGCGGGTGCGCTCGGCTTCGTGCACCTGCTCGAGGGTGTCGGTGCGCTGGTGCATGGCGATCCGTTCGTCGCGCTCGAGCAGACGCCGGTATTCGGGGAAGTGGAGGCCGCTGTCGCCCGTGTCGACTACGCGACGGAAGAGACGTTCCGGTTCTGCACCGAGGCGCTGGTCCGCGGCGCCGACCTGCCCACGAGCGACGTGGTCCGCGCGCGCCTGCGCGAGCACGGTGACTCGCTGATCGTGATTCGGAGTGCCGATGTGCTGAAGGTGCACATCCACACCGATGAGCCGGAAACGGTATTCGCCTTTCTGCGATCGGTGGGAGCGCTCGTTACGCACAAGGCGGAGGACATGGCGGCTCAGCACGAGACGCTCGAGCGGGCCGCGGCCGCGCACGTGCAGCTCGCCCGTCGCCCGATCAGCATCGTGACCGACAGCTCGTGCGATCTGCCGGACGAAGTGCTGCGCGCGCATGGCGTGCGCGTCGTGCCGCTGCTCGTCGTGTTCGAGGACGGTGCGCTGCGCGACCGGATCGACATCGATGCCGCGACGTTCGTCGAGCGGCTTCGCGCCGGCGAGCATCCGACGACGTCGCAGCCGGCACCGAAATCCTTCATCGATGCCTTCCGTGCCGCGGCCGAGGATGGCGAGACGGTCCTGGCCGTCATCCTCAGCTCGGCACTTTCGGGTACGTTCGCATCGGCGGAGGCTGCGTCGAAACGCATCGAGAACGTGCCCATCGTGCTCGTGGACTCGCTCGGTGCATCACTGACGCTCGGCCTGCTCGTGCTCCGCGCGGCCGAGCTGGCGGAGCTGGCGCAGGAGCCGCACACCATCGCCGATGAGCTGCGGCGAATCCGTGCGCAGTCGGGCATCCTCTTCACGGTCGACGTATTCGACAACCTGCTCGCCTCCGGCCGCGTGCGTCGCGGGCAGGTCATGATCGCGGGCCTGCTCGATATCCGACCCATTCTCGCGCTGGCTCCGGACGGTACCGTGCACCCCATGGCGAAGGTGCGCGGCCGCGCCAACGTGCCGGAACGGATGCTGGCCGCGCTGCGAGAGCGCATCCCCCCGGACGCACGCAGGCTGCGCTTCGGCGTCGTGCACGTCGGTTGTCTGGAGAAGGCGGAGTCGTTCGCGGCGGCACTGCGCACGGAATTCGGCGAGCACGAGACGATCATTGCGCCCGCCAGTCCCGTCCTCGCCACGCACCTCGGGCCGGGCGCGTGGGGCGTGGCCTATCAGCTCGAGGACTGAGCGACCGCGATCGCGTCGATCTCGACGCGGACATCCTTCGGCAGCCGCGCCGCCTGCACGGTCGAACGCGCGGGGCGATGCTCGCCGAAGTGTCTGCCGTACACCTCGTTCATCGCGGCGAAGTCTTCCATGTCCTTCAGGAACACCGTCGTCTTCACGACGGTGGACAACGACGCTCCGGCGGACCGCAGGATCTCCGCGAGATTCGTCAGGACGCGGTCCGTCTGCGCGCCGACATCGTCGCCGCCGGCCAGCTGCATGGTCGCCGGGTCGAGCGGAATCTGGCCGGCGGTGAACACGAGCCCGTTCGCAATGATCGCCTGGCTGTACGGCCCGATCGCCGCCGGCGCCGAGTCCGTCTGAACACGATCCAGCTTCGCCATCCTGCCCTCTCTATACGTGTGTGGTGCGCTCGCCCTGCGCGACGGACTCGACCAGCTCCTCCGCCGTGACCGTCGCGACCCCGGCCTTCCCGACCTCGATCCCCGCGGCATGGTTCGCGAGGATTGCCGCCTCGACGACGCTCGCACCGGCGGCCAGCGCGAGCGTGAGCACGGCAGTGACGGTGTCACCGGCGCCCGAGACGTCAAAGACCGACCGCGCCACGGTCGGAATGCGGATGTGCTCGCCCTCCCCGGTCAGCAGCGCCATCCCGTCCTCACCCAGGGTGACGAGCAGGTGCTCGCAACCGATCTGCTGCCGCACATCCGCCAGCCACGCGGCATCGTCCGCGTGGACCGGCTCACGCAGCGCCGCACCCAGCTCCGGCTGGTTCGGCTTGAAGACGGTCGCACCGCGGTAGTCGAAGAAATGCCGCGACTTAGGGTCGACGACTACCGGACAGCCCGCCCGGGCCGCGCCGGTGAGGATGCCCTGAATGACACGGCGCGTGAGCAGACCCTTGTTGTAGTCCTCCAGCGCCATCCCGGCCGCGCCCTCGATCAGCGACCGGACCCGGCCGACCACGTCCTCGCACTCCACGCCGTCGAGATCCGCGTCCGATTCGTGATCGTACCGTGCCACCTGCTGGTGCCGCGCCATGATCCGGGTCTTGACGGTCGTCGGCCGTGATGCGACCGGGACCAGGCCGTCCGTGCCGATACCGATCGACTCGAGCTCGTGCCGCAGGTCGTCCCCCGCACGGTCGCGCCCGACGCATCCGACCAGATCGCACTTCGCCCCCAGCGCAACGACGTTCGCCGCCACGTTCGCCGCTCCGCCGAGCGCACGCCACTCTTCATCGACGTGCACCACGGGTACCGGTGCTTCGGGTGAGATGCGCGAGGCCGAGCCTCGCAGATAGACGTCGAGCATGATGTCGCCCACGACCAGCACACGAACGCCGTGTGCGGCCTCGAGGATCAGCTTCGTCCGTTCCAGAGACAGGCGATGCATTCGCTATGCGGCACGGATTTTGACCAGTCGGGGCGTCACCAGCCGAACTGGATCGAGAAGCTACCGCGCAGGCTGCAGGTTGTAAAGCAACGCTCACACGGGAGTTGGATGTCAGGTTTCGCCGCCGCCGTCGAAGCAAGGTTCCGCGATACGACCACGGGCGTGCTCGACTATTTCGTCCTCGGCGGCCGCGCGTTGCGTTTCGCGTTCTCTCGCCCGTTCTATTGGCGCGACACGCTCGTGCAGATGGACCGGATCGGGGTCGGCTCGATTCCGATCGTCATGCTGACCGGCCTGTTCACGGGCATGGTGCTGGCACTGCAGAGCTCGGTCGAGCTGACGAAGTTCGGCGCCGACGTGTACATCGGGAATCTGGTCGGCGCCTCGATGGTGCGCGAGCTCGGCCCCGTGCTGTGCGCGCTGATGGTGGCGGGACGCGCGGCGTCCGGCATCGCCGCCGAGCTGGGATCCATGCGCGTGACGGAGCAGATCGATGCGCTGCAGAGCTTCGGGACGGATCCGATCCGCAAGCTCGTCACACCACGCCTGCTCGCCGGCCTGCTCATGCTGCCGGTGCTCACGATCATCACCGACATCATCGGCATCATCGGCGGAATGATCATCTCGATCTTCCGGATCGGCATCACTGCCGATGCATACCTCCAGGGCGTGCTCAACACGCTCGCCCAGTCGGGGTTCATTCTGAACTTCTTCCCGAAGGACTTTGCGAGCGGTCTGATCAAGCCGCTCGTGTTCGGCGGTATCATCACGCTGACCTCGTGCTATTACGGCCTGAATACGCGAGGCGGGACCGAGGGTGTGGGGATTGCCGCGACGCGGTCAGTGGTCGCCTGCTCCGTGCTGATCCTCGCCGTCGATTACTTCCTCACGCAGCTGACGCTCGTCGTCCTGCGGCCGGGCCTATGAACGCTGCCGAGGATCATCTCCGGGCGATTCGCGAGGAGCTGGATGAAGAGCACGCGCTCGCGCCACCGGCCACGGGAGCTCCCGTCATCGAGCTGCGCGATGTGTGGCTGACGTTCGAGCAGCCGATCCTGCGGGGCGTGACGCTCGAGGTACGTGAAGGCGAGACGCTCATGATCGCGGGCGAATCCGGTTCCGGCAAATCCACGATCCTGAAGCTCGTCCTGCGGCTGCTGCTGCCGGATTCCGGCGAGATCGTCGTGCTGGGGGAGCGGGTCGCCGATCTAACATTTCCGGAGGCGCTCGATCTGCGGCGCCGTATCGGCATGGTGTTCCAGAATGCCGCGCTGTTCGACTCGCTCACGGTGTTCGACAACGTCGCGTACCCTCTGCGCGAGAACACGGACCATGACGAGCGCGAGATCGAGCGGATCGTGCGCGAACGACTCCAGTTCGTGGATCTCGATCCGGACGTCGTCATGGCGCAGCTGCCGAGTCAGCTCTCCGGCGGCATGCGCAAGCGCGTGGGCATCGCCCGCGCGATCGCGACCGACCCACGCATCATATTGTACGATGAGCCGACTTCCGGACTCGATCCGTTGACCGTCGGCCGGATCAACGACCTGATCCGCAAGCTCCAGCGGGAGCTCAACGTGACGTCCGTGGTCGTGACGCACGATATTCGCGCCGGCTTCAGGGTCGCGAGCCGCGTGAATCTGCTGCGGGACGGACGCATCGTATTCGACGGCTCGCCTGAACGGATGGTGGCGGCGAACGACCCCTACATCAAATCGTTTCTAAGCTGATGGCGCGCATGACGGAACGGAGCGCCTTCGACTGGAGGCAGGTACGAGTCCCAGGGCTCGTGCTCATTTCCCTGCTCCTGCTGGGCTATGGCGTCTACCGGGTCGGCCAGGTGTTCGACATCTTCGCCAGTCGTTACGAGCTGAGCACGCTGGTGCCCTCCGCCCTCGGCCTGCGGCCGGGCGCGCCGGTCACGCTGGCGGGCCAGCGCATCGGTCAGGTGAGGGCGATCGAGTTCATCCCGATCGAGCGCAAGACGGGCGGCAACAATCTCCGCGTCGTCATCGCAGTCGCCCACGAAGTGCAGGATCAGATCCGGGCGGACTCACGCGCATTCCTGCGGACGCAGGGCCTGCTCGGTGACAAGTTCGTCGATATCGAGCCGGGCTCCTCGGGCGCACGCATCCTCCAGCCGGGCGACACGCTGGCGGCGGGCGAGTCGCTCGACATCGACCAATTCCTGACGATGGCGGCCGGCGCTCTCGATCAGGCGACCGGGATCGTCGCGAACCTCCAGGACCTCACGGGTGGTCTGTCGCGCGGCGAGGGGACGATGGGGGCGCTGCTCCAGGACGACCAGCTCTATGCGAACCTCAATGCCGCGACATTCGAGATGCGCGGCGTCCTCGCCGAGATCAACCGGGCCGACGGCACGTTCGGGCGGCTGATCCGCGATCCGGCGCTGTACCGCCAGATTCACAGCGCGATCACGCGCGTCGACTCTCTCGGCGCGATGATCCTGTACGGCGATGGCAGCATGGGTCAGCTGCTGCGCAGTGACTCGCTGTACCGCCGGATGCTCGGCACGCTCACCACGGCCGACAGCGCCGTCACGGACCTCGCGGGCTTCATCAATCGCCTGACCACCGGCGACGGCACGATTCAGCGAATGATGACGGACCCGGAGCTCTACGACCAGTTCCTGCGTGCCGTGACGGATGTGCAGACACTGATCAACGACATCCGCACGAATCCGTCGAAGTACAAGCCGAACATCACGGTCGACGTGTTCTAGCCGCCGCCCGGGCAGCCCTGCAGACCGCGCGGGGGCAGCCCTGCAGACCGCGCGGGGGCAGCCGGGCGGACCGCGTGGGCGCCACGCGCAAGCCGATGCCGCTCAGCGCCCGCCCTTCTTCGTGTAGATGAGGATCACGCCGTTCACCGCGCGGGGATCATCGTATCGCAGGCGCGCGGCTTCCCCCTTCAAGATCTCGATCCGTTCGATCGATTCGGGCCGCAGGTCGTCGAGCTCGAACGACGCCGACTCGATCTTCCCGTCGATGATGACGAGCGGCGACACCTTCCCGTCGATGACGACGAGGGGTGCGTCCTCTGGAGCAGCGCTCTGCCTGCGGAGCCGCACCTCGTTCGTCTCGCGCAGACGGCGCGCCCGCAGCTCCTGCTCGGCTGCAGCCGCGTCGTGCAGCAGCACGCCGAGCGGCCGCTTCATGGGAAGGGAGTCGGAGGCCACGGCCAGCTCGCGCGTCACACTCTCCCGGCGCGACCCCGGCTTCGTGGTGATGCGGATCACTCCGTCGCGTCCGGCCGCGCCGTACACGTCCAGCGCGGTACCACCCTTCACGACCTCGATTGATGCGATCTCGTCGGGCGCGAGGCGCAGTGCGTCCTCTTCCCG
This sequence comes from Longimicrobiales bacterium, assembly GCA_036374995.1. Lineage (GTDB taxonomy): Bacteria > Gemmatimonadota > Gemmatimonadetes > Longimicrobiales > RSA9 > SH-MAG3. The sequence continues at coordinate 36 of DASUSS010000036.1, read as the reverse complement.
CGCCCGAACGCCATCGATGACGTACACCAGGGTGTC
>DASUSS010000035.1:0-15856 GCA_036374995.1 Longimicrobiales bacterium | reverse complement strand
GGACGGCAGGGTCTATTGCTGGGGATGGAACTGGAGCGGGTGGCTCGGCAATGGGACGGTTACAGGCTCCGCAGAGCCCGTCCGAATCCTGGGGCAGCGTTGAAGACACGCTCGTATGCGATCGGAGCCAACGATCTGTGGATGACGACGCGCTGACGCTCGTTGACGGCTGCTGGAACGGCCGGTAGACGACGGCCAGGAGGTGCCGGGATCGGAACTTCGAGCGGGGAGCGGCGTCAGCCGGACTGAGCAGACAAGCCGCGCGACGGGGTCGGTCTTGCGCAGGGCGTACGCGGGCGCGAATTGTTGAGCGTCCCTGATGTCGCCCCCGACCGAATAGAGGCCCAATGCGTCGCTGCCAACCCGGCGCCGGCCCGACGGTTCCGCTGGCGGTCGTCATGCTGCTCGCCGGCATCACAGGCTGTGGCCGCACCGCCCCCGCTTCGACCGCCGACGCCGACACGCCGGACGATCGCCCGAACATCCTGCTGCTCGTCGCCGACGACCTCGGCTACACGGACACCGGCGCGTTCGGCAGCGACATCCGGACGCCGAACATCGACCGGCTCGCGGCCGAGGGCATCCTGTTCACGAACTTCCACACCGCGCCGATGTGCGCGCCCACGCGCGCGATGCTGCTGACGGGCAACAACAACCACGTCGCGGGGATGGGCAATCAGCTTGCCGGTCCGGAGATCGCGGGGACGCCGGGTTACGAGGGCCACCTGTCCGCTCGCGTGGCGCCGTTTCCGCGGCTGCTGCGCGCGGCCGGCTACCACACGTACAGCACGGGCAAGTGGCACCTGGGCGACACGCGCGAGCGGAGTCCGGTCGCGGCCGGCTTCGAGCGGTCGTATCAGCTCACGCACGGTGCCGCGAACCACTTCAACTCGGTCGGCTTCTTCGAGGGCGGCTCGCTGTACCGCGAGGACGGCGAGGAGGTGGAGTATCCGGCGGGCACGTACACGACCGAGCTGTTCACGGATCGGCTGATCGGGTTCATCGAGTCGCAGCTCGACGATGGCCGGCCGTTCTTTGCGTTCGCCGCATTCACGTCGCCGCACTGGCCGCTCCAGGTGCCGGAGGAGTGGCTGGACCGGTATCGCGGCCGGTACGACGAGGGCTACGACGTGCTGCGGGAGCGGAACTTCGAGCGGCTGAAGGCGAAGGGGATCGTGCCGCAGGACGCGAAGCTTCCACCGCGCAACGACGCGATCACGCCGTGGGACTCGCTCGATGCGGAGCAGCGCCGGATCGAGGCGCGGAAGATGGAGCTGTACGCGGCGATGGTCGAGAACCTCGACCATCACATCGGTCGCGTGCTCGACCGGCTCGAGGAGCGCGGCGTCTACGACAACACGCTGATCGTCTTCATGTCCGACAACGGCGCCGGTGCGGAGGACTTCTATCACACCGGCCCGTTCGTCGAATACGTACAGGCGCACTACGACAACTCGTACGAGAACATGGGCCGGCCGGACTCCTGGGTCTCGTACGGCCCGCAGTGGGCGCAGGCGGGCGCGGCGCCGTTCAGCCGCTACAAGGGTTATACGCGCGAAGGCGGGATCGCCGCGCCGCTGATCGTTGCCGGGCCGATGGTCGCGCAGCGCGGGTCGATCAGCCGCGCGTACGCGACCGTGATGGACCTCGCGCCGACGTTCGTCGAGCTCGCCGGCGCGACCTATCCGGACGACGGCTCCGTGCGTCCGATGGAGGGCGAGAGCATGGCGGCGCTGCTCGCCGGCGAGGCGTCGGCGGTGCACGACGCGGACTACGTCACCACGCTGCTCCACGGCGGCCGCGCGTTCATCCGGCGCGGTCCCTGGAAGCTCGTCACGCTGGAGCCGCCGGTCGACGAGTCGGCGTTCGAGCTGTTCAACGTCGACGACGACCCGGGCGAGACGACGAACCTGGCGGCAGTGCACCCCGACATCCACCGCGAGCTGCTCGAGCTGTGGCGGACGGAGCGTGCGCGGCTCGGCATCGTGCTGCCGCAGGAGATACGGTAGACGGCGGTCGCGTTCTCAGCGGTGGGCGGCCGCGAGCGCATGCTGCCCGGTCCGCTCGTAATGACGGCGGAGCGCGGCGCGTGCGACACGCGTGTCCGGATCCGCCTGGCCGCGCGTGCTGCGCAGGACCTGGTACGCGTTCGTGAGGAGCGGTTCGGCGGCGGCGTCACCACGGTTCGACAGCGCGGCGCCGAGCGCGCTCTCGGCCACCGCGATCTGCCAGTGACCGGGCGCCAGCCTCTCGCGTCGAACCTCGAGTGCCGTGCGGAGCAGCGGCTCGGCTTCCTCGCCTCGTCCGAGTGCGTCGAGCGCGGCGCCGAGACCGACCATGACCGTCGCGGTGACGGGATCGCGGTCGCCCCGGCTGTCGATCAGTACGCGCAGCGCATCACGGTAGAGCCGCTCCGCCGTGGCGGCATCACCCTGAAGCAGATGCATGCCGGCGAGGTTGCCACGCACGACGGCAGTGAACGGGTGCGCGTCGCCCATGCGCAGGCTGTAGACGCGGACCGCCTCGGCGTACAGCGCGGTGGCGCGGTCGAACCTGCCGAGGCGTCGGAGCAGGCCGGCGAAGTCGTTGGCGACACGGCCGCTGGACAGACCATCGGCACCGTGATGCTCGCGCATGCTCGCCAGCACCAGCTCATACAATGACTCGGCCTCGGCGAGTCGACCGGACCGCTCCATCAGGTTGGCCAGGTTCATCCGCTGTACGGTCACGTTGCGGTGCCGATCGCCGAACAGCGCGCGCGTCATTTCCAGACCTTCCCTGGCGAGCGGCTCTGCCGACGCCAGATCGCCCCGCCGCATCCTCATGTAGGACAGATTGTAGAGCGCGTTGGCCAGGTGCGGGTGCATGGGGCCCAGCAGCTCACGCCGGATCGCGAGCGACTCAGCAAACGCGGATTCCGCGGCGGCGGGATCACCACGTGCCTCCTCGAGCCAGCCGACGTTGCTGAGCACCATGGCGCGATGTCTGCGCCCTTCCGGTGTGTGAGGTTGAAAAGCCAGCGCCTGGCTGAGCATGGCCTCCGCCTCGTCGTAGCGCCCCTGGAGCTGTAGCGTCAGGCCGAGGCCGGTGAGGCTGTTGGCGGTCTCCAGGGCGGTGTCGCCGAGGATGCGGCGCGACATTTCGAGGGCACGCTCATACAGGACGGCAGCATCATCGAATTCGCTCACGTCCAGCATGACGGTCCCGAGCTCGTTGAGCGTACGCACGAGATCGGCGTGGCCGCCCTCGTACAGCTCGACCTGCTGCGCCAGCGCCGGCTCGAGCAGCTCGCGGGCCTGCTGCGGCAATCCCATTGACCGGTAGCTCGCCGCGATCACCGTCATCATCCGGGCCTGCACCTGCGGCTGCGCGGCCAGCTCCGTGCGTACCCGTGCGGCTCCATGATCGAGCAGCTGCCGCGCGGTGATCGTGTCGCCGCGTCGATCGTAGCTCGTCGCATCGAAGAGCTCCGTCAGGAACGTCGAGATCTGCGCGGCGTTCGCTGCTTCGATCCGCGCCCTGTCCCGCTCGATCGCGGCAATGCGGGCCTGCGCGGTCGCGTATCGCGCCTGCCATGCCGCGATGCCCGCCCCGCCGAGCAGTGCTGTCGCGACCAGCGCTGCGGCCGCGACCGGCACCCGATTCCGGCGCACGAACCGCGCGCTCCGATACCGCCACGTGACCGGCCGTGCGAGCACCGGCCGGCATTCGAGACTGCGCCGGACATCCGCGGCGAGGTGATCCACGGAGACGTAGCGGTGGGCAGGATCCTTCTCCAGCGCCTTCAGTGTGACGGCATCCAGGTCGCCGGCGAGGCGGCGCCGCAGTCCGGCGGGGGTGGTGCCGCGCAGTGCGGCGATCGCGACCGGATCCGCTTCCTCGCGTCCGGTCGCCGCGCGGACGGGCGCAGTCGACGGTCGGTCCGGATCCGTTTCCAGAACGGCGCGCGCCACGGCGAACGCACCGGTGTCGTCGGGAGTCCGGTACGGCGAGCGCCCGGTGAGCAGTCGAAAGAGCAGCACGCCCAGGGAGTAGACATCGGTCGCGGTGGTCGTCGCGTCGCCGCGCACCTGCTCGGGGCTCGCGTACTCCGGCGTCAGTGGGTGCAGCATGGTCACGGTGTGCGCCGCGTCGGTCTCCGATCTCAGCAGTCGGGCAATGCCGAAATCGAGCAGCTTCACGTTGCCGTCGGCAGTGACGAGGATGTTCGACGGCTTCAGATCGCGATGGATGACGAGATTGCGGTGCGCATACTGCACCGCGTCGCAGACTCGACAGAACAGACGCAGCCGATCCGACACGTTCAGCCTGCGCTCGTCGCAGTAGCGGTCGATCGGCGTGCCTTCCACGTATTCCATCACGAACCAGGGCAGGCCGTCGGCAGTGACGCCGCCATCGAGCAGGCGCGCGATGTCGGGGTGCTCCAGGGAAGCGAGGATCTGCCGCTCCTCGATGAACCGGCGGACCGCGTGCGTGCCGTAGACCGACCGGCTCACGACCTTGAGCGCGACGCACTTGCGATACTGGTCGTCGGCGCGCTCGGCGCGGTAGACCGTCCCCATGCCGCCGCGTCCGGCCTCACCGACAATGCGGTACGCGCCGATCTCCTCGCCGACCGGAACGTCGGCCGCTGCCGCTCCGGCGAGCAGCGGACTGGCGAACTCCGCGGCGGGCTCCTCGAAGAATTGCGGCACCTGATCGCAGCAGTCGAGCAGTCGCGCGACCTCGGCGCGGAGCGGGGCGTCGCCGGCGCACGCCTCATCGAGCAGCGCCTCGCGGTCACCGGGCTCGGCGTCGAGCGCTGCATCCAGCACCCGCTGGATCCGGAGCCACCGCTCGGGAGATACCGGCTGCATTCCGCCCTCCTGACGCTGGAGACCGTCCCGGTGGCAGCGCGGAGAACCGCGCTGCGTCACGCACTCACATCCTGAAGCTCCCGCAGCAGCCAGCCCCTGGCCTTGACCCACTCGCGGCGGACCGTGCGCGGCGACACACCGAGCGCCTCGGCCGTCTCGTCCTCGGTCATGCCTGCGAAGAACCGGCATTCGACGATCCGCGCCTGGCGCTCGTCGCACGCCGCAAGGCGCGTCAGCGCATCGTCCAGATCGATGAGCACTTCCGCGCGCTCGTCGATCGTGAGCGCAACATCGCCGAGCGGGATCTGGCGGCGCGCGCCGCCCCGTTTCCTTGCGTTGTGCTGCCGGGCGTGGTCCACGAGGATCCGACGCATCGCGCGCGACGCGACGGCACAGAAGTGACTCCGCTCGCGCCAGCGGCCACGCGTCTGGTCCGCCAGCTTCATGTAGGCCTCGTGCACCAGCGCGGTCGTGCTCAGCGTGTGATCGGGACGCTCTGCGCCGAGGTGCCGGCGCGCGATCCGGCGGAGCTCGTCATAGACCAGCGGAACCAGGGGCGCGAGGGCAGCCTCGTGTCCGGGCGGTGTTGCACCGGAAGCCTTTTCGCGACTGGCAGGCATGGCGGAATGCTGGTGCGGGTCCGAAGACGAGGTCGCCTGGCCGCTTTTCCGGCCGGATTACGCGGTTAGGAATGGAGCCGGCCAGGAACACAGCGGTCCCGGGTGCTCCCCGGACGCGACGGCGGATACCCAAGTTACCCCGCTCGCAGAACGGGGGCAACGAAGCCGTCGTACGGAATCCCGGTCGGCCCGGCCCACACTCCCACCATCCCGCAAGACGGGTCCCGGACCCGGGAGGCAGCCATGCACCGCCCAGGAGTGAAGCTGTTCATCGGTCTCGTCGTCACCGGCCTCGTCGCGGCCGGCTGTGACGCTCCCACCGCCCCCGCCGTCGACCAGCTGACCGTCACGACGTCGGACGCGGTGCTGAGCGCCCGGGGCAGTTTCCAGTTCCAGGCGAACATCCCTGCGCCTTCGCCATGTCTCGGCGGGACCTTCCAGATCACCGGCACCATCACCGGCTGGTTCCAGGATGTGGTCAACCCGAACGGACGCGCCAACACGTTCGAGCACCTCGATTTCAGCAATCTGACGGGCACGTTCGCCGGCCGGACATGGCAGTCGCAGCCCGGGTCCGTCGAGATCTGGAGCGTCCACATCTCACCTGTCGGCGATGCGGCGAGCGTGGTCGTGCACGAGGGACGGACACGCTTCGTTGCCGATGACCCCGGCGATCCGGACATCATGTTCGTGCATCGCATCCATCAGCTCCGGCTGCCGAGCGGCGAGATCCAACTCAACAACGTGACCGGAGAAGCGTTCTGCATTGCCGCGGGTGGCTGACGAATCCCTCACCGGACCAGGAGGTGACCATGCGTGGTCGCTACGTGCATTCGATCCGGGCGCTGGCAGTCGCCGGAATCACGCTGATCACCGCATGCGATGGGAGTGACCCCACGGCGGCGGCACTGTTCGAGCCGATGCCGGCACACCCGTCGTCGGCGGCAAGCAGCCAGCCATTCGTCGTCGTGATCACGGGGCACGCGAACCCCGACTTCTCACAGGGACCGTGCAACGTCGTCAACGAGGAGGCGGGGACAGGCATCGGACAGCACCTCGGTGCAGTGTCATGGGCCTCGGAGGAAATCGCGAACTTCTGTGTGGACCCGAACGATCCGCAGCGGGCGGAGGTGACCGGAGCGTTCACGATGACCGCGGCGAACGGCGACCAGATCACCGGTACCTACGTGACCGCCGTCCTCGCCGATTTCGCCGCAGGTACGCTGACCGCGGACGGCGAGTTCGTCATTGCGGGAGGGACCGGCAGGTTCGCGGAGGCCAGCGGCAGCGGAGCCGTGCGCGTCACGGGAAGCCTCCTGCCGCCGTTCGATGTGGCGGGCACGTTCGCGGGGACGATCACCTACTGACGGCTCGCCCGGAGCTCGATGCTGCCGCCCTGCCGCGCGACCGCTCGCGACAGGGCGACAGCAGCCGGGTGCCGCGGTTCTGCGATTGCAGGACGCGCAAGGCGCCGCCCTCACGTACGCCGCCGCTCACCACGACCCCCGTGAACCAGCGTCGGAATCTGCCGCCAACTGCTGCATCTGACTCCATCAGATCGGTATGGGAAATGCGAGGGTCGAGCGCGTCCTGTCGCGACGATTCTGCTCTGGAGGTGGATTCATGACGAAGATACGATCAGTCGGCCTCGGTGTCGCTGTCGGAATGATCGCTGGATGTGCGTCTGCGCCGAACGATGTCATGGTGACCGGCGCCCGGCCGGCTGCCATCAGCTCGAACGCGCTGGAGCTGCGGCAGGGAATGCGCGACCTGTGGGCGGATCACGTCGTGTGGACGAGGGCGTACATCGTGGCAGCAGTGGCGGACGACCCGAGTGCGTCCAGTGCGCTCGACCGTCTGATGCGTAATCAGGACGAGCTCGGTAGCGCGATCGCGCCCTACTACGGAGCGGCAGCGGGTGCGCGGCTGACGGCGCTGCTGAAGGAGCATATCAGCATTGCGGGTGAGCTGGTGGGTGCAGCGAAGGCACAGGATGACGCGAAGGTCAAGGATGCGGACGCGCGGTGGCATCGGAACGCCGAGGAGATCGCGACCTTCCTGAGCGGAGCAAACCCGAACTGGAGCCGCGCGGATCTGGTCCGCATGCTGAACGAGCATCTCGCGCTGACGAAACAGGAAGCGACGCTGCGGCTCCAGAAGAACTGGCGCGAGGACACCGCCATGTTCGACCGGATCTACGATCAGGCGATGATGATGGCCGATGCACTGTCGGACGGCGTGATCCGCCAGTTCCCGGCGAGGTTCTGAAGCGTGCTTCACCCATGATCGGGAAGCAGGCTTGCGCGCACGTACTTTGTAGTATAAAGTACTTGCTGATGCCGCAGCCCGGCCGCCAGCGGTGCAGAGCGCCGATCGATCTCGATGGGGAGTCTCATGAAAGTCGCCGATCTCGTCACCGTTCTCGCCGTCGTCGCCCTCGCCGCTCTCGGCGGCGCCTTCGCCGTCTATGCAGAGTACGACGACTCGCCCGGCGGCGTGGTCATTGGCTTCGTCCTCATCCTCGGTGCGGTGGCGCTCGGCGTGCGGGCCGCACGTCACCGGGCATGACACCCGGAGGCCGGGCGCGGACGGACGGCGTGCGCTGACACTTCCACACAGTCCGGCCCGTACGGTCTTCGGGTGACCGCAGCCCGCAGCACCTGGACATAGCCCTGCCTTTCGCGCCGGCCCGCCGGCATGCCGCTCATCACCGAGGGGGACGAATGTTCGACCACTGGAAGCGGGACTTCACGCACGCCGCCCGGACCCTGCTCCGCGCGCCGGCGTTCTCGATCATCGCGGTGCTCACGCTCGCGCTGGCGATCGGAGCGAACACGGCGATCTTCAGCGTCGTCAATGCGGTGCTGCTGGACCCGCTGTCGTTCCCGGAGCCGGACGAGCTGGTGGTGATCCGGGGCACGGCGCCGGGCACGGACATGGACGAGGAGTTCACGCTCGGGCCGGAGTTCTACCTGGAGTACGGCGAGAGCGCACGGTCCCTCGAGGACCTCGCGTTCTACGGCTGGGGGCAGACGACGGTGCGGGCAGGCACGCAGGTGGATCGCCTGTTCGTATCCTCCGTGCCGCCGTCGCTCTACAGCACGCTTGGGGTGACGGCGGCCGCCGGGCGGCTGCCGAACATGGAGGACGAGGAAGGGCAGGTGGCGGTGCTGAGCCACTGGCTCTGGAACGACTGGTTCGGGCGCGATCCGGCGGCCGTCGGGCAGACGATCGAGGTCTCGGGCGAGGCGATGACGATCGTGGGTGTGCTGCCGCAGTCGTTCCGGTTCCCGGAGGAGCGGGTGTCGGTGTGGATCCACGACCTGATCACGCCGCCGGTCCGGCCGGGTACGTTCAACCTGCCGCTGGTCGGGAGGCTGGCGCCGGGCGCCACGATCGAGTCGCTCGCCACCGAGCTGACGGCGCTGACGCCGCGCGTCCTCGAGCGCGCGGCCGGTCCGCCGCCGTACGAGCGGATCCTCGAGCAGTACCGCCCGGTCGTGCGGTCGCTGGAGGAGGAGCTGGTGGGCGACTTCGCGACGCCGCTCTGGATCCTGCTCGGCACCATGTCGATCGTGCTGCTGATCGCGTGCGCGAACGTGGCGAACCTGCTGCTCGTGCGGGCGGAGGGCCGCGAGCGGGAGCTTTCCGTCCGGAGCGCGCTCGGCGCCGCACGCGGGCGACTCGTCTCGGCGCTGATGGCCGAGGCGCTGATCCTGGCCGCAGTCGGAGGCGTGGCGGGCGTCGTGCTGGCCTGGGCCGGCATGCCGCTGGTCGTGCGCGCGGCGCCCGAGAACATTCCGCGCATCGGCGACGTCGGCATCGACGCCGGCGCGCTGCTGTTCACCGCACTCGTCGTCACCGTCGCGGCGCTCGCCGCGGGGATCCTGCCGGCGCTCCGGTTCTCGAAGCCGGACGTCGCGAACGGACTGCGCAGCTCGCAGCGGACCGGGTCGGCCGCGAGCCCGATGATGCGCAACGTCCTCGTGGTCGTGCAGACCGCGGCCGCACTCGTGCTCCTGATCGGCTCCGGACTCCTGCTCCAGAGCTTCCGCGCGCTCCGCAGCGTCGACCCCGGCTACGACACGAACGACATCTTCACGTTCCAGGCAGCGCCCGACCCGGAGGAGCACGGGCTCGACGATGCCACGGCGCTCGCCCGGTTCCACTACATGTTCATGGACCGGCTCGCCGCGCTCCCGGGCGTCGAGTCGGTCGGTCTCGTCCAGACGCTCCCGCTCGACGAGGGTGCGGGCGAGGCGCGCGTCGCGACGGCGGGATACAGCGGTCCGCCGGAGAACGCACCGCGCGTGCGCGTCACGTTCGCCGACGGCGACTACTTCCGGACGATGGGCATCAGCCTGCTCGCGGGCGAGACGTTCCAGCGACGGACCGAGCCGACGCAGGACGTGACCGCGATCGTCAGTCGCGCCGCGGCCGAATTCCTGTGGCCGGGTCAGAATCCGCTCGGTCAGGTGATCCGTCCTGCCGGCGCGCCGGACGCGTTCCCTTGGGTCACCGTCGCCGGCGTGGTCGAGGACGTCATCCTCGCCGACTTCCGCGAGCAGACACCCGAGCCGCTGATCTATCTGCCGATCGTGGGACCGACCGCGCAGGCGTGGGGCGCCAGCACGCCCGCATACGTCATGCAGTCGACGCGGGCGAACCTTCTCGCGCCGGAGGTGCGCGCGCTCGTCCAGGAGATCGCACCCGGTGCGCCGATGTACCGCGTGTTCACGATGGAGCAACTCGCCGACCGCTCCATGGCGCAGCTCTCGTTCACCATGCTGAACCTGTTCATCGCCGCCGCGCTCGCGCTCCTGCTCGGCGCGGTCGGGATCTACGGTACGATCTCGTACGTCGTCTCGCGCCGCACGCGCGAGATCGGCATCCGCATGGCGCTCGGCGCCATCGCCGCCGACGTGCGCCGCATGGTCGTCATGCAGGGCGCGCGCATCGCACTGATCGGCGTCGTCATCGGCCTCGTCGCCGCGGTGTTCCTCGCGCGCTCGCTCGAGAGCCTGCTCTACGAGGTCGAGGCGCGCGATCCGCTCGTGTTCGCGGCCGTGTCGCTCGTCATGCTCGGCGTGGCGCTGATGGCGAGCTACGTGCCGGCGCGGCGGGCCTCGGCGGTGGATCCGGTGGAAGCGATCCGGGTGGAGTAGGGCCCGTCGCCAGCGGTGGATGGCCGACCCCCTCCACCGCTGGCCATGTTCGTTCGGAAGAAACCGCGGCGCTTGTCTCGACTGCATAATGCAGTCATATTGCAGTCATGCCTTTCCGCACGCTCACCGTCCGCGGCGTCTCCGACGCCATACTGGAGCGACTCCGCGCCCGAGCCGCCTCGAGCCGCCGGAGCCTGAACGGCGAGTTGCTGGTCATCCTCGAAGCGGCGGTCGGGGAGTCTCCGCCGGAGCAGCGGCCCGACTCGATCGCTCGGGCCGGCTGGGTGCGCGAGGCCGTGCCCCGATACGGCCTCGCGGCACCCGACCTCCTCGACGAGGTCGACCGCGACGAGCTCGCCATGGTATGCCGCCGCCATCACATCCGCCGCCTGGATGTCTTCGGCTCGCTCGCGGACGGAAGTGCGCGACCGGACAGCGATGCGGATGTGATCGTGGAGTTCGAGCCCGGCAGGACGCCCGGCTTCGACATCGTCCGGATCGCGGAGGCGCTGCGCCCGGTATTCGGTGGCCGTCGCGTGGATCTCGTCACGCCGCGCGAGCTGGGACGTCTGCGGGATCGCGTGATGCCGTCGGCCGTGACGCTGTATGCCGCATGATGATCGGCTGCCGCTCGAGCAGATGCTCGACGCCGCACGCCGACTGAGTCGACTCGCGCGCGAGCGCGGGCGTGCTACCTTCGATGACGACGACGTCCTCCGGCTCGCGATGCTCCAGCTGATCCAGCGTCTCGGCGAGTCGGCGAGCCGCTTGTCAGCGGATTTCCGCTTCGCCCATCCGGAGCTCCCGTGGGCGGAAATGATCGGGCTGCGGAACCGCATCGTGCACAGCTACGACGATCTCGATCCCGACATCATCTGGCACGTCGCATCGGCGGACGTCGAGCCGGTCATCGCCGCACTCGAGCGCGTCCTGGAGAGGTGAGGCGCCCGCGCTGCTCCTGCGCCGCATGGGTTCCGACGTGTCGGCGTTGTTCGTGCTCTTCCGTCACAGTAGTATTCCTCATGCGGCTGACACGGAGCTACGGAGTCACGCTGGGCCTCGCTGTGGCGGCCGGCACGACGTGCGGGCCGGCGACGCCGCCCGCCGAGACCGGGAGCGCGTCACTCGATCTCGCGCGATACGAGATCGTCGATCTCACGCATCCGTTCAACGACCGCACGATCTACTGGCCGACGTCGCCGTCGCGCTTCGAGCTGGACACGCTCGCGCACGGCCCCACGCCCGGCGGTTACTTCTATTCCGCGTACGCGTTCAGCACGCCGGAGCACGGCGGCACGCATCTGGACGCGCCGGTGCACTTCGCGGCCGGCCGTCAGAGCGTCGACCGGATCCCGGTCGAGCGGCTGATCGCGCCGGCGGCCGTCATCGACGTGCACGAACGGGCAGACGCGGATCCGGACTATCGCCTGACCGCCGACGACGTGCGCGCGTGGGAGGCGCAGCACGGCGCAATCGAGCCGGGCACGATCGTGCTGCTGCGCACCGGCTGGAGCGAGCGCTGGCCGGATCGACTGCGGTATCTCGGCGATGACACGCCCGGCGACGCCACGAACCTGCGGTTCCCGAGCTTCGGCGAGGACGCCGCACGGCTGCTCGTGGAGGAGCGCCGCGTCACCGCGCTCGGGGCCGACGTCGCATCGATCGATTACGGCCGTTCTACCGACTTCATCGTGCACCGCATCGCCGCAGAACAGAACGTGTTCGGTCTCGAGAACCTCACAGCCCTGGACCGGCTGCCCGCCACCGGTGCGCTGCTGATTGCACTGCCCGTACTCATCGAAGGCGGCTCCGGCGGACCGGTGCGCGTCATCGCACTCGTGCCGCGCGCGTCCCGATAACGCTCGTCTCACCCGAGCCCTGCTTTCAACCCTGCTTCACCCCGAGTCGGCTCTTCGAGCGCGGTCGCCGAATCCGCAACACGACCCCGAGACAAGGACGAAAGCGATGCAGCTCTCCGGATCTGTCCGCACGCTGTTCCTGTGCAGTACCGTTGCATGCATTTGCGCCTGCGGATCCGACGGCATCACGCGAACCGAAAATCCTCCGGCGCCGAACCTCATTACGCTCGCGAGCGACGCCGGCGACCCGATCGGCGAAGGCAGGAACTACACGTATACGCAGGCGAACTCGGTGATCAGCGCGGGTGCGTTCGGCGAGGGCTTTTCCATGCTCATCATCGGCGACGAGCACTGGTATGGCGAGTTCCAGCTGCCCGACCCGCACAGGCGGGTCGCGACCGGTCATTACGGCGGAGTGACGGGATGGCCGCGCCTCATCGGCGAGGAAGCGCTGCCGGCGATGCTGTGGTACAACGATGACCGCACGTGCAGCACGGTTGGCGGATCGTTCACGATCGAGCACGTGAAGTATTCGGGTGACACGCTCAAGGCGATCGATCTGAGCTTCGTCCAGCATTGCGAGGCCGGCGCACCCGCGCTGCACGGGCAGATCCACTGGCACGATGCCGATGAGACCGTTCCGCCCGGGCCCGTGCAGCCGATCCCGGCCAGCGTCTGGGCGCCTGCGCCCGGCGCAGTACCGGCAAGCGGCACCGTCGTGTATCTGACGAGCGATCCGGGGGACCCGATCCTCGATGGTGCTACGCTGACCTATACGCCGGCCGAGGCGTCCATCCACGCGTCGGCGAGTGCAACCGGTGTGCGCGTGTCGATGGACACGGGCACGTCGTGGGATTTCCGGTTCGAGGTCATGAGCTCGATACCCGCACCGGCAGCCGGCTACTACGCGGGCGTGAGGCGGACACCGGATCACAATCCAGCGAAGGGCGGGCTGAACGTGTCCGGTGCAGGCCGCAGCTGCAACGCGCTGACCGGCTGGTTCGCGATCGAGCAGATCGGCTACACCGCCGGCGTCCTGACGTCGCTGACGCTGCGCTTCGAGCAGCACTGCGAGGCAGCGGCGGCCGCGCTGCGCGGATATGTCCGCTGGACCGGTTGAGTCGGCAATGCACGCATGCGGCGTCGTCATTCTCGCGCTCCTGCTCGTCGCGGTATCCGCCGAGCGAGCGACGGCACAGCAGGCGCGGGTCGATGTTGCGATTCGCGTCGTTGCCGGCGAAGGCCCCGTCGAGGGCGCTCACGTATCTGCGGGCGGGCTCGCTGCATTGACGGATGCTGCAGGCATCGCGCGTCTTCGTCTGACCGCGGCAGTGCATCGCGTGCGGGTCGAGAAGCTCGGCATGTCGCGCATCGAGCTGGAGCTCGATGTCCGGCGGGACACGACGGTGACCGTCACGCTGCACGAGGAAGCGATCGAGCACGAGGCGATCATCGTCAGCTCGACGCGCACGGATCGTCGCATCGAGGACGAGCCGCTCCGTGTCGAAGTCATCGGCCGGGAGGAGATCGAGGAGAAGCTGCTGATGACGCCCGGCGACATCGCGATGCTGCTCAACGAGACGGCCGGGCTGCGCGTGCAGCCGACCGCGCCATCGCTCGGTGGTGCGAGCGTGCGCATTCAGGGGCTGCGCGGGCGCTATACGCAACTTCTGTCCGACGGGCTGCCACTGTACGGCGGCCAGACTGGTGCGCTCGGTGCGCTCCAGATTCCGCCGATGGATCTCGGTCAGGTCGAGGTGATCAAGGGCGTCGCATCCGCGCTCTATGGTGCGTCCGCGCTGGGCGGCGTCGTGAACCTGCTGTCGCGACGCCCGGCCGACGAGGGCGAGCGCGAGCTCCTGCTGAATCAGTCGACACTCGGCGGCACCGACGTGATCGGCTGGGCGTCGGACCGGGTGAGCGAGCGCTGGGGCTACACGCTGCTCGCGAGCGCGCATCGACAGTCGCATGCGGACGTGGACGACGACGGCTGGGCGGATCTGCCATCCTACCGCCGCGTCGTTGCCAGGCCGCGTGTGTTCTGGAACGATGGCGCGGGCAGCTCGCTCCTGTTCACGGTCGGCGGGATGCTCGAGGACCGGGAGGGCGGCACGGTATCCGGTGCAACCATGCCGGACGGCGCGCCGTTCATCGAGGCGATCGAGACGCGTCGCGCGGATGCCGGCATCACGGCGCGCATTCTTCTGAACGGCAGCCGACTGCTGACCCTGCGCGGCTCCGCATCGCTCCAGGATCACGAGCACCGGTTCGGCAGCGTGCGGGAGCCTGATGTCCACGCGACCGTGTTCGGCGAGGCGGCGGTGTCGGGGACGAACGGCGTGCATACGTGGGTGGTCGGCGCTGCGATCCAGCACGAGCGCTACACGGCGGATGCAGTGCCCGCGTTCGACTACGGCCACACCGTGCCGGGCATCTTCGTGCAGGACGAGCTCGCGCCGGTGTCATGGCTCACGCTCGCGGTGAGCGGCCGCCTCGATCATCACAGCGAGTACGGCACGTTCCTGAACCCGCGGCTGTCGGCGTTGCTTCGGCCCGCAACCGACTGGGCAGTGCGCGCGTCCGCGGGCACCGGCTTCTTCGCACCGACCCCGTGGACGGAAGAGACGGAAGCCGTCGGCCTCGGCCGCCTCGTGCCGACGACGCTCGCGGCGGAGCGGGCGCGCAGCGCGTCGCTCGACATCGCGCGCACGCTCGGGCCGATCGAGCTGAACGCGACGCTGTTCGGCTCGAGCATCGAGGATCCGGTACAGGTGCGTGCGTCGTCCGCCGATCCGTCGCGGCTCGAGCTGTTCAATGCCGCTGGCGACGTGCGGACGGCCGGCACGGAGCTGCTCGCGCGCTACCATCGCGAGGGGATTCACGTGACGGCCACGCATGTCTACATGCGATCGACGGAGCCGGATCCGTCCGGAAGCGGCCGGCGCCCGGTGCCGCTCACGCCCGCTCACACGGCCGGTGTGGTCGCCGCATGGGAGCAGGAAGGACGCGGCCGCGTCGGCGTCGAGCTCTACTTCACCGGCCGCCAGCAGCTCGAGGACAATCCGTACCGGTCGCAGTCCGAGCCGCACGTGATCGTCGGATTCCTGGTGGAGCGGCGCTTCGGGCCGGCGCGGCTGTTCCTCAACGCCGAGAACATCTTCGACACGCGTCAGACCCGGCACGACCCGCTGACGCTGCCCGCGCGTGCTCCCGATGGCCGCTGGTTGACGGACGTGTGGGCGCCGCTCGAGGGGCGGTCGTTCAACGGCGGCGTGCGCTGGAACTTCTGACGAGGCCGCGACCGGGGCCGGATGACACATTCCACGCGCCCGGCCCGTACGTTGCTGTAGGCAGCC
>DASUSS010000034.1:0-4254 GCA_036374995.1 Longimicrobiales bacterium | reverse complement strand
CAGGACCTCGCCCTGCTCGTCATCGTGCACGACGATCGCGACGGGGGAGCCGGGCCGTATGGTGCGGGCGATCTCGCGGACCTGTGCGGCCGTGCTCACGCGCCGTCCGTTGATCGCGAGGATGATCGTGCCCTGGCGCAGGCCGGCGCGTGCCGCGCTGCCGTACGGTACGACCTGGCGCACCCACACGCCGCCCTCGCCGCGATATCCTGCGCGCTCGGCGAGCTGCGGTGTCAGGTCGGCGACGGTGAAGCCGAGCACCTGTTCCGGCGCCTCGGCCTCGGGCCCGGCCGGCTGCCGCTGCGGCTCATCCGGCCGCGGGAACTCGCCGAGGGTGACGCGCACGTCCTGCGGCCGGCCGTCGCGGACCACGCCGAGCGTGATCTCGTCGCCCGGCCGCAGGTCGGCGAGCCGGGTGATGAACTCGATGTCATCGCTGATCCGCGTTCCGTTCAGGGAGAGGATGACGTCACCGATGCGGACGCCGGCGCGAGCGGCGGGCAGTCCGGGCTCGACGCTGCTGACGAGCGCGCCGCGCACCTCGGGCAGGCGGTACAGCTCGGCCTCGACGGCGGTGACGGCGCGGATGCCGACACCCAGCCGCGGCCGGCGGAGGTAGCCGTACTCGAGCAGATCGCGCATGACGCGGCGGGCGAGATCGATGGGCACCGCGAAGCCGTAGCCGACGAAGCGGTCGCTGCCGAAGATCGCGGAATTCACGCCGACGACCCTGCCGAACAGATCGATCAGCGGCCCGCCCGAGTTGCCGGGGTTGATCACGGCGTCCGTCTGGATGAAGGACTCGAGCGTGAGGCCGCCGTTCGTGATCTGCCGACCCTTCGCGCTCACGATTCCGGCCGTGACGGTGAACGTGAGGCCGAGCGGATTGCCGAGGGCGAGGACCCAGTCGCCGACGCGCAGGCTCTCGGAGGTGCCGAGCGTGGCGACGGGCAGCGACTCGCCGGATCTGGGCTCGATCTGGATGACGGCGATGTCGGTCGAGACATCACCGCCGATCACGCGGGCCGTGTACTCGCGACCGTCGACGAGACGGACGACCAGCCGGGAGGCATCGGCCACCACGTGGTTGTTCGTCAGGATGTGGCCCTGGTCGTCGATGATCACTCCCGAACCCGTGCCCTGGCGCGGCTGCGGCTGCATCGGCGACGGGAAGAAATCGCGGAACGGCTCCGGAATCTGCGACTGTGCCGCGATCTGGCTCTGCTCGACGGAGATGAATACCACGGCCGGCAGCGTCCGCTCCGCGGCCGCGCGAAACGCGGCGGAGAGCGCAACGGCGATGGTGGTATCCGCCTGGCCGCCTGCACCCAGCCGCTGCCGGACCTGTTGCTGTGGCGTGACCTGAGCCAGCACCGGCGCCGGAAGCAGCAGTGCGACGGCGAGCACGCGTCCTGTCCTCGACATTCTGTCCCCTCTCTCAGCGTTCGAATACGCCGCACGTGTAACGCACGGTGGGCCGATGCTGCAAGCACCGGCCCACCGTATCGCGGGAGTGGATCCGCGGGCGATCAGCGGTTCTCGCCCTCGATCTGCCGCGCGCCGGCGCTCGAGCCTACGCGGATCCGGCGCGGCTTGGCCTCCTCGACCTTCGGCATCCGGATGCTCAGCACGCCGTTCTCGTACCGTGCCTCGGTGCCCTCGCTCTGCACCGTCGGCGGTACCGTGAAGCTGCGCTGGAACCGGCCGTAGCGCCGCTCGAACAGCCGGTAGTCGGAGTCCTTCCGGCCCTCCTCGCGCTCCAGCTTCTTCTCGCCCGACACCGTGAGCAGGTTGTTCTCGAGCGTGACCTCGATGTCCTCCTCGCGGAAGCCGGGCATCTCGATGTCGAGGCGGAGCTCGTCCTCCGTCTCGAGCGCCTCGGCCGGCATGACCCAGGTGGTGCCGTTCTCGGCGTCGGGCCACATCGTCCCGACCAGCCGGTCCATCTCGCGGCTCATCCCGAGCAGCGAGTCCAGTGCAGAGCCGCGATTCCGTGTGATGGGCAGCATCTCTGACCTCCTTCGTTCCGGTTCCTCGATGTCTCGGCGCCGTCTTTTTGTGCGCCGTCAGCGGCGCGCGTCGAGCACGCGGCGTGCCCGGCGGAATCGGCCGAACCGGCACACGATCCGTACGGTACGGGGTCCATCGCTTGTCAAAGTGACAGCGGGCTTGCCTGAATTGCGGATCGGTCCGGAGCAGTGCGGGCGAGGCCGGCGTTCAGACCTCGCCGCCGGCCTCGCGGCGGAGCCGGTCCCAGTACTCGATCCGCTTCCGCACGTCCTTCTCGAAGCCGAGCGAGCCGGGCTCGTAGAAGCGGGTGCCGCGCAGCTCGTCGGGCAGGTACTCCTGCGGCACGAACGCACCCTCGTAGTCGTGGGCGTAGCGGTAGCCCTCATGGTAGCCGAGGTCCTTCATGAGGTCCGTCGGCGCGTTGCGGATGTGGAGCGGGACGGGCGCGGCGGGAGTGCGCCGCGCTGCCTCGAGCGCGGCGTGAAGCGCGCGGTACGACGCGTTCGATTTCGGCGCCGTGGCGAGGTAGACGGTCATCTCGGCGAGCGGCAGGTAGCCCTCGGGCGGGCCGAGGATGCGGAACGCCTCGCGGGCGGCGACCGCGAGCTGGAGCGCGTTCGGGTCGGCCATGCCGATGTCCTCGGCGGCCATCGCGATCGCGCGGCGGAACATGACGAGCGGGTCCTGTCCGCCTTCGATCATCCGCGCCATCCAGTAGAGCGCACCATCCGCATCGCTGCCGCGCAGCGACTTGTGGTACGCGGACAGGATGTTGAAGTGCTCCTCGCCGCCCTTGTCGAAGCGTGCGAAGCGGAGCTGCATCGCCTCGCGCGCGAGCTCGACCGTGATGCGGCCGCCGGCGCCCGCGAGCGTGGCCGCGGCCTCGAGCGTGTTGAGCGCGCGCCGCGCGTCACCGTCCGCCTCCACGCTCATGAGCCCCAGCGCATCCTCATCGACGCCGAGCTCCAGCGCGCCGAGACCGCGCTCCGCATCCGTCAGCGCCCGGTTCAGGATCGCACGGAGCGCCTCCGGCGTGAGCGGCTGGAGCACGAAGACGCGCGACCGGCTGAGCAGGGCGCCGATCACCTCGAACGACGGGTTCTCCGTCGTGGCCCCGATCAGGTCGATGGTACCGGCCTCGACGTGCGGCAGGAACGCGTCCTGCTGCGCCTTGTTGAAGCGGTGGATCTCGTCGCAGAACAGGATCGTGCGGCGCTGGAGCGCGCGCTTCCGGTCGCGCGCCTCGGCAATGATCTCGCGCACGCGCGCGACGCCCTCCGTGACCGCGCTGAAATGGACGAACGCCGCGTTCGTGCGCTCGGCCACGATGCGCGCGAGCGTCGTCTTTCCCGTGCCCGGCGGGCCCCAGAGGATGATGCTGCCGATCGCGTCCTTCTCGATCAGCTCGCGCAGCGCCTTGCCGGGACCGAGCAGGTGCTCCTGCCCGACGTAATCGTCGAGCGTGCGCGGCCGCATACGCGCCGCGAGCGGCGCCGCCGCATCGATCGCCGGCCCCGGCGCGTCCTGGGGCGCCGCATGGCGTCCGCGGCCGCGCCGTGGCTCCTTCGTGCCGCCGAAGAGGTCCGGCTCCTCATCCTTCATCCGTGCACCTGTCCGAGCAGCGCCTGGAGCGCGAAATAGGCGATGACGCCGACCACGAGTCCGCCGTGCACGCCCAGTCCGCGCTCGTGCTGCGATTCCGGGATCAGGTTCGATGCCGCGACGTACAGCGTCACGCCGGCCGCCAGCGGCAGGCCGTACCGGGTGACGGGGCCGGCGAACGGCGTGATGATCGCGCCCGCCACCGTCGCGGCCGCGATCGCGAGCACGGCCGCGACCGCTTTCGCCGGTGGGTTGCCGCTCGCGAGCATGATGCTGCCGAGCGACACGCCCGTCGGCACCTTGTGCAGCAGAATGCCGGTGAACACGAGAATCCCGAGTGCGCCGCTCTCGAGGAAGCCGCTGCTGATGGCGACGCCATCGAAGAACGAGTGCGGCAGCAGTCCGACGAGCGCCCATACGCCGATGCCGCGCGACACCATGGCGTCGACGTGCGTCTCCTCGCCGAAATGGAAGTGCGGCGTGAGCGAGTGCTGCGTCAGGTGTACGACGAGGTAGCCGATCAGGACGGCGACGAAACCGCCCGGCACCTCGACCGCATGCGGCAGCATCCCCAGGATGACGACGGCGAGCATGAAGCCGGCGCCGAAGCCGGTCAGCGCGGCGAGCGCCCTGCGGTCGCGG
>DASUSS010000033.1:0-69541 GCA_036374995.1 Longimicrobiales bacterium | reverse complement strand
CCCATGTCGCGCAGCGGAACCGCCTCGACGGGCTCGCTCGCGGTGACCGGCACCTCGAAGATGTATCCGTGCGGCCGCGTGAACCCGTGGGTGAGGCCGTTCGTCGACTCCTCGCACGAGAGCCAGGTGCCCCAGGGTGTGCTCCCGCCCGCGCAGTTGACGTGCGTACCGCCCAGACTCACATACTCCGCGACGACGGTGACCTCGCGATCGCGCCCGCTGCCGCGAACGGCCAGCTCGAGCGACGTCGTGCCTCCGCTCGCGAGCGGATCGTACGGCCGGCTGCCGAGCGGCTCCGGCCGTGACGCCGGATTCACCATCTCGTGATTCCGGATCAGGCGGATGTTGCCGTTCGCCAGCGGGAACGCTGCCATGCCGTCCATCGCGTTCGGCACCATGAACGATGGATCTGCCTGCGATGCCGTTCTGGACCGGCTCAGGCGGATGACGCGGAAGTCACGCGGGATCCACAGCTCCGGACAGTCGACGCTCTGCACGAGATCGCCGTAACCGCCGTTGTCGCGGGTGCGCAGTGCCGAGGCGGCGGAGGCATCGCTCCACAGCGTCAGACCGCCGAGCGAGGGCGCGAAGAACGCGCTACCGCCCAGCGCAGCGGCGCGTCGCAGAAACGTGCGGCGATCGAGCGGGACCATCAGTGAATCTCGCGGATCTCGATGCGATTGCCGTTGAACAGCGGGATCAGGACGCGATGGCGGCGAGAGTCGTAGCCGATGTCGGCCGGCGCTTCCACGTTCTCGACGACGGCGCTGACCTGCCCGTCCGGGCCCACGCGGAAGATCGCCTGCGCCTCCCAGCTGGAGACGAGCAGCGACCCGTCACTCGTGCGAACGACCCCGTCCAGCTGGCCGGATGGCAGCTGCGCGACCTGCTCCGGTGTGCCGCCGCCGGCCAGCGGCACGCGTTGCACGGCATTGCCCCCGAACCCGACGACGATCAGCCCTGCATCGTCCGCTACGATGCCGTTCGGCGCTGCGACGTCCGGTGCACTCAGCACCGCCTCCGACCCGCTTTCCGTGAAACGATGGACTCCGTCGGTGCCGGTCGGAGAGAAGGAGGCGTCCATGCCCGTATCCGTGACGTACAGCGTGCCGTCGGGTCCGACCGCAACGTCGTTCAGGAACGTCGCGCCACTCACGCCGCGCGCTCCGAGTGGAGTGCCGCTCGTGCGGTGGAACGCACGCACGCTGTCGATATCGGCGACGAACAGCGTATCGCCGTGCAGCGCCATCCCCTTCGGCGCGTTCAGCGTCACGGCGTCCGATGCGCCATCGATCCACTTCAACTGCTCGACCTCCCCCGACGGCTGCACGCGACTGATGAAGCCGTTGTCGTCCCGGCCGAGCGGCTCGCCGTTGATGTTCGAGATCAGATAGACGTCCGCCCGCTCGTCGTACAGCACGGACTCCGGCGTCTGCAGCCCGATGTCCGCAATGCTCGTCGGCGCTGACGCCGCCGCCGGGCCCGCGCTCGTGTCGGCGGGGACATCCGAAGTGTCCGTATCGGTCCGGGTGCAGGCCGCGACCAGAACGAGCAGAACAACGGCTAACCGCGATCGGTGAGGTGCTGGCATGGCGATCTCCTTTCGGACGCGGCACCAGATTTCAGAAACGGCCGCGGGCGCCGTGCGCCCGGCCGTTTCAGAAATCCGCTGCCGCGTCGGGGTTACACACACGGCGTCGAAGTTGGGCCGTAAGTCGAAGGGACCCTCGCACCTTCCGCTTCGGCCCCCCGGATCCTGAACGTCTGCTTCAGTCGATCCTGATCGGACTTGCAGAGAAGCAGCTGCTCGCGACTCTGCTCGAACGCATCGACCACTTCGCCGAACTGCTCCGGCGGCGGAGACACGCATCGAGACCGTCCAGAGTGTCGTCGCAGGGGAATTCACTGTCATTCGTAGCCTCCAACTCGAGTCATGCCTGCAAACGACTCGTTCGTATCCGTCTGCGCCAACGCTGAATTCTGGTGCCAGGTCCGCATGGTCGTCAAACCGGCCCTACCGATCTGCCGACCGGTCCTGGCTCACGCGCCGGAACTCGCCGAAGCCGTCCAGCTCCAGGCGTGCGGCACGCGCCCGCCGATCGAGCGAAAACGTCACGAACGCGCGGCCCAGGCCGGGGCGGCGCCAGGTCGCGCGGAACGTGTCGTGATGCCAGTGCTCGAGGTCCGCCACGTAGTCGGGGGCGTATTCCAGCACGAGGTGCCCGTCCTGGTGCAGTATGCGCGCGTCACCGTACAGCTCGTTCTCGTAGGTCCCCGCGTACGAGGGCAGCTCGAGCGAGGGGCGCGTGTTCGGGATCCGCTCGTCCTCCGCCCGGCCGCTGCCGCCGGCATTGCGTCGGCCGAGCGCCAGGTACTCCGCGCTCCAGTCCCGCTCCGGCAGGCCGAGCAGAGCGTCGATGACGCGATACATCACGGCCTGCTGAAGGTTGCTGGTGCTGAGGTTCGCGATGACAACGACGCCGATCCGCTCCGAAGGCACCATGCCAATGTGCGTCCGGGTCCAGTTCAGGCTGCCGGAGTGGTGCACGAGCTTGCGGCCGTGGTAGTCCTGAACGTTCCAGCCGAGCGCGTAGCCGCGCAGGTTCGTACCGGGGAACATGCGCTCGGCCGTCGTGTCCATGCGCAGGACGATCTGCGGCGTGTGCAGCTCGCGCAACGTCCCGGAGGACAGCAGCCGGCGTCCGCCGTACACGCCATCGTTCAGATGAAGCCGCAGCCACTGCGCCATGTCGCGGACGCTCGAGAACACCGCACCCGCTCCGCCGATGTTGTCGTAGTCCCGCCGCGGGACGGCGCGCACTGCGCCGTCGACGCGCGTGTGCGAGCCGGACACGTTGTCGCGCGTCTCCACGACGGCCGCTCGAGTCGTGCTGCGAGACATGCCCAGCGGACGGAACAGGCGCTCCGCGATGAACTCGTCCCAGCCGGTTCCGGCGACCGCACCCACGACTTCGCCCGCGGCGATGTACATCACGTTGTGATATCCGTAGCCGGCGCGGAATCCGCTCGTCGCGGGTAGGTAGCGTGCGCGGCGCAGAACCTCGGCCCGATCGAACGGTCCGGCGATCCAGAGATTGTCACTGCGGGCGATGCCGGTCCGATGCGTGAGCAGATCACGGATCGTCAGCTCGCGCGTGATGTAGGGATCGGAGAGCTGATAGCCCGGCAGGTGCTCCGTCACGTGATCGTCCCAGTCCAGCCGCTCCTCATCGACCAGCATGCCGAGCGCAGCCGCGGTCATCGCCTTCGTCGTCGACGCGATCGCGAACAGCGTGTGCTCGTCGACGGGATCGGACCCACCCAGCTCGCGCACGCCGTAGCCGCGCGCGTGAATCACGGAGTCGTTGCGCACGACCGCGATCGCGAGCCCCGGCACCTCCCAATCCACCATGGCGCGCGTGATGTACGCGTCGAGTCCGGCCAGCGGGGCCGCCTGGGCCCGCACCTGTGCGGGCAGCAGGACAACCGTCCACCAGACGACGAGCAGCCGGCGAACGGATCGGAAGAGCGGCGCGCCGAGCCGGCGCCGGGTGCACGTCCACATGGAGATCCTCCGCGGACCAGGTTTCATTTTTCACGCTTGTCCCGCTCAGGCATCACCCTCCGCGGGATCGAGCCGCAGTTCCGGTCGCGGCTCCACGCTCCACGGGACAATGTTCCCCGCCGGCGCGTGACAGATCCGGACCGAACTGTGGAAAACGGCGGTTCGGATCGGTCTGAACCGAATACTGAAACCTGGTCCGCATGGCCGCACCCGCGCAACGCCCCGCGGTCCGCACGGCCGCACGCGCGCAACGCCCCGCGGTCCGCATGGCCGCACCCGTGCAAGGTGCCCGTCCCTATGCTCGCACGCGTATGCCGCCCATGCTCCGCCCGTACCCGCGCCCGCCACCGACCCTGATCCCCGGGCGGCGCCCGCGCAACGACCCGCCTCCACTGGACGCGCGAGCGGGGCTATCCTATTGTCAGGAACGGCAGGTGCGGTGGCAGGGCCTTCCTCCCCCACAACCAGGAGCCGCTAGGATGCGGCCGACGGACGTCTTCGATCCCGCCTGGTATCATCGTGTCGTGGACTGCCAGTGGGCATGTCCCGCGCACACGAATGTGCCCGAATACATCCGGCTGATCGCGCAGGGCCGCTTCACCGAGGCGTACCTGCTCAATCGCGAGTCGAACGTATTTCCGGGTATTCTCGGGCGGACGTGCGACCGGCCGTGCGAGCCGGCGTGCCGGCGTACGCGCGTGGACGGCAAGCCGGTCGCGATCTGCCGGCTCAAGCGCGTCGCTGCCGACCATCGCGATGACATCAGCGACATGCTGCCGGCGGCGCCGGCGTCGAAGAACGGACGGCGGATCGCGTGCGTGGGCGCGGGTCCGGCGTCGCTCACGGTCGCGAACGATCTCGTGCCACTCGGCTACGATGTCACGATCTTCGAGAAACTGTCGCGGCCGGGCGGGCTCATGCGCACGAACATCCCGTCGTTCCGGCTGCCCGCGAGTGTGCTGGATGAGGAGATCGACTACATCGTCCGGATGGGCGTCGACCTCCGTCTGAACACGCCGATCCACAGCATGGAGTCGCTGCTGCGCGACGGCTGGGACGCGATCTTCGTCGGTAGCGGCGCGCCTCGCGGCAAGGATCTCGACATACCGGGTCGCCACGACAGCGACCGGATCCTGATCGGCATCGACTTCCTCGAGTCGGTCCATTTCGGCCACATCACCGAGATCGAGCCGCGCGTGCTCATCATCGGTGTCGGCAACACGGCGATGGACTGCTGCCGTACGGTGAAGCGGATCGGCGCGACGGACGTGAAGGTGATGGCGCGCCGCGGCCGGCAGCACTTCAAGGCGTCGCCCTGGGAGCTCGAGGATGCCGAGGAGGAACAGGTCGAGATCGTCGAGAACCACGCGCCGAAGCGGTTCGTGATCGAGGACGGCAGGCTCGTCGGCATGGAGTTCGACCGCGTCGCATGGTACGACGACAACGGCCGGCAGAGGAGCCGTACGCTCGATACGGTCGTGATCCCCTGCGATGCCGTGATCCTCGCGATCGGACAGGAGAACGCGTTCCCGTGGATCGAGCGCGATGTCGGCATCGAGTTCGGAGACTGGGACATGCCGGTCGTCGATCGCGCGACGTTCCAGTCCACCCTGCCCGGCGTCTTCTTCGGCGGCGACGCGGCGTGGGGGCCGGAGAACATCATCTGGGCGGTGGAGCACGGCCACCAGGCCGCGATCTCGATCCACCTGCACTGTACTTCCGAGCCGCTCACGGAGCGGCCGCCACAGGGGATGAATCTCCTGAGCGAGAAGATGGGGCTGCACCAGTGGTCGTACAGCAATGCATACAGCTATGCGTCGCGCGCCCGGATGGTGCACGCCGACCTCGAGCAGAGGTTCCGTGACCTGAATGTCGAGGTCGAGCTCGGCTTCACCGCGGAGCAGACGGCGCTCGAAGTGCAGCGCTGCCTCAACTGCGACGTGCAGACGCATTTCACGGCCGAGCTGTGCATCGAGTGCGACGCGTGCATCGACATCTGCCCGGTCGACTGCCTCACGATCACGCACGCCGGCGACGAGCAGGATCTCGGCACGCGACTCACCGCCCCGCGTGCACATCCGGAGCAGCCGCTCTATGTCTCCGCAGCTCTGCCGCAGACGCGACGGGTCATGGTGAAGGACGAGGACGTCTGCGTGCACTGCGGCCTGTGCGCCGAGCGCTGCCCCACTGCCGCCTGGGACATGCGCCGCTTCGTGCTGCAACTGCCCTACGCCGGACGCACCGCGGGCAGCTCGCAGTACGCCCCTCTGCCAGTGCTCCAATGACTGCAGACGCAGCAACGCACGCAGCAACGCCGGGCGAAGGACGCGCGCACGCCGTGAAGCTGAACGACTTCGCGTTTCGCATCGCCACCGTGAACGGCACGGGCTCCGCGAGCGCGAACAGCCTGCTCATGCAGGCGATCTTCCGCATGGGCATTCCGGTCTCCGGGAAGAACGTGTTCCCGTCGAACATCCAGGGTCTGCCGACGTGGTACGAGATCCGGGTGAATCACCGCGGCCACGTGGCCCGCACGCCGCGGTTCGACCTCGTTGTCGCTATGAACAATGCGACGTACGGCCGGGATGTGCTGGAGCTGGCACCGGGTGCATACGTCCTCTACGACTCGTCCTGGCCGATGCCGGAGGCCGTGCACCGCACCGATCTCCACTTCCTGGGCGTGCCGCTCGCACGCATGTGCGCGGAGGCATTCGCCGGCGGCCGCGAGCGACTGCTGCTCAAGAACATCGCGTATGTCGGCGTGCTCGCCGCGCTGCTCGATATCCCGCTCGACATCCTGGACCGGCTGCTCGGCGAACAGTACGCGAGCAAGAAGAAACTGCTGGACGCGAATCATACTGCGCTCCGGCTCGGCCACGACTACGCGACGAAGCACTTCGACTGCCCGCTGCCGATCCGGCTGGCGCCGATGACGGCGACGAACGATCGCATTCTGATCGACGGCAACACGGCTGCGGCGCTCGGCTGTGTCTATGCGGGAGCGACCGTCGGTGCCTGGTACCCGATCACGCCGGCGACCTCAGTGATGGATGCGTTCCGCGGCTTCTGCGCGCGCTACCGCCGCGATCCCGTCACGAAGAAGAACAACTACACGATCGTGCAGGCAGAGGACGAGCTGGCGGCGGCCGGCGTCGTGATCGGTGCGGGGTGGGCGGGTGCGCGCGCGTTCACGCCGACCAGCGGACCCGGCATCTCACTCATGTCCGAGTTCATCGGCCTCGCCTACTACGCGGAGGTCCCGTCGGTCTTCTTCGACATCCAGCGTACCGGCCCGTCGACGGGCATGCCGACGCGGACGCAGCAGGGCGACCTCATGCTCACGGCGTATGCGTCGCACGGCGACACGAAGCACATCGTGCTCTACCCGTCGAACCCCGCGGAATGCTTCGACATGGCCGTGCAGGCGTTCGACCTCGCCGATCGCTTCCAGACGCCGGTCTTCATGCTGAGCGATCTCGATATCGGCATGAACGACTGGCTCTGTCCGCGGCTCCGTTGGGATGACGGATACCGACCCGATCGAGGCAAGGTGCTCACGGCCGAGCAACTGGAGGCGATGTCGCAGTACTTCCGCTACCTCGATGTCGATGGCGACCACATCGCGGCCCGCACGCTTCCCGGCGTGCATCCGCGCGGCGCGTACTTCACGCGCGGCTCCGGTCACACGAAGCTCGGCACGTACACCGAGGATGCCGACGACTACGTCGAGGTGATGGAGCGGCTCGCGCGGAAGATCGACAGCGCGGCCGACGCCGTTCCCCCACCGGTCATCAGCCGTCGTCCGGGCGCTGCCATCGGACTGGTCTCGCTCGGCAGCTGTGATGCCGCGATCCTCGAGGCGGTCGAGCTGCTCGAGCAGCGCGGCATCGCGGTCGACTACATGCGCATCCGCGGCTTTCCGTTCGGCCGCGTCGTCGAGTCGTTCCTGCTCGAGTACGACGCGATCTTCGTCATCGAGCAGAACCGCGATGCCCAGCTGCGCAGCCTGCTGCTGCTCGAGACGAAGGTGACCAAGGATCGGTTGCACTCGCTCCGTCAGTACGGCGGCATCCCGCTGTCGGCGGACGATGTCATCACCGGCCTTCTCAGCCGGACCCCCGTCCAGGCCGCGATGGAGTCCGCGACGGATGGAGCCACGGAGCCACGGAGTCCCATGCCATGACGACCTCGATCCCCAAGCCGCGCATCCACCACCCCGGCCTCGAGACGAACGCGATCGGGCTCACCCGCCGCGATTACGAGGGCGCGATGTCGACGCTCTGCGCGGGGTGCGGCCACGATTCCGTCACCGCTGCCATCATCCGCGCGTTCTGGGAGCTGAGCATCGCCCCGCACAAGGTGGCGAAGCTCTCCGGGATCGGCTGCTCATCGAAGACGCCCACGTACTTCCTGCGTGAGGCACACGGCTTCAATTCCGTGCACGGCCGCATGCCCTCGATCGCCACAGGGGCGGCCGCGGCCAATCGCGACCTCATCATGATCGGCATTTCCGGTGATGGCGACTCGCTGTCGATCGGACTCGGGCAATTCTGCCACGCCATGCGTCGCGGCGTGCGCATGCTCTACGTCCTCGAGAACAACGGCGTCTACGGCCTGACGAAGGGACAGTTCTCCGCGTCAGCCGACATCGGCACGAAGGCGAAGCGCGGCGAGGCGAACCGCAACGCGCCGATCGACCCAGTGCTGCTCGCCCTCTCGCTCGGCGCAACGTTCGTCGCGCGCAGCTTCTCCGGCGACAAGGAGCAGCTCGTGCCGATCCTGAAGGCCGGACTCGCGCACCGCGGTTTCGCGTTCGTCGATGTCATCTCGCCGTGTGTCACGTTCAACGACCACGAGGGCTCGACCAAGAGCTACCGCTTCACGCGAGAGCACATGAAGGAGGTCATCGCGGCCGACTTCATCGACGCACAGAACAACGGCGACGGCGGTGTCGCGACACCCGACCTCGTGCCGCTCCGCGCGGAGATCACCGCCGCATACGCAGCCGGTAGCACCCACGACGTGCGTATGCACGACGGCAGCACCGTGCGCCTGCGCAAGGTCGCCGACGACTTCGATCCGGGCGATCGCGACGCGGTGTTCGCGTACGTTCGCGACCGCCAGCGCGCCGGCGAGGTGCCGACCGGACTCCTCTACATCGAGCCGGGCGCGATCGACATGCACGGGATCGACGACACCGTGGACACTCCGCTCGCGCACCTGGATTACGCCACGCTGTGTCCGGGCGCCGACGCACTGGCCGCGCTCATGGAGGACTTCCGCTAGGGAAGCGAAGGCCGCCCGATCAGGCGTCCGGATACTCCCTCTTCTCGTACACGCGCGAGATCCTAGAGCCATCCCACACATACGTCAGATGCAGCGACTCGCGGCAGCTGCGCAGCCGGCGCGGGCGGAAGATGGCCATGCACTGGCCGCCGTCGTGACGTACGCTGTCGTAGATGATGCCGTCGCTGCCTTCGGCGCGCAGCCGCGCGGCGAAGCGCTGTGATGCGGCGTAGTCGTCGGGATCGTAGACGTCGGCCAGTCGTTCGCGCATGCCGCGGATGTCATGCAGCCGGGCATCGATCTCCGCCTCCAGCACGCGCATGTCCAGATCCATCGGCGGCTCGCGCGTCGCCCGCATGAACGCCGCGCGATGAAACGTCGTCTCCGCAATCGCCGTCTCCAGCGTGTGGGCGGCATAGTACGCGCCGATGCGGGAATCACTGAAGCGCGCGCCCGCCGGCGCGGGATGCGTGAACGCTGCCATGATGTAGCCGGCGCCAGGGCCGACCACGCGATCCTCCGGCGGAACGATCCGGATCTCACCGCGCCGGTCGCGCAGCCGGTCGTTCGTGAGCGATTCCAGCTCGTGCACGGCTGCGAGATCCTCCGGCTCGGTCACGCGCTCGAACAGGTCGATCGGCGGGAAACGACTCGCGATGATGCGGTAGCACGTGCGCCAGCGGATCCGCCGGCGCGGCGGCTCGATCGGCCTCAACTCCATCCGCTCAGCCGCGCTCCGCGTCCAGGTAGCGTCTCACCTCGTACAGATCCGCCACGTTCCCCGTCAGCATCCGCGCCAGCGCGCTGCGCCCGCCGAACGGAGCCGCAGCGTTCGGCTTCCGCACCCACGCGTCCGCCGCCGCCTCGTCCGGCAGCAGCAGCTGGAGATCCTTGTAGATCCCCAGCACGTACGAGATCCGCTCCAGCACGTCGCGCGGCAGCGAATCCGTCCCTTCCTTCTTCCACTTGAAGTAGGTCGAGCGCGCGGGACCGCCGAGCAGAGTGATCTGCTCGTCGACCGTCAGTGCCCAGAGCTCGGCGATGCGGAAGAACGTGCGCAGCCCCGCCTGCGCCATGTGCTCGGCCGTGACGGGTCGATCGGCCGGAACCGGCAGCGCCATAGGACCCTCCAGTCTGGATATGGACTCCTATGGCAAGATAGTCCATTTTTGGACTGGAGTCAACACGGCACGACCGGCGGACTCCCGCGAGGGGTGGTGCCGCCGGCGGGCACTCGCCACGCGGGGGCACGACCGACGGACTCGCCGCGGGCAACCCGCGGCGCACCGCCGTCGCTGCTCAGCGGAGGGCCGGCTCGTCCTGCTCGGCGCGGTCTGCCGCGGTGCGCACGGCGCCGCCGGTGGCCAGGCCGACCATGACGACCTTGCCGCCCTCCGACTGTGCGCGGGCGAGGGCGCGCTCGGCACGCGAGACGAGCTCGGCCGGCGAGCGCATGCTGAGATCGAACGCGGCGACGCCGGCACTGAGGGAGCGGGGCTCATCCGGCCGGAGGAGCGCGGCGTACTCGCGGCGCACGCGCGCGGCGAACGTGCACGCGCCGTCGAGCGGCACGTCGGAGAGGATCGTGAGGAAGACGCCATCGCCGCGGCAGCGGGCGGAGATGTTCATGCCGCGCGTGCGCTGCTTGAGCACACGTGACGCCGCGCGGCGCCAGCGTGTGGCATCCGCCTCGCCGTGCCGTGCGGCATTCCGCTCGAAGTCGTCGATGCTGAACAGGACGACGGCGAGCGGCCGGCCGCGCTGGGCGGCGGCGAACTCGACGGCGAGCAGTCGATCGGCGAGGTGAGCCGGCATGAGTCCCGTCTGGGGATCCCGCACCACGCGCATCTCCATCTCATCGCGTGCCTGCTCGAGTGCCCGCTCGCCGGCGATGACGAGCATGGCCGTGAAGAGCGCGGCGGCGACGGGAAGAACGATGACGGCGAGGTTGGGTGATGTCGGGAGTGGCAGGAGAAAGCCGAGGCCGATGGCGGCACAGCCGGCAGTGAGCGCGCTGGCCGCCGTGAACGGCAGCGGCAGCTGTGTGGGGTGCTGATCCATTGCGTCACCTGCTGTCTGGGGGGACGGGAGGAGCGAGGAGGGCGGGAATCGTGCCGCCGGGGCAGGTCTTGTGACTTCGGTACTTAGGGCGCCGCGCGCGGGTCGGACCGCGAAAAAATGTGCCTCGGCTGTAAACCATTTGTGATGGATCCGGCCGCGAGCGGCACCTGCCGATTCCTCCGGGCAGACGGCATGGTAGATCCGACGTCCGCCCGCGACCGGCCGTACCCGACACCGCGCACACACCTCTGACGATGTCATGGACACGTTCACGCGCGCTGCGCACGCAGTATCCGGATCGGACGCCCGCGCAACAGCGGCCTGGAAGGGAAGACGGAACGCCGTGCGGACGGGGTTGCCGGGCGATATCGGCTGCGGTTACCGCAGCAGCGTCAACCCGACCCCGAGCGTGTAGAACCCGAGCTCCCGGTCGTTCCCGCTGTTCGTGAGGTTCGAGTGCCAGCGTGCTTCGCCCGACACGGCGAAGCGCCCGGTGCCTGGCCGGAAGCGCAGGCCGCCGCCGGCCGTGTAGCTGCCCAGCGTCACACCGCTCGGCCCGAAGTCGCCGATCCCGACACCGAGCAGGGCAAACGGCTCGATGCGCCGTTCCGCTCCCGTGCCGAAGCGGGCGAGTGCGCCGATGTTCCAGCTGTTGCCGGCCTCCAGCGTCTCGGTGCACAGGTCGGCGCCGCACGGATACTCGTACGTGTACGGCGCAGCGAAGTCGTAGATGCCGAGCTCGGCGCCGAGCGCGAAGTGGCGTGACAGCTGGCTCAGATAGGAGACGCTCGCGCCGCCGCCCACACCGTCGGCGTTCTCGGCTGCGCGCGCGATTGCAGGCGTGAGGTTCAGCGAGCTCAGGCCCACGGCGCGACGCGGATCCCGAGCGATGATCATCGCCGGTCCGGACGACTCCGTGAGCGGCTCCCAGCGCGGCACGGACGAGCCGAACAGGGAGCCGATCAGGTAGCCGGCGGCGCCGCCCGCGGCCGCTCCGATCAGCGCGCCGAGAGCGACATGTCCGGCGCCCCAGTCCTCGCATTCGTACTCGCACAGCGCGAGCGCCACCCACGTGCCGAGGCCGACGACGACCGCACCGGTCGGTGCACCGATCCATGCGCCGACCCTGCCGCCGGTCCTCGTGGCGCGGCGCTGCAGCCACGCGTCCGTGATGCCGCTCAGCGGCAGGACATTCGGCGGGCTCGCCAGATAGATGCTGTCGGCGGTCACGCGCTCGATCACGCCCGTGACCTGCCTGCCGCTCACGTTCAGGCGCAGTGCGGCGCCCGCAGGCTGCCGCGCGACGAGTCGAGCCGCCGTGCTCAGTGTGTCCTGAGCGTGCGCCGCGCCGGCCGCGAGCAACGGCAGCAGCGCCAGAAGCGCGATACCCGGCCGAATCGTCCTCATCGATCCCTCACTCGGGTTGTTCACCCGCCCGCGGTAGCCTTGTCCGGCAATGACTGGTATCCTGTCGGAACCTAGCATTGCGACCTCCGGACGGGGAACCCTCATGCGACGTCACGTTCTCATCGCGAATTTCCTGCTCGCCTCGCTCGCGCTGCCGGTCGCGCCCCAGACTCCCGAGCGCGCGACGCTTGCGGCACGGATCGACTCGATCGTGAACGCCGCGATCGCGGCGCGAGGTGCGCCCGGCATTGCGATCGCCGCCGTGCGCGGCGCGGACACGATCGCACTGAAGGGCTACGGCCTCGCGGATGTCGAGAACGAGGTGCGTGTCACGGACCGCGGCGTCTTCCGCATCGGCTCCGTCACGAAGCAGTTCACCGCGGCCGCCGTGATGAAGCTCGTCGAGCAGGGACGTGTGCGTCTCGACGCGCCGCTGTCGGAGTATCTACCGGACTATCCGGGCCCGGGAGGCCGTGTCACGATCCACCAGCTGCTCAACCACACATCGGGCATCCCGAGCTATACCGGCATGGGTCCGGATTTCTGGAGTCGCAGCCGGCTCGACCTCACGCACGACGAGATGCTGGACCTGTTCGCGCGCGACTCGCTCGAGTTCGAGCCGGGCAGCCGCTGGGAGTACAACAACTCGGGCTACTACCTGCTCGGCATGGTGATCGAGAAGGTGACGGGACGGCCCTACGATGAGCACGTGCGCGGCGAACTGTTCGAGCCGTTCGGCCTGACGCAGACGCTGTATTGCCACCAGCAGCCGATCGTTCCGCACCGCGTGCAGGGTTACGCGCGCGATGCCGGAACGCTCGTGAATGCCGCGCTGCTCAGCATGAACCCGCCCGGTGCCGCAGGCGCGCTGTGCAGCACCGCGCGCGATCTGGTGCGATGGACCGATGCGCTCATCGACGGGCGCGTCGTGAATACGCAATCGTTCGAGCGCATGACGACCCCGACCACGCTCACAACGGGGGAGACCCGTTCTTATGGTTACGGCCTCACGCGCGAGCGGCTCGGTCCGCATGAGGTGATCCAGCACGGTGGCGGCATCAACGGCTTCAGCGCGTTCCTCGCCTGGTATCCGGAGCAGGACCTGAAGATCGCCGTCCTCGCCAACGGCCCGACGGATGCCGGCGCGGTCCAGGCCCGGATCGCGCGTGCCATCCTCGGGCTACCGGAGCCGCCGCCCGCCGTGCAGCCCGCCGAGGTCCCGATCGATGCGGCCACGCTCGCGCGCTATGCCGGCACGTATGACCTCGCGCCCACCATACCGATCGAGGTCCGCATATTCACCGAGGGCGGGCGCCTCATGGGCCAGGGGACGGGTCAGGCGGCGTTTCCGCTGCTGCATGTCGGCGAGCACACGTTCCTCGGACCGCCGCAGAGCGACATCAGGATCGTGTTCACGATCGAGAACGATCGCGCCACGTCCTTCACGCTGCATCAGGGCGGCCGAACCACCCTGGCGCGTCGGATCGAGTGACGTGGTGGAGCTGACATGACATCGAACTTCCGGATTCCGGCTCGACCGGCGACGTTCCTGCTCCTCGCGTTCGCTGCAGCGTGTGCGGAGCGCACGCCGGCGCCGACACCGGACGCGGCGGCAATCGACACGACCGTGCTCGCGGCGGACGCCGACTCCGCGCGCGCTCTCGCCGTGCCCGACGGCTGCGATGAGCTCGCCGATCACTTCCTCGCCGTACAGCCGGTCCGGAGCGAGCTGCTCGCGACGCTGGGACCGCCGGACAGCATCGCGAGCCGGACACAGGAGAATCGCCATACCCCCGGCGTGGTCGACACGCTGTTCGACGTGTTCTACCCGGGCCTGCACGTGAGCATTCACACGCCGGGTGGCGGTGCAGATCTGCCGAGCCGCGTCGTCGTCCGGGACAACCGCTATCTCGCCTACCCGCGCATCGGCATCGGCGCCGCTGCCGACAGTGTCATCGCCGTGCTCGGCGAGCCCGCACCCGATGGAGACGATGTACTCAGCTACAACTGCACCATGGTCGTCGACCAGCCCGTGCGATTCCACCTCGCCGATGGTCGCGTCGCCAGGATTACGATCGAGTACTACGTCGATTGATCCATGAGATCGGCAATGACTACGTCCCCGGCCGTCAGCGCGACGATCGCTGCGTCGAGCGCGTCATGATCCTTCACATCCTCGAACCGCAGCGCTCGCTCCCATGCGTGTGATCGGCTGGATCCTCATCGCCATCGCGGCGTTCATGTTCGTCGGCTATCTCGGCTCCGATGTCTCGGGTCCCGAGGCGATCCTCGCGCTGCTGCTCACCGTCGCGCTCCCTGCCGCCGGCGGGCTGGCACTCGTTACGGGCCGCATCGGGCCGCGCGGGCGGATCGGGGCGAGCCGCGAGGAGTTGCGCCAGCAGACGCTCGAGGCCGAGCTGCTCCGCCTTGCCGGCCGCCACGGCGGCAAGCTCACGATCGTCGAGGCGGTCGGCGAGCTCGCGATCGCGCCCGAGGACGCGAAGCAGGCCCTCGACGCCCTCGCCGTCCGCGGCATCGCCGACTTCGAGGTGACGGACTCCGGCATCGTCGTCTACGTCTTCCACGACATCCAGCACCTCGGTGACAAGTCGGAGTCCAGGGGACTGCTCGAATGACGAGATTCGAGACGCGGTATCCCTGCCCGGTCTGCCTCGGCGTCAGGATGGAGAAGGTGCGGCTGCGCACGAACCCGCCGCGCGCTGCCGCACGCGCCGCGGACGCGTCCGGCGACCTGATGCTCGACCACTGCCCGCGTTGCGGCGGCGTCTGGTTCGAGGCCGGCGAGGTGCTGCAGCTGCGCCGCATCGATGCCACCGCGCTGTGGCGCGAGATCGTCCAGCGCGATGGCGTGCACGCGATGCAGTGCCACGAATGCCGCACGCTGTTTCCGCGCACGGCCGAAAGCTGTCCGTCATGCGGATGGAAGGTCCGGCTCCACTGCCCGATGTGCGGTCGCGAGATGCGCGTGGCGGAGCAGGTCGGCATGCGCCTCGACTACTGTCCCCACGACAGGGGTGTCTGGTTCGATCACGATGAGCTGACCGGAATCTGGAAGATGGAGGTCGACGCGCTCGTCCGACGCCGCGGCTCGCGTGAGCTCGAAGCCGCAGGTGATGTGCTCCTGCTCGACGTGCTCCTGTTCGATCCCTTCGTCATGTACTACGGCGTGAGCGCCGCCGCGCACGCCGCCGGCGCCGGTGCGGAAGCCATCGCCGCCTCCGGCTCGGTCGAGGTCATCGGCGAGGTGGCGGGTGCCGCCGGTGAGGTCGCATCGTCGCTGTTCGAGACGATCGTCGAGATCATCGGCGGCATCTTCGGCTGACCCGGGGGGCGACGGGGCGGACCTGGCACCAGATTTCTGATCCGGCGCGCCGCGCCATGGTTCCGCCCCGAAAACCGCCAGGAACCGGGACAGGCTCCGGTCCCGACGCGCCGGATCAGAAATCTGGTGCCAGGTCCGCGTGAAAAAGCCGCCCCCGAAGAGGGAGCGGCTTTTTCGGCCGACGTCGGATCGGAGTCTCAGCCAGCTCCGATCAGCCGCCGGGTGGAACGACGGGTGGACGGTTTCCGGGCGGCGTCGTGACGGGCTTCTGACCCGCCGTCGCCGGACGGCCCACACCGGCCGGCGGACCGCGCCGGGCTGCCGCCTCCGCTGCCTGCGCCGGCAGATTCGCCAGCGCGTCGCCGCCCCGAGCGAGCGCCTCGGTTACCCTGTCGAGCGCCGCCTGCGGCGCGTGTCCGGCGGCGACCAGCTGCGTCAGCGCCGCGATCGCCACGGCTCGCCGCTCGCCCGCGGACACCTCCGCCAGCTTCGCGAGCACGGCTTCGCTCACGCCCGCGGCGATCGCATCGCCCGCAACACCCAGCTCTGCGGGCTGCACATCATCCGAGCGGCCCATCGCCGCCCACGCCTTCTCCAGCGCCGCCTCCCGCCGCTCGATCGCCGCCGCCATCCGGTCCAGCGATACGCCCTTCGCCCGGCCCTCAGCTATCTTCGCCTCGATCAACGAGATCGGAATTCCTGCCTGGAGTGCGCGTGCACGGGCCCCGTCGATCCGCTCCTGCGGCGTCTGCGCCATGGCCCCGACCGGCAGCGCCAGCAGTGCGGCCGCTAACAGCATCCTCGCTGTCATCCGTGTTCTCCTGTTGGATTGAGCACCGGCTGCAACAGGGACGAGGCAGCGGGCCCCCGGGTCACATCGACTCCGATCCATGTACGTCCGCGCGACTGTTGCGTTTTCGAACACTCCGGCTTCAGCTTGGATCGCCCTCCCACAGCGATGTCGCGTTCCCCCATACCCTGTTTCAACTGGAGGTTGCATGCGCCGCATCATTCCGATCGCAGTACTCGCCTCGATCACGCTCTCGGCGTGCGCCGAGCGGCAGGAGGCGAGCCTTCCGTTCGAGTCCGCCGATGGGCCGGCGGCCGCGCGGCAGGAGCCGTCGATCTACCTGGTCACGTTCCACGACGGCATCGATGTTCCCGCCACGACGCGCGAGCTGGCGCGGGTCCACGGACTGGCCGTGCGGTCGATGCGGCTGCACGCCGCGCGCGGCTTCTCGGCGGTCGTTCCCGAAGCGCGGCTTCAGGCGCTGCGTTCGGATCCGCGGATCGCGATCCTGGAGCGGGACGGGCCGGTCGCTCTGATCCGTCCGATCGAAGTGGCGGCGCGTCCGGGTGGTGGTGGTCAGGCGACGCCGTGGGGGATCACACGGGTGGGAGGTGCCGGTGACGGCACGGGCAGGACGGCGTGGGTGATCGATACGGGCATCGACCTCGCGCACGCGGACCTCAACACGTCGCGTGCCTGTCACGCGAACTTCGTCGCACGCGGCAAGAACTCGCCGCAGGATGGCAACGGCCACGGCACGCACGTCGCCGGCACGATCGCGGCGATCAACAACGGGACCGATGTCGTGGGCGTGGCGGCGAATGCGTACGTCTGTGCGGTGCGGGTGCTCGACAACAGCGGCAGCGGCACGTGGGAGGGCGTCGTCAACGGCGTGAACTACGTGGCGGCGAATGGTTCGTCGGGCGAGGTGGCGAACATGAGCCTCGGTGCATCGGGCACGAACGCGACGCTCGAGAAGGCCGTGAGCGACGCCGCGGCGAAGGGTGTCCGGTTCGTGCTCGCGGCCGGCAACAACGGCGCGAATGCGGCCAACTTCACGCCTGCGCGTGTCAACGGCGCGAACATCTACACGATCTCCGCGATCAGCTCGAGCGACTGCATGCCGTCCTGGTCGAACTGGGGGAACCCGCCGGTCGACTATGCGGCGCCGGGCGTGAGCATACTGTCGACGAAGAAGGGCGGCGGCACGACCACGATGAGCGGAACGTCCATGGCGGCGCCGCACGCCGCCGGCGTGCTGCTGCTCGGGAGTGCGCGCTCCGATGGCAGCGCGAGCTGTGACCCGGACGGCAACCCCGATCCGATCATCCATCGCTGAGTCGCGGCGGGCGGACGCGGCACCAGATGTCTGATATGACGCGTTGCGACCGGTGAATGTCCCGGTTCCGTGCCGTCAACCGGGCAGAATCATGGTCCGGTGCGCCATATCAGACATCTGGTGCCGCGTCCGCAGGGTCCGCCATCCCGCCATCCGTCATTGACAGCGCCGCGGCGCCGTCGGCATACTGCGGCCATCCGGCATCCCGCAAATCTCACCGGCAGGCCCTCATGCGATCTCGAGCGACCGCGACCCTCGCATTCCTCCCTCTGCTCCTGCTGACGACGACACTGAGCGCGCAGGACCCGACGCCGCGTCACGACGTGCCGCCGCCGCGTCAGACACAGCGTCCTCCGCTGCACGGCACGCAGTGGATGGCGGTGACCGGCAAGCCGCTCGCTGCGACTGCCGGTGCGATGATCTTCCAGCAGGGCGGCAACGCCGTCGATGCCGCGGCTGCGATGCTCGCTGCCACCGCCACGATGTGGGACGTGCTGAGCTGGGGCGGGGAGACGCAGGCGCTGATCTACAACCCGAACACGAAGCGGGTGATCGGTATCAATGCACTCGGCATCGCGCCCACGGGCGCGACCGTCGAGTACTACCACGCGCAGGGGTACAACTACCCGCCTGAATACGGCCCTCTCGCGGCGATCACGCCCGGAACGCCGGGCGGCCTCATGACGATGGTCGCGGAATTCGGACAGCTGTCGCTCGCGCAAGTGCTCGCGCCCGCGATCCGGCTCGCGGACGGGTATCCGATCGAGGCGCAGACGGCGAACTCGATCGAGAACAACAAGGAGCGGCTCAAGCAGTGGCCGTACTCGAGGGCGGTCTTCCTGCCGCACCTCGGTCAGGCGCGCGAGGCGCCCGCGCCGGGCGAGATCTTCCGCCAGGCCGACCTCGCGGCCACGCTGCGCAAGCTGGTCGAGGCGGAGCGGAACGCGCTGGCCGCGGGGAAGTCGCGCAAGGAGGCGATCTACGCCGCGTATGACCGTTTCTACCGGGGCGACATTGCGGAGGAGATCGTGCGCAGCACGCGCGAGCAGGGCGGGCTGTTCACGATGGAGGACCTCGCGAACTGGGAAGTGAAGCTCGAGGAGCCGCTCTCCATCAACTACAAGGGCATCGACGTCTACAAGCTCCAGCCGTGGCAGCAGGGCCCCGTGATGCTCCAGGCGCTGAACATCGCGGAGACGATCGACCTGAAGTCGATGGGCTACAACACGCCGCAGTACATGCACACGATCTACCAGATCATGAACCTGGCGTACGCGGACCGCGACTTCTATTACGGCGACCCGGCGTTCCCGCCGGAGGAGCCGATCCGCGGTCTGCTGTCGAAGGAGTACGCACGTGAGCGTGCGAAGCTGATCGATCCGGAGCGCAACGACACGACGATCGGGCCCGGTGACCCGTATCCGTTCCAGGGCGGGACGAATCCGTTCCGCGAGCATCTGGACAGGTGGCCGCCGCCGCCGAAGCCCGTGCGTATCACGACGGATGGCGAGGCCGGCCCGCTGAGCTTCGATACGCAGCCCGAGCGCACGTGGGAGGACGCGTTCTACGCCGGCACGACGTCCGTGCAGGCGGCGGACTCCGCAGGCTGGGTCGTGTCGATCACGCCGAGCGGCGGCTGGATCCCGGCCGTGATCGCCGGCCGCACCGGCGTCGGCCTGAGCCAGCGCGCCCAGCAGTTCGTGCTCGACCCTGCGGAGAACCCGTTCAACGTGATGGAGCCGGGCAAGCGTCCGCGTGTCACGCTCACGCCGACGCTCGCACTGCGCGATGGCGCGCCGATGATGGCGTTCAGCGTGCAGGGCGGCGACTCGCAGGATCAGAACCTGCTCCAGTTCTTCCTGAACATTGTCGAGTTCGGGATGACGCCGCAGCAGGCGGCCGAAGCGCCGAACATCAACTCGTTCCAGATGCGCAACTCGTTCGACGACCACAGCGCTCAGCCGGGCCGCATGCTGGTCCCCGCGGCCGCGAGCGAGGAGGTGCGCGCGGCGCTCCGCCGCATGGGATACGATCTGCGCTTCTCCGCGCGCACGTCCGGTCCCATCACCGCGATCTGGTTCGACCGCGCGCACGGCACGATGTGGGGGGCGGCGAGCAACTTCGGTGAGGACTACGGTATCGGCTGGTAGCCAACGGCGGATCGGAACAGGGCATCGGCTGGTAGCCGGCGGCGGCAGAACCGGCAACGGTTGGTAGCCGAGCGGCCGGTCGGAACAGGCAACGGCCCCGACGAGGTACTCGTCGGGGCCGTCGTCTTCAGGCGATGATACGATTCATCCGGCCCGCTGCACCGTGGGCTTCACGTTCGCGTTCATCCGGAACAGGTTCGTCGGATCGTAGCGGTTCTTGACCTGCACGAGCCGGTCGTGGTTGTTGCGGTAGTTGACACGGATCGCCTCGGCGGTGTGGTCCAGCTCGAGGTCGTTGACGTAGAAGCCGTGGGTGAAGCGCTCGAGCGTGCCCCAGTACGCGCGCGTCGCCGCCATGTGCGCTGAGCCGTCCTGGTCGAAGGGCCAGGCCGACATTGTGAGCATGTTCGCGAACACGTCGCGCTGCGAGAACGCGGTGGCGTCGGGAGCGACCCGCGCGATCGCGCCGCCGCCCATCTGGAAGAAGATCGACGCCATGCGCGAGGGGTGCGCCGGGAATCCGTCGACGATGGCGTCGACGAGGTCGCTGCCGAGCTGCGGGATGAAGCCGCCCTTCAGGTACACGCCCATGGCGCGCGGGTCGCTCCAGTCGCCGGACTTCTGGACCACGGTGTAGAGCGTCGGCTTGATCGTGTCCGCGATCGGCGTCCCGATGCCGCGCAGCGGTGCGACTGCGCGCTCGAACGCTGCGGGATCACCGCAGTAGCAGACCGGCACCACGACGACGCCGGGCTCGTTGCCGGGCGGCTGGGTCATGACGACCGCGAAGTCCAGCTCATCGGGTGCCTCGGGGCCATAGGTCCCGAACACGGTCAGAGCGCGGCGCGCCATGGCGATCGGGAATACGAGGTCGCCGGCTATGACGGTACGCTGCATCGGATGCAGCCGGAACTCGAAAGACGTCACGATGCCGAAGTTGCCACCGCCGCCGCGCACGCCCCAGAACAGGTCGGGGTTCTCCTGTGCGTTCGCGCGCCGGAGCTCGCCATCGGCCGTCACGACGTGTACACCGGTGAGGTTGTCGACGGCGAGGCCGAATTTACGCGCGACGCGGCCGAACCCGCCGCCGGTCACGAGTCCGCCGACGCCCGTGTGCGATACCGTGCCGAGCGGCGTCACGAGATCGTACGGCGCGGTCTCGTGATCGACCGCGCCGAGCAGCGATCCGCCGGTGACCCAGGCGGTACGGGCGACCGGGTCCACGCGCACGTCGCGGAACAGCGACAGGTCGATCATCATGCCGCGGTCGTTCGTCGACTGGCCGGAGAAGCTGTGGCCGCCGCATTTCACCGCGAGCAGCAGACCGCCGTGCTCCTGCGCGAAGCCGACGGCGGAGCGGATGTCCGCGACGCCCGTCGGCTGCACGATCAGCGCCGGCCGCCGGTCGAACGACGGGTTCAGGATCTGGCGCGCCGTCTCGTAGCCCTCGTCGCTGGCGAGCAGGAGCCGGCCGCGGAGCCGTGCGCGCAGATCGGCAAGCGCGGCATCGGGGATCGTGACCGTCCGGCCATCGCCCGTGACAGCCTCGAGGTCGCGCAGGCTGCGGCGCGGGGAGGACAGCGGCACGGATGCGAATCCGGGCGGGCCGGGCAGCGAGAGCGCTGCCGCCGCGGCCGCCGCGGACTGGAGGAACGCGCGACGCTTCATGTGTGGACTCGACTGGGGGAGGGTGGGATCAGCAGGACCGGGTCCACGATAAGACGGTCGCGGGACGGACACAACGGAGTCGATGTCGGGCCCACCGCCGGCGTGAGGCGCGACGGCGCGATTTCCGGCATCTCCTCCTCGCCGCCGTGATGGCACGCATCGGTGAAGAGCCGGATCTCAGAGCACCCACGGAAAGGAGCCCCGGATGGACCACCAGATCTCGAGCGGAGACCGGCAGTTTGCCCAGGACCTCGCCGCCGGCGCGGTCGCGCCCGCGGCGTTCGACCATCGCGCGCACGTGCGGCTCGCCTACATCTACCTCGTCGGCAACGACGCCGACGCCGCTGCGTCCGTGATGCGCGACACGCTCCTGCGCTTCCTGAAGCACAACGACGTGGACTCCTCCAGGTATCACGAGACGATCACCCGCGCGTGGATCCTCGCAGTCCGTCACTTCATGGAGATCACGCCGCCGTGCGCGTCGGCCGACGAGTTCATCGACAGGAATCCGATCCTGCTCGACCGCAACATCATGCTCTCGCACTATTCCGCCGAGCTGCTGTTCTCGCCGGATGCCCGCGCCGCCTGGGTCGCCCCCGACCTCGACCAGATCCCGAGGCACTGAGGCGACCCGTGCGAGCCGGCCCCGTCACTCACGCGGCAATGACCTGCTCCAGTCGCGCGAGATGCTTCCACGCCCACTGCTCGAAGCTCTGGAGCGCCGGATACAGCTCGCGCCCGAGCAGGATGTGCGACCGACTCGAGCCGCCGCGCGTGCGATAGTACGTGAAGCGGTCCGCAAGCTCGGTGGCGCCGCGGAACTCGTACGCAGCGAACACTTCGCGCGGCACGTGCCGGTAGCGCACCAGCCGTCCCACCACGCGGGACATCACGCGCGCGTACTCATCCGGCGTGGCTTCGCCGCCGACGAGACTCAGCGTACGCCCGATGTATTCGGTCCCGCGCTCGAGCAGCGACGCGACGATGCCGCCCGTGTCTTCCGCGGCGAAGCCGGCCAGCGGAACTTCACCCTGCGGAAAGCCGAACACCCAGCAGCCGTCCGCCTCGCGCCGGGGCGCGAACAGTGTCGTGAAGTTCTCGTAATAGAATGCCGGCTGTACGAACGTCGTCGGGATGTCGAGCCGTCGCGCCCGTTCCGCGGCCCGCGCCTTGAGGTCGAACTCGGGCACGATGAGCTCGCCGTTCGTGAGCTCGTGCACGGGCGGCAGCGTGCTCAGCACCAGATGCTCGATGCCGGTCTCCGCGGCCGCATCGACGAGATTCGCGCCCAGCTCCTCCTCCCGCTCGAAGTGCTCCCAGTAGCTGGTCACGCCGAACACGCCGTAGCATCCCTTCA
Source organism: Longimicrobiales bacterium (assembly GCA_036374995.1). Taxonomy (GTDB): domain Bacteria; phylum Gemmatimonadota; class Gemmatimonadetes; order Longimicrobiales; family RSA9; genus SH-MAG3. The sequence continues at coordinate 46,575 of DASUSS010000033.1, read as the reverse complement.
TCGCATCGATGACGCTCTCGACATCGAACAGGTCGCCGCGCACGACTTCCGCGCCCATGGACCGGAGCGCACGCGCCTCCGCGGTCGCGCTCGTGCGGGTGAGTGCGCGGACCTCGTACTGCCCGCGCCGCAGCAGCTCGCGAGCGACACTCCCGCCCTGGGCGCCGGTCGCACCGATCACCAGAATCGTCTTCTTCATTGCCGTCTCCCTTCCGTCCCCCGGATGCTGGTCACTGGTGCCACTCGAAACCGGTCAGGCCGACGCGGTACTCGCGCGCGTCATCCACCCAGCGCACGCGGTAGCTGCCCGGATACCAGCCCGGTGTCAGCTGGCGTGCTGCGACGGCGACTTCCTGCGTCACATCCGTGCGTGTCTGGAGGAACGCGCGCGTGATCATCGGCTCGGCGAAGATGATCTCGCCGTTCCAGCTGCCGTACAGGAACGTGCGCGTGAACTCGCCGCCGTTGAACTCCGGGCTGGTCGGGTCGATCCAGTGTGAGCCCATGAACGGCACCACTGCGTCGGGAGGCGTGACGAATCCTGACGGCACGTATTCCGCCGCCGGATTCAGCGCCGCCTCCGCCTCGTACTCCGCCCGGGCCGGGTCCATCAGTGCGCGCTGCGATTCCGGCGCCGTGTAGAAATGGAAGTCGAAGTGCGCGTGGTCGTAGATTCCGGGCGGCTCGTGTCCACCGGGGTTCCAGCCGAGTGCGACGTACCGGTAGGGCGTCGGGTTCTGCGCCGGCATCGTCAGGATCTGCTCGAACATGCGGTGACCATCGGGCAGCGCGACGCCGCCCGTGCTGTGATGGTCCGGCAGGCCCTCCAGCGCTCCCACCGTGAGGGCCACGCCGACCTCGACGGGCGCACCATCCTTCAGGTCGATGTAGACGCGCGCGGTCCCGTTCCCGATCGCCACCGGTGCGCCGTAGATCATGCCGTCGTCCGCACGCCGTGTCGCCGCAACGCTTCCACCCACGACGACGGCAGCCAGCGTCAGCAGCACTGCGGGCATGCCGTTCCGGCGCGCCCGCTCGTATATCCCGAATGTCGATTCCACAGGTCACTCTCCTGTCAGGCCGCCGGGGCGGCTCATCCTCGGTCTCAGGCCGCGGCGACATCCGCCGCGACAGGATGAACACTATGCGAGACCGCTTTCAGGGGTCTTACAGCGGCTCTTACAGAGGTGCGGGTCGCGGGATCGGCGGGGCGAATCCGCGGTGGGGCGCTGTGACCGTTCAGGCCTCGATCTGCTGGAGGCCGTGGTAGACGGCCAGAGTTTCGGGCTCGGGCTCCGTGCTCAGCTCGGCGCGGAGCAGATCGGCGAGGCGGTGGTACAGGCGGAGGGCGTCGGCACGACTGCCGGTACGCGCGAGGCACTGCATGAGCCGCCGGTAGGCCGGCTCGTGCAGCTCGTCCTGCGCGATCACGCGACGATACGCGTCCGCGGCCCTGTCGAACCGAGCCTGCGCCATGTGCCGCTCGCCCAGTGCGACCAGCCCATCCACGTGCAGCCGGCGCAACCGGTCGCGCATCTCCATGTGCCATTCCCCGGCACCCTCGCCCTCGAGGAAGTCGCCGCGGTACAGCGCGAGCGCGGCCTCGAGACGCGGCACATCGAGCGTGCCCGTGCGGCCCGCGCGCAGGAGAGCGGTCACCTCGCGCTCGAACGTCATCGCATCGAACTCGATGCGCAGATCGGGAGCGAGCCGGTAGCGCTCGTCGACGATCGTGATCCATTCCGTGTGCCCGAGCGCCTTTCTGAGGCGATAGAGCAGCACGTGGAAGCTGTTGCTCACCTGCGCCGCGGTCGCATCCGGCCAGAACACGAGGCCGATCTGATCGCGGGTCCTGCCGCCCGGCCAGCAGAGCAGATGCAGCAGCAGCTCGCGCGGTCGTGCGGAGCCCCAGGCCTCCGTCGTCATCAGCTCACCGTCGCGGTAGACGCGAAGAGGTCCCAGCGCGAGCACACGCAGTTCCGTCGGACCGCCGGCATGGATATCGACTCCGGGCGTCGCTGCCGGCGCCGCGCTCGCGAGTGGCAGTACGGAGCTCTCACCGGCCGGGAGGTGTGCGAACAGCTCACCAACGGCGGCGGCCGGCTCGCCGGGAAGCGGGTCGGACCAGGCGCGTTCGAACGCGCCGGCGCCGAGTGCGTCACGCAGCATTGCGCGCGTGTCATCCCACTGTCGCTGATCCGCCGCGGCAGGTCGGATGCCGACGACATCGAACTCCCGCTGCGCGGTCGCGAGCGCGCGCACGGCGAGCTCCGTCTCGCCGCGGGCGTGCAGCAGCGGCGCCATGCCGGCCAGGCACAGGGCGGCGCCGATGCTGCGGTTCCCCATCGCGGTCAACAGCCGGAAGCATTCGATGAACGCCGCCTGCGCAGCGACCCAGTCGCGCCCGGCGACTGCGATCCAGCCGAGGTTGTGCACACCGGCGGCGACATGCCAGGTCTCGCCGAGCTGCCGGAACAGCTCGAGCGCCTGCTCGTTGTACGTGCGGGCCGCCACGAGATCATCGGCCAGACGCGCCGCCTCGCCGAGTCCCAGCAGCGCCCGCGCCTCGCCCTCGCGGTCGCCCGCCCGGCGCGAGACTTCCACCGCCTCCAGCCGCAGCGCGCGCGCTTCAGCGATCTCGCCGAACGTCAGTGCGAGGGCCGACCGCGTGGACAGCGCCTGCGACAACGACCACGCGACGCCGAGCTCGCGACGCAGGGCTACTGCCTCGTCGAGGACGGGTCGCGCGCCGTCCAGATCGCGGTACAGCGCCAGCTCGGAGCCGAGGTTCGTCAGTGCCTCCGCGAGCGCCGTGCGGTCGCACGCCTCACGCGCCAGCTCCACGGCCCGCGCATGCCGGGCACGCGCCACATCGTGATCGCCCTGAAGTCGCGCGAGCCGCCCGCCCGCCGTCAGCGCACGTGCGGCAAGGCCGGCATCGGTGGACGGAATGCGCAGCGCCTCGTCGATCCAGCGGCGCCCTTCGGTGAGATGTCCGCGCAGCGCCCAGAAGTCGCGCAGCACGACGCACAGCCGGAGTGCGCATCCGCCATCGCGCTGCGACAGCGACCAGTCGAGTGCGGCGCGAAGGTTGTCGTGCTCGAGCTCGAGCTGCGCAAGCGCAGCGAGCTGCTGCCGCCCGTGCAGCGCATCGTCTGCCTGTGCGCCGAGCGACACGAAGTAGTCCGCGTGACGGCGGGCGAGCAGATCACGCGTGGCGTCGCTCTCCTCGTCGCGCGCACGCGCCGTCGCATACTGTCGCACGGTCTCCAGCAGCGAATACCGCGCCTCGCCCGCCTGCTCCCGCATCGTGACGAGGGACCGATCGACCAGCGAAGCGAGTAGCTCGAGTACGTCGCAGGCAGGGATGTCGTCCAGCACGGGGACCGTCTCGGCCGCCTCGAGCGTGAACCCGCCAGCAAACACGGACAGGCGCCGCAGCAGCATGCGCTCGGGCGGATCCAGCAGATCGTAGCTCCAGTCGAGCAGCGCACGCAGTGTCCGATGGCGCGGCAGCGTCGTGCGTGAGCGCGACGTCAGGATCGCGAATGCGTCATCGAGCCGGCGCACGAGCTGCTCCGGCGTCAGCAGTGTCACGCGCGCAGCCGCGAGCTCGATTGCGAGCGGCAGCCCGTCCAGCCGGCGGCATATGCGCACGATGGCATCGACGTTCGCTGCCGTGAGTGCGAAGCCGGGCGACACATCGGCAGCGCGCTGTACGAACAGCTGCACGGCCTCCGAGCGCGTCGCCTCGCCGAGCGCCTCGCCCGTCGGCACGCCGAGCGGCGGCACGGGCCAGTTCTTCTCACCCGTGATGCCCAGCGGCTGGCGGCTCGTCGCCAGCACGTGCAGCGCCGGACACTCGTGAACCAGGCGCTCGACCAGTGCCGCGCACGCGTCCACCACGTGCTCGCAGTTGTCCAGCACGAGGAGCAGCGGCCGATCGGCGATCATCGCGACCAGCGTGTCGGTCACGTCGATTCCGCTCTGCTCGCGGATCCCGAGCAGCGCCGCCACGTGACCGGCGAGGATCCCGCCATCGGCCAGCGAGCCCAGCTCGATCCACACGACATCGTCCGCGCGATCGGTCGCGCGATCGTCCGCGCGCGCGCCGCCGCGCGCCGCCTCTGCCGCCAGCCGCGTCTTGCCCGTGCCCGCCGCACCCGAGAGCGTGACCAGCCGGTGACGCGCCAGCAGCGCGCCGACTTCCTCCAGCTCGCGCTGCCGCCCCACGAACGCACTCAGCCCGAGCGGGATCCGGCCGGCCGCGCGGACCGCTCCTGACGCGTTCAGCGACGTGGCAGCTGTCGACATGAATTCGCACGCAGGCGGTAGGGGGACCGCGCAGTCGGCGCGGGTCTCCACGATCGCGCCGCCCGGTGCCGGGTGTCAATCGCCACGTCACGGAGCGAACGGACGGCCGAGTCCACGGCGCGCCCGAACGTCAGGGTGCACGCGCCTGGGACGTTCCCGTAGCAGGATCGTCAAGAATACGGAGACCGGGAATGCGTCGAATTCTGATCCTTCTGCTGCCGGCCCTCCTCACGGCAGCGTGCTCCAGCATGGAGCCCACGGATGATGTGAGGGTGCGCGTCGAGAACACGTCCGTCGTCGATTTCGACCGGGTGGTCATCAACTTCCCGGCCGTCGACATGGACTACGGTGCGGTCGCCGCCGGCGAATCCACCGGGTACGAGGCGATCGGACAGTCCTACCGGTACGCGCGCGTGACCGCGACCGTCGGCGGGAACGACTACACGCTCCAGCCGGTCGACTACGTGGGCGAGCGGCTGCTGCCCAACGGCCGCTACACGTACCGGGTATCGTTCGATCCCGTCAGCCTCCATCTCGGCGCCGAGCTCGTACGCGACTGAGTCGCGACTCGCCGGCCGGGGCGGTCCGACGCGAACGAGCATCGGCGCGTTCACCCCGAACGCGGCAATGGCGAAGGGGGCGGCACCTGGACGGCGTCGCCCCCTTCGCATTTCTCCCGTCCGCGCGTGGATCGCCTTCCCGCAATCTCGTTCGAGCGCCGCGAATCAGCTCGCGACCACTACCGCCTCCGCCGTGACCGGATCGATGATCGTATGCACCCGTGCAATGACGTCTGCCGGGAAGCCGCCGCGCCGGGCGTGAAGCAGCACGCGTTCCTCGTCCGTCGCGATGTAGACGCAGTAGATCTTGTCGTCCGTCACGTAGCTGTGCACCCACTGGATGCCGGTGGCCAGCTCGCTCAGCACGGTACACGAGCGGTGCGCGATCTCGGCCAGCTGTTCCTGCGACAGCTGCCCCGCGCCCGGCAGGTCGCGCTCGATCACGTATTTCGGCATGTGAATCTCCTCTCCATTACGGCTGCGCGTACGCGCAGGTGACGTTCGGATTCCAGTCGGCGAACATGCCGGCCGGGTTGTTCTTCCAGATCCACGCGTGCAGCACCCACAGGCCGAGGTTCGTGTTCTGATGGAACTCGATGCCGTGCAGCGCGGGCGGCTCGCTGCCCCACGCATCGATCGGCACGGCCCACTCCACGGCGACCAGCCGCATCCGCCCGTTCTTCTGCGGCTCGTACACGAGCAGTTCCGGCGCGTACTCCTCCGGGGCCAGCTCGTTCATCACGTCGACGTTGATGTAGTGCTGCCCCATGGCGCCGACGCCGGGGTTCACCATGCAGTCGAGGACGGGCTGTCCCCATCCGGCCGGGGCGGCTGCCTCGAACTGCTGGAACTTCGACGTCGCTTCGCGCACGCCCGCGAGCCAGCGGGCGACCTCGGGGTCGGCTGTCCCGTCGGCATGCGCGGCGTGCGCCGCCGACACGGTGGGGCCGACCGCGGTCGAGGCGGCTTCGCCGCTGCAGGCGACCCCGCCCGCGACTGCGAGTCCGGCCAGTGTGGCGATTCGGAACGGCTTCCTGCGTTCTCTCATGAGTCCTCCATCGAAGAGTTGAAGCGACGGCATGTCTGCCGCCGCGCGTCGTGTGGAGGCACATTGCACTCGTTGCCTCGCCGCGCCGTCGTCCCGTCGTCGCCTTTCCCTCGCCCGGCCTCCGGCCACCCGCGAGGCTTGCCGCGCCGGAGGGTGCGGATGCACATTGCAGCCGCGCCATCGCCGCTTCCTGCCTCCCTTCAGCCAATTGCATCTTGTTTCGTCTCAAGCTCTTCGGCAGTGCGTCCATTGACGGGCCGTCCGGCCCGGTCACGGGCCGGGCCGTGCAGCGGCGCCGGCTGGGGCTGCTCGCGCTGCTCGCCCTCGCGCGCGAGCGCGGCGTCACGCGCGACAAGCTGATCGGCTACCTCTGGCCGGACTCCGACACCGACCGCGCCCGCCACATGCTGTCCGACTCGGTCTACCGCATCAACCAGGCGGTCGGGGGGGAGGCGGTAATCCCGGTCGGGGACGATCTGAGGCTCAATCCGGAGCGGCTGCCGAGTGACGCGTGGGAGTTCGCGGATGCCATCGAGCGCGGCGCCTGGCGCCGCGCGGTCGAGCTGCACGCGGCCCCCTTCCTCGACGGATTCTACCTGACGGACGCGGATGAGCTCGAGCGCTGGGTCGATGCGCAGCGGGAGCGGCTCGCGCGCGAGCGGGCGCGCGCACTGGAAGCGCTTGCGGAGGAAGCGGAGCGGCAGAACGCGTTGACGGAGGCCGCACACTGGTGGCGCAGCCTCGCAGCGGATGATCCGCTGAGCTCGCGGATCGCGCTTCGCCTGATGCGCGCGCTCGAGCGTGCGGGGGAGCGCGCCGCGGCGCTCCAGCACGCGCGGGTGCATGCGGCACTGCTGGAGGAAGAGCTCGGCCTCGCGCCGGATGCGGACGTGCTCGCGCTCGTCGAGGAGCTGCGCGCGGCACCGCCGCCGGCACCGGCCGCCCCCACGCCTGCCGCCGCACAGCCCGTGATGCAGGCGGAACCGAAGCCCGCATCGATTCCGCCGGCCGCCGCGGCAGGCGAAGCCGGCGGGCCGCGGCCGCTTCGTCGCCGTGTGCGCCTGGCACACGTCGAGGGGATGCTGATCGCCCTCGCGCTCGTGAGCATCGGCATCGTCGCGCTGCTGCGGACGCGGCCGGCCGCCGTGGCCGAGGCGCCGCAGGCGATCGCCGTCCTGCCGTTCGCGGATCTCAGTGCCGGCGGCGAATACGAGTATTTCGCGGATGGCATGGCGGAGGAGCTGATCGTGCGACTCTCCCACATCGACGGACTCGCGGTCGTCGGGCGCACGTCCGCGTTCGCGTTCAAGGGTCGTGCGGTCGACGTGCGGCAGATCGCGACGCAGCTGAACGTGACGGCCGTGCTCGAGGGCAGCGTGCGTCACTCGGGCGACAGCCTGCGCATCGTGGTGCGCCTGACCGATGCACGGAACGGCTTCCAGCTCTGGACCGAGACGTACGACCGAAGGACCGAGGATGTGTTTGCGATCCAGGAAGAGATCTCCCGCCAGATCGCGACACGCCTGCGCGGTGCCGTGAAGGGCGCCGACGCCACGCGCTTCGCGGCGCCGGAGAATGCGCCGGCGGATCCCGAGGCGTTCAATCTCTACCTCAGGGGTCGCTATCAGTGGCATCGCCGGACGGCGGAGAGCCTCCGCGCGGCGGCGGGCTTCTTCCGGCAGGCCGTGGACCGGGCGCCCGATTATGCGCGCGCGCACGCGGGCCTGGGCGATGCGTTCGCCGTGCTCGGCTTCTACGATGTGATCCCGCCGCGCGACGCGTTCCCGGCCGCCGCACGGTCCGCGCGCCGCGCACTCGAGCTCGACGCATCGATGGGCGAGCCGCACGCGACGCTCGGCTACGTCGCACTCTATCACGACTGGGACTGGACGGATGCCGAGCGCGAGTTCCGCCGCGCGATCGAGCTCGAGCCCGCCTACTCCACGGCGCACCAGTGGTACGCGAACTTCCTCACCGCCATGGGCCGCTTCGACGAGGCCGTCATCGAGATGGGCCGGGCGATGGAGCTCGACCCGCTGTCCGTCATCGCGAACGCCGCACTCGGCTGGGTGCTCTACTACGCCGGCGACTACGAAGCCGCCGTGGCACAGTGCACGCGCGCACTCGAGCTCGACCCGGAGTTCGCACTCGCCTACCTATGGCGTGCACAGGCGCGTGAGGAGCTGCATCAGGTCGATGCCGCGCTCCGTGATTTCGAGCGATCGACCCGGCTGTCCCGCGAAGCTCCGCTCAATGTCGCACTGCACGCGCGTGCACTCGCGAACGCGGGCCGCCGCGAGCCGGCGCGCGCGCTCGTGCAGCAGCTCCAGCAGCGCGAGGGTGCCGATTACATTCCGCCGTACGAGATGGCCAAGGTCTACGCCGCGCTCGATGATCAGGGCGCAGCGCTCGCATCCCTGGAGGAGGCGTACGAGCACCGCTCGCACTCGATGGCGTTCCTCGCCGTTGATCCGCAGCTCGTGCCGCTCCGTGATGAGCCCCGGTTCCGCAGTCTCGTCGAACGCACCGGTCTGCACCGGACGCCCGGCGGTCGACGTCTCGAGCGCAGCGAACCGTGAGCCCGGCACGCTGCCTCCGCTCCGTCCGCGACTGCGCGCGCCTGCGTGCACGAGCAGCATGGCCGTTGCTCGTCATCGCGTCCGGCTGCGGCGAGGCGATTCCGGAATGGTGCAGTGCGCCGCAGGGCGGGGAGGTGCGCGTCGCGGACGAGCCGGTCGCCTGGACGAATCCGCCCGACCTCCAGCTCGCGTGGCGCCTCGATGGTTCGAAGCCCGGCGGCGAGCTGCTCGTCCCCGTCAGTGCGGCCATCGACGAGACGGCGGGACGCATCGCACTCGTCGATTTCCGGCTCCGCGAGATCATCGTCATCGCATTCGACGGTCAACTGGTGGGACGCTGGGGCAGGGCGGGTGCCGGGCCCGGTGAGCTCACGGCACCGTTCGCCGCGGCCTGGCGGACGGATGGCCGGCTCATCGTCTACGACCCCGCCCGCTCGAAGCTCGTCGTGTTCGACAGCGCCGGTACGACGCTCGACGATGTGCCGGTCGAGCCCGCGTTCACGGCGGCGCTCGGTGGCGGCGCGCGCTGGCTGCACCTCGACGGCTCCGGGCTGCTCCTCGCCCAGCCCGGGCCACCGCTGCGCGGGGATGCATCGAGCCGCGTGCACGTCGTCGTTCGCGGCGGCGTCGTCGGCCAGCCGGTCGATACCGTGGCGCAGCGCGACGTGCCCGTCGTGCTGGTGCGCGGCGCGGCGCCGATCACCGCGCCCGGCTGGCCGGTCCCCCTGGCGGCGCTCCACGGTGACAGCATCCTCGCGGTCGCCGCTGGACCGGAGTATCTCGTGCACGTCTATCGCAATGGCGTGCCGTCCCACACGATCTGCCGCAGCGTCGACCCGCTCCCGCTCGACGAGGGCGAGTCGACGCCCCAGGAGCCGGGCATTCCCGACGAGATCAGTGACGCCGTGGCGCGCGCGGAGCCGCCGCCCACGCCCGCGCGCATCGGCCGCCTCGACATCGACGCCGAGCGGCGGCTCTGGGTCCAGCGCGATCGGCCGCGACCGCTCGCCGGCCTCGACGGCTTCGTCGGCCGCCCCGGCGCACTCTTCGACGTCTTCGATGCCGCCGGCGCGTATCTGGGAGAGGTCCGGATGCCGGACAACGTGCGATTCCTCGGTGCGACGCGCGATCTCATCATCGGCCTCGAGTCCGACGAGCTGGACGTGCTCTCCGTCGTGGCGCTGCGGCCGGAGTGGTGACCGGCCGCGGCGCTCGCCCCGCTTGCCTTGACACTCGACAACAAGCCTGCCACTGTTGTCGAACGTCATGGTAATCCCCCCGAACGGCGGATCAGCATGTTGTCGAGACTCGGACGGTTGCTGCCACGGCGGCGGCGGTGGCGCGAGATGCGCGACGAGCTGCGCCAGCACGTCGAGCAGGAAGTGGCGGAGCGCGTGCGATCGGGGCTGACGCCGGCGGAGGCGCGCCGGACGGCACTGCGGGATTTCGGTGCGGAGGGCCGGTGGCTGGAGGAGTCGCGCGCGGCGCGCGGCTGGCGGCCGGTGGATGAGCTGACGCAGGATCTCCGGTACGCTTGGCGTGCGCTGCGGCGCGCGCCGTCGTTCGCGCTGGTTGCGATCGCGACGCTGGCGATCGCGATCGGGGCGACGACCCTGGTGTTCAGCGTCGTGGACGGAGTGCTGCTGCGCCCGTTCGCGTACGACCCGGACTCGCGCATCGTGCGTCTGAAGGATGTCCGGCTGACGGACCCCGAGGGTAGCCGGGGCACGATCTCGTACGCGAACTTCGCGGACATGCGTGCGCAGGCGGGCTCGTGGGAAGCGGCGGCGGCGTACGACGAGTGGCTGGTGTCGCTGGTGGAGAATGGGGTAGCGCAGCGGGTCGATGCAGCGTACGTGGATGCGGCGTGGTTCGACGTTCTGGGCGTACGTCCGGCGCTGGGCCGTTTCTTCCTGGCGGAGGAAGCGGAGCCGGGGCGTGGCCGCGTGGTGGTGCTGAGCTGGGGTTTGTGGCAGGAGCAGTTCGGTGGGGACAGCGCCGTTCTCGGCCGCACGATCGAGGCGAACGGTATCGCGCGGACGGTGGTGGGTGTTGCGCCGCGTGACCTGGAGGATCCGGGGTTGTCGGGTGGCTCGTTCGGCACTCCGCGCATGTGGGCGCCGCCGGCGGCGTATTTCGAGACGAACAGCCGCGGCTCGCGCTCGTTCACAGCGCTGATCCGTCTGCGCGAAGGTGTTGCGCTGTCACAGGCGCAGGCGGAGGTGGACGCGCTTCAGGCGCAGCTGGTGGCGGCCTATCCGGAGAACAACGACGGCTACGGAGCGCGGCTCGTGCCGCTGCTGGAGGACCGGACCGGCGGCGTGCGGGCACCGCTCCTGATGCTGCTGGGCGCGGTCACTCTCGTGCTGCTCATAGCGTGTGCGAACGTGGCGAATCTGCTGCTCGTGCGTGGCAGTGTGCGGCAGCGGGAGCTGGACGTGCGCACCGCTCTCGGCGCGGCGCGGGCGCGCATCGCGCGCCAGCTGCTGGTCGAGAACCTGGTGCTCGCCGTGATCGGCTCGGCGCTCGGCATGGTGGTCGCAGCGGCGGGACTGCGGGCGCTGCGTCTGGCGCTGGCCGGTCGGCTGCCACGTCTCGAGCTGGTGCAGTTCGACGCGCGCGTCTTCGTGTCTGCGATCGGCGTCACCGTCGGAGCGGCACTGCTCTTCGGACTGCTGCCGGCACTCCGGTCAGCGCGTCATGATGCGGCAGCGGGGCTGCACTCGGGCGCGCGCATTGCGGATGGCTCCGCGCATGGCCTGCGCGCAACGATCATCGGTGCAGAAGTCGCGGTCGCGGTAGTCGTGCTCGTCGCGGCCGGGCTGCTCATCCGCTCGCTCGTGCGGCTCGAAACCGTCGATCCCGGGCTCGAGGCGCACGGCGCGCTCACGATGCAGCTGCTCACGCCGCCGGACCTCCAGGACGAGCGTCTCACCACGTATTACGACGTTCTGCTCGATCGGCTCGCCGCCGTGCCCGGCGTGGAGACCGCCGGCACGCTCGACATTCTGCCGCTGTCCGGCGGCTTCAACAGCAACAGCTTCACGATCGTCGGCCGGCCGGAGCCGGCGCAGGAGGATCGGCCCGGCGCGGAGACGCGCGCCGCATCGCCGGACGTGTTCGCGGCGCTCGGCGTGCCCGTGCTGCGCGGGCGGGGCCTGACGCCGGCCGATGATCGGGCCGACGCCGCCCGTGTCGTCGTCATCGACGAAACGGCCGCACGCCTCCACTGGCCGGGCGAGGATCCGGTCGGTGCCCGGATCCGGTTCGGCGACGAGCAGTACGAGGTGGTCGGCGTGGTCGGCGGGCTCGCGCACTTCACGCTGGATCGTTCGCGCGATGCGACGATCTACTTCCCGAACGCAAACGCGCCCGCGTACATGCGCGACGATCCCGCACTCGTCGTCCGCACATCGATCGATGCCATGAGTGTGAGCGACGCGGTCATCGCGGCGATCCGGGAGGTGAACCCCCGGGTCGCGATCGCGCAGGTGCGTCCGCTCGACACGGTGCTCGCGAGCACGCTGACGCTGCCGCGTTTCCGCACGCTGCTGCTCACGGCGTTCGCGCTCACGGCACTGCTGCTCGCAATGATCGGCATCTACGGCACGGTCTCGTACACGGTCGAGCGCAGGACGGCCGAGCTCGGCGTGCGCGTTGCGCTCGGTGCATCGCCCGCCGGCGTCCTGGCGCTCGTGCTCCGCGACGGGTTCCGCCCCATCATCGCCGGTGTGGCGATCGGCCTCGCCGGCGCCATTGCGCTGACGCGGCTGCTGACGAGCATGCTGTTCGAGCTCTCACCGCTCGATCCACCCACGTTCATCACCGTGCCGCTCGTGCTCGCGCTCGTCGCCATGATGGCCATGCTCGTGCCCGCCCGCCGCGCTGCGAGGACATCGCCGATGACCGTGCTCCGTACCGACTGAACGGAGACGAACGTGAGTGAACGCGCCGACCTGCTCCAGGGCACACTCGACCTGCTCATCCTGAAGACGCTGGTGCTCGGACCGCTGCACGGCTGGGGCATCAGCAAGCAGATCCGACAGTGGTCCGATGACGTGCTGCACGTGAATCAGGGCTCGCTCTATCCCGCACTCTATCGCCTCGAGGACCGCGGCCTGATCGAGGCGGCATGGGGCATCTCGGCGGAAGGACGGCGAGCGAAGTTCTACCGTCTGACGGCGACCGGCCGGAAGGCCTTCAACACGGAACGGAAGAGCTGGCGGGTGTTCGCGGCGGCCGTCGAGCAGGTGCTGGAAGCCACGTAGGCCGGCAGCGGCCGGAGCGCCCGCCGGACCCGACCGACGCCGCTCCCGACTTCGGCTTCCGCCGGAGCGACGGAACGGGCACGGTGTCCGGGGCCTCCGGACCCGCCCGGCTACGTTCCCCTCCCGTTCCGGCAACCGCCCGGCTATTCTATCCTCCCGCACCCACTCCTCAGTGAGGTCAGCCATGATCGCTCGATTCCTGGGCACGGCCACCGTCCTGGTGTCGCTTGCCTCGACGGTCTCCGCCCAGCAGCGCCCCATGACCTTCCTCGACATGCAGCACATGCGATCGGCCGGCGCGCCGACGCCGAGTCCGGACCGGCAGTGGCTGCTCCATACCGTGTCGACACCGGACTGGGAGGAGGCGAAGCGGCAGACTGACCTGCATGTCGTCTCGCTCACGGAGGGCGTCGCGTCGTCGCGGCAGCTCACGTTCACGGACGAGAAGAACGAGGGTTCGCCGGCGTGGCTGCCGGATAGCCGCTCGTTCCTGTTCCTGTCGAACCGCGACGCGCCGACAGCGAGCCAGAATCGGATGCAGCTGTACCTCATGCGCATCGATGGCGGCGAGGCGCGGCGGATCACGGACGCGGCGGAGGGCGTGTCGAACTACGCCGTGAGCGATGACGGACAGTGGGTCGTGTATCGGAGCGGCAAGTCGGGCGAGGAGCAGCTCTACCGGTTGCCGGTCGCCGCGCTCGACAGCGCGCAGCCGGAAAAGCTCACGAGCCAGGCGGCGGGCGTCGGCACGTGGGAGTGGGCGCCGGACAGCCGCCGCATCTACTTCCTGACCGATGACACCGTGGACGCGGACGAGAAGCTGCGTCGCGAGAAGAAGTTCACGGTCGACATCCGCAACGCGGAGACACCGCTGTCGAGTCTGTGGGCGATCGACTTCGATCCCGTTCGCGTGACACGGCTCACGCGCGACAGCACGATCACCGTGAGCGGTTTGACTATCTCGCCGGACAGCCGCTGGGTCGGGTACCGCGGCACGTCGGCGGAGCGCTACAAGCGCAACATCACGGAACAGGGCATCAACGCGGACCTGTTCCTGCTCGAGGCGGCAACCGGCCGGATCGAACGACTCACGCAGAACGAGGAGGTCGGTGAAGCCGGCCCGGAGTTCTCGCTCGACAGTCGCTGGATCGCGTTCAGCGCGCCCGACGACCTCACGCGCTACACGATGTCGAATCGCCGTGTCTACATCCGTCCGGTCGCGGAGCGAGGCGGTCAGTTCCGCAAGCTCGGCTCCTCGTTCGATGGTGACGTCGGCATCAACTTCTGGTCGCCGGACTCGCGCACGATCTATTTCAACACCGGCGTCCGCGTCACGCGACAGCTGATGGCACTCGACATCCAGCGCGACGAGGTGCGCCAGGTAACGAACGAGCGCGCTGCACTCTCCGTCGACCGCGATGAGGACACGGGTGTCGTGCTGATCACGTACTCCGACCCCAGGACACCGACCACGTTGTTCACCGTGCCGTCGCTCGATCGCGTCGGTAATCGCTCCGCGTGGCGGCAGCTCGTCGATGCGAATCCGCAGGTGCGGAACTTCGCGCTGGGCGAGGAGGAGGAAGTCAACTGGACATCGACGGACGGGAAGCAGGTCGGCGGCGTGCTCGTGAAGCCGGTCGGCTACCGTGAGGGCCAGCGGTACCCGCTGATCGTCGCGATTCACGGCGGTCCCGCGTCCGCGGACGTCCTCGGCTTCAACGGCGGCTACGGCTCGCAGGTCTATGCCGGTGCCGGCTACGCCGTGCTCCGCCCGAACTACCGTGGCTCCACGAATTACGGTGAAGCGCACAAGACGGCCATCGTCGGCAACTACTTCCCGCAGGGCTACGAGGACATCATGGCCGGCGTCGACCACCTGATCGCCGAGGGCATCGTCGATGGCGATCGCATGGGCGCGCTCGGCTGGAGCGCGGGCGGCCACTGGTCGAACTGGATCCTCGTCAACACCGACCGCTTCAAGGCGATCAGCTCCGGCGCCGGCACATCGAACTGGATCTCGATGTACGCGCAGAGCGATGTCCAGCGGAACCGGCAGTTCTATCTCGGAAACAGCCTGCCGTACGAGGACTTCGACGCGTACTGGAACCAGTCGCCGCTGAAGTACATCACGAACGCGAAGACGCCGACCATGATCCACGTCGTCGAGGGCGACCCGCGCGTGCCGAGCCCGCAGTCGGTCGAGCTGCACATGGCGCTGAAGAAGCTCGGGGTGCCGACGGAGCTCTACATGTATCCCGGCAACTCGCACGGCATCCCCGACCCGCGCAATCAGCTCGTGAAGTCGGTCAGCGAGAAGGCGTGGATGGACTACTACGTGCTCGGGACGGGCCGCAAGTTCGCCTGGCGGGACGTGCTCCAGACGCTGGAGCAGGCCGGTGCAACGCGCGCGACGACGGAGGACGGGCCCGGCGGTCGTTAGTCGGCCGGGCCGTCGCTGGCCGGAGAAGCCGGGAGCGTAGGGTCGGGCGCGCGGCCGCTGTTCGAGCGGGCGCGATCCGGCCCGAACGCACTCCCGGTCCCGCTCCCGTTTCCGTTCAGCGGTCGTCGATCGGCCGCGCGCCGGTCGTGCGTCACGCCGCTGTGGCGATCGCGCGCACCTGATCTTACATTGGACTCGGTACGCATCAGATCAGACGGTCGGACCTCACCCTGCCCGGTACCGGTCCCGTCTGCGCACGATACCGTGCGCCCATCCCGACTCGAAACGCAGCGCGGAGCCGATGGCCGCGACTCGCAAAGCCTGGCACTGTCGCGCACGCGTGTGCGCGCGGGCCCATCTCGACCTCCGGCGTCCGACACGATCGCCACGTCCTCCGGCACGGCCGCAGGCATGCGAAAGGAGAGCATTGCGCATCCTGGCGGCATCGCTGATCGCGTCGGCGGGGCTGCTCGCGGGTTGCCAGCAGCTGGCCCCGCCCGATGGCGCTGACATCGCGGGCGCCGACACCACATCGCTGTCGCTGATCCAGCTCATCGCCGTGCCGCGGCAGTTCGCCGATGCCCGCTACGTCGAGGTCGACGGACTGTGCTTCACGGCGCCGGGCGATCGCCCCGCGCTGTATCTGTCCCGCGCCGATTACGAGGAGAGCAACCACCGTTCGTCGGTGCCGTTGCGCGACCTGCCGGCGGAGGAGCGGGGCCTGTGCAGCGGGCAGTGGGTCCGCGCGACGGGGCAGGTCGATGAAGTGCAGCGAGGCCTCGGCGTGCTGGTAAACGTGCACATCGTCCCACGACCGTCCGGAGTGATCCCGTGAACGCACGATCGATCGTGCCCGGAATGCTCTGCGTGGCGCTGCTCCTCGATGGCGTGCCCGCGCGCAGCCAGGAGCCCTGGTTCGCCTGCGGCTACACCGACCGCATGACGGAGCACGGCATCGCCGAGCAGTACGCGCCCTCGCTCTATTTCTGGAAGGAGGAGCTGGACCTGCCGACGTTCGCGTTCGCGGACGCGCTCGATGGCCGATCCCAGGGTGACGACCCTGCCGTCGACTTCCACGATGCCGACGAGGTCGTGCCGTTCATCAACTCGTCCGGCACGCGCGTCGACTGGGACGCGCTCGACGCGGGCGCACGCGTGCGCGTCGAACCCGATGAATCGAACCAGTACGTCTTCTACCGGGTCCGGTGCGCCGGCGCGCGCGAGACGGACCTGTTGGAGCGATTCCTCCGCAAGGACGCGCAGGCGTGGAATCGTACCGATCTCGAGGCGATCTGGTCGCGGCTCAGGAACCGCGCACTCGTCGTCGTGGAGTATTACTTCTATTACCTGAACGACCGCGGCATCCAGGGGCACCCGCAGGATGTCGAGTTCATGTTCATCTTCCTGCCCAACGACACCGAGCTGCGCGACCACCTCGCCGTGATCGTGGGCGCCGGCCATTCACCGCGCACGCCGAACGGAGTGCTCGTCCTCCAGCCGGACTCGCCGCTCACGCGCGTGTACGCCGCGGTCGAGTATGGCGGCCATGCGACCGTCCCGCTGCGCGACGGCAGCAGCCAGTTCTTCCGGTACGCGTACGACACGAACTGGCACGTCCCCGACACGTGGGGTCCGCGCGATGTCATGGCCGTCTCGGGCGAGGGGTTCAGCGGCGCATACAGCACGCAGCTGAGCTTCTGGCGCGATTACATCGTCAGCTACCATGCAGACCAGCCGAAGTACCGCTATCGTCTTGCTCCGGCCGCCGTGTTCGCCAGCCTGTTCACGCACATTGCCGGGCGGGACGAGGCGTCGATCATTGCAGCGCTCGACACGCTGTCGCTGCTGTGGAACGGTGCATTCGCGGCGCCCGACAGTCTGTCGGCCGAGGTCATGCAGCGCCTCGAGCTCTGGCCACGCGGCTTCGAGGTACACGGGAAATGCTGCGCCGCAGCGTCGAAGCACCAGCCTTGGCTCCACCGTCACTACCTGCTCGAGCCGAGCCTGATCCTCAAGGACCACCTGTACCGCCCGGCGCGCTGGAACGGGCTCGATCTGATCACGTGGGGTGGCACCGGCGTGGGCGGCGAGTCGATGGGCCCGTATCTCGGGCTCGTCGTGCCGGTGCCGTATCTGCCGCTGTACGTGCCCGGCACGCCGGAAGTCGGCATCGGCGTGGTGACCACCGACCGGCACAGCATCCGGTCGTTCTTCAGCGAGAGTCGGTGGACGCCGTTCATCGCACTCACGTACGACAACAGCTATCGCGATCTGCTGACGTGGTTCATGCGCGCCACGTGGACGCACGACCCGCGTGGCCGCCTGGGCATCGACGCGCGCGCGTTCTCTCTCTCGCTCGGACCGTCGATCCTGCTGTGGAGCTCGGATCGCCGCAACACGTTTACGCCCACGAAGGTCGCCAATGCGATCCGCATCCGGGTCGGCCCGCGCTTCTACCCGAAGCAGTGGGACGACCTCGTGCATCGCACGGCGCTGGAGGTCAGTGTCAGTTTCCGTCAGTGAGAGCGCCGTGATGCTCCGACTGCTGCCCGCCGTGCTCCTGCTGACCGGCTGCATCTCGACGCTGCCCGCGCCCGTATCTCCGGAGCCCGCGGCACAGTCGCGCTCGCTCCGGGCGGGCTTCGCGCGTGTCGACATCACGCCGCCTCCCGGCGTCGGCCTGTTCGGCTACGGTCCGGAAGGGAAGCGGGCCGAGGGATTCCGTCAGCGGCTCTGGGCGCGCGCGCTGGTGCTGGAGGATGTCGACGGCGAGCGGATCGCGTTCGTGTCCGCCGACCTCGGTGCCGTTTCCGCACTGCTGCACCGCTGGACGGCGGAGCACACGATCGGCGCCGGCATCGGCGCGGACCGGCTCGTCATCGCGGCGACGCACACGCATGCGGGGCCCAACCATCATTTCGGCCGGGTCTTCGATCTCGGCGGATCCGCGGTCACGGGGTTCGACCGCGCGTGGACCGGCGAGCTGAGCGAGCGCATCGGTGCCGCCGTGCGCGAGGCCGCGGCCGGGCTGCGTCCGGCGCGCGCGGCGTGGACGGTGTTCCCGGTCTGGGGCGTCACGTTCAACCGCGACCCCGCGCCGTACGCCGACAACGAGCCTCGCTGGCGGCCGGTCTTCGACACGGTCGCCATGCCCGCGAGCACGGCGGCGCAGCCGTACTCGTCCATCGATCCGACGTGGGCACTGCTGCGCATCGACACGCGCGGCGATGATGGACGATATCGTGCGACGGGCGCGCTCAGCGTGTTCGGCATGCACGGCACCGGGAACCCGTCGGCGAACACGCTCCTCGATGCCGACCTGCACGGCATGACCACGCAGCGCATCGAGCGGGCACTGTCCGGTCCGGTGCCGGGCCCGCACCCGCGCGTGCTGCACCTCTTCACGAACGGCAGTGCGGGGGATGCGACCGCGATGCCGACGGATACGCGCTGCCCGGTACCCGTGCTGCGCAATCGCATCGGGCCCGACGCTGTCCTCACGATCCTGCTCGGCCACGCCTGGGCGGAGCCGGACGCCGGCGTGACGGCGGCGTGCATGGCACGCTCGCGCCGGCGCATGCGTGCGGTCGCGGACACGCTCGCGGCCCGCGCGATCGCGGCGTTCCGGAGCGCGACGCCACGCGACTCCACGCTCCGCATCCGCCGCGCGTTCCGCACAGTGGAGCCGGGCCGGGAGCCGGACTTCTGCACGCAGCCGCGCGTCGGCGTCGCGACAGCCGGCGGCGCACCGGACGGATGGACGCGATTCGGAATGAGCTTCGTGCGCGATGTGGAGGAGGGTGCCGGCGCGCGCGACACCACGCGCCGCGATCCGCTCGGTCGCTGCCACGCACCGAAGCGGTACCTCGGCGGCAACTGGCTCCAGGCGCCGCTCGCGGACTGGCATCTGCTGCCGCGCGCGGCGCAGCTGGCCGTCGTCCGCATCGGCGACATCACGATCGCAACCATGCCCGCCGAAGTCACCACCACCGCCGGTGGCCGGATCCGCGATGCCGTCGCCGCGCGGCTCGGCGAGCCGCGCGGCAGCGTGCTGCTCATGACGCTCGTGAACGGATACCTGCAATACCTGACCACGCCGGAGGAGTACGCGCACCAGCACTACGCCGGCGGCGCAACGATCTTCGGACGCACATCCGCGCGCGGATTCCAGCGCCTGCTCGCCGACCTCGCCGGCACGCTGGCGGCGGGCGCGCCCGCGCCTGCACCCGATCCCGGCGACATGCGCGTCTGGCTGAATGCGCGCGTGAAGCGCGCGCCGTCACCCGACCAGGGTCCGCCCACCGTGCGCCGCCTCATCCTGCCCGTGGACTGCATCGAGGGCGTCGTGCACTTCACTTGGCGCGATCTCTATCCCGGCCGCCTGCTGCGCGAGCCGTATCCGCTGCTGCGCATCGAGCGGCAGCAGCGGAACGGCACATGGCTGCCGGTCGCATGGGATGACGATGAACACGTCGAGATCCGTGCCGAGCGACCGCTCGGCCGCACCGGCTACCGCTGGAATGCCCGCTGGTCCGCCGGCGCCGGCGACGCCCCGATCCGGCTGGTCCTCACCGAACGCCCCGGCCATCCCGCAATGGAGAGCCGGCCCGTTCAGAACTGCGAGCACGTGACTAACCGATGAGCACGCTCCCTCTCCCACTCCCGCATACGCGAGCTGGACCATGCTGGTGGTGATCTCCGATCTGCACTTCGAGGAGGAACGCTCGTGCGCGATCGAGTCGAACGGCAGGCGGATCGAGGTCGATGGCAACATCGGCCCGCGCGCATTCCACCTGTTCATCGACAGTATCGAGCAGCTCGCGCTGCGCAACAATGCCGAGCGCATCGACCTGGTCCTCGCCGGCGACGTCTTCGACCTGAACCGCACGTGTCTCTGGTTCGAGGAGGGCGCGGACGGCCCGCGCCCCTATGTGTCGTGCGCGGATGTCGGGGATGGCAGCGAGCTGGAGCGGAAACTGCTTCGTATCCTGGATGGGATTGCGACGGAGCCGCGCGTCGAGCCGTCGCTCGCGGCGCTGCGTCGTCTCGGCGCGGGCGGGCAGCCGGTCGATGTCATGCGGCACTACCTGCCGGGGAATCACGATCGCCTGATCAATGCGACGCCGGCGCTGCGTGCCCGCGCCCGCGCGCTGCTCGGCATGGACGGCGGCGACGCGCCGTTCCCGCACCAGTTCCTGTCCGCGGACCCGCGCGTGCTCGTGCGCCACGGCCACGAGTACGACCACCTGAATTTCGCGGGCGATCACCGCAGGACGCGCATCATCCCCGCGCAGTTGCCGGATGCCGAGTACGATGCGCTCGCGTTCGGCGACATCGTCACCGTCGACATCGCGTCACGCCTGCCGTGGCAGTTCGTGCAGCACCACGGCGCGGAGGCGATCCTCGGAAGCGCGCTGCTGAGCGATGTGTACGTCCGGCTGCTCGACTTCGATGATGTCCGGCCGAACAGCGCACTGCTCGACTTCCTGCTGCGCACACCGGGCCATGGCGAGGCGAAGGTGTGGCGCACGGTCGCGCCCGTGCTCCGCGACATTCTGGCCGATCTGAACCGCCGACCCGTCGTGAGGAAGATGCTCAAGCGTCTGCCGCTGCTCGTACGCGGCCTCGTGGAGAACCTGATGGAGAGCTCCGCGCGCGGCCAGACGGTCAGCCACCGCGAGATCCGCGTCACGGAGAAGCTCGCGGAGCTGCTGCCGGGCGGTGGCGCGGGCCCCGCGGAGTTCGCCGCGCGCGAGGCCGTGATCCGGGATGGCACCGCGCGCTTCGTGATCTGCGGGCACACGCACCATCCGGAGGTGACGCTGCTCGCGCCGAAGCCGCCGCTCGAGCGCTACTACGTCGATACCGGCACGTGGCGTCACCGCATTCCCGCGACGAAGGACATATCGGGATTCGGCCGGATCAAGGCGCTGAGCTACGCGGTCGTGTGGGCATCGCGGGAGGACCCGACGGCGGACGGACGGCCGAAGACGGAGTCGCTCGACTACTGGGACGGCGTCACGCAGCGGTGGTCGTGAGCGCCCCCGCACTGCTGTGTCTCATCGCGCTGGCCGCGGCAGCACCGCTGCGAGCACAGGTCGTCGACGCCGGCCTGCTGCCGAAGCCGAACATCCCCTACGACTGGCACACGTACGTGTATGCCGCGCACCGCTCGGGTGGCTCTGGCACGGCGCTCACCGCGCGAGCGGACACGTGGGCCGGGAAGTGGGGCGCCGGTCTCGGGCTGAGCGTCCTCTCCGGCACCGGCGGCCGGCGCGATCACGGTGTCGCCCTCGTCGGCATGCACTCGATCGTCGATGCCGGCAACAGCTTCGACCGCTTCGGCGTGCAGGTCCAGGCGGGCGCGAGCGCGCAC
Organism: Longimicrobiales bacterium; assembly: GCA_036374995.1. GTDB lineage: Bacteria > Gemmatimonadota > Gemmatimonadetes > Longimicrobiales > RSA9 > SH-MAG3. Next base: position 24,990 of record DASUSS010000033.1, on the reverse strand, counting down.
AGCACGCGGTCACGCGGCGGGATCGTCGACGCGCGTGCCGCCGCCGGCCTCGTCACGCGGCTCAGTCCGTTCTTCCTGTCGGGACAGATGTGGGTCGATGTCGATGTGATCGGCCATGACCTGGGCGAGGATGCGTCGTTGCGGGGCGGAGCCGGTGCCGGTCTGCGCATGACGCTGCACGAATACCTCGAGCGCGCCGGGTTCCAGCTGCACGGCCGCTTCGGCACCGATGAGAAGCCGGCGTTCGAGATCGGCATTCACTACAGCACCGGCTGACATGGACGAATACCGCGAGGACGTGCTCGGGCGCGCCACCGGCTCGATCGATCTGACCGCCCCGGCCTGCGCCGCGGCACCCGCGTTCGCCGCACTGCCGCAGTCCGGCCGCTCGTTCATCATCGACACCGCCGGGCAGTACTTCGTCGGCAAGCGGCGGTGGCGCTATCACGAGAAGGACATTCCCGGCTGGAACCGCGCCGACAATCATTTCCAGGGCGTGCAGCGGAAGGGCGACCACCTGTTCATCACGGGCGGCGACTGGAACGAGCCGGCGGCGCACCTGTTCGTGGCCGAGCTCCGTACGGATGCGGTCGATGTGCCCGTCTCGGGTCGTCTCGTCCGCATCATCTCGCTCGGCGGGAAGTCGCCGCACCCCGGCGGCATTCAGCGTCTGGGCGATCTGCTGGGCGTGCCGCTCGAGGGCGGCAAGCACTCGGCCGTACGGTTCCTCTGCATCGAGAACCCGGCCGATCCGACGAGCATCGGCGGCGCCAGCACGATCGTGAGGCGGGAGAAGAAGGCGAGCGCAGTCGCGCTCGCGCGGCTGGGCGACGACCGACTGCTCGTGGGTGTCGCGTTCCAGCACTCGCTCGACCTGTACCTCTCACTCGGCGGCGATATCGCCGACGGCTACGTGCCGGAGCGGCGCACCAGCAGGCCGCACGGCGTACGCATCGACCTCGACGGCATCGCCGCGCGCCGGCCCGCCTATCAGGCGATCCACTTCTTCGCGCCCGAACCGCTCGCCGCCATCGATGGCGGCGGTGTGATGGTGCCGATGATCGCGTTCCGCAACACGCGGCAATCGCTCTCGAACTGGTACGATGGCCAGGACCTCGCCGACCTCATCGAGATCCGCCTGCCGCAGACGCTGCTCGACGACTGGACGGGCGGCGCCGCGCCGCTCGCCGCGCACGCCGCGACGCCCCGCGAGTTCCTTCCCGGCCGCTACGATGGCAACTTCTCCGCGGCCGCAGGCGTGGATGTGTACGAGAAGGATCGAATCCGAGTCTACGCCGTGCACCACTGGCGCACCGACGAAGGCATCCGCGCGACTGTGTTCGGCTGACCGGAACCGGGCGATTGCTGCACCCGCCCGCGATCACGCTCCCGCTCCCGGCAGCGGTCAAGCTCCCCGTTCCTCACGAATCCGTCATCCCCACCGCGGCATCTCGTCCGGGCTGATCCCCAGCGTCAGCTTCGCCGCCAGCTCATGCGACAGCATGCTGTTCGCCGGATGGATCCGTCCGAGCCGCGCGTCACGGAACAGCTGCTCGAACGGCGCGTGCCGGAAGATGCCGAAACCGCCCGCGGTCTCGAGCGCACGGTCGACCACGCGCCATGCAGTCTCGACCGCGTGGTACTTCGCGCCGATGATGCGGATGACCCAGCCGACGCCATGATCGACACCATCGGACCAGTCCTGCGCGACGCGGTCCAGGTGCGGGCCGACGGACTCGAGCGCGAGCACCATCTCGCCGACCGCGTGCTGCACCTCCGCGTGATACGAGAGCGGCCGCGAGAGCGCGATCGCCTTGCGGCTCTTCACCGCCTCGACCGCACGGTCGAGCGCGCACCGCGCCAGGCCGTAGTAGATGTTGCCGAAGCCGAGCAGCGCCCAGGCGAAGACGCCGAGCACGAACGCATCGAGACCGGCGGCGCCGGCCGGGACCACGCGCGCGATGTAGCGGTCGGGCACGAACGTGCCCTCCAGGATCGTGTCATCGCTCCGCGTCGCCCGCATGCCGAGCGTGTCCCACGTCTCCTTGATCGTGTAGCCGGGCGTATCGCGCGGCAGGAACGCGTGCACGACCTTCGGCGCCGCAGGATCGCTCATGTCCATGCCGTGGATGCCGAGGTACGTCCACACGGGCGTCAGGCTGCCGAACGACTTCCGGCCCGTGAACCGGTACCCGCCCTCGACCCGCTCCGCGCGCGTCGTCGACAGGAGCACCGGCACGTCGTTGCCGCTCTCCGCGTGGCCCGCCGCGAACACGGCGCCGTTCGCCGCCTCCCGCAGCAGCCACTCGAGCGAGCGGTCACCCGCGCGCCACAGGTCGGCGACCAGGCCCGTCCAGTACAGATGCATGTTGATCGCGAGCGCGGTCGGCGCGGCGTAATACCCCAGCCGCCGCTGCTCCTGCGCGACCTCCGCGAGCGTCAGGCCCCGGCCGCCCAGCTCGCGCGGCACCGCAAGCAGGAGGTAGCCCGCATCCCGCAGCTCCTCGAAGTCCTCGTAGAAGAATCGGTTGTCGCGGTCGTACCCGGGCGCGCGCTGCTGGAACCGCTCCAGCATGTCCTGCGTCAGCACGGGCCGCGGCACGGTACGGGTCGGCTGTTCCAGCGTGGTCGCCATGGCGAGCTCCTCCGATCGTTGCGGTCATTCGGGCCGGTCCCTGTAGGAGAGAAGCCGGATTCCCCCACGGACCGGCTCAGCGGACCCGGCTTCACTTTACGGTTTGGCGGTCGGCCCACCGTTCCCGGCGCCCGGTTTCGGCCCATCCGGCTCAGGCCGCTGACCCCAGGCGGCATGATCTTGTGGATAACCCATGGCCGGACAGCGTCAAACCGTAGAATGGTGCCAGGTCCGCCAGATTGAGCCGGGCGGCGGACGTTTCCGGCTTGCTATATTGTGAGTCCCACTCCCTTCCGGGCACAATCGGCGCGGAGGCGCATGCCGGCCGAAGGCGAGATCACGAGGATGCTGGGCGAGCTGAACGGCGGCGGGCGCGACGCGCTCGACGGCCTGTTTCCGCTCGTCTACGAGGAGCTGCACCGCCTCGCGCACCGCCAGCTGCGGACCGAGCGCTCCGATCATACGCTCGGCCCCACCGCGCTCGTCCACGAGGCCTACCTCAAGCTCTCCGGGCTGGACCGCATCGAGTGGCAGAACCGCGCCCACTTCATGGCGGTCGCCGCGCAGGCGATGCGCCGCGTCCTGATCAACTATGCCGAAGCCCGCAGTACACAGAAACGTGGAGGAACGTGGGCGAAGCTGTCGCTCGATGACGTCATCGTGATCGCCGACGAGCGGGTCGGCGACCTGCTCGCGCTGGACCAGGCGCTGACGCGGCTGGCGGAGATCGATGCGCGGCAGGCGCGCGTCGTGGAGTGCCGCTTCTTCGCGGGCATGAGCATCGACGAGACGGCGGACGCGCTGGGCGTCGCGCCCGCGACGGTGAAGCGGGACTGGACGTGTGCGCGGGCGTGGCTGAACCGCGAGCTGGACGCGAGCGCATGACGCCGGTGGGCCGTTTCCTCGGCGAGCTCCGTCGCCGGCGCGTCGTGCGGGTGGGGATCGGCTACGCCGTGGTCGGCTGGATCACGTTGCAGGTGGCCGGGGAGGTGGTGCCGGCGCTGGGGCTTGCGGAGTCCGCGGTCACGCTGGTGCTGGTGCTGATCCTGCTCGGTTTTCCGCTCGCGCTGGTGCTGGCGTGGGCGTACGATCTGACGCCGGACGGAGTGCGGCGCGCGGCATCGCCGGAGCGCTGGCGACAGGTGCCCGAGCTGCTGGAGCAGGCGCTCGCGCTGGACACCGCGCAGCGCAACGAGTTCGTGCAGCGTGCGACGCGCCACGATGCGGCGCTGAGGGCGGAGCTCGAGTCGCTGCTTGCCGCGCACGTGCGTGCGGGTCCGCTGGATCGGCCGCTCGCCGACTGGATCGAGCCGCCGCGCTCCGAGGACGTGGCCGGCCGCACGATCGGTCACTACGTCGTGCTGGAGAAGCTGGGCGGCGGGGGGATGGGTGTGGTGTACCGCGCGCGCGACCAGCTGCTCGACCGCTTCGTCGCACTCAAGTTCCTGCCGCCGCACCTCGGTCTGCGCACGGATGCGAAGCAGCGGTTCCTGATCGAGGCGCAGGCGGCGGCCGCGCTGGACCACCCGAACATCTGCACGGTCCACGAGGTCGGCGAGACGCCGGCCGGCCAGCTGTTCATTGCGATGCCGTATTACGATGGCGAGACGCTCGCGCAGCGCATCGCGCGCGGGCGCCTGCCGGTCGGCGAAGCGGTGGATCTGGCGATCCAGGCGGCGCGCGGACTCGCCAAGGCGCACGACCGGGGCATCGTGCATCGCGACATCAAGCCGGCGAACCTGATCCTCACTGCCGACGGGGTGCTGAAGATCGTGGACTTCGGCATTGCGAAGCTGGCCGATGTCACGGGCCCGAGCCACACGCATGGCACCATCGCGTACATGAGTCCGGAGCATGCGCGCGGGGATGCGGTGACGCACCGGACCGACCTCTGGTCACTCGGTGTGGTGCTTTACGAGATGCTGAGCGGCGAGCGGCCGTTCCGGGGCGGGACCGATGCGATCGTGCTCCAGTCGATCGCGGCCGCGGTCGTGCCGCCGCTGCCCGTCGAGCACGCCGCGGAGTCGATCGGCCGGATCATCGAGCGGATGCTCGCCGCGGACCCCGAGGCGCGTTACGCATCGGCGACCGACCTGATCCGCGACCTCGAGCGGTTCCGCGCGGAGCGCGCGCGTGTGCTGCACGATGATGCGACCGCGGCGGCGGACGCCGACGCGACCGGTCCGACGACCACGCTGGCGCGTGATGGCGAGCGGCGCCCCGCGACCGTGGTCGTGGCGAACCTGTCGGGTTATGCGGGGCTGGTGGAAAGGCTCGTGCCGGAGCGGCTCGCCTGGCTGTCCGAGCAGGTGCGCGCGGCGGCCGCCGAGATCGCGGCGCGGCAGGGCGGCGTGCTCGACGAGTTCCGCGATGACGAGCTGATCCTGCTGTTCGGCGTGTCCAACAGCCACGAGGATCACTGTCTGCGCGCGGTGCGTGCCGCACTGGAGCTGCACGAGCGCGTGCGCTCGCTGCGCGAGGAGAAGGACGGCCGCAACCCGGACGTGCGTCTCCACACCGGCGTGGCGAGCGGGCTGCTGGTCGCACAGCGCACCGAGGGCGCGAACGGCCGCTACCGCGTGACCGGTGCCGCCATGCACATCGCCCGCCGCCTCGCCGCACATGCGGCGGCCGACGAGGTCTGGATCCCGCCCGAGTGCCATCGTGTCGTCGGCCCGTTCTTCGACACCGAGCCGCGTCCCGCACTCGAGCTGAGGGACCGGCCGAACGGCATCGTACCGCGCCGCGTCATCCGTCACACGGGCGTTCGCTCCCGTCTCGATGCCGCACTGCGCAGCGGTCTCACGCATTACGTCGGCCGTGACGCCGAGCTCGGCCGTCTCGAGCAGGAGCTCGCGGCGGCGGTCGGCGGTGCCGGCCACGTCGTCGCGATCACGGGCGAGCCGGGCATGGGCAAGAGCCGGCTGCTGTACGAGCTGCGACAGCGTCACGCGCGCGCCGGGGTGCAGCTGCTCCAGGGACGCTGCCAGTCCCATGGCACGACTACGTCGTACCTCCCGTTCGTCGAGGTGCTGCGCACGTGCTTCGCGCTGAACGACGACAGCAGTCCACAGGCGGCAGCGGCCGCGGTCGCGCAGCGCGTGCACGAGATCGCAGCTGAGCTCGACGAGTTCGTGCCGCTGTATCTGCACCTGCTCTCGATCGAGAGTCGCGAGCATCCCGTCCCGCGTCATCTGCACGGCGACCAGCTGCGCGTCGCGATCCAGGAGGCGATCGCGGCACTGCTGACACTGAGCGCGCGCGCCCGGCCCGTACTGCTGCTGCTCGAGGACTGGCACTGGGCGGACGATGCATCGCAGGCCGTGCTCGAGCAGATCATGGACATCGCCGCGGAATCCGCGTTCCTCGGCATCGTGACGTCGCGTCAGCCGATCGAGTGGCGCGGCCAGCTCCAGCACACCGCGCTCACGCTGGAGCCGCTCGGGCCGGATGCGACCGCCGCGATGCTGCGCTCGATCGCCGGCGTGGACGAGTTCCCGGACGGCGTGGCCGCCGTGCTGCACGCGCGCACCGGCGGCAACCCGTTCTTCCTCGAGGAGATCTGTCATGCGCTGCTCGAGGAGGGCACGCTGCGCGTGAGTGACCGCGGCGTCGTGCTCACCGGTCCGCTCGATGCGCTCCAGCTGCCGGACACCGTGCAGGCGGTGATCCGCACGCGTCTCGACCGTCTGGAGCGCGAGACGCGCGACACGATCCGTCTCGCATCGGTCGTCGGCCGCGAGTTCAGTCGCAGCCTGCTCGAGCGCGCGCTGCCGCACGCCGGCCGCCTGCCGAACGCGCTCCAGGGCCTAAAGGCCGCCGGCCTGATCCAGCAGGTGCGCGTCGTGCCCGATGCCGTGTTCCGCTTCAAGCACGCGCTCACGCAGGAGGTCGCGTACGGCAGCCTGCTCGAGCATCAGCGGCGCGAGCTGCACGGCCGCGTCGCATCCGCGATCGAGACGCTCTACGATGGCCGGCTCCGCGACCACTGGCAGCAGCTCGCGTATCATCACAGTGGCGCTGAACACTGGCCGCAGGCCGTCGAGTACGGCACCAGGGCGGCCGACCGGCTGACCGCGTTGAGCGAGTTCTCCGAGGCGCTCACCCTGCTCGAGCGCTGCGAGGACTGGCTGGACCGCATCGAGCCGGAGCCGGCCGCCGGAGTGCGCATCGAGATCCTGCTGCGGCAGGAGCGGCTCTGCGAGACGCTCGGTCTGCGTGGACGGCAGCAGCTGCTCATCGACCGGCTCATCGCGCTGCTCGAGCATTCAGGCGACGACGCGCACCTCGCGGAGGTGCTCCTTCGTCAGGGTGACCTGTGCACGCTGCTCCACGAGTGGGATCGTGCCGAGCGCGCGCTCGAGGCATCGCTCCGCATACGGCGCGCGCTCGGGGATCCCGTCGGTGAGCGCAACACGTTGCGCAGTCTCGGCCTCATGCAGTGGCATCAGGGACGGCACGACGATGCGCTGCGCTCCATCGAGGCCACGCTCGCGCTCGACCGCGAGCGCGGCGACATCGCCGCCATCGTCGGCGACCTCTCGAACAAGGGCGCCGTGCTCAAGGCGTGCGGCGACCTCGACCGCGCCCGCGCCGTGCTCGAGGAGGCACTCGCGCTGAGCGAGCGCGCTGCCGGCGGCGACCCGAACCTGCCCTCCGGCATCAAGTTGCACTACATCCTCCACAACCTCGCGAACGTCTGCCGTGCGCAGGGCGACATCGACGGCGCGCTCACGCACCTCCAGCGCTCCGTCTCCCTCACGCACCAGAAGCATCTGCCGATCCAGGTGTCGTATCACTACACGTCGATCGCGCACATCGCGCTCCAGCAGGGCCGGGTGGAGGAGAGCATCCGCATCTACCGCCAGGCGGTCGACGCGGGCCGGCGCGCCAACTACTCGCCGGGCCTGTCGCAGGCGCTCAGCATGCTGGGCGAGGTGCTCGTCGGTCTCGGTCGCCACGAGGACGCGCTGTCCTGTCTGCACGAGGCCGCGGCGCTGTTCGCGCAGCTGAAGGACCCCGCCGCCGAGGCGCGGATGCGCGCGCTGGAGGGGACCGCCCACGAGGCGATCGGCCGCACGCTGCGCCAGGCCGGCGCCGATCCGGATACCGTCCGCGCCCACTTCGATGCCGCACTCGCGCTCGCGGCCGCACGCTCGGACGCGGCGGCCGAGGCGCGCATCCGCAACTCGCTCGGGATCCTCGCCTGGGAGCACGGCGAGTTCGAGCGCGCGCTGTCCGAGTACGAGAGGGCGCTCGCCGGCTATCGCTCGCTCGCTGATGAGAATGCCGTCGGCCTCATCCTCAACAGCATCGCGGTCACACTACTGAAGCTCGGCCGTTACGATGACGCCGACCGCGTGCTGGACGAGGCGCTCGGCAGTCACCGCGCTGCGGGCAGCGTGCTGCTCGAGGCGCATGCACTCACCGCCTGTGGCGAGTTGTGCGAGGCACGCGCACAGACGGACCGGGCCATCGAGCACTACGAGGAGTCGCGCGTTTTGCGCGAGCGTGCCGGCGACCGGGCCGGCGCCGGCTGGATGCTCCACCGCACCGCACTGCTCGCTGCACGCACCGGCGCGGCCGCGCAGGCGCGCGAGCTCGTCGCGCGCGCGAGCGGCGTTGCGGCGGAAGTCGATGACGCGGAGCTGCGCGCCGCCTGCGCGCAGCTCGTCGGATCCGTCCTGAACGATCGGAGGCAGCATGCCCCGCTACATCATCGAGCGTAACGTCGGCACCGTAACCCGGGAGGAGCTGGATGCCGTCGGCCGCCGCTCGAACGAAGTGCTCGAGGGCATGCCCGGCGTCACCTGGATCCGCAGCTACGTCTCCGACATTGACGGCAAGATCTACTGCGAGTACGATGCGCCGGACGCGGAGTCGATCCGCGAGCACGCGCGCCGCGTCGGGATCCCGGCGGACCGGATCGTGGAAGTGGCGCTGGAGATCAATCCGGCCATGTTCCGGTAGACGCGACCGCACGTGCAGGGCCGTGGTCGAGACGGCGGCACGATCGTAGCCCGTCGATCCGGCCGACCCCCAGGGTGCCGGTACGAGCCGGCGCCGATCCGGCTTCGTTCCCCGAACCTCACCGCCCGCGAAGTGTATCGTTCCGGCGACCGTTGTTCTCACCGCCGTAAGGAGTTGATGATGAAGTACGTCATCGGCGGACTGGCAGTGCTGCTCATGCTGGTTCCGATGGACCCCGCCGCCGCGCAGCAGGACCCGAAGTCGTCGGAGCCGTCGAAGAGGATCGAGGAGGTCATCGAGACGAGCGGGATCGTGCCCGCCGTCGAGGCGATCGCGAGCTCGACGACGCCCGAGCTCGAGCGCGCGCTCGGCGAGCTGGCGCAGTCGCTGACCCGGATTGCCTCACGGATTGCCGGCGATCAGGAGCTCCGCTCCTCGGCCGCGCGTGCCGGCCGCGGCATGGCGGAGGTGGCGGAGGCCGCAGTCGTCGAGCACTCGAACACGTTGCAGGACGCGCTGCGCGCGCTGGCGGACCGGCTGGACGAGCTGGTTCAGGAGAAGAAGACGAAGGAACCGTCCTCTCCGAGTCCGTCGATCCGGCAGTAGCCCTCGGCCGCGCCGCGGCCATCGACGGCAGGGGGACACACCAACCGACGACGGGACCGCGCGATCCGGCGGGTGCCTGGTTACATTGGCTGCACCCGCGCCGGTCGCCTGCGACCGTACGGGCACGCCCCTCCCGCTCATGACCAGCAGGCACATTCGAGGAGGCCGGATGAGGACCGTTCCGCTCTGCGTGCTGTTCCTGCTGCTGCCCGTGGCCGGTCAGGCGCAGAACGCCGACTGGCGCGCGCAGCTCCGGGCCGATCTGGTCACGGTCCGTGACGGGAAGATGATGCTGGAGGAGTTCGGTCTGTACGAGCTCGCGTTTCCGGGTCACGACCCCATCCGGATGCAGGTGAAGGTCTCGAGCGAGGCACCGGTGGCCGGCGTGATCAGCCGCGACAACTTCATTGCACTGACGACGACGTGGACGATGACGGTGCTCATCACGGCGATGGCCGCACAGTTCGAGGTGCCGGTGAGCGAGTTCATGGACGCGCTCAAGATGCAGGAGCTGGAGCACGCGATCGGCACGCCGGACCTGGAGCTGAACTTCGTGATGACGGCGGAGGGGATGGAGGTCGAGGCGGTGAACACATCGGATGGGACGAGCGAGCGATCGGTCATGAGGTGGGCCGAGCTGTTCTCGACGTGAGCTCCAGCATCACCATGCGACGAACGCTCCTGCTCCTGTTCCTGCTCTGTCTGCCTGCTGCGATTCACGCCCAGAGCGGTCCGGCGGAACCCGGCCATGCCGCGGCGCCGGTCGCGCTGGCGGTGCCGGCGACCGCGACCATCCGCATCGACGGCGTGCTGGACGAGGCCGTGTGGCAGAGCGCGCCGGCGGTCACGGAGCTGACGCAGGTCGTGCCGGCCGAGGGTGAGCCGGCGACGGAGCGCACGGCGGTCCGGTTCGCATTCGATGACGACGCGCTGTATATCGGCGCGCGCCTGTACGATCGCAGTCCGCCGACGACGCGGCTCGGCCGTCGCGATGGCGCGATGTCGGCGTCCGACTGGCTGACGGTCATTCTGGACACGTATCACGATCATCGCACGGCGTTCGGCTTCGAGATCAACCCGTCGGGACTGCGCCGCGACCAGTCGCGCTCGGACTCGGGCGAGGATGACTCGTGGGACCCCGTGTGGGAGGCCGCGACGTCGATCGATGACGAGGGCTGGACCGCGGAGATCCGTATCCCGTTCAGTCAGCTGCGGTTCAATCCCGGGTCGGAGCAGACGTGGGGCGTGCAGATCGAGCGGCAGATCGCGCGTATCCGCGAGTTCTCGGTCTTCTCGTTCACACCTACCACGCAGCCGGGTGGCATCCCGCGCTTCGGCCACCTCGAGGGTCTGCGGCAGGTGAGCACGGGCAAGCGGCTCGAGCTGTTGCCGTACTCGGTCGTGCGCGGCGAGTCGATCGACCGCGGTGACAACCCGTTCCGCGATGACCGGGAGGTCGGCATGGCGGTGGGCGGCGACGTGAAGTATCGCATCACGTCCGACCTCACGCTCGATGTCACGGTCAACCCCGACTTCGGCCAGGTCGAGATCGACCCTGCGCAGGTCAACCTCACCGCGATCGAGACCGCGTTCGAGGAGAAGCGGCCGTTCTTCATCGAGGGCTCGGAGATCTTCCGCTTCGGCGCGGGCGGCGGCAACGACGTGTTCTACTCGCGGCGCATCGGCCGGGCACCGCAGATCCTGCCGCCGACATCGCGTCGCGATGTCGCGGATGTGGCGCGCATCCTGGGTGCGGCGAAGCTCTCGGGCCGGAGCGGCGGCGGCTGGTCGATCGGCGTACTGAACGCGCTCACGGACCGCGAGGAAGCGCTGTGGCTCGACCCGCAGGACATCGAGCAGACCAGCACGGCGGAGCCGCTGTCGAACTACTTCGTCGGCCGGTTGCGTCGCGACATGCGCGCCGGCCAGACCGCGCTGGGCGGGATGCTCACGATGGTGCACCGCGATCTGGATGCGGAGCCGCTGCGTGCCACGCTGCGCTCCGCCGCCTACACCGGCGGCTTCGACTTCCGCCACGAGTGGGCGGAGCGGACGTGGTCGCTTAACGGGTTCGTCACCGGCAGCCACGTGCGCGGGAGCACGGACGCGATCGGCAGTGCACAGCGCTCGCCCTGGCGCTACTTCCAGCGGCCCGATGCCGACCACCTCGAGCTCGACTCGACGCGCACATCGCTCACCGGGCTCTCCACGCAGACGACGCTCCAGTACCGTCGTGGCCGCCACTGGCGCTATACGCTCGTCGGCGGCACCACCACGCCACAGTACGAGGTGAACGACATCGGCTTCCAGTACCGCGCCGACCGCGTCGATGGACAGGCCGGCATCACGTACCTGGAGCCGCGACCCGGGTCACTGTTCCGGTCCTGGCACGCCAACCTCACTGCGCGCGCGGAGCGCAACTACGCGTTCGAGACGATCATGAACCGCGTCGCGGCGAGCACGGCCTTCCAGCTGCTCAACTACTGGAGCGGCAACTTCCTGATCGCGTACAACGGCAGGGCGCTCGATGACCGGCTGACGCGCGGCGGACCGTCATCGCGGCGCCCGGGGCAGCTCCAGCTCAACGGCGGCTTCAACTCCGATTCACGAAGAGCGGTGAGCGGCGGCGCCGGGTTCGGCTTCGCGCGACACGATGCGGGCGGCTGGGGCTGGGGCGCCGGAGCCGGCATCAGCGTGCGGCCCACACCGACCGTGACGTTCAGCATCACGCCCGACTTCGAGCGCAGCCATTCCATCGCGCAGTACCTCGGCCGCCGCGCCGACTCGACGGCCACGCACACGTACGGCGCGCGCTACCTGTTCTCCACGCTGGACCAGACCACGCTCGGCGTGCAGACGCGGCTGGACGTCACGTTCACGCCCACACTCTCGCTCCAGGTCTATGCGCAGCCGTACATCGCCAGCGCCGACTTCGGCGACGCCGCCGAGCTGAGCGCACCCGGGGCCTACGACTTCGACGTGTACGGCCGCGACATCGGCGAGACGGAGCCCGTCGCCGGCGGCACGCTCATCTACCCGCAGGGCCGCACGGGTGCGGCGCCGTCGTTCACGGTGCCCGATCTCGACTTCACGCTCCGTTCGCTCCGCGGCAACGCCGTGCTGCGTTGGGAGTACCGCCCCGGCTCGACGATCTTCGTCGCGTGGCAGCAGAACCGCAGCGACCAGCACGCGTCCGGCCGGTTCGATTTCGGCCGCGACCGCGCCGCGCTGTTCGATGCGCGGCCGGATGACGTGCTCATCATCAAGCTGAGCTACTGGATCAATCCCTGAGCAGGCGACCGCTCCGCACGTCCGTCGTGCGGCGGTAAAGGAGGCATCATGCGAGCGCGCGCGGCAGTCCTCGTGCCGATCCTCTTCGTGACCGGGTATGCCGCCGCCGATGCGTGGTCGGCGCGGCTGCCACTGATCGGTGCAGCGCCGCCCGCGCTGTCCGCCACGATCCATCGCGATGCCTGGGGCGTGCCGCACGTTCTCAGCGACACGGACCAGGGAGTCGTGTTCGGTATGGCGTATGCGCTCGCGGAAGATGACTGGACGCTGATCGAGGAGAACTATCTGCACGCGCTCGGCCGGTTCGCCGAGCTGGCGGGAGAGCGCGGTGTGGCGGACGACTGGATGGCGCGCGCGCTCGAGATCGTGCCGCTTTCCGTGCGCGAGTACGAGCAGTCGTCGGCGCGGCTGCGCGGCCTGCTCGATGCGTTCGCCGCGGGCATGAACACGTGGCTCGCCGCGCGTCCGGACGCCGACCGCCGCGTGCTCGACCGGATCGAGCCGTGGTACCCGCTCGCACTCATCCGCTACAAGTACTATCAGAACGAGTTCCTCGGTTATGCCGGTCTGCGCGGCGCGTGGGCGCAGCGCCTGATGCGCGATGGCCTGCCGGGTCGGACGCCGCAACCGGGCGCGGCGGCCATGCCGGTCGACGACACGACGCCGCGGTACTACGAGGCGCAGTTCGGTCCGCTCGGGCTGCGGCCGCACGGCTCGAACGAGTGGGCGATCGCGCCGGCGCGGACCGCGCAGGGACACGCACTGCTGCTCATCAACCCGCACCAGTCGTTCGTCGGTGTGCAGCGTTACGCCGAGATCCACATCGACAGCCGCGAGAGCCTGCGCTTCTCCGGCCTCACGGTGTTCGGCTTCCTGCTGCCGTACATGGGCCACAACGCGAACCTCGGCTGGGCGTACACCGACAACTACGCGGACCACAGCGACCTGTACGCCGAGACGTTCGACCACGCGGATGACCCGCTGCGGTACCGCTACGATGGCGGCTACCGGCGCGCCGAGACGTGGACCGACTCGATACACGTGCGCACGGACACCGGTCTGACCACGCGGCCGTTCCGGTTCTGGAAGACGCATCACGGCCCGATCGTCGGCGTGTCCGACAGCGGGAAGCCGCTCGCGGTGAAGCTCGCCCGCATGGCGGAGGGTGGCTGGTTCGCGCAGTGGGATGCGATGATCCGTGCACAATCGCTGGACGAGTGGCGACAGGCCATGGCGCTGCTGAACGTCGCCTACATGAACACGATGTATGCGGATCGCGCCGGCAACATCGCGTACATCTACGGCTCTGCCGTGCCGCGCCGGAAGCCGGGCATCGATCCGTCGGGCATCCTCGATGGCAGCGATCCCGACACGGAGTGGCAGGGGTTCCACGCGCTGGACGAGCTGCCGCAGGTGCTGAACCCGCCGTCCGGCTGGCTGCTCAACACGAATTCCTCGCCGTTCGTCGCGACCCGCGACCTGCCGTTCTCGCGCGACGATTTCCCGGCGTACATGGTCGGGCAGGAGACGGAGAACGCGCGCGCCGTCAGCTCGCGGCGCGTCATCGAAGCGATGCGCGATGTGTCGTTCGACACATTTGCGGTCCGCGTCTGGGACAGCCGGCTCAGCGTCGCCGACTCGCTGGTGCCGGTGATCGCGTCCGAATCGCGCCGTCGCAGCACGGAAGCGCCGCTCCCTGCCGGCTCGCCGGTCGCGCGCGCGGTCGAGCGGCTCGCCGCGTGGGACCGCACGGCCGACACGGCGTCCGTCGAGACGACGTGGTTCGTGCTGACGGTCGAGCGGTGGGCGCTTGCGGGCCGGTCGGGCCGCCGCTCCGCATGGCCGTGGACCGATGCACTGGCCGACGCGCTGCACCGGCTCGATGCGCAGTGGGGCACGACCGACGTCGCCTGGGGCGCAATAAACCGCCACCAGCGGCCCCTGCCCGGTGAACGCATGCTCGATCCGGACCGGCCCAGCCTCGCGGTCGGCGCCGCCTCCGGCGACTTCGGCTCCGTGTTCACATTCAACTCGCAGCCGTTCGGCAGTGCTGGCCCACGACTGGGCGTCGGCGGGAACTCGTTCGTGAAGGTGATGGAGTTCGGCCCGGCCGTCCGCGCCGCATCGATTCTCAACTACGGCCAGAGCGGCGACACCGCCTCGCCTCACTTCTTCGATCAGGCCGCGCTCTACGCCCGGCGGCGGTTCAAGCCAGCGTGGTTCACGCGCGAGGACGTCGAGTCCAATGCGGTCAGAACGTACGTCGTCGAACACGTCGGCACGCGGTGAAGCACACCTGACCTTCCCGCAACGGTATCGCCAGCCATGAGGTTGCCATGAACCGGCCGTTCCTCGCCGTTCTGCTCGTCGCGGTACTCCCGTTGCCAGGTCTTCCCGCGGCCGCGCAGACCCGCGTCACCACTCCGCTCGAGCAGTTCGGCCACAATTTCGGCGACGACTACTTCCTGGCGAACTACCAGCAGATCGCGGATTACTGGCGCAAGCTGGACCGCGAGTCGGACCGCATGGTGGTAGAGCAGATCGGCACCACCGCCGAAGGCAGGCCACACCTCATGGCGATCGTGACGGCGCCGGCCAACCACGCGCGGCTCGAGCATTATCGTCGGATCGCGCAGCGCCTCGCGCGCGCCGAGGGACTCGAGCCGGAGGAGGCGCGCGCGCTGGCGCGGGAGGGGAAGGCCGTGGTCTGGATCGATGGCGGGCTGCACGCCAGCGAGTCGCTGGGCGCACAGCAGCTCGGCGAGATGGTTTATCAGATGGTGAGTCGTGACGATGACGAGACGTTACGCATTCTGGACGACGTCATCATCCTCTTCGTGCACGCGAATCCGGACGGCAACGATCTGGTCGCGAACTGGTACATGCGCCGCACGGATCCGCAGCAGCGTTCGCTGAGCGGGCTGCCGCGGCTGTACCAGAAATACATCGGTCACGACAACAACCGCGACTTCTTCGCCTCGACCCAGGCCGAGACGGAGAACATCAACCGGGTGCTGTACCACGAGTGGTTCCCGCAGGTGCTGTACAACCATCACCAGAGCGGCCCGGCGGGCACCGTGGTGTGGTCTCCGCCACTGCGCGACCCGTACAACTACAACCTGCATCCGCTGCTGGTGCTCGGGTTCCAGTCGCTGGGCGCGGCCATGCACACGCGGCTCGCGGCGGAAGACAGGCCCGGCGCGACCATGCGCTCTGGCGGGCCGTACGACGGCTGGTGGAACGGCGGGATCCGCAACACGGCTGCGTTCCACAACGTGATCGCGCTGCTCACGGAGATGATCGGCAATCCCACGCCCATGCGCATCCCGCTCGTGCCGCAGCGACAGCTGCCGTCGATGGATCTCGCGTACCCGATCGCGCCGCAGGAGTGGCGCTTTCGCCGATCGGTCGACTACTCGATCTCGCTGAACCGCGCCGTGCTCGACTACGCTTCGCGGATGCGTGAGAACCTGCTCCACAACGTGTATGTCATGGGGCGGTCGTCCATCGAGCGCGGCAGCACGGACTGGTGGACGGCGAACCCGAAGCGGATCGCCGCGGTCGCGGCGCGCATGGCGGAGGAGGACGGTCGTGACAACAACGCCGACGCGCAGCGCGACATGCGTCATTTCGCGGAACTGCGCCGCCCCGAGCTGCGCGATCCGCGCGGCTACATCATCCCCGCCGATCAGGCGGACTTCCCGACGGCAGTGAAGTTCATCAATGCGCTGCGCGAGACGGGCATCACCGTCCAGCGAGCCACGCGCTCGTTCACCGTCGCGGGCAGGGAGTACCCTGCCGGGTCGTATGTCGTGCCGGCGGCGCAGTCGTTCCGGCCGCATGTCATGGACATGTTCGAACCGCAGGTCCATCCGGATGTGTTCCCGTACCCGGGCGCGCCGCCGACGCCGCCGTACGACAATGCCGGCTGGACATTCGCCTACCAGATGGGTGTGGAGTTCGACCGTATCCTCGAGGGGTTCACCGGTCCGTTCGAGCGCGTCGCGGACTGGAACGTCATGCCGCCGGCAGGCCGTGTCACGAACGCGCGCGGCGCGGCGGGTTTCGTGACGAGTCGTCGCGTCAACAACGCGTATATCGCGGCGAACCGGCTGGTGCGGGCGGGAGAAGAGGTGTACTGGCTGCAGGCGCCACTGACCGCGAACGGTACGGCGTATCCCGCGGGGACGCTGTACGTCCGGGCGCGCGGCTCGAGCCTGGCCGCGCTCGAGCAGACTGCGCGCGAGCTGGGTGTCAGCTTCACCGGCACGCGTGCGCCGCCGCCGGCCGGTGCGTGGCGGTTGCGCACGCCACGCGTGGGCCTGTGGGACGTGTACGGCGGCTCGATGGACTCCGGCTGGGCGCGCTGGATCCTCGAGCAGTTCGAGTTCCCGTTCGAGCGCGTGTTCGCACAGGAGCTCGACGCTGGCAACCTGAACGACAGATTCGATGTGCTCGTGTTCGTCGGTGGCGCCATCCCGGCCGTCGGCCGCGCTACTCCGGCACGGGCTGGAGCCCCCGATCCCGGCGACATCCCCGCCGAATACCGGGCGCACATCGGCCGCGTGAGCGAGCAGCGGACGGTGCCGCGCATCCGTGAGTTCATCGAGCGTGGCGGTACCGTCATCGCGATCGGGTCATCGGCCGCGAATCTCGCGGCGCAGCTGGAGCTGCCGCTGGACGAACATCTGGTCGAGAACGGCAGCCCGCTCGAGCGCACGAAGTACTACGTGCCGGGATCGGTGCTGGCCGCGCGCGTCGATGCCGCCCACCCGATGGCGCACGGCGTCGCCGAGCGCACCGATTTCTTCTTCGACAACAGTCCGGTGTTCCGGCTGCGCGCCGGTGCCGCGCCCGGCAGTGTGACACCGGTGGCGTGGTTCGACAATGCCGCGCCGCTGCGCAGCGGCTGGGCGTGGGGCCAGCACTACCTCGAGAACGGCGTGATCGCCGTCGAAGCGCGCCTCGGCCGGGGTCGCGTGCTCCTGTATGGGCCCGAGATCCTGAAGCGCGCGCAGCCGCACCCCACGTTCAAGTTCCTGTTCAACGGAATCTACGCCGCGGGTCAGTGATGAGCGCTGCGCGGCATCGGGCGGCATTGCGGGGGCAACCGGTCAGTCAGGACGGATTGACGTCGCAGCGCGTCAGCGCCCGGCCGCGAAATCTTCCAGACTCACGGCGCGTGCCGGGAACGCTGCGAGCACCTCCCGGTCCGACGTGACGACAGGCACGTCGAGCGCTTCTGCCAGACTCACGTACTCGCAGTCGTATGCCGAGCAGCCCGAGGAGATGGCCAGCGACAGGACGTGCGCCGAATCGACGTCATGCTCGGCACCCGCGAGCAGCCGCTCGGCTCGATCCATCGTCGAGATTACCTGCTCACGCCATAGCTGACGCGTCCGCACGAACCCGAGCAGTGCACTGCGCACCTCGCTGCGCCACAGCAGCGGGACTCGCCAGTCGTCGTCACGCTCCGCCGCCGACCATGCCAGCTCCGACCTGGATCCGGGCGTGAGCAGATACACGATGATGTTTGCGTCGACGACGATCATCTGCGCCCGCGTCGGATATGCTCACGCGCGGCCTCGTGCTCGACCCACGGCAGGTGCCGCTGCGCATCCTCGACCTCGGCCAGTACCGCCTTTCGCGCCCGCGCGCGCAGCCCCAGCCCCTCCTCGAGGACGACAATGACTTCGCTGTTCATGCTGCGCCGATGCAGCTCGGCGCGCTGCCTGAGCCGCTCCAGCAGCTCGTCCGGTATCCCCTTGATCGTCAGGCTCGCCACGGCCGCCTCCGGTTCCATTATGCCACCATTCTGGAATATGTCGGCACCGCCAGCGCAGTTCAAGGTGAAGGACAGGATCGGCGCCGGACCGGGGCGGTTCCATGGCGCCGCGCGACATCCGTCCGGCCCGGCACCTCGATCGGCCTTTCCGGTTGCGGACCGCGTCGCACCATCCCTAACATGCGCATTGCTGCACCGCCTCGGACGGCGACCACGCGCCGCGCACGCTACCTTCCGGAGGTCTCCATGCGTTTCACGCCGCGACTCCTGCTCTGCCTGGCCCTGCTCACGCTTGCCGTGGCGCCCGCCTCCGCACAGTCCGGCTCGTTCGGCACTTCGGTGGTGATCGGCGAGGACGAGCTGCTGATTGCGGAGCCGAACAACCATTTCCGGCCGGGCCTGGTCTACGTCTACCGGAAGAGCGGCGACGAGTGGCGCGAGGCGGCGCAGCTGAAGGCGCCGGACTCCGAGCGTGCGGACGGTTTCGGCACCGTGCTCGCCGCGACGGGCAGCACGCTGTTCGTCGGCCAGCGTGGCGCGCGCATCCATGTCTTCGAGAAGCAGGGCACCGCATGGCGTCATGCGGGGCTGCTCGCGACGGATGGCATCGCGGGCGCCGATGCACCGTGCAACCAGTACGGCTACTGCGGCACGCACTTCGGCATCACGCTCGCGGCGGCCGGCGACTGGCTGTTCGTCGGCGAGCCGGGCAGTGTGCCGGGAGAGGCGCCGCGCGCGCGGCCGAACCAGGAGCCGGCGCCGCAGGCACCCGGCGTGGTGCACGTGTTCCGACGTGCGGATGGCTCGTGGACCCGGCAGGGCCGGCTCCAGCCGGCCGGGAGTGCGCCGGGCGATGCGTTCGGCGCCGCGATCGTGCTCGCGAACGGCCGCGCACTCATCGGCGCACCGAACCAGGCTGCGCCCGAGGACGGGACGCTTCAGCGGTCGGGCCGCGTCTACGAGTTCGCCCTCGAGAACGGTACCTGGCGCGAGGCCGGCACGATTGCGGGGGAGCCGGAGGTCAATGCCGCGTTCGGCGCCGCGCTCGCGCTCGACGGCGGCCGGCTCGTGGTCGGCGCGCCCGGCAGCGAGGTGGGCCGCGGCGTCGCCTACATCTATCGTCACGACTCCCGCTCGGGCATGTGGTCGCAGCCGTCGCGGCTCATGATCGGGAACGGCGAGAGCGGCGACCGGTTCGGCACTGCGGTCGCGCTGGCTGGCGACGACGTCTGGGTCGGCGCGCCTGCACCACGCGGCACCGACATCGGCACGACGTACGTCTTCCGCGACGGTCGGGGCGAGCCGGCGCGGCGCATCCAGCTGACGGAGACGGTCACGCGCGACGGTTTCGGCGACCGCATCGTCGCACGGGCGGGTGTCGTCGCGGTCACGGCCACGGGCATGCACCACCAGGCAGGCGCCGTGTACGTGTACGAGCACGATGAGCGCGATGGCGAGATGCTGGTCAGCGCGCCGGACGCGCTGCCCGCGCTCACGGGCGCGGAGCGGAAGTGCGCGGACGGGAGCGTCGGCCCGTTCGATTGCAGCGATGTCGACCTGCTCGCGTTCGTGCCGGGCTCCCTGCTGCGCGCACCGGAGCACGCGCGCGGCGTGCGCACGAACGACAACTGGGGCTGGACCGACCCGGAGACCGGCCGCGAGTACGCGCTCGTCGGCAGGAACGATGGCACGTCGTTCATCGACATCACCGACCCGTCGAATCCCGTGCTCGTCGGCGACCTGCCGAAGACGGCCGATACGCCGCCGTCGCAGCTCTGGCGCGACATCAAGACGTACCGCGACCACGCGTTCATCGTCGCGGACGGTGCGGGTAACCACGGCATGCAGGTGTTCGATCTGCGTCGCCTGCGCAACGTGACGGATGCACCGGTCCTGTTCGAGCCGGACGTGCACTACGCGAACGTCGCGAGCGTGCACAACATCGCGATCAACGAGGAGACCGGCTTCGCGTACCTGGTCGGCTCGCGCGGCGGCGGCGAGACGTGCGGCGGCGGACTGCACATGGTGGACATCCGCGAGCCGCGGAACCCGCAGTTCGCCGGTTGCTTCCGCGACGAGAGCGGCACGCACGACGTACAGTGCGTGATCTACCGCGGGCCCGATGGTCGCTATCGCGATCGCGAGATCTGCCTGATGTCGAACGGCAGCGCGTTCGCGATTGCGGACGTTACCGACAAGTCGAATCCGCGGGCACTGTCGCGCGCGTCATCGCCGAACGCCGGCTACATCCACCAGGGCTGGACCACGGAGGGCGACCGGTACTTCATCCAGGATGACGAGGCCGACGTCATCGAGGGCAGCGTCCCGACCACGCGCACGCTCGTCTGGGACCTCACGGATCTGGAGGACCCGGTGCTGGCGACGGAGTTCATGGGCTCGATGCCCGCGAGCGCGCACAACCTGTACGTGAGGGACCGAAAGGCATACCAGGCGAACTACAGGTACGGCCTGCACGTGCTCGATGTGAGCGATCCCGAGAACCCGCGCGAGGTCGGCTTCTTTGACACCACGCCGTACCTCGAGGGTCCCGGGTTCAGCGGCGCGTGGAGCACGTACCCGTTCTTCCGGAGCGGGACGGTCATCGTGACGAGTCTCCAGGAGGGACTGTTCCTGCTGAAGCCGCGGCCGCAGTCGCCGGTGTTCTAGCGATGAGTGCGAGCCAGCGAACGCACCCCGACTTCCCGTGGTGGGTCGCGTACACGTTCGACAATCCGCTGCGTCGCCTCGTCCACGATCCCGCGCGCATCCTGAACGGACTGCTGAAGCGGGGTGACACGGCCGTCGACATCGGCTGCGGCCTCGGGTTCTTCACGGTTGCGATGGCGAAGCTCGTCGGAGCCGGGGGACGCGTGATCGCCGTGGACATCCGGAGCGAGATGCTGGAGCGCACGCGGCGTCGTGTCGAACGCCGTGGTCTGGCGGACCGCGTGACGCTGCACCAGGTCGAGCCCGACCGGCTGAATATCACCGGACCGGTCGACTTCGCGCTCGCGTTCTGGATGGTGCACGAAGCGCCCGACCGGCGCGCATTGCTGTCGCAGGTGCGGTCGATCCTGCGGCCGACCGGGCACCTGCTCATTGCGGAGCCGAAGGGTCACGTGGGACCGCGGCTGTTCGAGAAGATCACCACGCTCGCCCGCGATGTCGGGTTCGGCGTGCGTGAAGGACCCCACGTCCGGCTCAGCCGGTCGATCGTGTGTTCACCAGGGCCGTGAACACCGGATCAGGTCCCGGCGGGCTGACGTACGATGTTGTCGGCTTACACGGCGCTGCTTCGTGAGGAATCGGTGAGAATCAGGAAAGTCATATTCGGTTCTGTGGGGATCGTACTGGGGGTTCCACTGGTGCTCGCCATCGCCGGCATCGCCTGGATCTCGGCCGTCGATCGGACGAACGGGCGGGTCGTGTCATCGAATGAGGTCCGTGAGTACCTTCTGTACGTGCCGGAGAGCTATGACCCGGCCGTTCCGGTTCCACTCGTGATCAGCATACATGCCGGGGCTACCTGGCCCGCCCAGCAGAGGAACCTGAGCCGCTGGAACCGGCTGGCGGACGAGAACGGGTTCATTGTCGTATATCCGTCCGGAAACCCGCAAATGCTGGGTGTCGCCAGGATCTGGCACACGTTCGACCGCGGTGCCGGCCTGGACAGGGACGTCCGATTCATTTCAGAGCTGATCGACACGCTGCGTTCTACGTACAACATCGATCAGGCGCGGATCTACGCCGATGGAATGTCGAATGGTGGTGGATTGGCGTTCGTGCTGTCGTGCGCCTTGTCAGACCGGATTGCGGCCGTGGGCATGGTGGCGCCGGCTCAGTCTCTGCCGCCGGACTGGTGTGCGGCAACGCGACCGGTGGCCATGATCGCGTTCCATGGAACTGCCGACCCGATCGTACCCTATGGTGGCGGACGTCTCGGGGATCCATTGAACCCGGTCAAGCCGGTCTTCCCGGCGATCCGGGACTTCGTTGCAGGATGGGCAGAACGAAACGGTTGTGGGGCTGAGCCGTCAGACGAGTCGATCGCAGCCGATGTCACGCGCCTGTATTACGCGGACTGTGCCGGCTCAGCATCCGTCGTTCTCTACACGGTATCGGGCGGCGGCCACACCTGGCCGGGCGGCAAACCGCTGCCGGAGTGGCGAGTCGGACCGAACAGTAACGGCATCGACGCTACGCGCGAGATGTGGGCGTTCTTTCGGGAGCATCCATTGCTCGCGAGCTCGATGTGAGGCAGTTCCCGGTAGGCACGGCCGTGCGCAGTCCGTGGCACGAGCGCTTGCTCCAGCCAGCGCCGCGGACGATGGCGCAGCGGCTCGTTGGCGTCGCTGCGGGATCATCATTGCTCTACCTCGCGTGGACAGGAGCGACCGGCTTCCTCGATCAGTGGCCGGACGCGACGGGCATCGGTCGGATCGTGCAGACGAGCAGCGAACTCGTGTACGCCGTGGGTGCCGTGCTGTGCGTGGTGACGACCGTGCGGGCCCGGCGCTGGGCAGGGGTAGCTCGGCGCGCGTGGATTACCGGAGCCACGCTGGCGGGTGGTCTGGCGCCGGTGGTCTGGGGCGGTGCGCCGATCTGGCTGAGCCTGGTTACGGGCGGAGCGTCGCTGGGCCTGGCGCTCGGGCTCCTCTGGATGCTTCGTCGGGGATTCCCACCGGGCGAGAGCACGGTCTGACGGTTATCGTGCTGCTGGCCGTGCGCGGTAGCGGTGCCTGCAGCGCCACATTCCATTGAACGGGCACGGCACAACAGGCGTCAGGTGCCTTCGGCGTCCTTAGGCGCGATCGTTACCGTAGCGTCGCACTTCTTTGTCATTGTTGATCGAACGGCCAAGGGATCTCTGACCGGAAACGCTCGTGTACTCGGAACTCAATCTTCACCATATACAGCGGACGCTCGTCAATCTTCAGCGGCGGATCAGTGAACGGTTTCCCGGTTCTGGGCTCGCCAAAGTGGCCGCTGAACTTTGTCGGATTGGGGAGGAGACGGGGCCGATTCTCGAGCGAGCGGCACGGCCGCACTGGCCGCTAAGAGTGCTGGTCGGCGGTGCCATGGGAATCATCCTCGTGCTAGTCGGAGGACTGGTGTTGTTCGTAGCGTCCCGACCCTTCGACCTCGGCGGAATGGGCGAACTCCTCCAGGCCACGGAGTCAGCGGCTCAAGACCTGATCTTTCTCTCTTTGGCCGTGTACTTTCTGTTGACGCTGGAGGGCCGACTGAAGCGCCGAGTATCCTTGCGCGAACTGCATCGTCTTCGAAGCGTTGTACACATCGTGGATATGCACCAGCTCACGAAAGACCCGGAGCACCTTCTCAGTCCTCACGTCCGGACACCATCGTCCCCAGAGCAGACGCTGAGCCGCTTTGAGCTGTCCCGTTATCTGGATTACTGCACCGAGCTACTCTCCTTGTGCAGTAAGCTCGCGGCGCTGCACGTGCAGCACGTGAACGATCCTGTCGTATTGGACGCAGTAAACGACGTGGAGACGCTAGCTTCGACCCTATCAAACAAGATATGGCAGAAGATCGTCATTCTTGACACGGTCGTTGAGCGTGGCCCGCTTCTGCCGGGAGACTAGTCGTATCCGGGTTGGCACATAGCAGGGCGATGCCAGAAGGAGCGTGTTCTGGAGTTCCTGCGCAGTAGTCTTATGAGCGATTCGTACAAGATCCCAGAAGCGCGGCACAACAGGCGTTAAACGCCGAGCGACAGTATGACCGTCAAGCGTATGGACAACATTGGCGTCGTCGTCGACGACATCGACGCCGCCATTGCGTTCTTCACCGAACTTGGTCTTGAGCTCGAGGGACGTGCGCCGATCGAAGGCGATTGGGCAGATAGCGTTACCGGCCTGAAGAGCATGCGCGTCGAGACTGCCATGATGCGCACGCCGGACGGTCATAGCCGGCTCGAGTTGTCCCGCTTTCTCGCGCCACCGGTAATAGGGGATCACCGCCGCGCGCCCGTCAACTCTCACGGTTACCTGCGCGTCATGTTTACAGTTGAGGACATCGACGATACGCTCGCCCGTCTGAGAAAGCACGGTGCGGAGCTCGTCGGCGATGTCGCCCGGTATCGAGACACCTATCGCCTCTGCTATATCCGAGGTCCCGAAGGAGTACTCATCGGGCTCGCCCAGGAGCTGCGGCAGTAGATCCTATCAGGCAAGCTCGTATGCCAATGTCGGGTGGGAGGCCATGTGCGCTGCCGGACTCACCGCGAGCACCACGCTGATCACGGAGCCATCTTCCATCGCGCTCGCACGGCTGGCAAGCGAGGCCTTCATGGCGGACGCCGCGTTTGTCGACGGCAGTCATCGGTTTCATGAAGTGTTTGTTGACCTGTACTACTTGAGACGGTTTGTGCGGCCCGGTGGCCTCCTTGTTCTTGATGACGCGGCGTGGTCGTCGGTCGCGGCGGCGCTTCGCTACTACGATGTGAATCCGGGGTGGCGACAAGAGCCGCTGAGTGGTCGTCTGGAGGCTCGTCGGCTTCCTGCGGACCTGGTCGAGCCGCCTCTTGAAGAGTTCACGCCGTTCCAGAGCGATGTCACCTCGCTCTGGCGCTCTATCATGCCCGACGCATTCATAGTCAACGGGCAAGACTCTCCTCGAGGAGGTCAAAACATGAGCACGTTACGGACCAGGGTCGGCGTGACAAGCCCCATGCTTCTCG
>DASUSS010000032.1:0-14265 GCA_036374995.1 Longimicrobiales bacterium | reverse complement strand
GGCAGCCCGCGGATTCGCTGCTCCGGCCGCCCATCTCGCCGCGGCGCGCGTTCCTCTCGTCGCTCCTGTTTCCGGGCGCGGGTCAGGCGGCGCTGCGCCGGCCGGTTTCCGGGACCGTCTACGCGACGTCGGAGATGATGGCGCTGTTCATGATCGCCAAGTCCGTCGAGGACCTGCGTTTGGCCAAGGCGGCGCCGGACAGCGTCATCACCGGGTACGAGGTGGACGAGAGCGGCAACATCATCATCGATCCCGAGACCGGCGAATACGTGCCGATCGTCGAGCCGCATCCGCTCTCGCCGCGAATTCGCGCGCGACGCCAGCACCTCGAGGACTGGATCGCGTTTCTGATCTTCAATCACTTCTTCTCCGCCGCCGACGCCTTCGTCGCCGCGCACCTCTGGGAGGTGCCGGCGCGCGTCTCGGTCCATCCGCGTCCCGAAGGGGTCGCACTCGCGCTGAGCATTGCATGGTGACGCGCCGCGATGCGGACGCGCGTCCGTCCGCCACCGCGCCCATCGGCGTCTTCGATTCCGGCATCGGCGGGTTGACCGTCGTGCGCGAGCTGATGCGGCAGCTCCCGCACGAGCGCATCATCTACTTCGGCGACACCGCGCGCGTGCCGTACGGACCGAAGTCGCCGGCGACGGTGCTGCGATACTCGGAGGAGGCCTCGCGCTTCCTGCTCTCGCGCGACGTCAAGATGATCGTGGTCGCCTGCAACACGGCGACGGCCCATGCGGCCGAGCGGCTGTCGCAGCTGCACGCGGTGCCGGTCGCGGGCGTGATCGAGCCCGGTGCGCGCGCGGCCGTCGACGCGAGCGCGTCTGCGCGCGTCGGCGTGATCGGAACGGCGGGCACGATCGCGTCCGGCGCATACGACCTTGCCGTGCGCCGCCGGCTGCCGGACGCGCGAGTCTACGCGCAGCCGTGCCCGCTGTTCGTGCCGCTCGTCGAGGAGGGCTGGTCCGATCATCCGTCCGCACGCCTCATCGCCGAGGAGTACCTTCGACCGATCAGGGAGATGGATGTCGATGTGCTGATCCTCGGCTGCACGCACTACCCGCTGCTGCGTCCGCTCATCGCCGATGTCATGGGCGCCGATGTCCGGCTCGTGGACTCCGCGGCCGAGACGGCGCGCGAGGTGGCCGAGCTGCTCGACGCGCACGACCTCTGTCGCACCGCGACGGCGCCGCCGTCGTATGCCTTCGCTGCGAGCGATTCGCCGCTCCGCTTCCGCGATGTCGGCCGGTCGTTCGTCGGTGATCGGATCCGCGTGGTCGAGAAGGTCGACGTCGAGGGCTTCGGTCACACCGCCTGAGTGGCGGTCAGGGTCGGCGTTCCCAGACGCGCAGCTCGGGGCGGCCGGCCGGGTCGACGACGATATAGGTGAAGTGGCGGACCCAGTCGCCGGCGTTGAGGTAGTAGCGGCCGGGTTCGCGCTCGTGCAGAACCGGCAGGTGGGAGTGGCCGCAGACGACGAATCCGAGCGACGGATCCGCGCTCAGCTGGTCCATCGCCCATGAGTGCAGGAAGCTCGCCCGGCCCTCCGCCGCCAGATCCTCATCCGACTTGTCGTGCGTCGTCGACACGGCGCGGGCGAGACGCAGGCCGAGCTCGGGGTGGAGGGCGCGGAACGCGCCGATCGCGGCGCGGCTGCGGATCACTGCCTTCAGCGCACGATACCTGAAATCGCCGCGGCCGAGACCGTCGCCGTGCGCGACCAGCGTCCGCCGGCCCGCGAGCTCCGTATGGAACGGCTCGGTGTGGTACGTGATTCCGACCTGTTCCCGCAGGAACCGTCCACCCCACGCGTCGTGGTTCCCGCCGGCCATCGTCACGGGGACTCCGGCCTCCACGATCCGGGCGAGTGCGGCGAGCGTGCGGAAATGGCGGCCGGGAATCACCTCGCCGTACTCGAACCAGAAGTCGAACAGGTCGCCGGCGATCAGCAGCGTGCGCGCGTCGCCGCCTGCCTCATCGAGGAACCGGACGAGCTCGCGTTCCGTCTCGTCGGGTACAGCACCCAGATGAATGTCCGAGATGATATAGTCGGATCCGCTCATGGAGGCCCGAACCTAAGCCGGGACTCCACCCTGCGACAACACCGGAACGGAGCCGGCCCCGGCGTAGCTGTCCCCGTAAACGACACCGCGCTATTCTACCTGCCATGATCACGACACAGGCGAAGGCGGCCCCGACCGGCGTGGGGCACGTCGGGCTGCAGCGCAATCCGGGATTCCCGCTCGAGCTCGACTGGGTACGCGAGATCCGCGTGAACCGCAGCGCGGTCGAGCGACGCGCGGCCACGATCGGCACGCGCCGCAGTGTGAAGAAGGAATGGCAGGCCGCATGGCTGCTGCGTGCGGTCACGCTGATGGATCTGACCACGCTCTCCGGTGACGACACGCCCGGCTACGTGCGCCGCCTGTGCGCCAAGGCGATGCGGCCCATACGGCAGGACGTCCTCGAGGCGCTCGGCGCGCGTGATCTCCCCATCCGGACGGCCGCCGTCTGCGTCTATCATCAGCTCGTGGCGCCCGCAGTGGCTGCGCTGCGTGGCTCGGGCATTCCCGTGGCGGCCGTGTCCACCGGTTTCCCCGCCGGCCTCTCGCCGTTCCCGCAGCGCATCGAGGAGATCCGGGCGTCCGTCGATGCAGGTGCGGAGGAGATCGACGTGGTCGTTACCCGCGGCCACGTCCTGACCGGCGCGTGGGAGGCGCTCTACGACGAGGTGCGTGCATTCCGTGAGGCGTGCGGCGCTGCGCACATCAAGGTGATTCTCGGCACGGGCGAGCTCGGGACGCTGCGCAATGTGGCCCGCGCATCCATGGTCGCCATGATGGCGGGTGCCGACTTCATCAAGACGTCGACGGGAAAGGAAGCGGTGAACGCCATGCTGCCGACGGGACTCGTGATGTGCCGCATGATCCGCGAGTACCGCGAGCGCACCGGACACATTGTCGGGTTCAAGCCGGCCGGCGGCATCCGCGCGGCGAAGCAGGCGCTCGAGTGGATGCTGCTGATGAAGGATGAGCTCGGGACGCCGTGGCTCACCCCGCGGCTGTTCCGGTTCGGGGCGAGCTCGCTGCTCGGCGACATCGAGCGGCAGCTCGAACATCACGTCACCGGCCGCTACTCGGCCGGATACCGGCACCCCATCGCCTAGGAGACGGCGTGAAGGTCGCGGACATCTTCGAGTCCCTGGACTACGGTCCCGCGCCCGAGAGCGCGGCGCCGGCGAACGAGTGGCTGGATGCGCACGGCCGCCGCTTCGGCGTGTATGTCGATGGCGAATGGCGCGACCCCGAGGCAGGTGAGTACTTCGAGACCGTGAACCCCGGAACGGCGCGCAGACTCGCGGACATCGCACAGGCGTCGGCCGGGGATGTCGATGCTGCGGTCAGGGCCGCGCGGCGCGCACTCGAGGGCTGGACGGACCTGGGCGGACATGGCCGCGCGCGTTACCTCTATGCGATCGCGCGCCACATCCAGAAGCACGCGCGCGCGCTCGCCGTGCTCGAGTCGCTCGACAACGGCAAGCCGATCCGCGAGTCGCGCGACATCGACATTCCCCTCGTCGCGCGACACTTCTATCACCACGCCGGCTGGGCGCAGCTCATGGAGACGGAGCTGCCCGGCTACGAGGCCGTCGGCGTCGTCGGCCAGATCATTCCGTGGAACTTCCCGCTGCTCATGCTGGCCTGGAAGATCGCGCCGGCGCTCGCCATGGGAAATACGGTCGTGCTCAAGCCTGCAGAGTTCACGTCCCTCACTGCGCTGCGCTTCGCGGAGCTGTGCGCGGACGTCGGTCTGCCGAAGGGCGTGGTGAACATCGTCACCGGCGATGGGCGTACCGGCGAGCTCATCGTGCAGCATCCCGACGTCGACAAGATCGCGTTCACGGGCTCGACCGACGTCGGCCGGATCATTCGCACCGCCACGGCCGGCTCGGGGCGGAAGCTGTCGCTCGAGCTCGGCGGGAAGTCGCCGTTCATCGTATTCGATGATGCGGACCTCGACAGCGTCGTCGAAGGCGTGGTCGACGCGATCTGGTTCAACCAGGGACAGGTCTGCTGCGCCGGCTCGCGGATCCTGGTCCACGAGGGAACCGCCGAGCGCCTGACGGCGAAGCTGCGCGAACGGATGGAGCGGCTGCGCGTCGGTGACCCGCTCGACAAGGCGGTCGACATCGGGGCCATCGTGGCGCCCGTTCAGCTCGAGCGCATCGATAGTCTCGTGAGACAGGGAGTCGACGAGGGCGCGACGATGTGGCAGCCGTCCTGGAGCTGCCCGCAGGAGGGATACTTCTTCCCGCCGACGCTCTTCACCGATGTCGCGCCCGCCGCGGCGATCGCCCAGGTCGAGATCTTCGGCCCCGTCGTCGTACTGATGACGTTCCGCACGCATGCCGAGGCGGTCGATCTCGCCAACAACACGCGCTACGGCCTCGCCGCGAGCGTCTGGACGGAGAACATCAATCTCGCACTCGATGTCGCGCCGAAGCTGAAGGCGGGCACGGTCTGGATCAACTCGACGAACGTGTTCGATGCCGCTTCCGGCTTCGGCGGCTATCGCGAGAGCGGATTCGGCCGGGAGGGTGGCAAGGAGGGGCTGTACGAGTATGTGAAGCCGTCGTGGCAGAAGCGGACGAAGCCGCCGAAGGCGGCCGGGCACACGCGAGTGGAGCGTGCGACCCGCGTAGAGCGCGGCGCTGGCGCACTCCCGCCGATCGACCGGACGGCCAGACTGTACATCGGCGGCCGCCAGGTCCGGCCGGACTCCGGCTACAGCGTGGCCGTGCACGATCGCAAGGGCCGCCCGATCGCGGACGTGGCGCGGGGCAACCGGAAGGACGTGCGCAACGCGGTGGAAGCCGCGCACGGGTCCGCATGGCCGAAGCAGACCGCCCACAACCGGGCGCAGGTGCTGTACTATCTGGCCGAGAATCTCGCCGTGCGCGCCGACGAGCTCGTCGCCCGCCTCGGCCACTTCGTCGACGGCGCCGATGCCGAGCGCGAAGTTCGGCTCGCGGTCGAGCGCCTCTTCTTCTATGCGGCGTACGCGGACAAATGGGAGAGCCGCGTGCACGCGACGCCGTTCCGGATGATCACGCTCGCGATGCGCGAGCCGGTGGGCGTGCTCGGAATCGTCTGCCCGGATGAGGCGCCGCTGCTCGGATTCGTCTCCGCCATCGCGCCGGCGCTCGCACTCGGCAATACCGTCGTGGCGATTGCGGGTGAGCACGCACCCGTGCTCGCCACGGACTTCTATCAGGTCGCCGACACGTCGGACCTGCCGCCGGGCGCGCTCAACATCATCACGGGCGCAAGAGCCGAGCTCGTGTCGCACCTCGCCGGACACGACGACGTGGAGGGCCTCTGGTACTTTCCGCACGACGACGGCGCCGCGATGGTCGAGCGGCTCGCCGCCGGCAACATGAAGCGGACCTGGATCGCCGGTCCGCGCGCCTGGTCCGATCCGGTGCAGGGGGCGGGCGAAGAGTTCCTTCGCCACGCGACCGAGATCAAGAACATCTGGGTGCCGTACGGCGAATGACGCCCGTGATGGAGGGCGTCACGCGTCTGCGTGTGCGGTACGGCGAAACGGACCAGATGGGGTTCGTGTACCACCCGAACTATCTGGTCTGGTGCGAGATCGGGCGTACGGAGCTGATGCGCGATCTCGGCAATGCCTACGCCGACATCGAGCGTTCCGGGATCCGGCTCGCGGTGGCCGAAGCCTCGCTCCGGTACGTCCGGGCTGCGCAGTACGACGACGAGGTCCGGATCGTCACGTCGATCGAGGCCGTCCAGTCCAGGACGATCACGTTCCGATACGAGATCCTTCGTGAAGGGAGCGCCGTGCCCGAGCTGCTGGCCACCGCTCGAACGAAGCTCATCGCCATCGACGGGCGCGGCTCTCCGCGCCGGCTGCCGCAGGAGCTCCTGCGGACGTTCCGTGACGCGACGAGCGACTGAGCGGCTGCTCGCCGCGCTGCTCCTGGCGGCGTGCGCGCGACCGCTGCCGGCGCCGCCGGAAGCGGCGCCATCTGCGGGCGTCGTGCTGGATGAGGCCGCGGTCACCGCGGTGGCGGAGCTGCTGCGCATGGAGGACGGCCGCGCCTTCGATGCGGCACTCGTAACGCGACACCTGGCGGACGCCGTGCCCGAGGTGCGTGCCCGCGCCGTCCTCGCGGCCGGTCGCATTCGCGATCCTGCCGCGACGTCTCTGCTGCTCCATGCACTCCGGGATCCCGATGCGGGCGTACGCGCGCGGGCCGCGTTCGCCCTGGGTGAGCTCGCCGACAGCAGCACGGAGGTGCTCGCCGCGCTCGGCACGGTGGCCCTGCGGGATGATGTGCGCGCGGCGGTCGAGGCCGCAGCGGCGCTCGGCAGGATCGGGAGCGCGCGCGGGCGCGCCGCGCTCGACTCGATCCTCTCCCGGCCGAGCCCTCCCGCGCCCCTGGTGCACGAAGCGCTGCTGGTCGTATGGCGCCTGCCGAGCGACGCCGGCACGATCGCGAATGTCGGACGCTGGCTGCAGACCGCGGATGCCGAAACGCGGTGGCGTGCCGCATACGCGCTCGCGCGCGGCGGCGGGAGGTCGGCACCCGGCCACCTGCTCCAGGCGGTCGCGGATCAGGATGCACGCGTGCGCGCGTACGTGGCGCGTGGCCTGAGGGCGGGTCTCGCGGACAGCGCCGGCGTGCGGACGCGCGCACTGGCAGCGCTCCTGACCGCCGCGCGCGACTCCCACCCGCACGTCCGAATCAATGCACTGAATCAGCTCGCGGCGTACCGTGAGAACGGGCGCACCACGCCCGTCCTCGCCGCTGCGCTCCAGGACGGCGATCCGAACGTGGCCATCGCCGCGGCAGCCGGTCTCGGACAGGCGGAAGATCCGACTTCATCGGCGGCGCTGCGCGCGGCAACGGCGCCCGGCCGACCGGACGGCCTGCGTACGGCGGCGCTGCAGGCGTGGCTGCGTGTGGACAGTGCGGCCGCGGCCGACGCCGCGGTCCAGTGGTCGGACTCGAGCCGGTGGATTCTCCGCCTGCACGCAGCGCGCGCGCTCGGCCGCGTGAGCACGACCCGGAGCGCCGTGGCGCTTCAGCAGCTCGCCCGTGATGCGCACTACCTGGTCGCCGCGGAAGCGCTTTCCGCCATTCGCGGGACGGCCGACTCCGCTGCCGCCATGCGAACGATCTTCGTGGAGCGCATGGCCGCGTCGCATCCGCTCGTGCGCGCCGCGGCGATCCGTGGCTTCGCCGTGTCCGCCGGGCCGGGCGATCTCGATGTCCTGTTTCAGGCGTGGGATCGCACGAGGCAGGACACGATTCGCGATGCCGCTCTCGCCGTGATCCACGCGCTCGCGCGACTGCGCCGCGCGGGAACCCCGGTCGAGCGCACGTTCTTTCTCCGCTTCGGGACGCGGGCTCCGCCGGCCGATCCCATCCTGTATCGCGCCGTCCGTGACAGCATCGGTGCCCCGCCGGCCTCCTGGAGCGAGCCGGCCGACCGTACCGCGGCCCGGCCGCTCTCGTTCTACCGCGATCTGGTCCGGTCGTACGTCGCACCCATCCTCGCCGGCGCACCATCACCGCAGGCCGTGATCTCGACACCGCACGGTGACGTCGTGCTCGATCTGGCCGGTGCGGATGCACCGCTCACGGTGCACAACTTCATCTCGCTCATCGAGAGCGGGTACTACTCGGGCACGCGGTGGCATCGCGTGGTGCCCAATTTCGTGATTCAGGATGGCGACCCGCGGGGCGACGGCAGTGGCGGTCCCGGGTACGCCATCCGCGATGAGATCAATCCTCTGCGCTACGAGCGCGGGACGCTCGGGATGGCGCTCTCGGGCCCCGACACGGGTGGGAGCCAGTTCTTCATCACGCATTCCCCCCAGCCGCACCTCGACGGCGGCTACACCGTGTTCGGTCGGGTGAGCAGCGGCATGGACGTTGTCGATCGCGTCGTTCAGGAAGATCCCGTGCTCGCCATGCGAGTGGTCAGATCCCCAGGCTCCGAGCTCCAATGAACCCGTTGCGGACGGAATTGCGGCGCGTTGACCGGCTTTCAGCGCGTGTCTATGTTTCGATGCTCGGTCTCGTGCTCGGCACCGCCGTGACCGCGTGCGCCTCCGGCGGCGGTACGATCGGTGCCCCGGATGCGTTGGCGGAAACGCGGCTCGAGGCCGCTACCGCCCCAGCGCGCCGCGCTCAGATCTTCTTCGACTGGAACATGACCGACCGCGACGCGCGGTTCAGCGGTCGCGGCGTGCTCCGTCTGGATACGACCGGACGCGCGCGTGTCGACCTGTTCGCCGCGCGCGGTGAGACGCTCGCGGCAGCCGTGCTCGAAGGTGAGACCATGCGCGTCGCACCGGCGAACGCGGCGACACTGCTGCCGCCGCCGGCGCTGCTCTGGGCCTCGCTCGGCGTGTTCCGGCGGCCGAGCGATGCGCCGCTGACCGGAACGGCTGTGACCGGCGACAGGATCACGCTGGAGTACACGCGCGATCGCACGGTCTGGCGGTTTCAGTTCCAGGGTGAACGGCTCCGATCCACGGAGTGGACGGACGGCACGGGTCGCCGCACGGTCGTGCTGACGGGCGAGGCGGCTCTCGAGCTGCCGGAACAGGCGGTGTTCCGCGACTGGACGGAATTCCGCGAGCTGACGATCCGCGTCACCGAAGTCGAGGAGAAAGCGGCTTTCGAGCCTGATGTCTGGATTCTTCCCGGCGAGCGCTAGGCTCGCCCTGATGATGTTCCTGCTGCTCCAGACCGGCTGCAACTACGGTCTGAGGGGCGGCGGCGGGTTTCCCTCCGATATCCGCACGGTCTTCATTGCACCCTTCGGCGATGAGACGGGCCGGTACGACGTGGGCCAGCAGATCTTCACGGAGCTCAACGATGAGCTGCCGCGCGCACTCGGGCTGCGACTGGCCGGCGAACGCGCGGCCGATGCACTGGTGCGCGGCACCGTGACACGGTACGAGGACGCGGCTCAGAACTACCGTCCGGGCGAGCCGGGCAGCGTCGACGTCGTCCAGCACCAGGTCCAGATCACGATGTCCATTCAGATCATCGATGTGCGCCGCAGCGTCATCCTCTTCGAGCAGACGGCCGTGAGCGGCCGCGGCGAGTACCGGCCCGACACGCAGTCGGACGAGGTCGCGCGCGCGAAGGCCATCGAAACACTCATCCAGCAGATCATCAATGGTGCGCAGTCGCAATGGTAGACGGACCGGCCGCGTGGCCGGTCTGCTCCTGCTGGGACTCCTGCTCGGTTCATCTGCGCCGGAAGGCGGGATACGAACCGAGCATTTCTTTCTCACGATCATCGTCATCCTCATCGCCGCGAAGGTCCTCGGCGAGCTGGCCGAACGCGTGGGCCAGCCCGCCGTGCTCGGCGAGCTCATCGCCGGCGTGCTCATCGGACCCTCCGTCCTCGCGCTGCTGCCGACGGCCGGTCCCGTCAGTGAGGTCGTCCATCTCCTCGCGGAGATCGGTGTCGCCATCCTCCTCTTCGAGATCGGACTCGAGACCGATATCCGCGAGATGTTCCGCGTCGGTGGCTCGGCGACACTCGTCGCCATGGTCGGTGTGATCGCGCCGTTCCTGCTCGGCTTCGCATTCTGGATGATCGTCCAGCCGACGATCGGCGCTCGAGCCGCCGGCATCTCCGACACCATGGTGGCCGTCTTCGTGGGTGCCACGCTCACCGCGACGTCCGTCGGCATCACCGCACGGGTCCTGACCGACCTGAACCGGATGCACACGCCCGAAGCGCGCGTCGTCATCGGCGCGGCGGTCGTCGACGATGTCCTGGGTCTCGTCATCCTCGCGATCGTGAGCGGGCTCGCGGCCGGCGCCGCACTGACGATCTTCGGCATCGCCATGAAGTTCGTCATTGCCGCCGGCTTCCTGGTCGCGGCCGTCATCATCGGCAACGTCATCGCGCCCCGGATATTCCGCGTGGTGGACTCGATGCGCGTGCGCGGCGTGCTCCTCGTGAGCGCCTTCTCCTTCGCACTCCTGTTTGCCGCACTGGCCGGCCTCGCCGGATCGGCGATGATCATCGGCAGCTTCGCCGCCGGTGTCGTGCTCAGCTCGACCAACCAGTTCGACATGATAACCGAGCGCATTGCGCCGGTGGCCGATATCTTCACCCCGATCTTCTTCGTCGCCGTGGGTGCCGGTGTCGATGTGAACCTGTTCCTGCCATGGTCCGCAGCGTTCGATGGCACCGTTCTGATGATCGGTGCGGCGCTGCTGATCATTGCCATCATCGGCAAGGTCATCAGCGGGTACTCCGTAGGCTGGGGGCGCCAGAAGCTGAACCACCTCGCGATCGGCGTGGGCATGATTCCGCGCGGCGAGGTGGGTCTCATCTTCGCCCACCTCGGCCTGACGAACGGAATCCTCTCATCGCAGGTGTACAGCGCCATCCTGATCATGGTCATGTTCACGACGTTCCTGTCGCCGCCGCTGCTCAAGCCGATCTTTGCGCGCATGGATGCGCCGGCGGAGGATACGGTACGCGCGCGACCTCCCACGCACGGGCAGCCGGCGGCGCATTCGCGATGATGCGCATCGCCTCTCGCGGCAGCACGCTCGCGCTGTGGCAGGCGGAGCACGTCCGTGCCCGCCTGCGCGCGTTGCGCCATGACGTCGACGTGGAGATCCAGGTCGTGCATACGACCGGCGACCGCATCACGGACGTGCCACTGGCGAAGATCGGTGACCGGGGCCTGTTCACGAAGGAGGTCGACACGGCCGTGCTCGAGGGCCGCTGCGACCTCGCCGTGCATTCGCTGAAGGACGTGCCGACGGCGCTGCCGGCGGGATTGACGCTCGCCGCGGTCATGGAGCGGGAGGATCCGCGTGACGCCTTTCTGCCGCGTCCGGGTGGCGGCCCGCGACTCACCGACCTGCCGGCAGGCGCGCGCGTCGGGACGAGCTCGCTGCGCCGGCGTGCGCTGCTGCTCGCGGCGCGCGGTGATCTCGTCGTCGATGATCTGCGCGGTAACCTCGACACGCGACTGGAGAAGCTGCATGACGGCCGGTACGATGGCATCATCCTCGCGCTCGCGGGTCTGCGCAGGTTCGGTCGCGAGGAGGTGGCGGGCGAGCTGCTCGATCTGCCGCACTGGCTGCCCGCCGTCGGGCAGGGCGCACTCGCCCTTGTCACTCGGGAGGACGATACGGCGGCACTCGAGGCGGTGAGACCGCTGAACCACAGCGACTCACGCGCCGCGACGGCAGCAGAGCGCGCATTCCTCGCCGCACTCGAGGGCGGCTGCCAGATCCCGATCGCCGCGCTCGGCACCGTCCGCGGGACGCAGCTGATGCTGCGCGGGCTCGTCGCATCGCTGGATGGGCGTACGGTCGTGCGCGGCGAGGCGGAGGGTGCCGCCGGCGATGCACGCGCGGTCGGTGACACGCTCGCACGCCGACTCCTCGATGAGGGAGCGGGCGACGTGCTGAGTGCGATCCGTTCCGATGTGGGACCGACGCCCGAGCCGGCCGCACCATGACGGCGTTCGATCCTGCCGCAAAGATCCTGTCGCGTGACGAGCTGCTGCGACGCCATGCGCGCCCGCGGTCGGAGTCCGTCGTTTTCACGAACGGGTGCTTCGACATTCTCCACCGCGGGCACGTCGCGTACCTGACGCAGGCCCGCTCGCTCGGCGATCGCCTCATCATCGGACTCAACACGGATGCCTCCGTGCGCAGGCTGAAGGGTCCCGGACGTCCGGTCGTGACGGAAGACGACCGCGCGTACGTGATCGCCGCGCTCGCGTGCGTCGATGTCGTCACCCTGTTCGATGAGGATACGCCCGCACAGCTGATTGCCGCGCTGCTCCCGGACGTGCTCGTGAAGGGCGGCGACTACGCACCGGACGACGTGGTCGGCCGCGACATCGTGGAGCAGAATGGTGGACGGCTCGTGCTCGTCCCGGTCGTGAGCGGCCGGTCCACGACGGGCATCCTCGAACGCATTCGGGACCTGGACTCATGACGGCAACGGAGCGCGCTGCGCGCGCAGGGCGGACCAACGAGCAGCTGCGCGATATCGTGATGCGGCGGCATGCCGCGCCGCACGCAGAAGGATCCTGTCTCATCTCGACCGGCAACACGCAGGTCCTGTGCACGGCCAGCGTTCAGCCCGGCGTCCCCGAATGGCGGCGCGGGTCCGGACTCGGGTGGGTCACCGCGGAGTACGCGATGCTGCCGCGCGCCACACACACCCGCTCGTCTCGCGAGCGCGGCAAGCTCGGTGGCCGCACGCAGGAGATCCAGCGCCTCATCGGCCGCGCGCTCCGCGCTGCCATCGATCTCGCCGCGCTCGGCGAAAGAAGCATCCTGATCGACTGCGATGTCCTCGTCGCCGACGGCGGTACGCGCACCGCCGCCATCACCGGAGCGGCCATCGCGCTGCACGATGCCTGTCGCTGGATGATCGAGCAGGACATGCTCACGGCCACGCCCATGCGGGAGCTGGTTGCCGCCACGAGCGTCGGCATCATCGACGGCGTGCCGCGCCTGGACCTCGACTATCTGGAGGATGTCCGCGCGGACGTGGACATGAACCTCGTCGCGCTCGAGTCCGGACGCCTCGTCGAAGTGCAGGGCACCGCCGAGAATCAGAGCTTCAGCCCCGATGAGCTGCAGGGCCTGCTCCGGCTCGGGCTCGACGGCATCACGCAGCTGCTCGAGCTGCAGCGCCGGGCACTCGCCGGCTGAGCCCCGCGTGCCCGGCCGCCTCATCCTCGCCACGCGCAGTGCGGACAAGGCGCGCGAGATCCGGCAGATCCTCGCACCAGAGCTTCATGACATCGTTCTCTCCCTGACCGACGCCGGCGTGGCCGAGGATCCTGCCGAGGATCACATCGAGATCTTCGACTCGTTCCTCGACAACGCACACGCGAAGGCCGGGTACTTCCTGCGTCTCACGGGCAGCGCCACTATCGCCGACGATTCCGGCATCAGCGTCGACGCTTTGCACGGCGCTCCCGGCGTCCGTTCCAGGCGCTTCGCGCAGCGGACCGATCTGTCGGGCAGCGCGCTCGACCGTGCCAACAACGACCGGCTCCTCCGCGAGCTGACCGGCGTGCCGGACGAGCGGCGAGGCGCGCACTACACCTGCGCCGCTGTACTGCACCTCCCGGACGGACGCCGCTTCGCCGCGCTCGGCACGTGCGCCGGCCACATCGTCCTCGAGCCCCGCGGAACGAGCGGCTTCGGCTACGATCCCATCTTCCGCGTCGCACACACCGACTGCACGTTCGGCGAGATGACCGCCGAGGAAAAACACAGGTTCAGCCATCGCGCACGCGCCTTTCGCGCACTCGCTCCAGTCATTGACCACAACACGGTTTCCCGCTAAAATATCCTGCTCCCGCGGGGCGTGGCGCAGCTCGGTAGCGCGCCTGCTTTGGGAGCAGGAGGTCCTCGGTTCAAATCCGAGCGCCCCGACTGCCGGACTCTGCGCCCGTAGCTCAGTTGGACAGAGCGGCGGCCTTCTAAGCCGCGGGTCATAGGTTCGAATCCTATCGGGCGCGCTGCGAGGCCACACCGCTTCCCATGCGGAGTTCGAACGCTCCCTCGGGAGCGCAGAGGTGCGGCCGCCGTCCGGCCGCTCGATGGTGGGCGTAGCTCAGGTGGTTAGAGCGCCAGGTTGTGGCCCTGGAGGTCGGGGGTTCAAGTCCCCTCGCTCACCCTCGCCCGCAGCGGAACTGCCGCGGGCACCCGGGTATCACGTCGTCCCGTGGTCGCACGGGTTCGACAGGTCAGACGTGCGTTGCGTCCGTAGCTCAACTGGCAGAGCAGGGGACTCTTAATCCCAAGGTTGAAGGTTCGATTCCTTCCGGACGCACTCCAGCCCTCCGCCGATGCCGTTGTCCCGGCCCGTTTTCGGGCGGGATGCGGCGTGCGGCCGGGGGTTGACCTCCAAACAGGAGTTTGGTATATTGGTTAGCTCGGCTGTGACCAGCCGAACCCATGTCCGGCACGGCCGGACTCCGTTGATTGACAATCGAGGTCGGGTGTTTGAGCGGCCCTCGCGGAGAGCACTACTTCTCTCCGCATTTTCTTGAGGGATAACCGTAAGTAGGGATTCCGAATGCCTACAGACCGTTTAACGCACGGTCAAGAGAACGTGGGCGTTCGCACGAGCTGTTCGAACTACTCTATTGGAGAGTTTGATCCTGGCTCAGGACGAACGCTGGCGGCGTGCCTAACACATGCAAGTCGAA
>DASUSS010000031.1:0-12604 GCA_036374995.1 Longimicrobiales bacterium | reverse complement strand
CACCGCCGGAAGGCGGACGCGCCGAGCGGCACGGCCATCGCCCTGGGTGAGGCGGCCGCGCGCGGACGCGGCTCCCCGCTCGCGCCGCTGCGCCGCGACGGACGAAGCGGCACGATCGGCGCCCGCACGCCCGGCGAGATCGGCATGCACGCCGTCCGCGGCGGCGGGATCGTCGGCGAACATCGCGTGCTGTTCGCCGCCGACCGCGAGCTGATCGAGCTGCGGCACGAGGCGCTCGATCGTGCGGTCTTCGCCCACGGCGCGCTCGAGGCCGCGCGCTGGCTCGCGGGCCGAGCGCCTGGCCGGTACACGATGCAGCACGTGCTCGGACTCTGAGCGAGGTCGGAATGGACTATCAGGAGATCCGTGATCTGATCGCGAACGCGCGCAAGCGCACGCCCGTGACGGTCTATGTGCGTCATGATGGCGAGCTGGACGATGCAGGGTCCGACGACCTGCTGGTCTTCCCGACCGGCGCCGGAACGACGCTGCTCGTCGGCGAGTGGGATCAGGCGCGTGCCGTGATCGACCGTGCGGCAGCCCGCGTACGCTACTACCACGTCGCGAACGACCGCCGCAATTCGGCAATACCGCTGCTCGACCTGAAGGCGATCGGTGCACGCATCGAGCCGGGTTCGGTCATCCGTGACAAGGTCGAGATCGGCGAGCGCGTCATCGTCATGATGGGCGCCGTCATCAACATCGGCGCCGTGGTCGGTGCGGGTACGATGATCGACATGAACGCGGTCGTCGGTGCACGTGCGCTCGTCGGCCGGGACTGCCACATCGGCGCGGGCGCCGTGCTCGCCGGCGTGCTCGAGCCGCCGAGCGCCGCACCGGTCGTGATCGAGGACGAGGTACTGGTCGGCGCCAATGCGGTGGTGCTCGAGGGCTGCCGCGTAGGGCGCGGGAGCGTCGTGGCGGCCGGCGCCGTGGTCACGTCAGATGTGCCCGAGTACGTCGTCGTCGCAGGCCAGCCCGCGCGCCGGATCAAGGACGTGGACGCGCGCACGAAGGACAAGACGGGTCTGCTGAAGGAGCTGCGCCGCCTGAACGACTGAGCTCGATAGCGGCGACGCGCGCGGTCCGCTATGTTGCGGCCGGTCGCTGCCCGACCCCAATCGGTTCACCTGACTCGGCTGCCGAATCCATGATCGAAATCTTCAAGGCCGCGATTCAACGCGGCGCGTCGGACATCCACATGAAGGCCGGCGATTACATCCGCGCCCGCATCACCGGCGAGCTGGTGCCGCTGACGCAGCAGCGCCTCGCGCCGGAGCACGTCGCACAGATCTGCGCACAGCTGATCCCCAAGGCGCGCGATCGCGAGCGTCTCGATGAGCTGAACGATTACGACTGCTCCTGGAGTGCGCCGGGCGTCGGCCGGTTCCGCGTCAACATTCTGCGTCAGCGCGGCACGCTGATGGTCGTGATGCGCGTGATCCCGATCGAGATCCCGAACTTCGAGAGTCTGCGACTGCCGCGCGTGCTCGCGGGGATCGCCCACGCCGAGCGCGGCATGGTGCTGGTCACCGGCGTGACCGGCTCGGGCAAGAGCAGCACGCTCGCCGCGATGATCGGCTACATCAACCAGCACCGCAAGAAACACATTCTGACGCTGGAGCAGCCGATCGAGTTCCTGCACCGCGACGTGCACAGCTCGATCACGCAGCGCGAGGTCGGCACGGACACGGAGTCGTTCGAGACCGGGCTGCGCGCCGCGCTGCGCGAGGACCCGGATGTGATCCTGATCGGCGAGATGCGCGACACGACGACGATCGACACCGCGATGAAAGCGGCGGAGACCGGTCATCTGGTGCTGTCGACGCTGCACACCACGAATGCCGCGCAGACGCTCTCGCGCATCATCTCCGTGTTCCCGCCGCACGAGCAGGAGATGGTGCGCGTCCGGCTCGCCGAGAACCTCGTTGCCGTGATCAGTCAGCGCCTGCTGCCGCGCAAGGACGGGATGGGCAGGGTGGTCGCGGTCGAGATCCTGATCGTCACGGCGACGATCCGGGACGCGATTCTCGACAGCGAGAAGGCCTTCGAGATTCCCGATCTCATGGCCGAGGGCAAGGAGCAGTACGGCTCGCAGACGTTCGATCAGCACCTGGCGGAGCTCGTGCACGAGGAGATGGTTTCGTTCGAGATCGCGAAGGCCGCAGCGACGAATCCGTCGGACTTCGAGCTCAGGATGCGGACGCTGGCCTGAACATGGACCTGCACGAACGGCTTCAGGGGATCTTCCCGCCCGTCATCACGAACTTCGATGCTGCAGGCGAGATCGCGCCGATCCCGTTCCGCGAGAATCTGCGGCGCTGGGTCGAGACGCCGATCGACGGCATCGTGCTGTTCGGCTCCAACGGCGAGGGAGCGCTGCTGGATGAGGAGGAGAAGCAGCGGCTCACGGGATTCGCGCGCGATGTCGTCCCCGCCGGCTACCTGCTGATCGCCGGTGCGTCCGGCGAGTCGACGCGGTCGACGATCCGGCAGGCGCAGCAGCTGTCGGCCGCCGGCGCCGACGTCGTGCTGGTTCACCCGCCCGCCTACTTCGGCCCCTACCTCCCGGTCGCGGCACTCATGGACCACTTCCGTGCGGTCGCCGATGCCGCGCCGGTGCCGGTCCTGCTCTATCACATCCCGAAATACACGAAGGTGACGCTCGAGGCCGGCTTCGTCGCCGAACTGATGCGGCACCCGAACGTCGCCGGCCTCAAGGATTCGTCCGGCGACATCAAGCGGTTTGCGGACTTCACGAACGCGTGCGATGCCGGCTGCCGCCTCTTCGTCGGGAACGGCTCGCTGCTCTACACCGCGCTCGAGCTGGGTGCGGCGGGTGGCATTCTGGGCGTCGCGAACGTGGCGCCGTCCCTGTGCGCGGACCTGGTGCGCCGCTTCCGGGACGGCAAGCCGGGCGAGGCGGGGCGGATCCAGGGCCGGCTGACGCCGCTGCACCGGGAGATCGTGGCGGCGTTCGGCGCGGTGGGGTGCAAGGCGGCGCTCGATCTGCTCGGCTGGGCCGGCGGTCCGCCGCGCCCGCCGCTGCAGCCGCTCGCGGAACGGGATCGACAGAAGGTGGCCCGGGTGATGCAGGAGACGGGACTGCTGTAATCCGCTCCGTCGCTCACTCGGAGCGGCTCACGAGCTCGAACTCCGGGGGAGTGATGCAGGCTGAACCGGCGCGACGCCCGGGCGACGTGCGGCCGGAATTCGATGTCAACGCGGCGCTGCGCGAGATTGCGACGAGGACGCGGCTGACGGGTTCCGAGGGAGCTGCCGAGGCGGGCGCCGCGATCCGGCGCCTGTTCGAGGAGCTCGGCTACGACGTCGAGGAACGCGAGTTCACGTTCAGCCCGATGCCCGGCCGCTTCGGCATCAGCATCGCCGGAGCTCTCTATCTCGCGGCGACGTTCACAGCCGCGATGTTCCTCTACACGAACCACCCGTTCGCCGCGATCGCGCTGCTGCTCCTGCTGCTGCTGATCCTCACCGCGGGCATGCTGCTGGCCGGGGCGATGATCGACACGCTGCCGTTCGCCCGCGGCCAGGGTCGCAACATGCTCGTCACGAAGCGGGGCGGGAAGCCGCGTTTCATCGTGATGGCGCACCGCGACAGCAAGTCACAGCCGGTGCCGCTCGCGTTCCGCGGTCCGGCCATCGCCGTTGCGGTTCTCGCGTGGCTCGCGCTCCTCATCGCCGCGATCTTCCACACCGCGCGTCCGCTTCCGGGTCCGCTCCTGCTCCTGCTGGGGGTCATCGCCGTGGTCGCCGGTGTCGTGCAGATCTTCAGCTGGGTCGACAACCGCTCGCCGGGCGCGCTCGACAACGCGTCGGGTGTCGCGGCCACGCTCGGTATCGCCGCGAGCGAGCACGCGGCCGGGGATGTCGCGTTCCTGATCACCGATGCCGAGGAGCTCGGCCTCGCCGGCGCGCGCGCAGCGGCGGGCACGCTGCCGCCGGTGCACGGCGTGATCAACCTCGATGGCCTCGATGACACCGGCGCGTTCTACGTGCTGGAGCGGTTCGGCATCCTGCGCAAGAAGGGCATGGCTCCGCACCTGGCGGCGGCACTGCTCCAGGAGGCCGAGTCGCTCGGCGAGACGGCGGAGCGCAGGGATCTGCCGTTCGGTATCCCGGTCGACCATATCCCGATCGTGAACGCGGGCACGCCCGCACTGACGGTCATGCGCGGCACGATGCAGTCGCTGCGGCGGGTGCACCGGCCGGGCGACGACCTGGACCACCTGCGGGGCGACGGCGTACGGAAGACGGTCGATCTCGTGTGCGGCGCGCTGCACCGGCTGCGCGAGCAGGCGCGCGTGCTCGAGCGCTGACGGGTGGCGGCCGCGGCCGCGCAGCCGTAAACTGTCCACGAAAAGGCAGAAGACGACCCGCCGGCTGCGACGACCGCAGCCGGCGGGCTTCTGTTGTCCTCCGACGGATCGCGAGATGAAGGACTACCGCTGCCTGGTTGTGGTCGGGGCCCAGTGGGGCGACGAGGGGAAAGGGAAGATCGTGGATGTGCTGGCCGCCCACGCCAGCGTGATCGCCCGTTATCAGGGCGGCGCGAACGCCGGGCATACGGTGCACGTCGGC
Source organism: Longimicrobiales bacterium (assembly GCA_036374995.1). Lineage (GTDB taxonomy): Bacteria > Gemmatimonadota > Gemmatimonadetes > Longimicrobiales > RSA9 > SH-MAG3. Next base: position 8,005 of record DASUSS010000031.1, on the reverse strand, counting down.
GGCGATGAATTCATCCTGCACCAGATCCCGTCCGGCATCCTGCACCCCGAGAAGCGATGCCTGCTCGGCAACGGCGTCGTGCTCGACCTCGATCAGTTCTTCCAGGAGCTGGACGCGCTGCACGCGCGCGGCATCGACGCGGAGCCGCACCTCGGCATCAGCGGGCGTGCACACCTTCTGCTCGAGTACCACAAGCGGCTCGATCAGGCGAGCGAACGGGCGCGCGGTACCGGGAAGATCGGCACGACGGGACGCGGCATCGGCCCGGCTTACGAGGACAAGGTCGCGCGCGTCGGCGTGCGTGTGGCCGACCTCCAGAATGCCGAGCGGGCGCGCGAGCTCATCATCCGCGCATCACGGCGAGCCAACGAGAAGCTCGCTGCGGCGGGCGCCGACGCCCTGGACGCGGAACAGGTGGCGGACGGCGTGCTGGCGGTGCGCGAGCGCCTCGTGCCGCTGATCACCGACACCGGCTGGGAGATCACGCAGGCACATCGCCGCGGCGAGCGCATCCTCCTCGAGGGCGCGCAGGGGGCCATGCTCGACATCGATCACGGCACGTATCCGTTCGTCACATCCTCGAGCACGACCGCGGCCGGCGCCGCGACCGGCTCCGGTATCGGTCCGACGGTGATCGACCGCGTGCTCGGCGTCGTCAAGGCATACACGACGCGCGTCGGCAGCGGGCCGCTGCCCACCGAGATCCCGCCGCCGCTCGGCGACCGGCTCCGCGAGCTCGGCGGCGAGTACGGCGCGACGACCGGGCGACCCCGCCGCTGTGGCTGGTTCGATGCCGTCGTCGTTCGCTACGCCGCGCAGGTCAACGGCCTCACCGGACTGGCCATCACGAAGCTCGACGTGCTCGACACGTTCGACGAGATCCGCATCTGCACGGAATACTCCGTCGACGATGTCGGTCACGACACGTTCCCCTACGACCTCACGCTGCTCGATCGCGCCACGCCCGTCTACGAGACGCTGCCCGGCTGGCAGACACCGACATCCGACGCGCGCAGCTATGACGACCTGCCGCAGCGGGCCCGCGCCTACCTCGAGCGGATCCACCAGCTGACCGGCGTCCGCATCGACTTCGTCTCCGTCGGCACGAAGCGCGATCAGATCATCGCCGTCTGAAACCGATCACTCCGGGCGGCGATCCAGGATCTGGTCGACCGTGTTCGCCGTAACCGCGTGATACGTCGGACGCGCACGCGCATAGATCGACCGCGCGAGGGGCGCGCCCCAGTCGGTCGCCGCGAGATCCTCGTACAGCGGTGCGATGAACTTGCGACGTCCCTGCGTCGTCAGGAACTGCTCGAGCGCGGGCAGGGCCGGCTCGTACCGGTTGCGGATCGCGATCCGGAGCCAGGCGAACAGGATCTCGCTGTTGCCGCTCTTCGTGAAGCCGAACGCGCCATCCAGCGCCTCGAGCTGCCCGGCGGACAGCGTGTCGGGCAGCGCGCGCAGAAAGCGCAGCCATTCGTGGGTCGACCAGTCGCCGGTGTCGAGCTCCCGCGGCGGTGCGCCGCTCTCGAACGCCGCGACCTGCGTATCCACCTGTGCGAACGCGGCCGACCGGATGACCGGTGCATTGTCCGGCAGTCCCGGCTCGAAGACCCACTCCTCCGCACGTACCCGTGCCGCTTCCTGCTCCGTCTCGAAGAGGTTCGCGTGCATGTACTCGAGGAACCGCTCCGCGGTCATCGGCTCGAACGCGTGCTCGTCGAAGTACCGGCGCAGGAATGCATCCAGCCGCTCCCGACCCACGACCGACTCGACCGTCTGCAGGAACGCGGCCCCCTTCTCGTACGCGATGCTCGTCATGCCGTCGTCGGGATTGCGGCCGGCGAGGTCGAGGTGCAGGCGCGTGTCGGGCGCGGACGGCCCGCCCAGATCGCTGATCGTCTCCTGCAGGTCCTGTCGTCCCAGCTGGCGCAGCATGTCGGCATACTCGCGACCGCGCAGCTCTTCCATCAGTCGCGTCTCGATGTAGGTCGTGAACCCCTCGTTCAGCCAGAAGTCCGACCACGTCGCATTCGTCACGAGATTGCCCGACCACGAGTGCGCGAGCTCGTGCGCCACCAGACTCACCAGCGAGCGATCGCCCGCGAGGATCGTCGGCGTCGCGAACGTCAGCCGCGGATTCTCCATCCCGCCGAACGGGAACGACGGCGGCAGCACCAGTATGTCGTAGCGACCCCAGCGGTATGGCCCGTACAGCCGCTCCGCCGCATCGATCATCTCCTCCACTTCCGCAAACTCGTCGGCGGCCGCGCCCGCAACGTCCGGCTCCGCCCACACGCCGCTGCGCGGACCGATCTCCGCGAACGCGAGATCACCCACGGCCAGTGCGATCAGGTAGGGAGGCACCGGCTGGTCGAGCCGGAACCGGTACGCCGTCCCGCCGGCCACCGACTCGCCCTCCGGCGTCAGCAGCTCCGCACTCATCACCGCCCGCATGCCCGCCGGAACGCGCACGACCGCCTCGTACGTCTGCCGGATCCCCGGACTGTCCTGCGTCGGCACCCAGCTCCGCGTCAGAATCGCCTGACCCTGCGTGAACAGGAACGGCAGCCGGCCGCCCGACGTCTGCGCCGGCTCCAGCCACTGGAGCGCCGCCGCGTCCGGCGACGTACGGTACTCGATCACGATCGTGTCCCCGCCTTCGGCCAGATGCACGATCAGCGGCTCGCCCAGAATCGCGTCGCCTTCGCCGAGTCGATGGTGCAGCGAGTCGCCCGCCGGCGTCGTCACGCTCAGGATCGTCAGGTCGTCCGTGTCGAGGATCACACTGTCCGCACCCTCGACGCGCTCGATCGCCAGACGCGCCCGGCCCGTGATGCGGCGCGCCTCGAAATCGGGCGTCAGGTCCAGCGCCACGTGCGTTACCCGCGCCTCGCCAGGCCGGGCGTACGAGTGGATATCCGCCACCTCCACCGCTGACGGGGCACGCGCGGTGTCCGGTGCGTCGACGGTGCACGCGGTGAGGAGGAAGGTGGCGAGAAGGATTTTCGGCTTCATGGTGTCTCTGGCTCCATGCGTTGGCGGTTCGGAGGAAGGTAGCGGTCGCGAGGCAGGTTTTCTAACGGTGGTGCCCGGTTGCATGGACGTGGGCAGGGGCAGGGCAGGGATCGGACGCACGCACACGTCTAAGGGTATGGGAAGTGGCTGGATCCGTTCTTGTGTACGGACCGGGATGAGATCCGGCTTTCCGGTGTGCGTGGCACTCAGGAACCCCCGCAACTTGATCCCTTCCCGTGCAACCTGCTACCTTAAAAGGCTCTGCACCGGAAGAAACGAAGGGTAGGGATGTTCGAGGAGCTTTCCGAAAAACTCGACGGCGTATTCGGCCGTCTGCGCAGCCGGGGCCTGCTCACCGAAGTCCAGGTGCGGGAGGGACTGCGTGAGATCCGGCGCATCCTGCTGGAGGCGGACGTCAACTACCAGCTGGCGAAGGACTTCCTGGGCCGGGTGGAGGCGCGTGCGCTGGGCGAGACGGTACTGAAGTCGGTGGCGCCGGGTCAGCAGATCGTGAAGATCGTTCACGACGAGCTGATCACGCTGCTGGGCGGGAAGCAGGAGGGGCTGAAGGTCGGTGCGGTCGGGCCGACGGTGGTGCTGCTGGCGGGGTTGCAGGGGTCGGGCAAGACGACGACGGCGGCGAAGCTGGCGAAGCGGCTCGTGCGGGAAGGCCGGCAGCCGCTGCTGGCGGCGCTGGACGTATACCGCCCGGCAGCCATCGATCAGCTGGAGACGCTGGGGAAGCAGGTCAACGTGCCGGTGTTCGCGGACCGTGGCGAGAAGGACGTCGCGAGGCTGGCGCAGCGGGCGCTGGAGCAGGCGACCCGGGACCGGCATCGCGCGCTGATCCTGGACACGGCGGGCCGGCTCCAGATCGACACGGAGCTGATGGACGAGCTGAAGCGGGTGTCGGCAGTGACGAAGCCGACCGAGGTTCTGCTCGTGGTGGACAGCATGATCGGACAGGAGGCGGTCCGGATCGCGGAGGGCTTCCACGAGGCGCTCGGTCTGACGGGCGTGATCCTGACGAAGCTGGACGGCGATGCGCGGGGCGGTGCGGCGCTGTCGATCCGCGGCGTCACGGGCGTGCCGATCAAGTATGTCGGCGTCGGTGAGAAGCTGGACGGCCTCGAGGTGTTCGATCCTTCGCGGATGGCGGGCCGCATTCTGCAGCAGGGCGATGTCGTCGGCCTAGTGGAGAAGGCGCAGCAGGCGTTCGACGAAGGCGAGGCGAAGCGGCTTGAGAAGAAGGTCGCGCGGGAAGGGAAGTTCGATCTGGAGGACTTCCTGGGCGTGATGCGGCAGATGCAGAAGATGGGTCCGCTCGAGAGTCTGCTGAAGATGGTGCCGGGCGTAAATGCGAAGGCGTTGCAGCAGGCGAACGTGGATCCGAAGGCGATGAAGCACGTCGAGGCGATCGTGCTGTCGATGACGCCGAAGGAGCGGCAGCGTCCCGACATCATCAACGGGTCGCGCCGGCTGCGCATTGCGAAGGGGAGCGGGCGGACGGTGCAGGAAGTGAATCGCCTGCTGACGCAGTTCAAGCAGATGCAGAAGATGATGAAGTCTCTGCGCGGTGCGGGGATGGGCAGAGGGAAGGGGATGCCGGGGCTGGGGCTGCCCGGGCTGCCCGGAATGTTCGGAACCTGAGAGGCACGAGGACATGTCCGTGAAGATCCGTCTCCGGCGAACCGGCCGGAAGAAGCAGCCGAGCTACCGTCTGATCGTGGCCGACACGGCGTCGCCGCGGAACGGTCAGTACCTGGACTCGCTCGGCACGTACAACCCGCTGGTGAAGCCCGCGGATCTGCGCATCGACCTGGAGAAGGTCGAGAAGTGGATCGCGAGCGGTGCGGAGGTCTCCGATACGGCGGCCTCGCTGATCCGCAAGGCGCGCCAGGGCGGCGATCGCAAGGTGGCCGTGCGCGGCGTCGGCCCCGAGGTGCAGGCCGCTGCGGCGGATGTCGCGCCGGCCGCCGAGCCGCCGAAGAAGGCGCGCGCGGGCAGTCGCGGAGCGCCGAAGGCGGAGGCGCCGGCGGAATCCGGCGAAACGCCGGCCGAGCCGACGGAAGCCGCGGAGTAGGTTGTGACGGACGCGGGTGGTCGGGCGGAACCCGGGCACCTGGTCGTCGGTCACGTCACGAAGGCGCACGGGACGAAGGGCGAGCTGTTCGTCTGGCCGCTCACCGATCGCCCCGAGGTCGTATTCGCGCCGGGTCGGGAGCTGCTGGTCGGAGATGAAGACGGTGTCGTCGATGACGATGCCCCACTCGTCGCCGTCGAGTCCGCGCGGCCGTTCAAGCGCGGGCTCCTGATCAAATTCGAGGAGCTGAAGACGCGTGAGGACGCAGACGAGCTGGCGCAGCGCTACCTGCTGCTGCCGGCCGACCTGCTGCCGCCGCTCGAAGAGGGCGAGTTCTTCTATCACCAGCTGCTCGGCATGACGGTCGAGACCGTCGCGGGAGTGCAGGTCGGACACGTCCGCGAGGTCTACGAGACCGAGCCTCACCACCTCCTCGAGGTGGAGGGCGACGGGCGCAGGCACCTGATCCCGTTCGCGGCGCGGATCGTCCGGGAGGTCGATACGGGCGCGAATCGGATCGTGATCGATCCGCCCGCGGGTCTGCTGGAGCTGTGAGGCGGGATGGACTGCGGGTGATCCGGCGGGAAGGGGCGGCGGTGCTGCGCGTCAATATCGTCACGATCTTCCCTGCGTTCTTCGAGGGGCCGCTCTCGCTGAGCATTCCGGGCCGTGCAGCGGCGAAAGGGCTGGTGGAGTACCGGGTGGTCGATCTGCGGGATTTTACGCGCGACCGCCATCGCACCGTCGATGACTATCCGTTCGGCGGCGGCGCGGGGATGGTGATGAAGCCGGAGCCGTTCTTCGAGGCGGTCGATGCGCTCGCGCCGCAGGGTCCCATCGTGCTGATGTCCGCACGCGGGCGGCGCTTCACGCACGACGATGCGGTGCGCCTCTCGCTCGAGCGCGAGCTGACACTGCTGTGCGGGCATTACAAGGACGTGGATCAACGCGTCGCGGACGCGCTCGCGACCGAGGAAGTCTCGCTCGGCGATTTCGTACTGAGCGGGGGCGAGTATGCGGCGCTCGCGATCACCGATGCCGTCGTGCGACTGCTGCCCGGCGCGCTCGGGACGCACGAGGCGGCCGCGGCGGATTCGTTCTACGACGAGGCGCTCCTGAGTCCGCCGTCCTATACGCGGCCGGCCGAGTACCGCGGGCTGAAGGTGCCGGACGTGCTGCTGTCGGGCGATCAGGCGCGGATCGAGGCCTGGCGAAGGGAGCAGGCGGAGCGGCTGACGCGCGAGCGTCGGCCGGACCTGCTGGAAGGTTGACGCACGGAGACGTGCAATGCCACATTTGATGACTGGACGCGATCGGGATCACCGAGGGGGTCGCCATGGATATGCTACAGGAAGTGACGCGAGAGCAGCTGCGCAGTGACCTGCCGGCTTTCGACCCGGGCGACACGCTGCGGGTGAACGTGCGGGTGCGCGAGGGCGACAAGGAGCGTCTGCAGGCGTTCGAGGGGATCTGCATTGCGCGCAAGGGCGGCGGCATCAGCGAGACGTTCACGGTCCGCAAGGTGTCGTCGGGGATCGGCGTGGAGCGCGTGTTCCCGATGCACTCGCCGTCGGTCGAGTCGATCACGGTCGTGCGCCGTGGCCGCGTCCGTCGCGCGAAGCTGTACTATCTCCGTGCGCTGCGAGGCAAGGCGGCGCGCATCAAGGAGAAGACGCGCGGCTGATTTTTCGCTACCTTCGGGCCATGGCCGCAGCGGGATCCGGAGGAGCGGGAGGTCGCAAGCGCAGACCGAAGACGGCGAGCGGCCGTCGTCGGGCGGAGAACCGGCGTCTGCGGAAGCTCCTGGAGCTGGAGCAGGCGTACTGGGATCGCGGGCTGACGCTCATCGCGGGAGTCGATGAGGTCGGACGCGGTCCGCTGGCCGGTCCCGTCCTGGCGGCGGCCGTCGTGCTTCCCCCCGGCGTCGCGATCCGCGGCGTGGACGATTCCAAGAAGCTGACAGCGGAGAAGCGCGCGGTACTGTTCGAGGAGATCCGGGCGCAGGCGGTCTCGATCGGCGTGGCGGGCGCGAGCACGCGCGAGGTCGACCGCATCAACATTCTGCGCGCCTCGCACCTCGCGATGAAGCGCGCGCTCGCGCGGCTGCAGTGCACTCCCGAGCACGTCTTCGTCGATGGCCTCGCGGTTGCGGAGCTGGGCCCGCACCACACGGCCGTGGTCGATGGCGACGCGAAGGTGCACTGCATCGCGTGCGCGTCGATCGTGGCGAAGGTAGTACGCGACCGGATCATGCATCTGCTCGCGACACGCTACCCGGGATACGGCTGGGACACGAACGCGGGCTATGCGACGGCCGAGCATCGCGACGCGATCATCGAGCTGGGGCTGACGCCGCATCACCGGCGCTCGTTCGAGTCGAACCACCAGCTCACGCTCGAGCTGCTGTAGGAGGAGCCATGCACACGGAGCACCTTCAGAACGTCACGTTCGGCCGCGTCTTCGCGGCGTGGCTCGTTGCGGTCGCGGTGTCATCACTCGTCGCGCTGCTCTTCATCAGCATGGGCATGCTGACCGACGACACCGGCCCGGTCAGCACGCTGTGGAGCACGATTGCCGTGTTGATCGGCTTCTTCGCGGGCGGCTTCTTCGCAGGCTTCCGCGCGATCGAAGCGCCGATCCTGCACGCCGCCGGGATCGGACTCATGTCGCTCGTCGTGTGGTTCGTGCTGAACGTGCTCGTGACGCTGTTCTTCGATTCGTGGGCCTGGTCTTCGCTCACGCCGCAGCTCGCCGTGGGCCTCCTGTTCGCTCAGCTCGCCGCCGCGATCCTCGGCGCGCTGCTCGGCTACAACATCGCACTGCGCGGCAGGCCGGGGTTGTCGGAGCACGAACCGGTCTGAGGCGGAGTGCGGGAGGGTCCCGGCGTGAAGCTGCGTTCGC
>DASUSS010000030.1:0-4713 GCA_036374995.1 Longimicrobiales bacterium | reverse complement strand
GCTCGCCCGGCGCGCAGCCGTCGATCGGCATCCGCGTGGTCGCCCACATCAGCGTCTACGACCTGCTCCCCGCATCGACGAAGAAGGTGGGCAGCGCATTCCTGCCGGACTACACCATCGTCTTCCGGGATCTCGGGCTGGAGCAGATCATCCGCAACGAGCGCGTGAGCCAGGTCTGGCTCGCGAACTCGAGCTTCAACCCGAGCTACCCGTCCTACGACCCCGCCATCCACGACCTGGCGGACGCTCGCCACGTATGGGAGTCGAACATGTCCAGCCCCACGACGGGCGATGTGTCGAACAGCAACGGCGACCCGTCCGACCTGCCGATCTACGGCCACACGTACGTCGTGTACGGCATCAACTTCCGCCGCACGCAGGGCGAGGCCGTGCACAACGCGGGACATCAGCTCGAGCCGATGCTCGCGTACGCGAACACGCTCACGGACGGGAACAGCCACCTGTTCTGGCGGAAGTTCGTCGGCCAGGACAGCCTGGGGAACCACATCACCGGCCGCGCGGGCTGGACGCACATGCCGCCGAACACGACGCAGGAGTACGACTACGAGAACCCGGTGCCGGTCCAGTCCGACATCGAGGACTGGCGGCCGGACGGGACGGGCGCGAAGAAGGCCATCGCCGTGGACGCGTGGGCGAGCCTCGTCTTCCCGTGGCCGGGCGCGCAGGACTTCCCGCAGCGCGTCGAGACGCAGTGGTACATCTACTGGTTCCAGAGCATGCCGGGACTGAACAACGGGATACCGCTGCACGACGGCACGATGACGAACTGGTGGTACTTCCTCGCGGACTGGGACCGGGCGATCCGCGACGGCACCGGCCTGGCCACCGTGCCGGACAGCCCACCCTGAGCCGGCGGTCGCCGCTCCGGCCGCGCGCGCAGGAGGCGCACTGATGCCGGTCACGATCCGCCGGCTCGGTCCCGGCGACGAGAACATCCTCGCCTTCCTCGCCGAACACGACGCCGAGCTCGATCTCGAGGGGCGCGGCTCGCCGCGACGCCCGCTCGCGAGCGCGGAAGCAGCCGCGTACCTGCGCGATCCCGCAGTGCTGCACTGGGTCGCGTACGACGGCGATGACATCGTCGGCTTCCTGCTGTGCCACGTGCTGCCGCTGCGCTCGGACGACGTCCGCGAGCTGCTGCTGTACGAGATCGGGATCCACGTCCGCGCGCGCCGGCGCGGCATCGGCCGCGCGCTCGCGGACGAGATGAAGGCGTGGATGCGGGAGCACGACGTGCGGACGGTGTGGGTGTGCGCCGACAACGGGGTGGCAGTGTCGTTCTATCGCGCGTGCGGGTTCGAGGCGGCGGCGGAGCAGCCGGTGTACATGGAGGCGGCCGTCTGACGGGCAGCGCGCGTCCGCGACTATTCCGCCCGCATCACCGACATCGGACTCACGCGCAGTGCGCGGCGCGCAGGCAACCACGCACCCGTGGCCGCCATGGCGATGCACACCACGACCGTGGCCACGATCGTGACCGGGTCGAGCGTCGGCACGCCGAACAGCAGCGCGCGCATGGAGCCGGCGGCGGCCACGGCGACGAGCAGGCCGGGCACGACGCCGAGCAGCACGATCGACATGCCGTTGCGCACGACGTTGCGCGCGATGCGCGCGGGCTCCGCGCCGAGCGCGAGGCGGACCGCGATGTCGTGCCGCTGCTGTGCGACCGTGTACGCGAGCAGGCCGTGGATGCCGAGGCCGGCGAGGAGCAGCGCGATGATGGCGAGCGCGGCGAGCACGCGGACCTGCGCGTGCCGCGGCGCCGTCTGCGTCGCGAGCACGTCCGACAGCGTTCTGACATCGGAGACCGGCTGGTCCGGATCGACGCGGCGGATGATGTCGCGCACGGCGGGCACGAGTGCGAGCTCGCTGCCCGCGGTCCGGACGACGAGCTCCTTGGGGTCGTGGAACGACAGCGGCGTGTCGCCGATGTGCGATGACGGCAGGTACATCTGCGGCTCGCTCTCCCGCTCGAGCCCGCGCACACGGATGTCGCCCACCACGCCGACCACGACCCTCGTGCTGCCCTGGAACAGGAACGCCCTGCCCAGCGCATCCTCGCCCGGCCAGTAGCGTTCCGCGAAGGACTCGCTCACGACGGCGACGCTGCGCGTTGCGTCCGCGTCCTCCAGGTCGCGGCCGGCGAGCAGCGGCACGCCGAGCGCAGCGAAGTACCCGGGTGTCACGTACCGCCGGCTGACGCGGTAGTCGGCGTCGCGGCGGACCTCCTGGCCGGGCAGCACGACGCGCGCGATGCCGCCCGTCATCACCATGGGCAGCCCGCTCGTGTACGCAGCGCTCCGCACGCCCGGCAGCCGGCGGACCTGCGCGAGCACATCGCCGTAGAACCGGTCGCGCTTCTCCGCACTCCCGTACTCCGGCTTCGGCAGCACGGTGCGCAGCGTGAGCACGCCGTCGGCGCGGAACCCGGCATCGACCGATTGCACGCGCAGCACGGCGCGCAGCAGCAGTCCGGAGGAGACCAGCAGAACGACGCACAGGCCGACTTCGATCGCGACGAGCACCGCGCGGTAGCGCTGCCGGTGCGCGCCCGCGCGGCCGCCGCGCAGCGCGTCGAGTGATGCCCGCCCGCCCGCACGCAGCGCGGGCGCAACGCCGAAGCCGATGCCCGTCAGCGCCGTGAACACCGCGGCGAGCGCGAGCATGCGCAGGTTCAGCCCGGGTACGCTGCCGATCGGCAGCGACGACGGCACGAGCAGCGACAGCAGCGGGAACATGAGCACCGCGACGAGCACGCCCGCGGCACCGCCGACCGCGGCGAGCGCAATGCTCTCCGTGATCATCTGCCGTGCGAGCCGCTCGCGGCCGGCGCCGAGCGCGGCGCGGACGGCCAGCTCGCGCTCGCGTACACTGGCGCGCGCGAGCAGCAGGTTCGCCAGGTTCGCGCACGCGAGCAGCAGAATGCACAGCGCGGCGCCGCACAGCGCCTGGAGCATCAGCCGGTTCCGCGGCGAGAACTCCTCGCGCATGCGGAAGAAGCTCACGCCCGTCTCCTCGTTCGTCTCGGGGTAGGCGCGCGCGAGACGCTCCACGATGACATCGAGATCGGCGCGCGCCTGCTCGAACGTCACGCCATCCGCGAGCCGGCCGACCGCCTCCAGATAGTTGTTGCCCCGATCCTCGAAGTCCGCTTCCACCAGCCGCAGCGGCGTCCACAGCTGCACGTCGCGACCCGGAAAGCGGAACTCAGGCGGCATCACGCCCACCACGGCATGCGCGGCACCGTCCAGACCGACGATCCGGCCGAGCACGTTCCGGTCGCCACCGAACCGCGACTGCCACAGGCCGTGCCCGATCACCACCGTCGGCATCGACGTCGCATCTGCATCCGGCTCGTGCCACGTGCCGAGCAGCGGCCGCACGCCGACCAGCGGCAGCACCTCCGATGTCACGAACGCCGTCGGCACACGCGCCGGCTCTCCGCCATCCACGAGGTTCACGGCATCCCGCATGTACGCACCGAGCGCCGCGAACGAGCTCGTCTGGTCCCGGAAATCACGGTAGTCCGCCGGCGACAGCTGGTTGTTGCACCCCCAGCCGACCGGGCCCGTGCGCGGACCCGCACACAGCCGTACCAGCGTCTCCGGCTCCGGAAACGGCAGCGGCCGGAGCAGCACGAAGTCCGCAACCGAGAACGCCGCGGTGTTCGCTCCCACCGCAATCGCCGTCACGAGGATGGCCGTGAGCGCAAAGCCCGGCGCGCGCCGCAGCGTGCGCGCCGTGTAGCGCAGGTCCTGGCCGAGCATCTCGACGTGCAGCGGCACCGCGTTCGCGACCGTGTCGGCGGCCGCACCCGCGAGGAGCCGGATGCGCCCGGCGCCGCCCTCGGCACTCGCGCGCGCCGCGAACAGCGCGGCCATCTCGTCGCCGTACTCGCGACGGAACCCGGCCGGATAGAGCCGGAGCAGGATGCGGTAGAGGCGCGTCATGACGGCTCGAGCAGCAGGCCCGCGACCTCGGCGAGGCGCACCAGCTCCGCGAGGCGGCTCGACTCCGCTCCTGCCACCGCCCTGCCGAACGCCGTGAGGCCGTACACCCGCCGCCGCGGATCCACCGTCACGGCCACGCGCCGCTCCGTGATCAGACCCTGTTCCAGCAGCCGCTGGATCGTCCGGTACAGCGTCCCGGGCGCCAGCCGGACCGCGCCATCCGTAGCCGCCTCGACATCCTGACTGATGCCGTAGCCGTGCCGGTCGCCCGTGCTCAGCACGAGCAGGATGTGGAACGCCGCGGTCGGCAGCGGCAGGAGCGCATCGATGTCATCGCGTGCATGGGTCATGCGGCGATGATATATCCATATCGGTTATACTGTCAATGGATATAGAACGAGCGGCCTCGTTCCGCGACGTCTGACGGGCGGGCGAGCCGCGCGCGCGCGTGCGACCGGGCGGCGGCCGGGCTATATTCGGTGGGGTCCCGATCGCATTCACGACCTGCGCGGCTTCATCGAATGGATTCCCGCTCGCACGTGGTGTACCGCATCGATGGCGACGACCGTCTCGCCGGCGTCAACGCGGCGTGGACCGAGTTCGCGGAAGCGAACGGCGGTGACGCGCTCCGGCCGGCGCGCGTGATCGGCCGAGTGCTATGGGACTTCCTTGCGGACTCGACGACGGTGCATCTGTACCGCGTGATGTGCGCGCGGGTGCGGGACGGTCTCGGGCCGGTCCG
>DASUSS010000029.1:0-20240 GCA_036374995.1 Longimicrobiales bacterium | reverse complement strand
CACGTGGCGCGGTACGGCGAGGCGGGACCGGGTCCGGCGGGAACGGCGATGACGGTGAAGTTCGAGCTGTCGGGCCAGGAGTTCCTGGCTCTGAACGGGGGGCAGCACTTCAGGTTCACGGAGGCGATCTCGCTGCTGGTGAACTGCGAGAGTCAGCAGGAGGTGGACGCGCTGTGGGAGAAGCTGACGGAGGGCGGCCAGGCGTCGCAGTGCGGATGGCTGAAGGACCGGTACGGTCTGTCGTGGCAGATCATTCCGACGGCACTGCCGGAGCTGCTGACGGATGCGGATCCTGCGCGGGCGAAGCGCGCGATGCAGGCGATGCTGGGGATGCAGAGGATCGAGATCGAGGAGCTGCGTCGCGCGGCGGACGGCATCGGGGTGTGAGCGGCGGTGTCGCCGTATTGATGGCACATCGCGCGGAAATTGCGGCGGGTGCCGGGTCTGCCGGCATGCCGCGAGGCGTGCAAGCCGGTGCGACGCGGACAGAGGAGGGGAGGTCACCATGCGGGTTCTTCCGATGGCGCCGGTCGCGTTCCTGCTCATCGGCGCGGTGGGGGTGTCGGGCCAGAGCGTACGGCCGTGGTGTTTCAGCGGCTTCCATCCGGGCGAGGTGAGCGGGACGGTCTTCCTGCCGGAAGGCGACCTGTTCTGTCCGCTGGTCGCCGACCCGAAGGCGGAGCGCTCGTTCATCAGCTTCCTGCGCGGCGAGTTTCCATCGCTGCAGGCGGGTGTGGACGTGGACGAGGAGCTGAACATCGGCGCGGTCGGTCTGGGCGACGCGTTCCCGCTCGTGCGTTTCGCGGGGACAGCGCCGGGCAACGGCGTACAGATCGCTCTGGTTGCCGGGATCTTCGCGCAGTTCGACCTGGATGCGGAGTCGTTCGACCTGATCAATGCGGACTACCTCATCGGTCTGCCGGTGACGTTGCGCTGGTCGGGTTTCTCGTCGCGGTTGCGGCTGTATCATCAGAGCTCGCACCTGGGCGATGAATTCCTGCTGCGCACGGACGTGCTGCGCGAGAACCTGTCGTTCGAGTCGCTGGAGCTGCTGCTGTCGCAGGAGCTGGGTCCGGTGCGGGCGTATGCGGGCGGCGAGTATCTGTTCAACCGGGATCCCGGCACGCTCGACGAGACCGTGGCGCACGGCGGACTGGAAGTGCGGGCGGGCCGGCTGCGGGGCGTGCGTTTCGTCGGCGCGGTGGACGCGAAGCTCTCCGAGCAGCGGGACTGGGATCCGGGCGTGAGTGCGCGCGCCGGCGTCGAAGTCGCGCTCTGGCGCGATGAGACGCACCCGCCGCGGCTGTGGGCGATCCTGTTCGAGTTCTATGACGGCCCGTCGCCGTACGGACAGTTCTTCCAGGAGCAGGTGCGCTGGCTCGGTGTCGGGCTGCACCTGTCCCTGTAGCCGTGACGCGAGCACCCGTTCAACGGAGGACCGTGAGCGAGGCGCAGCATGGAGTGACGGGTCTCGTGCTCATGCACGGTGCGGGACTCGGCGGCTGGATCTGGCGCGATGTCGTCCCGTCTCTGAGTGCGCCCGCGATTGCGGCGGATTTCCCCGCACGTGCCGCCGCCGCAGACGTCCGCAGCAGGCTGACGTTCGATGATTACGTCGCGCACCTGGAGGCGCAGGTCCGAGAATTCGACGTGCGGCGCATCGTGCTCGTCGCACATTCCATCGCGGGTGTGCTCGCGCCGAGGCTGGTCCGGGCGCTCGGCGTGCGGGTGGTCGGGCTCGTAGCGGTGGCAGCCGTGATCCCGACGGGTGGCGGCTCGTTCCTGTCCGCACTCCCGCTCGCCAGGCGCGTACCGATGATGGCACTGCTGCGGCTGGGCACGCGCCCGCCGGACGGCGTGATCCGGAAGGGCCAGTGCAACGATCTGGATGCGAAGACCGCAGATGAGGTCGTGGCGCGGTTCGCGCCGGAATCCCGCGCGCTCTTCACCGCGCGGAGCGGTGTGGAGCTTCCGACGCTGCCGAGTCTCTACATCCATACGACTGCGGACGCGGAGCTGGGGCTGTCGCTCCAGCGCAGGATGGCGGCGACGCTCGGCGCCGCGGAAACGGCAGAAATCGAAGCGGGGCATCTGCCCATGCTGAGCCGGCCGGCGGAGGTCGCCGGCATTGTCAATCGCTTCACGGCGCAGCTCGGACACTGAGCAACCCTTCACGCGTCGATGGAATCTGATTCTCCGTGCGCCGCTGCCGGCGCATCGAACCGGAGGAGAACAGACGCGGTGACGCGACGGGCGGCGGGCGACGGGCGGTCAGCGGCCTCGCACGTCGGCGCCCATCATCGCCCGCGAGCGCGCGATCTCCCCCGCGACCCGCTCCTCACGTACCTGCACGCACGGCTTCGCCTCGCCGCGTCGCGCATGGTCCGGACATTCTTCCAGCGGATCGCCCGCTGCGATGATCGGCGCGAGGTGACCGTAGATCTCGTGGATCAGCACACGATCCAGCTCCGCGAGGAATCGGGCGTTCGCATCGCCGGCGCGCTGGTGCGCGATCCGCCGCAGCGCGCCCACCCGGAGCGCGACCACCGCATCCTCGAGCCCACCTCTCAGACCGCCGGCATTCACCACGGTCACGCCCACCCAACGCGACGGATTCGATCGGTACCAGCGCGGTAGCGCTCCGTTCAGCTGATCCTCCGTGCCGATCGCGATCGGCACGCCGCTCCTGCGGATCATATCCCAGTCGGTCCGGAACGATGGGGACCGGCTCGCGATCCGCGCGATACGCTCGGCCAGCAGCGGGTTCATCACCGCTACCGCCGTTTCGACCGCGGTACACGCGGTCGCTTCCCCGCACGCGCGCACGCGCGAACCGGTATCTCCCTCGAGCAGCGGCGCGCAACCCGCCAGCACGCTCGCCCACACGATCCCGAGCAGGGCGAGTGGTCGCGAGACGCCGCGACGCGCATCCGTGGTGCGCGCACGAGGCGCGCGGACGTGGTTCCGAAGCAGCAGCATGTCCTCTCGGCGTTCGTCGAATGAACACGAACGCAGATGCCGAACTTCCGGCGCTCTGCGGATTTGCCTGGCGGAACGACTTGGGGAACAGCGCCGGGCGGCGCGGGCGCCGCTGGCGGGCTTCGGGGAGCGTCCAAGCTAAAGCCGATCGCCCCTCCCCGTCTACACTGCCGGCGGCGGCAGGCTCCCGCCGGCCGGTCGGCGCACGGGGGCGGAACGTCCCCGGCCCGCGGAGGACATTCCGGGACAGTATGTCCCGCCGGCGTCCGAGCTCGTTCCTGTAGAAAGTCGTAACATCAGTCGCCATAACCATTTAGACGCAACGTCGCACTCGGCCCGCGAATCGCACTCTGCGGCAGGCGATGCCTACTGGAGGTGCGCGTGAAACCGAATGCAATGCTGCGCGCGATCATGGCCGGCCTGCTCGTCTGGGCGGGCTCGACCGTCATCGCGCACGACGAGGCGGCCGCGCAGCGGGACTCGCTGCAGGCGCGGCTGGAGCTGCCCCCGATGCCGATGGAGCAGGCGGAGGCGCCACCCGCTCCACCGCCGATCCGGTCGAACCTGATCTTCCCGGGAGTGACGATCAGCAGTCCGACGGCGCTGGGAGCGGAACGCGGGACGGTGTACCTGGGGGTGGGATACCAGCAGCGGACGCGGTATCTGCGCGACGATGATGATGGTGCGATCTACGGCGGCATCGGTCTGGGTGACGCCAGCCGTTACGTGGGCGTGGAGCTGACGGTGGCGTCGTACTCGACGGTGCGGACGGGGCTGTTCGACCGTGTGGGGCTCAGCGGACAGGTGCACCGTTTCCTGGGCGACAACACGGCGGTGGGCGTGGGCGTGGAGAATCTCGTGATGCTGAACGGCGATGAGTCCGACGTGGGGCGCAGCATCTACGGCGTGGTGACACGGCTGTTCGCGTTGAAGTCGGATCCGACGGAGCCGTTCAGTCTGATCACGGCGACGCTGGGCGTGGGTGATGGCCGGTTCCGCCTCGAGGACGACGTGTTCGAGGACAACTCGACGGTGGGCGTGTTCGGCTCCGTTTCGCTGCATGTGGCGCGACCCGTGTCGGTGATCGCGGACTGGACCGGACAGGATCTGGCGCTGGGTCTGTCGCTGGCGCCGTTCTCCCGGTTCCCGCTCGTGATCACGCCCGCAGTGATGGACGTGACGCGCACGGCGGGCGACGGTGCGCGATTCGTACTCGCAGCGGGTGTGGGATACCGTCTGCGCCGCGGCCCCATCCAGTTCTGAGGAGGAAGTCATGAAGCGGCGAATCATCACAGCGAGCGTGGCGTGCGCTGCTGTACTCGCGTCGGCGAGCGTGGTCAGCGCGCAGCCCACGAACATGTCGGACGGATCCGGACCCTTGCCCCATCTCTTCAGTCGTGGCCTGACGCGCGCGTTCGCGGCACCACCGCCGCCCGCGCCGACGCTGATCTCCACGCCTGCACTGAGCGGGGCGCTGTGCGTCGAGCGGACGGACGCGATGCTGGTCTACGCATCGATCTCGGGCGCGGCGTACACGAACCCGCAGCGCACGGCGCTCGCGCTCATGCGCGGCGGGCCGGGCGCACCGGACGCCGCGGATCGCATGCGGTCCGCACTGCTCGCGGGCGGCGCGCCTCAACGGGAGACCGATGAGCTGATCTGGTCGGTGACGGGCCTGCTCGGTCCGGCCGATCTCACGCTTCCGGACGTGGCGACGGCAGTCACGGCGTATAACGCACTCGTGACGGCGGCCCCGACGTCGTTCCTCGCGTCGCCGCCCGCAGAGCTCACGGCACTGCGTCTCGCGCTGGGCCGGCTCACGGCAGCGGCGAACAACGCGGTCGTGGCGGAGCGTGTGTACCCGGATCTGCCGCCGTCGGAGGTGCGTTACGCGAACGGAGCACCGTGGCTCGATTCGGGCATGCGCATCGACGCACTGGACGGGGTCTACCTCCAGTACGGTGATGCCATTGCGGTCGGCGAGCGCCGGTTCCGGCGCGTCGCGGAATACGACGGCGTGTGGGTGCTGGCGGAGGAGCCGGTCGGGGCGGGTGCGCCCGCCGTGATCTACGTGCCCGTGCGCACGTACTGCGACATCGAGCTGATGCCGTTTGCGCTCCAGGAGCCGGTCATCAAGCGGATGCGGTGATGATCGCTCCGCGCGGCCGCAGGGACATCGGCACTGCCACGGCGGTGCGACGTACCGTGCTGCACATCACCACGGTGCCCGCATCGCTGTCGTTCCTGCGCGGTCAGCTGCGCGATCTGGAGGCGCACGGCTGGAGCGTGCACGTGCTGTCCGCGCCGGGCGCGAGACTGGATGCGTGCGGCGCGGAGGAAGGCGTCGCGGTCCATGCGGCGGAGCTCGAGCGGGGCGTTTCACCGCTGCGCGATCTGCGCGCGCTCGTCCAGACCGTCCGCGTCATTCGCACGGTCCGTCCCACGATCGTACACGCGCACACGCCGAAGGGCGCGCTGATCGGCCTGCTCGCAGCGGGGCTGTGCGGCGTGCCCGTGCGCATCTATCAGGTGCGCGGTCTGCCACTGGAGACGGCGCGCGGAGCCGGTCGCATTCTGCTGCGGGTGACGGAGCGGGTGACATGTGCGCTGGCGCACCGCGTCCTGTGCGACAGTGCGTCGCTCCAGCGCGTGCTGTTGGCCGAGGGGCTCTGCCCGTCGAAGAAGACGCATACGCTCCTGGGCGGCAGGGGCAGCGGCGTCGACGCCGTGCACCGGTTCAATCCCGCGCGCGTGCCGAGGCGCGGAGTGGCGGCGCTGCGCGGGCGGCTCGGTCTGCCGTACCGCGCGCCCGTGGTGGGCTACGTGGGACGCCTCGCGCGCGACAAGGGCATGACGGAGCTGGCGCACGCGTGGCCGCTCGTGCGCGCCTCTCATCCGTCCGCGCAGCTGCTGCTCGTCGGCGATCTCGATGCCCGGGATCCGGCTCCGCTCGAGACCATGATCGCGCTGCGCGCGGATCCGTCCGTTCACCTCGTCGGCCGGGTGGATGACACCGCGCCGTACTACGCGGCGATGGACGTCGTCGTGCTGCCGAGCTATCGCGAGGGCCTGCCCAACGTGCCGCTCGAGGCGGCCGCAATGGGGCGGCCGGTGATCGCCACACTCACCACCGGCTGCGTGGACGCCGTTCGCGACGGCGTGACGGGCGTGCTCGTGGAGCCGCGCTCCGCGGCCGACCTCGCGGGCGCCATCGACCTCTATCTCGGCCGGCCCGCGCTGCGGCAGCGGCACGGCAGCGCCGGTCGCGAGCGCGTGCTGCGCGAGTTCGGCAAGGAGCCGCTGTGGCAGGCGCATCGTGCGGAGTACGACGCGCTGGTTCACGAACGGCTGGATCGGGCGCCGCTCCGGCGGCGGTCGGGTCTGGTCGCGCGCCGCGCGTTCGACATCGCCGTCGCGCTGCCCGCACTCGTGCTGCTCACACCGGTCCTCGCCGGGATCGCACTCGTCGTGCGCACCACGATGGGGCGACCGGTGCTGTTCCGTCAGACGCGCGCGGGCAGGGACGGCCGTCCGTTCACGCTGCACAAGTTCCGGACGATGGACATCGCGTACGATGCCCGCGGCCGACTCCTGCCTGCCGCGGAGAGACTGACGCGCGTCGGCTCGTGGCTCCGCCGGACGAGCCTCGACGAGCTGCCCGAGCTGTGGGACGTGCTGCGAGGCCGCATGAGTCTCGTCGGGCCGCGGCCGCTGCTCATGGACTACCTCCCGCTCTACGACGCGCGGCAGGCACTCCGTCACGCTGTGCGCCCGGGCATCACCGGCTGGGCGCAGGTCAACGGGCGGAACGGCATCACCTGGGAACAGAGACTCGAGCTGGACACGTGGTACGTCGAGCACGCCTCGCCGCTGCTCGACCTGCGAATCCTCGCACGGACGATGGCAACCGTGCTCTCGCGGCGTGATGTGAGTCCGCCGGGACAGCCGATCATGGAGCCGTTCCATGGCGCACGCACGTAGATCGCTCCTCGTATGGGGCGCCGGCGGCCATGGCCGCGTGGTGGCAGAGATTGCCCGCGCCGCCGGTCATGATGTGCTCGGCTTCGTCGATGCCGACACCGGCTGGCGCAGCCACCTCGCCGAGGCGGGCGGCGCGCGGCTCGTGCTCGCCGAGGAGGAGCTGCTCGAGTGGCTGTGCGGCGAGTGGGCGTTGCCGACGGGAATCGATGCCGTCGCCGTCGCTGTCGGCGACAACCGCATCCGGCTCGGCCAGGTGCGGCGGCTGGGCGCACTGCTCGCGCCGCCGCTCATCCACCCGACTGCGGTGATCAGTCCATCGGCGACGCTGCGCGACGGCACCGTGGTGGGACCGCTCGCCGTGGTGAACACGGGAGCGTCGGTGGGCCGCGGCGTCATCGTGAACACGGGTGCGGTCGTCGGTCACGATTCGGTGGTTCAGGACGGTGCGCATGTCGGCGGGCGCGTCATGCTCACGGGCGGTGTCCACGTTGGCGAGCGCGCGTTCATCGGCGCGGGCGCCATTGTCCTGCCGCGCGTTCACATCGGCGCGGATGTCGTGGTGGGGGCGGGTGCGGTGGTGCTTCATGACCTGGCAGATGGTGTTCGGGCCGTGGGCGTACCGGCCCGGCTGATCGAAGAGGGGCTTCATGGCATCGGCAGTACGCAGGATCTATCTCTCACCGCCGCACCTGACGGGATCTGAGACGCAATACGTGCTGGCCGCGCTGGACAGCGGCTGGCTGGCGCCTCTCGGCCCGCAGGTGGATGCGTTCGAGCGCGAGTTCGCGGTCGCGATCGGCACGCGGCACGCCGCCGCGGTGAGCTCCGGCACGGCCGCGCTGCATCTGGCGCTGCGGCTCGCGGATGTCGGTCCGGGCGACGAGGTGCTCGTCTCCACGTTCACGTTCATCGCGAGCGCGTCGCCGATTCTCTTCCTCGGCGCGGTGCCCGTGTTCATCGACAGCGAGCGGCACTCGTGGAATCTCGATCCCGCTCTGCTCGAGGAGGCGCTGGAGGAGCGGGTCGCGAGCGGTCATCCGCCGAAGGCGGTGGTCGCGGTGCATCTGTTCGGCCAGTCGGCCGACCTCTCGCCGATCGTGGATGCCTGTGCGCGCTACGGCATCCCGCTGATCGAGGATGCGGCCGAGGCATTGGGCGCGACGTACCAGGGGCGCGCGGTCGGCACGCTCGGCCGGATGGCGATCTTCTCGTTCAACGGCAACAAGATGATCACGACGTCCGGTGGCGGCATGCTCGTCAGTGCCGACGGGTCGCTGGTGGAGCGCGCGCGCTGGCTCGCCGCGCAGGCGCGCGATCCGGGGCCGCACTACGAGCACTCGGAGATCGGCTACAACTACCGCATGAGCAACATCCTCGCGGCACTCGGCCGCGCGCAGCTCGAGGGTCTGGCGGAGCGGGTCGCCGCGCGCCGCCGCATAGCGCACTGGTACCGCGAGACGCTGGAGGACCTCCCCGGCATCGCGGTCCAGCCGGAGCTCGCGTGGGGCCGTCACGCGCGGTGGCTGAGCTGCGTGACGATCGATCCCGCACTCGCCGGTGTCGATCGCGAGGAGCTGCGTCTCGCGCTCGAGGCCGGGAACATCGAGGCGCGGCCCGTCTGGAAGCCGCTGCACACGCAGCCGGTGTTCGCGGGCTGCGACACGGTCGGTGGTGCGGTGGCGGAGCGTCTGTTCGCGCGCGGACTCTGCCTCCCGTCCGGCTCCGGCATGAGGTCCGAAGATCTCGAGAGAGTCACCCATCTCATACGACGCACGGTCGAGCGCGCGAGTCGACGCCGGCTGATGCGGGTTCTGTGGACGGCTGCGTCCGCGGCTCGCCGGAAATCCGGTGCACTCGTGCGTGCAGCAGGCCGCCTGGAGGCGACATGAAAGCGCTCACGGCCGTACTGGTACTGCTCCTGACCGCGACGGGGCTCACGGCCCAGAGCGCGCCGCCGGAGCTGCGCACGGGACCGGTGCTCCGGCCCGGGGATGTGCTTCGCATCACGGTGTTGCGGCATCCGGAGCTGAGCGGCGAGTTCGTGGTGACGACGGAAGGCACGCTCGTGCATCCGGTCTATCGCGAGCTGACGGTGGCCGGCATGCCGCTGAGCGAAGCGGACGAACTGGTGCGCGCGGTACTGTCCCGCTACGAGGCGCGCCCGGAGTTCGTGCTCGACCCGCTGTTCCAGGTGGCCGTGAGCGGCGAGGTGCGGCAGCCGAGCCTGTACGCGCTGCGGCCCGCGACGACGATCGCGCAGGCGGTCGCGCTGGCCGGTGGCGCGACGGAGCGAGGCCGGATCGATCGCGTCCGCCTGTTCCGCAGTGGCGATGAGCACGTCATCGACCTGAGCCGGCCGGAGCTGGGGATGGGCATGGAGCCCGTACAGTCCGGCGACCAGATCGTGATCGAACGCAGGACTTCACTCTTCCGCGACTACATCGCGCCGGCCGGCAGTGTGGTGGCCGCGCTCGCCGCGGTGCTGAATATCATGATCCGTTGATGCGGAGCCGAAAGATGTCCGAGCTGATCCCGTACAACCGTGGTGCGTTGCCGCCGATGCGCGTGGAGCGTGAGCCCGTGCAGGGCGGTTACGCGCCTCCCGCAGAGGAATTCGATCTGCGCCTGGCCTTCGCGATCCTGCGCCGCCGCGCCGTTCTCGTAGTGGCCGTGACCGGCGTGGCGCTGGCCGCGGCCGCGTACCTCGTGTATCGCGATGTACCGCAGTATCGCGCGAACGCCGTCATCCGGCTCATCGATCAGCGGCGCGCGATGACGAGCGGGATCGAGGTGGCGAACCAGGACCTGCTGAAGCCGTCCGAGGACCCGCTGCTCTCGCAGATCGAGGTGCTGCGCACACGGACGGTCGCCGGCCGCGTCGTCGACCGGCTCGGCCTGCGCCTGCGTCCGGATCATGCCGCCGTCGCGCCCGTCGCGATCGAGGACGTACAGGTCACTGCTGCGGCGCCGGCCGACACGTTCTCGCTGCGGTTCCGTGCCAACGGCTACTCGGTGATGAGCGGCGACCGGACGGCGCAGGCGGCGTACGGCCAGCCGATCCGTCTCGCGGGCGTGAGCTTCACGGTGCCCGTCCGCCCGCCGCTGGAGCAGACCACGCTCGTGCTGCGGCCCGCCGAGGAGATGGTCGACAGCCTGCTGCGCCGGCTGCGCGCGCGGGCTCGCGAGAAGACGGACGTGGTGGACGTCGAGTTCAGCTCGCCCGACCCCGCGCTGGCGCAGCAGGTCGTGAACACCGTGGTCGAGGAGTTCCAGGCGCTGAATGCGCGGCAGGCGCAGGAACAGTCGCGGCGCCGGCGCGCGTTCCTCGCGGAGCAGCTCGCAGAGATGGACTCGCTGCACACGGCCGCACAGCTCGAGCTGAGTGAGTTCCGGCGTCGCGAGCAGGTGTTCAGCTCGCGGGAGAAGTTCGTGAGCGAGCAGGCGGGACTGAGCGGTCTGGAGGTGCGGCGCGAGGAGCTCGTCGCGGAGCGGCGCATGTTCGAGTCGCTGCTCGCGGGGCTGGTCTCGGAGCGGCCGGACGCGCCGGGACTGCTGGTGTTCGCGTCGTCGCCGGGCATCGCGGAGAATCCCGTGACGAGCACGCTGTTCACGCAGCTGCTCGGCTTCGAGGCCGCGCACGATTCGCTCACGCTCGGCGACCACGCGCGTGCGGCCACGGATCCGGATGTGCAGCGGCTGGCCGGCCTCATTGCCGTTACGCGCGGCAAGCTGGCCGACGCGCTGCGCGGCCACGTGGACGCGCTGGACGCGCGCATAGCCGCACTCGTCGGGCTGCGCGAGCGCAGCACCGCCGCCATGCAGGAGCTGCCCGATGCGGAGGCGGAGGAAGTGCGCTACGTCCAGAACGTGGAGACCATCCGCAGAATGGCGGATCAGCTGCGTGTCGAGTACCAGAAGGCGCGCATCTCGGAAGCCGTCGAGGGCGGTCAGGTCGAAGTGCTGGATTACGCCTCGCTGCCGCTCAAGCCGATCCCGGCTCGCAGCACGTTCAAGCTCGCGCTCGGCCTGCTGGTCGGACTGCTCGTCGCGAGTGGTGCCGCGTTCGCCGCCGAGCAGATGAACACATCGATCCGCGCGCCCGACGAGCTCGAGGGCACGCTCGGTGTGCCGGGCCTCGCAGTGATCCCGCGCATGATGCCCACGACCGGCAACGGCAAGCTGCGCCTGCCGGGATTCGGCGCGCAGACGCACGGCCACGTGCTGCCGCCGACCGTAGCCGACAGTCACTCGACGGGCGCGGAAGCGTATCGCAAGCTGCGCACGAGCCTCATCTTCGCACAGACGCTCCAGCACATGCGCCGGCTGCTCATTACCAGCGCGTCATCCGGTGATGGCAAGAGCACGGTCAGCGCGAACCTAGGCGTGACGTTCGCGAACCAGGGACTGCGCGTATTGCTGATCGATGCCGACCTGCGCCGGCCGACGCTGCACCGCGCGTTCGCGACGCCGCAGGCACCCGGCCTCACGCAGGTCGTGCTCGGGCAGGAGAATCTGGCGGATACCATCCGGCAGACGCGCGTCGAGAACCTGTTCCTGCTCACGGCCGGCACGCTGCCGCCCAACCCCGCGGAGCTGCTCGGTCAGGATCAGGTGCGCGCGCTGCTCGCCCAGCTCGCGGGAGAGTTCGACCTCGTGATCGTCGACTCGTCGCCGGTCGCGGTTGCGGCCGATGCCGCCATCCTGTCCACCATGGTCGATGGCGCATTGCTGGTCGTACGCGCCGGCGAGACCGATCGCGCGGCCGCGCAGCACGCGGTGCAGCTGATCACGAGTGTGGGCGGGAACATCGTCGGTGCCGTGCTCAACGATCCGGACGCGAAGCTGCCGCAGTACGGCCAGAAGTACTCCTACCACTACAAGGCGTACGGCGCGACGGACGTGTGATGCGGGTGCGGCGGGCGCGAGCGCAGCGTCCGCCGCAGCACTTCCTCATGAAACCTTCTGCGACGGTCGAGCAGCAGCGACTCGGTGAAGTCCCGGGCGCGGGCGAGGTTGCGCGTTGCCATCGCGTCGCGTCGCGCGGGGCTGGTCAGGACGGCTTCGATGCGGCGCGCGAGCGCACGGCTGTCGCCCACCGGCAGCAGGTCCTCCTCCGGCAGCAGCTCGGGAATGCCGCCCACGCGGGACGCGAGGCAGGGAAGGCCGCGGGCCATCGCCTCGATCAGCGCGCGCGGCAAGCCCTCCGCGCGTGATGGCAGCACGAACAGGTCGGCTGCGTCCAGCTCCGCGCGTACGGCCGCGCCCGCAGGCAGCTCGCCCGTGAAGCGGACCCGTTCGCCCAGCCCGAGCGCTTCCGCCTCGGTCCGGAGCCGCGCACGGAATCGACCGCCTCCGACGATGACCGCGGTCACGTCGAGTCCGCGCTGCACGCATTCCGCGACCGCGGCGAGCAGCACGTCCGCTCCCTTGTAGAGCTGCGCCAGCGAGCCGACCGTCACGATCCGGAACGATCGCTGCCCGGCGCGCGACGGGATGGGCTCGTCGACCAGTGCATCGGCGGCGAGCCGGACGTCGGACACGCCGATCCGGAACGATGGGCAGGGATACCGCTCCTGGAGTGCGGTCTCGGTCACGTACGCGGCGGCCGAGGCGTGCAGCGCGAGCCGCCTGAGATCGCCGGTGAATCTGCGACGGAAGAACGACCGGAGCGGATGATCGACGACGCCGGGTGCGAATACGTCGGCCGGATCCCCGACCACCTCGATGCCGTACGGCCTGCGCGTGCGCCGCAGCGCATGTCCGGCCATCGTCGACAGCCGGCCGGGCACGCGCAGGATGAACGCGGTATCGGCCTCGCAGGCAGAGTGGATGGCGCGCCGGATCGCCGGCAGCCGCCGCAGGTACTGCTTCGGCCCGACATACCACGGCACGCGGTGGAACGTCACGCCGGGTCCACCGTCGAACTGCCGTCCGCCGGACGGTGCGGCGATGCGGGCGGCGACGGTGATGTGGTCGAACACATCGAGGTAGCGTGTCCACGACGGGCCCGCGGGCGCGCCGCTGCTCGTGAGGATCGCCCCGCTCGTCCCGAGCGTGTAGCGGTCTTCCGTGAACAGGGTCAGGTCCATGCGGCCTGCTCCGCAGGGCCGCCCTCCTCGCGACGCATCGAGCGCGTGCAGAGCAGCAGCACGACGAACGGCAGCGTGGCTTCCTTCGCGAGGAAGAACACGATGTTGTCGGAGTCACCGATCAGTGCAATGACCGCCAGGTTCACGAGGAGCGGCAGCATCAGCCGGCGCGCATCGAGCTGCGCGAGGCCGTAGTACATCCGTCGGATCACGCCGACGAGCATGCCCCACAGCAGGAAGACCACCGGGACGCCCGCCGCACCGACGTTCAGCATCGCTTCACCCGCGAGCCCGTACACGCGGGTCGACACGCGGCCCGTGTCGTACGTGCCGGCGCCGTACGTCACATCGGTACCATCCTTCACCTTCGTCGGTGGACGGTCCGGGTAGACGGAGCGGGGGATCAGGATGGCAGCACCGCCGATGTAGGTCCGGCCCCAGGCGAGGTCCTGCGCGGCGTCGGTCTGGATGCGGTAGAGCACGTACGCCTGCACGTCGCTGCGCCCGAGGTCCCCGAGCATGGTCGCGTGGAGTGTGCGTCCCGACCGGGTCGCGATCTCGATCGCGCGCGCGGGCCGCGCGATCGCCGCGACGCCCTCGAGCCCCGCGGCCTTGTACAGGCCGTAGCCGAACATGAATGCCGCGAGCACGGGCACGCCCGCGAGCAGCAGGCGTCGCGGCATGGGTCGGATCCACAGGTGGATGATGCCGAGGGCCCAGAACAGCCCCCACACCGTGTTGCTGCGACTGCCGCGCAGTCCGCCGAACAGCAGCTTGAGCGCGAAGAACGCGAGCAGTACGAGCGCGAGCACCCACCACGACGAGAGTCCCGGACGGCGTGTGGCCAGAACGGCGAAGCCGATGAACGCGAGGATCGGGAAGCTCTCCGACACGAGGAACACGATGCCCATCCCCTGGAACGAGTCACCGGGTGTCTCGTAGGCGCGCACGAAGCCGAGCAGTCCGCCGTATCGGCTGTAGACCCAGTACTGCGCTGCGGCTGCGGCGATCAGCGCGAGCGGCAGCAGCACCCAGAGCCGCTGCGGATCGAGCACGCGCACGCGCCGGAGCGGCTGCGACCCTCGCGCGACCCACGCCCGGCCGATGCGGTAGGCGAGCAGCCCGATGCAGTTGAGGATGGCCATTGCACCGAGCCAGTCGCGCCAGTCCGGCGGCGGCTGCACGTACCGCATCCAGTAGTCCCAGCGCACGTGGAGCAGCGGTGCGATGAAGAACAGCTGGATGCCCAGCAGCCCGATCACGCCCGCCGGATCGAACGCGCCGAGCGATCCGCGCAGCCAGCGTATCGCATCGCCGCCCACCAGCGCGGCGCACACGATGATCGGCAGGACGAACCAGTGGAGCGCTGCCGGAGTGGTCGCAGCGAACCCCAGCGCGACGAGGAGCGCGCCGGCCGCGGCGATCACCGTCTCGATGCCGGGCAGATTCGGCGCGGTCGTGCGCGCGGGCAGCACGTGCGTGGCGCTCGTCATGGTACCGCCTCGCGCAGTCGCGAAGGGGGCGGCGGCGCAGCGCGCGGCGGCGGCGCAGTGTCGGGCAGCGTGGCGCCGTAGAGCCGGGCCATGTGCTCGATCGACTGCGCCACACCGAACCGGCTCGCCTGGAGCGCGCCTGCGGCCGCCGCACGGTCGGGCAGGCGCGCTGTTGCGAGGATCTGCCGCGCGACCCGGGCCCACGCGCCGGGCCCCGCTTCGAGCGGCAGCCGATGCAGCCGCTCCCGGACCACTTCGGCCTCCGGCGGCACGGCGTGCGACGCGAGCACCGGCACGTCCGCCGCCTGCGCCTCGAGTGGCGCGAGCGCCAGACCCTCGTAGACGGAGGGGAACAGCATCAGGTCCATCGCGCCGAAGAACGGCGCGACGTGATCCGTGCCGCCGGCAAACGTGCAGCGCGGTGTGAGTCCGAGCGCATCGACGTGACGACGCACCGCGGACTCCAGCGGCCCCGTGCCGACCAGCAGCAGTTGCGCATCCACGCCGAGCCGGACGAGCTCGGCGAACGCTTCCACCAGGAAGCGGTGGTTCTTGACCGGATCCAGGCGGCCGACGTGGCCGATGATGATGCGGTCGCCGGGCAGACCGAGCTCCTGCCTGAGCGCAGCGCGCGGCGCGAGCCTGGCGTACGCGGAGAAGTCGAGCGTGCAGTGCAGGATCCCGGTGTGCGGCTGCGTCCGCCAGTCCGCTCCGAACAGCGCCGCCGCGGACTGGGCCGAGATCCCCATGCGGTGCGTGGCGTGCTGCCGGATCCAGTGACGCATGAGCGCTGCGTACATCGTGCGCCCGGCGCCCGACACCGGCTCCGTGGTGTTGCTCTGTGCAATCCGCACGGGCACGCCGGCCCGATGCGCTGCGCGCAGGACGAACCCGGAGAAGAGGTGCAGGTGGCTGTGAACGACGTCGTACGGACCGTGCTCGAGAAGCAGCTGCCGCAGGCGGGACACGTAGCGGAGTGGCTGCCTCGTATCCGGGCCGACGCGCAGGACCGCACCCAGCGCGCGCGCCTGCGCGTCGTACGCGGCCGGCTCCGTGGTGTGCACCAGGAACTCGGTGGACCACGATCCCGGCGGCGTGCTGCGCAGCACGTCGAGCAGCCACTTCTCCACGCCGCCGCGATTCAGCGCATGCAGCACGTGGAGAACGCGAGGCACGTCATGCGTACGCATGGGACGCCCCGTGCGCGGTGACATCCAGCTGCCGCAGCGCGCGCCGCAGCAGCACCGTGTACCCCGCGCCCTGCACGAGTGCGCCCGCCGCCATCGCCGCGGCCGCGCCGTGCAGGCCGTAGGGCGGGACGAGCGTGAACGCGCAGATCGATGTCGCGGCGGCCACGAGCAGCGCGACCGGCAGCTGTGGACGGAATCGGCGCGCGGCCGTCACGGCGTAGCCCTGGACCGAAACGATGTGGCTGAGGCCGGCGACGGCGCACAGCACGATGAGCAGGCTCGCGTGCTCGGCGTACTCGGGGCCGTAGGCGATGTGGAGGAACGGCCTGCCCAGCAGCGCCGCACCCGCGATCCCGGCCACGCCCACAACGGCCGCGAAGCGCAGCAGCCTGCCGTGCAGCGCGCGGAACGCCCTCGCATCACCGCTCTCGTACAGCCGCGCGAGCCGCGGGCTCGCCGACATGCCGAGCGCGCCGATCAGCATGATGCTGGCCATGGCGGTGATCAGCACGGCCGCGAAAATGCCGAGCGCGGCTTCGCCGCCCGCGAGCCGGACCGCGTACTGCGGCGCGTACGAGTTGAGCGAGAGCAGCAGTGCCACGACGCCCAGCGGCAGCGCAGTGCGTGCGAGCCGGATCAGCGTGTCCCGCTCGAATCGCGGCTCGACGCCGAACAGTGCGCCGAGCCCGCGCGAGCGGTCCGCGCCGCACAGCCACTTCACGTTGCGCACGTCCCAGAGCCGCCAGACCAGCAGATCGGTCGCGATCACGGCCACGAGTGCGCCGGTCAATCCGGCGCCGAGGAGGAGGGCGAGCGCGAACGCGGTCACGGCCGCGACACCGCGCAGGATCATGGATGCGGCCACCCGTTCCATCCGTTCCGCCTGATTCATGCGGCCGCGGTACACATCGCTCAGCGACTCGATCACGCGGACCGTGCCGACGAGCATGATGACGGCGGTCGCCGTCGTGCCATCGCCGATCAGGAGCGCAGCACCGCAGATGAGGAGGAGCGCGGCGAGCGATGTGCCGAGTCGCAGCGCGAGGTACTCGGAGAAGTGGTTGCTGTGCGCCGCATCCGTGACCTGGACGGCGCGGAGCTGAAGGCTCGCGAGCAGCAGGATCGGGCCGCTCACCGCGATGCCCAGCGCAAACTGCCCCACGAGCGCCGGCTCGCCGAGCCGGGCGAGCAGCACGATCAGCGCCCACTGGCAGCCGGCGTACACGACGTTCCCGACCGCCGTCGCGGACGCGTTCAGCGAGAGGCGGAGCGGCGGCGCCGGCCGGGTCAGAGGCGCGGCGGTCGCATCGCTCATGACACACCCGCGGAGACGCCCGCGACGAGCGACGCGCTGCCGGGCTGCGCGCTGCGCGCTGCCGCCTCGTCCGCGGGTGCGGGCCCGATCTCGCAGCAGGACGCCGCGAAGCGCAGCTCCGGAAAATGCTTCCGCAGGTACGTCAGCACTTCGGCTTCGGCGCCGGCCTCGATCAGCCGCGTCCACCGCGGCATCAGGCGGCCGATGCCGCCGCTGCCGTTCAGCGTCCGCGGCGTCATCAGCAGCCGCACCTTCGGTACACTCGTCGCCAGCGTCGCCTCGTCCGGCGCGACCAGCTCCTCGTGCAGTCGCTCGCCCGGACGCAGGCCGGTGAACACGATGCCGTGACCGTTCCCGTTCTCGCGCCCGATCAGCCGGAGGAAGTTCTGCGCGAGCTCCACGATCCGCACCGGCTCGCCCATCTCCAGCATCGCGAGGTTCCCCCGGATCGCCGGCAGCAGCGTCGCCTGGAGAATCAGCTGCACCGCCTCCGGGATCGTCATGAAGTAGCGCGTCACGTCCGGGTGCGTCACCGTGAGCGGCAGGTCCGCCTCGACCTGCCGCAGGAAGATCGGCAGCACGCTGCCCCGGCTCCCCAGAACGTTGCCGAAGCGCACGCCGCAGTACGCCGTGTCCGGATACGCGTCCTGGAGACCCAGGACCGCCAGCTCCGCCAGCCGCTTGCTCGCGCCCATCACGCTGCACGGACGCACCGCCTTGTCCGTGCTCATCAGCACGAACTTCTCCGCGCCGTACGCACCGCTCACCGACGCCACGTGATACGCGCCGATCACGTTGTTGCGCAGCGCCTCCCGCGCGTTCGTCTCCATCATCGGCACGTGCTTGTACGCGGCCGCATGGAACACGCGCGCCGGACGGTAGCGCTGGAATGCCCGCGCGACCGCCACCCGATCCGTGATGTCGCCGATCACCGCCGTCAGTCTCAGATCCGGGTGCGCCGCCTCCAGCTCCAGCTCCAGGTAGAACAGCTGCGTCTCATCCCGGTCGAACAGCACCAGGTTCCCCGGATGGTGACGCGCGACCTGGCGAGCCAGCTCCGATCCGATCGACCCGGCCGCCCCCGTGATCAGTACCCGCCGCCCCGCCAGGTCCAGCGCCAGCTCCGGCAGCATCAGCTCCACCGGCGCGCGGCCCAGCAGATCCTCCATCCGGCACGCCCGCAGCCGCGCCATCGGCTCGGCGCCCTCTCCCTCGTCCGTAAAGCGCGACCGTACTGCACCTGCCGGTCGCGCGACCCGGATCGTGCTACGCATAACCACCTCGGCGCGGGTTGCCGCCAGGCGCGCCTGCCTCAGGCGGCGCACCGCTGCGCCCTACGACTTGGCGAGTTCCGCGCCGCCTGCCGCCACCCCTGGCAGACCTGCCGCAACTTACTGTCATATCGTGAGTTATGACATCTCGTGGGTACCCCCGGACGCTCCCGGATCGCGGGCGCGGGCAGGGCGATGGGGCAGCCTGACTCAGAGTGGGCAGGAGGTGCGGCGCGCGACGCCGGAGGCCGGGAATCGTCACGGTGGTCCGGGCCGTGGCGACGCGTCCGCGAGAGTGGTAGCCTCAGGCGTGAGTGCGCCAGACTATCGATCGCAGGGAGCCGTCCCGAGCACGGTTCCGCCGCTGGACTGCCGCCGTGCCGATTTCGCGCTGCCGCGCGACATCCACTACCTCAACTGCGCCTATATGGGCCCGCTCCCGCTCCGGACGCAGGAGGCCGGCGTCGCGGGCGTCCGGGCGAAGGCCGTGCCGACGTCGATCGAGCCGGCGGACTTCTTTCGCGACAGCGACGAGGCCCGCGCGCTGTTCGCGCGCGTGATCGGTGCAGCCGATGCTGCGCGCGTCGCGATCGTGCCGTCGGTCTCGTACGGCACGGCGACCGTAGCGCGCAACATCCGCTGTGCGGCCGGCGACACGATCGTGATCGCGGCCGAGCAGTTTCCGAGCAATGTGTATGCGTGGCGCCGTCTCGCGGCGACGAGCGGCGCGGAGCTGCGCGTGATCGGGCCGGGATCCGATAGTGCACGGGGCGAGTCGTGGACGGCCGCGCTGCTCGACGCGGTCGACGAGCGCTGTGCGATCGTTGCGCTGCCGCACGTGCACTGGACGGATGGCACGCGGTTCGACCTGGAGCGGATCGGCGAGCGCGCGCGCGAGGCCGGCGCCGCGTTCATCATCGACGGCACACAGAGCATCGGTGCGCTGCCGTTCGATCTCGACCGGATCCGGCCGGACGCGGTGATCTGCGCCGCCTACAAGTGGCTGCTCGGCCCCTACGGCATCGGCTTCGCCTGGTACGGCGAGCGGTTCGACGGCGGCGTGCCGCTCGAGGAGACGTGGATCGGGCGCGAGCACAGCGAGGACTTCCAGCACCTCATCGACTACCGCGACACGTACCAGTCCGGTGCGGCTCGCTTCGATGTCGGCGAGCGCAGCAACTTCATCCTGCTGCCGATGGCGATCGAATCGATGCGACTGGTGCTCGAGTGGGGCGCACACGGGATCCAGGAATACTGCGACCGCGTGTTCGGGCGCGTGCTCCACGAGGCGGCCGCGCTCGGTTTCGCGGTGGAGTCGCCGGAGTGGCGCGGCGCGCACCTGTTCGGGCTGCGCGCGCCGTCCGGTGTGGACCTCCCCGCGCTCGGCGCGGCGCTCCGGGAACGCAACGTATTCGCATCACTGCGCGGCACTGCGCTGCGCGTGGCGCCGAACGTCTACAACGATGACGGCGATGCGACCGCCCTGCGCGATGCACTGCACGCAGCCGTCGGACGGCCCTAGGCCATGCGTGCCGCAGCGCGCAGCGCCGGCAGTGGGCCATGGCGCGCGTATGGTCCGCCTCGTGCGTGTACCGTCGAGCGTACGCCGGTGTGCGGTACACGCGCGCGTGCATGCAGACACGAGTTCGAGGAGGCAGCGATGAGAGCGTGGACGATCGCGGCAGCGGCGGTGTTGCTGTTCGGTGCACCCGTGGCGGCGCAGGATCCGCCGGTACAGATGGGTCAGGCGAACGTGCAGCAATGTCTGGCGATGATGGGGGGTGCGCACCCGGATCTGGTGCTGCACCTGGCCGATTCGCTCGGCCTTGCCGCCGACCAGAGGACGCGGCTGGAGGCGCTGCGGGAGCGGAACCGGGAGACGGCAATGCCGCACATGCAGCCGGCCATGCAGGCGCACGCGG
>DASUSS010000028.1:0-11402 GCA_036374995.1 Longimicrobiales bacterium | reverse complement strand
TGCTGCGGGGCGAGATCGTGGTGAACACGGACGCGTCGATACGGATCGAGCCATCGGCGCTGAAGCGGCTGATCGCGGTGTTCAGCGATCCGTCGATCGGCGCGGCATCGGGACGCGACGTGAGCGTGGCGCGTGAAGGCGGAAGGGCGAACGCGGGCGAGGCAGGGTACGTCGGCTATGAGATGCGGGTGCGATCGCTCGAGACGCGGGTGGCGGGAATCGTCGGGGCGTCCGGCTGCTTTTACGCGATCCGCAGCCACCTGCACCGTGTGCCTCTGCCGGAGTGGCTGAGCCGTGACTTTGCCGCGGCGATGATCGCGGCCCGACACGGATACCGTGCAGTGTCGGTGGACGCGGCCGTGTGTTTTGTGCCGCGAACGACGTCGCTGGCGCGGGAGTACCGGCGGAAGGTACGGACGATGAGCCGCGGTATGCAGACGATGCATCACATGCGGCACCTGCTGAACCCGGTGCGGTATGGCTGGTTCGCCTGGATGCTGTTCAGCCACAAGATCTGCCGGTGGGCCGTGCCGTGGTCGGGCGTCGGATTCCTCGCCGGACTGGCGCTGCTCAGCCCGACGACGCCGTGGGCGGCGTGGGGCACCGCAGCGTGCCTCGTCGGCCTCCTCGGATGTTCCCTTGCCTGGCTCGCGGCGCGGGAGCAGCCCCGCGCCTCCGCAGTCACGCTGGCGGCATATCTGCTCGCCGGCAACGTCGCGGCCCTGCATGCGACCATAGACGCGCTTCGGGGGGACCGGATGGCGACGTGGGAGCCGACGCGGCGAACGGCAGTACACGCGACGGCCGGCCGCACGGGCTGATCCGCACGCCCCGTCTGTCGAGGGGGGCCCAACGCATCGCGTAAGAGGAGTGTTTCAGCCGGAGCAATCGGCGGGGAGTGCCGCCGGTACGGCCGAGCCCGCCCTGCGGTAGATGGCGTAGCGTTCGTTCTGATACGTGCGGGTGAAATCCGGCGATCGGGCCGAGACCTCATCGAGCAGTGAATTGCGGGTTGCCAGTACGTAGTCGACGCGCAGATCTCGAATGACGCGCTGGTAACGCGGCTGGTCCTCCAGCAGGCGCACCGACACGCTGGTGGCGGCGCGGTCACCGTACAGGGCGATCGTCCGCGGCCGGTGCGAGATGAAGCGCGCATCGGACGGCGTGCAGCGACCGACGTAACGAAAGATGTCCCGTGCGTCGGCACTGGTGACGCCGGTGGGGTAGGGACTGCGATCGACGCGCGCCAGATTCACCACGTACAGAGTGGCCAAGATCCCACCGAGCACCGGCGCGAACGCGCTCCACGGCCGACCGCTCCGTTGCGTCAGACGATGAACCCCGACGATGGCATAATAGAAGAGCAGCGGTATGAGCGGAATGAGATAGCGCGGATTGATGAAGCCCCACACGAAGATCATGCCGGCGTAGGCGAGCACGAATGCCTCCACGATCGACGCACTCCTCAGCTTCACGGCAAACCCCGTGAATGCAAGTGCGAGCGACACGAGGATGAGCAACCCGACCAGCACTCTCCCGCCACCACTCAGTTGCGGAGCGTACAATTCCCCGCTCGGAACCCACAGGACATTGGTCGCGATCGCGAAGGTTCGGACCTTGGCCAGCTGACGCTCCAAGGCGTTCATGACCGGCCGCAGATCCTCAGCAGACGGGCCGGTGTCCACAGACCCGCTGTTCTCGGGATCGACGCGCGGCCCGTCCTCCTGTCTTTCGGGCGCGAGCTCACTGCCACCCGCATCTGCCAGTTGCCTCGTGTACCCGGACCCGGACGGCAGGATCAGGAACTGGGCGGCCGACAGGACGAGTGCAGTCGCCACGCAGACCACCATGGCACGGCTCGGGCGACGCCACCGCATCAGCTGGTAAAGCACCACGGCGCCGAAGAGGGCGATCCCCGCCACGCGCAGAGACACTGCGCAATACACGAACGCGCCGGCAAGGAGCGCGCGTGCAGTCAACCGCTTCGCATCCGGATGCGCTTCGTCCAGGCCGCGGATCAGGTGGAGCGTGAGCAGCAGGAACAGGAGGAACGTGAAGTCCGGCACGAGCAGGTTCTTGAAGCGCACGAAGAACGGCTGGAATCCGACGAGCGCCGCTCCGATCAGGACCAGGTGTCGCGGCAGCGCCGGACGCACCAGGACCGCGAATGCACCGACCACCCCGACCAGAGACGCGACGACGACCATCCGCAGCGCAAACAGATTCGCGCCGAAGAGCGCGTAGATCGGCGCCAGCAGCAGCGGGAATCCGGGTGGATACGTCTGAGGGCTGTGATAGGGCACGGCCGGATTGTAAATGTAGCCCGTGTCACCGTACGCCCGGGCCTCGACGATGTTGCGCGCATGCAGAACGTAGAGTGCGAAATCGTCGTTCCACGAATGGCCCGGTCGCAGCGTCAGGACGTACCACAGCGCCACGGCTGCGAGCAGCAGGAGTAGCGCCCACCGATACGTGTCCGGAGCAGCGCGGGGCACGTTCGCGCCATCGGCAGTGCCGGTGGACGGATTCAACGCCTGCGATGAGCCACGCGTCATGCGCATCCGCCATCTCCACGCAGGTTGGGAGCTAGCGCGTGGCCCTTTCGGCAGTGGAGGAAAAGACCAACCCCTCGCTCGGTGCCGACGCTTTCGCGACTCGCCCGCTCCTGCGCGCCGCGCGCATGCTCGTCCACAGCACCACGCCCAGGATCACGATCTGTGCAACCTGCGTGATGGCCGCCTTCGCCACGGTGAGGTCGAATCGGCGCAGCGCGTTCGGGGTCACGCTACCCCGGACCTGGAGTGAGTCGAGTGCGAAGAGTCCGAGGGCGGCCGTGAGCAGCAGTGCACCGAGAACGCCCAGACCGGCGAAGATCCGATACATCCAGCGGTGCCCGCTCGCGACCGCAGTGATCAGAGCGAGCAGCAGACCGACGAGCGGCAGGACGGCTGCGCCGGTCACGAGTCCTATTGCGCCGAAACGCCAGCGGACGTTGCTCACGTCGATCGAGGGAAGGCTGAATGCGAGATCGAGCGGCGGCGCCAGCATGCAGAGGAGGGCGACCAGGTAGATCGAGACTGCGAACTTCTGAATGACGGCGGCGGGGCCGCCCTGGCCCTGTGACATCATCTATCCTGCCGGTTGAAGTATCGGATCGACGAATATTGCATGAATAATGAGCCGGGGAGTAGCCCGGCGAGTGGCCGTCCGACCGTCCGGCGCCGGTACGGCCACTCGCGGGATTGTAGTGGATCAGATGAGATCGGCCTTGCCGACCTGTGTGCGGCGCCGGCGCGCAACTCCGAGACCCGCGAGCCCGGTCCCGACGAGCAGCATCGAGATCGGCTCGGGAGTCGCCGTGACGTTGCCGCTCACTGCGAGATTCTCGCCAGGATGAACGGAGAGGTCGTTCACCTGAACGGAGTACCTCCGGTCGCTCGGAGTCGACCCCCACCACTGCTTCGTGTTATCGAAATCGATGAACACGCCGCCGGAGGTGGTGCTTCTGACGGATCCTGTGAGACTCGCAGCGAACACGTTGTTGTTCGCCGCGGGGTCGATGAACGTGATGAGCAGCGTGAACGCCTGACCGGTGTAGCTCCCGAACGTACCGAGACTGAACCGGCCGAAGTTGTTGATCGGGCCGCCGATCGACCCGAATCCGTTCACGGTCGTCACGTTGAAGCCCGAACTCGGCGAGTAATTCAGCGCCTGGTTCGTGCTCACCCCTCCGGTGGGCGTGCAGCCCAACCCGAAACAACCCTGGGTATATCCGGAGAAGTACACCGACTGCGCGTTGGCCTGCTGCACCCCCGCAAGGGCCAGCAGGCCTGCTAGAACTCCCGCCGCGAAGAGCGGCGGCCTAGCCCTGCTGTTTCCAATCATAGATGCTCCTTCCCACGTGGTTTGGGATTTCCCGACCGGCTGGCCAGTTCCGGTCGCTCCACGAGGCAGCCCGCCCCGCAGCCCTGAGCGTGCCGAAGCACGCGTGCATCCTCGGTCACGCCTGCGAGCAGGCGGTCACGTCCGCAGTTGCCGTGGTGGCAGCGCCTGCTCGACGTCGAGCACGAGCTGGCGCGCCACGCGTTCGGCCTGTGCCGTTGCCGCCTCGACCGTGCTGGTGACCGGCACGAAGACCCGGACCAGCGCCTCGTCGCTTCGACCGAGCAGCGCCTGGTCGCGCAGCAGCTCCCACTTCACGGCGTATTCGTTGGCCGCGACACGACCGCGGCCCTGATACCAGTAGAGAACGACGGCCTGATGCGTGGCATTGCCGATCAGGTAGTGATTCACCGGCACGGAGCCGTGCACGGTCTCGATCGTGCGCCGGCTCGCCACGAGCGGCTCCCAGCCGCCGCCGGGAAGGCAGTTCTTCGGCGAGTGGATCGTCCGGCCCTGCGCCTGCCGGCGGTAGTAGCCGACGTACACGGAGAACGCCGCCGCCGCCGCAGTCTCCGGCGCGGCATCGCGGGGCGCGTAGATGCGGAAGACGTACTCATCCATTCCGGCGACGCGCTGCTCGGCGTCCGAGACCTCGTAGTTGCGGCCCGCCCAGCCGTCGTAGTCATCGGCGATGACGGTGCCCAGGTCGGCCTCCAGCGGGACGCTGATCTGCGGCTTCACGCCGACCGTCGTGAGACCGATGCCGATGGCGAGAACGCTCGCCGGCCACCAAGGGCTCATGCGGTCCTCGCGCGCAGCCGCGCATAGAGCTGCTCGATGTGCAGCAGGCCCCAGGCAATGAAGCCGAGGATGAGGAACGCGACGACGAAGATGATCCAGCCCTCCGTGACGTGCATGAAGCCCCTGCCGAGCGCGGGATCCACGAAGAACACGAGGAATCCGGTGAGGAAGACGCGGATACCGTTGAGCAGCACGGCGACGGGCAGAGTCAGCAGCAGCAGCACCGAGCGCGCGACCGGATACCGCAGCCAGAGCCCGCCGACGAGGACGCCGAGCGAGATCAGTGCGGACAGCGAACGCAGGCCGCTGCACGCCTCGGTCACGAACAGCGTCTGCCCGGGGATCTGGAGCACGTTGCCCTGCAGGTTCACGGGCACGTGGCGCGCCTCGAGCAGGGCCGCTCCGATCTGCGACGCCTTGAACTGGAGCGGCAGCGCGAGCGTACCGACCACCACCGAGGGCAGCGGAATCGACAGCACCAGCAGCGACGCGGGCAGCCACCAGTGCACGAGCTGACGAACGCCGTAGCGGAACACGATCAGGCCCGCCGCGGCCATCATCAGCGAGACCCGCAGCGTGAACAGCTCGGCGGCGAGGCCGGACACGTAGCGGAGCAGGACGGCGCCGATCAGGATCGCCAGCCCGAGCAGCGGCTGCGCGCGGGCCGTGGGAGCGATGCCGCGCTTCCACGCGAGCCAGCCGGCGAGCGGCGCGAGCAGCAGCCCGTGACCCGCCTCCGGATCGTGCAGCCAGTCGCGCACCAGCGTAGAGATCGGTTGCCAGAACAGCGCGAGGAACGCGACGCCCGTGACGGCAATCGCGATGTGCGAGCTTCGGATCCGTTGAATCCCAATGGCGGCTGCCGGCGTCGGTCCGCGGTCGAGCGTGACCGTGCGCACGCTACCAGCCGCCCTTGCCGAACAGCACTACGGGCAGCGTCCGCAGCATGATCTCGATGTCGCGCGCCGCCGACGTGTTGCGCGCGTAATCCAGATCATATTCGATCTTGCGCCGTACATCGTCGATCGTCTGATCGTAGGACTGGTTGATCTGGGCCCAGCCGGTGATGCCGGGCAGCACGCGCTGGCGCTCGTTGTATCGATCGATGACCTGCCGCAGCTCCAGGAAGATCCTCGGCTGCTCCGGCCGCGGACCCACGATGTTCATGTCGCCCTTCAGCACGTTGATCAGCTGGGGCAGCTCGTCCAGACGGTACGTCCGCAGGAACCGTCCGACCCGCGTCACGCGGCTGTCCCCCGGCTGCGCCCACTGCTCCGATGCCATCTCCTCCACGTACATCGTGCGGAACTTGTAGATCGTGAACAGTCGGCCGCCGTAATCGACGGTCCGGCGCCAGTTGCCGCCGCTGCCCTTGCGTCGATCGATGCCGACCCGCGTCTGCGAGTACAGCACCGGCCCGCGCGACGTCAGCTTGATCGCCACCGCGATCACCAGCATCACCGGCAGCAGCAGCACGAGCGACACGGCAGCAATCGCCACGTTCAGCAGGCGCCGCGACCGTACGGAGCGGTCCGTTCGCGTGGATGGACGGATCAGAACGAGCCCGGGCCGCCCGGCCCACGTGCGCTCGCCCGCAACCATATCAGTGGCCGGACTGGACATTCTCTTCGCCGTACCGAGCATTCAGCTTGACTCCAGGGGTGAAGCAGAGGCGGGCGTGTCAGGCCCAACCGGACATGAGTCGATGCGTCGCGGTGGAGCATGGGCCGTGCACAACGGGGAACGTACGACGAGGGTGCCTCCAATTCATTGAAGGCATTGCAGATACGCGTGCTTCACCGCATGGGCTCACACGCTCGGCGGCGTAGCACTGTGGCGACTGTTGTGGGGTACCGCCCACACGTGGGCAGCACCGTAGCGATGACGCTACAGCGTGCGTGCCGGAGGCAGATCGAGGCGGAAGGAGAAACGGGTGCCACTGCCCTCGCGCGTCTCGAGCTCGAGCTCGGCGCCGAGCGCGGAGACCAGCCGGCGGCAGATGGCGAGACCGAGACCGGTGCCGGAGAAGGAATAACCGGTCTGGCGCTTCGGCTCGCGGCGGAAGGGCTGGTAGAGCGTCTCCATGGCATCGGCCGCGATGCCGGGACCGGAATCGCGGACGGCGAACTCCACGACGTTCGCGTCCACGGCGGACGCGGACAGCTCGACCGCGCCCTCGTGAGTGAACTTCAGCGCATTCGTCGTGAGATTGAGCAGCACGCGGCTGAGTGCGATCGGATGGCCCATCCGGTGGGCGGAAGGCAGCGTCGAGATGCGAAGCTCCAGCCCCTTCTCCTCCGCCGTCGGCGTGACGAGATCACCGATCGACGCGAGCAGCTCGTTGATGGAGAACGGCTGCGGCTGCGAGTTCGCGAGGTGCTTGCCGCCGCGCGCGACTTCGATCATGTCGCTGGCCATGCCGACGAGGCCGAGCGCAGCGCTGTAGATGATGCCGACCTGACGCTTCTGTACCTCGTTGAGCCCGCCGCTCTGGCCGCGGTGCAGGATCTCGGAGAGGAACAGGATGGACGTCAGCGGGGACCGCATGTCGTGCGCGACCTCGACGACGAGGCCCAGGCCGCCACGATCCGCCAGCTCGGCGGCGAACGACTGCTCGAGCACGGGCCGGCACGCGGCACGCGCGGCCTCGAGCGACTCGAGCGCGTCGAGCATGTGCCGCGAGCGCGGCAGGTCGACGGACCAGGCCCTGAGCAGCTCGGCCATGAGCAGATCGACGACGCGGCGGCGCAGCACCAGAGTGGCGCCGTGCGCCTCGGCGTTGCTCGCCGCGCCGGTGCCGCGCGAGGCCCGGACGATCCAGAGAATGTGGTCGGCGAGGACGCCTTCTCCGAGCGCGACCAGGTCCGCGGGCGGGCAGGCGAGGAGCCGCGCGGCCGCCTCGCGCAGATGCGAGCCGGCGAGTCGGCCGACCTCGTCCAGGACTTCGGATTCGTCAGTTGTGTCGCTGCCCGTCCCGGTCCGAGCGGCTGGATGCGGGATCACGCGGCTACTTGGCCGTGATGATTGTGTCGCGCTGGAGTCCATGCTTCTCCATGAGCCGGTACAACGTGGTCCGATCCACGCCTGCGATCCTGGCCGCCTTCGACATGTTCCCGCCGGCTCGGGCCACGAGCCACGTAAGATAGCCCAGCTCGAACTGCATTAAAACCTTTTCGCGGACTCCATGATAGCTCTCATCACCGAGATCGTCCATGTCCATGACGGCGGAAGGCCTTGGGACCGTGGAGCGTGCACCGTTGCTCAGGTCCGGAAGATCCTCCGGTCCGATCTCCGTTCCGGGCTCGAGCAGCACGACCGAATGCTCGATCACGTTCTGCAGCTCGCGGACGTTGCCCGGCCACGACCGCCCCTGGAGCGCTTCCATCGCCGACGGCGTGAACGCCGGCGCAGGCGCTCCGCCCTCGCGGTGCTGCGTCCAGTAGCGCGTCAGGAAGTGCTGCGCCAGCACGGGGATGTCCGCCGGCCGCTCGCGCAGCGGCGGGATGTGGATCGGCACGACGCACAGCCGGTAGAACAGGTCCTGACGCAGCACATCTTCGTTTCCGCCGTTCCGGATGTTCCGGTTGGTGGCCGCGATGAAGCGCACGTTCACCACCGCATCCGTCGTCGTGCTGCCCAGACGGCGCACCACGCCATCCTGGATCACGCGCAGCAGCTTCGCCTGGAGCGGCGGCGGCATCTCCGTGATCTCGTCGAGGAACAGCGTGCCGCCGTTGGCCACCTCCAGCAGGCCCGCCTTGTCCTTCACCGCGCCCGTGAACGCGCCCTGCACGTGACCGAACATCTCCGTCTCGAGCAGCGCCTCCGGAAGCGCGGCACAGTTGACCGCCACCAGCTGACGGCTGCTGCGCCGGCTGTGATGATGGATGAACTGCGCGATCTGCTCCTTGCCCGTCCCGCTCTCGCCCGAGATGAACACCGACGCGTCCGTCGCGGCCACCTTCCGCGCCAGCGCGATCACCTTCTGGAACGCCACCGACGTCCCCAGCAGCGTCACCTTCTCGCTGTGTCCGTGCTTCTTCTCCAGCGTGCTCTCCAGCGCCCGCGACTCGCGCGCCACCAGAACCGCATGCGCCGCACGCCCGATCAGAATCTGGAGGTGGCTGGCAGCAAAGGGCTTCGGCAGGTAGTCCCACGCACCCGCGCGCAGCGCCTCGATGCTCGACTCCACGCTCGGGTTGCCCGTCATGATGATCGCGACCGTGTCCGGGTGCGTCTCCAGACACGTCTCCAGCAGCTGCATCCCCGTCACCTGCGACATGTGCAGGTCCAGCAACACGATGTCGAACGGACGACGCTTCAGCATCACCAGCGCGTCCATGCCCTTGCCGCACACGCTCACGTCGAAGCCTTCCACGCCCAGCACGCTCGCACAGCTCTCCCGCAGCGTGTGCTCGTCGTCCACGATCAGGACACGGATCGACTTCCTGACGTCCTCGGTCAGCGACAGCGATTCTGTTGCGTTCACGTTTTCCCGTCCGGTCCGGCTGCGGCTGTTGGTGTGTGGCGTCACGCCCCTCACTGCCGGCATGCGCCTCCCATGGTGTGTGTCGAGCATGCGGTACCCTCAGCCCTCATGACTCCGGTCGCGACGGTGCGACGTGATCCGGCGATGTGTGCCTTTGCGCAGCGCCCGGCTGGCCGCTCATCGAAGGATCGGGTCCGCTCCGCGGGGGCATTGCAACGGCGGGACCCGGCTGCTGTGGCGCGGCCTCAACATTAAGCAAACCGTTGCCGTTGCGTCAATAACGTCGTTTTTGCATCCAATCGCTGACGCCTCATCCGGCGCCCGCCGTAGGACCGGTGCAACACCGTGAAATCCCCCAACGTTGCACCCGCGCACCAGAATCCGACTCCCGCGTGCGTGCGGATCGCGTAACCTGTTGCAGGAGTTCGCGACTCCATCCCGGCAAGCACCTTGCCCGGACCTGCGTGCACCTGATCATGCCTTCACACGCGTCGGTGAGTCCGTAAGACCATGAACGAGCACGAGAATCTGCCGGCCCCGCACGCTCCGGCGGCCCCCGCGGTCCCGGCCTGGAGTGGGACGGCGGTTGGGTCTGCTGACGAGGAATCCGGGGGCGGCGTCAACGCGAGCCGCTATCTGCATGCAGTGCTTCGACGTAAGTGGATCATCATCGCGCTCGTCGCGGTTGGCACGGCGCTGGGGGCGTACGCAGCCCGTTTCGTCGAGCTGAAGTACCGGGCTCAGGCGACGGTCATATTGGGCTCGACGTCACGTCAGGACATGGCGCAGGGCCCGATCCAGACCTCGGATCCGCTGGGCGGAATCGACTGGCTCTCGCTTCTGAACTCGTTCGAGGTCCTCGACCACGTCGCGTGGGCGGAACGCCTTTACCTGAAGCACGCAGCGAAGGATGTCGACGTATTCCGGACATTCACGCTGGACTCCACGTACGCGCCGGGGGAGTATCGGCTCAGAGTCAGTCGTGATGGCAATCGCGTCGAGCTGCTCACGGGAGAGGGCGTGGGGATCGAGGTTGCGAAGCCGGGCGATCCGATCGGGACTTCCCGGGGCTTCGTGTGGCAGCCGACAAGGCGCACGCTGACCGCGGGGCGCACGGTCGATTTCCGCGTGCGGTCACCGCGCGAAGCTGCCCTGGAGCTGCGAACCCAGCTCAGCCCCAGTCTGCCGAAGAACAGCAGCTTCATCTCGATCGGCTACGTGGCAGCCACTCCGGAGGCCGCCGCAGCAGTCGTCAACGCGACCGTGGACCGGTTCATCCGTGTCTCCACGGACCTGAAGAACGCGCGGGTCGTGCAGCTGCGAGACCTCCTGGAGCAGCAGCTGATACGGGCGGAGTCGAACCTCCGGCAGGCCGACCAGGCACTCCAGGAGTACCGTGCGCGGACGATCACGCTGCCGCGCGAGGGCGCGGCGCTCGTCATGACACCCGGCCTCGCCGAAACTCAGGGGGCGGTGACGAGCGCGTACTGGCAGATGAAGATGCAGAAGGATGCGCTGGAGCAGGACCGGGCGCGAATCGGGGCCGCCCTGGAGCATGCTCAGGTTGACTCGTTGTCGGTGGACGCGTTCAGCCTCATTCCCTCGGCTCAGCAGTCGCCGGAGCTGAGTCAGGCGTTGGGTGTGCTGGCGACGGAACGGGCCAACATCCGAGCCCTCCGCCAGAACTTCACGGACGAGCACGCGCAGGTGCAACAGGCCAGCGAGCGGCTCGACCAGCTCGAGCACCAGACGATTCCGGAGCTCGCCGGGCGCGTCATCGAGAACATCGACACCCAGCTTCGGAATCTGGACCGTCTCATCGCGGCCGCGGGCGCGGAGATGGAGGACATTCCCGTCCGCGTGGCCGAGGAGTGGAAGCTGAAGCGCGAGCAGAGCTCTGCGGAGCGGTTGTACGTCGACGTCCGGCAGCGGTTCGAAACGACGCGACTGGCCACGGACGCGACGGTGCCCGATCTGCAGGTGCTCGATCACGCGACGCCGCCTTCACGGCCGATATCCGATCCGCGGGTGAAGCTGCTCGCGATGGGCGTGGTGGTCAGTCTCGGCCTGGGCATAGGCCTGGCGATCCTGCTCGATCTCGTCGATCCGCGGCTCCGCTACGCGGAACAGGTCACGCGCGGGATGGGGCTCGCCGTCGTGGGAGCCGTCCCGAGTCTGGCGAAGCCTCGCCGCCGGCTGCTGGGCGCGCCCGATTCCAGCAAGCTCATCG
>DASUSS010000027.1:0-2428 GCA_036374995.1 Longimicrobiales bacterium | reverse complement strand
CGTGATCCGAAGCAGCCGGGGGACGGCGACGGTCCTGATGCCCTGGACACATCATCCAGCCATCAAGCCGCACGCGGGCGCGGGGACCATCACCAACCGGCTGAGAGTGAATGCATCTGCTGACTCCATCCGGGTCTTCGTCAACGATTCGGCGGTCGCACGGATTGCGCTGGCCGGCTCGGCTACGTCAGGGACCTTCGGCTTCAAGATCGGCGAGCGGGTAAACCTGCACCTGACGATTCTCGACTACACGCGTCACCTGGCTCCCGCTCGATCGAAATGAGCCGAGTCGGAATGTCGTTGTGGCTCGAGGTCGATGATCCTGACGAAGCGATGCAGAGAGTCGCGGGTCCGCGGGCGGATTCAGGCGGTTCGGCCTGGTGAGCGCAGCCGACGACAGCGGCGGTCTGCTGGAGCGTGCGATTGCCGGCGTATACGGCGGACGTCTCGAGGACTTCGTCCGCCGCCGCGATTCGCTGGCCAGGGAGCTGCGCTCCGCGGGGGACCGTGAGTCAGCG
This sequence comes from Longimicrobiales bacterium, assembly GCA_036374995.1. Classification (GTDB taxonomy): domain Bacteria; phylum Gemmatimonadota; class Gemmatimonadetes; order Longimicrobiales; family RSA9; genus SH-MAG3. Next base: position 1,910 of record DASUSS010000027.1, on the reverse strand, counting down.
GCGACCGTGAAGGCTCTTCGAAAGCCATCGCGGACCGCGTGGGCCCTCAATCTGGCGACACTGGACGGTCCGGGCGCAATCGATCCGCTCGTCGGGGCAGTCGCCGCGACGCTCGACGCGCAGGCTGCGGGCGGGGATGTGCGCGCAGCGATCACGACGCTGCGAGGCGCGGTGCGCGAGTTCGCCAGTCAGGCGGCGCAGGCTGCGGAGCGGGCCGGGCACCGCATCGACGCAGCCGTGCTGACGAATGCAGTCCTCGCCGTGCTCGGCCGGCCGGAGAGCTTCGAGCAGCTGCGCGGCGGCACGCTCGCGGATATTCCGGAGGCTGGAGGACTCGACTTTCTCGCATCCCTGCCGACGCCACCGGTGTCGCGACCGACACGGGCGAAGCCGACCGAACCCGCCACAACGACGTCAGGACGAGCCGAGACAGACACAGTCGCGCACGAGGCCGCTCGACGAGCGGCGAGCGTTCTCGCCGATGCGCGCGCTCGCTTCCAGGCCGCTCAACAGGCTCTCCGTGATGCCGAGGCCAGGCTACGTGCAGCCGAGGCGCGGGTTCGGCAGGCCGAGGAGGAAGCACGGGAGGCACGGCGCCAGCTCGATCACGCGCGTACGGAGGGCGAGGCGGCGGGCGAAGACGTGGCCGCGGCGGAGCGCGCGGCCGCCGAAGCGGAGCGACAGCTCAATACCGCATCGCGAGATACCGATCATCACTGAACCGGCTCTGATGCCAACTCGGATACGCTCCTCGGTTTCCGGCGAACACGGGCACGGCTGGACGACTCTCGCAATTGACCGCGCGTCCCGGGAATGGTCGATTGCCCAGCGCCGCCGTCAAGTGGACGCGGCGCGAGCGGCGGTCGACCTGCTCTATCGCTGATCGAACCCGGTCGCTCGAACGAAGTCTCACCTGGAGACCAGCATGTCTGTCGAGGTCCGACCCGCAACCGTGGCCGACATATCGGAGCTCGTCGCGTTGATGACGGAGTTCTACGCCGAGGCAGGCTTCGTCCTGCCGTCCGGACCGGCCGAGCGTGCATTCCGGACGTTGCTCGCCGATGCTCGCCTTGGCGCGGTATGGCTCGCGGAGATCGGAGGGGCGGCCGTGGGCCATGCCGTCATGACTGTCTGCTTCAGCATGGAGTACGGCGGTCTGCGGGCGTTCATCGACGACCTGTATGTACAGCAGCGGGCTCGGCGACAGGGCGCCGGTGCCGCGCTGCTGGACGCCGTGCGGGTGGCGGCTGACGAGCGGGGCGTCCGCGCGCTGCACGTGGAGGTCGGCCCGGACAATCCGACGGCGCGGCGACTCTATGATCGAGCCGGTTACGTCGAGAGCGGCCACCTGTTCCTGAGCCTCCCGCTGGCCGCTCCCGTTCACACCGCGTAGCGGGAACCGGGCCGCGGGTGTTTACGCGGGACCGCAGTCCAGAGGTGCCGTCGGATCGGGCGGGAGGAGAAAGGCGAGAGCGCTGAGGTCTTTTCACCGCGGAGGTGCGGAGGACGCGGAGGTTCGCAGGGCTTCCGCGTTTCGTTCGGTCCGGACCTGACGTGCTCGTTCCCATCCGGTTCATTCTTCCATACGTTGTTCAGCGGCGCAGGAACATTCTTCCGCGGGTCGTGATTGACGCTAGTGTGACTGTCCGGGCGCCAGCGCTCCTGCATTCGGACTCGTGCAGACTCGTTGCACGAGCTGTTCGAGACGGAACGGCATCGCGGTCGGGGAACTGCCGCAGGAGGCCGTGCATCAGGCACATCGACCATGTCGAGCATCATCGTCCCATCGCATCCGTTGACGGACCTCGCACTCGCCCGCCGTCTCGAGCGCACCGAAGCAGAATCCAGTGCGGCATTCGTGGAGGCGCGCGCGCAACTCGACCCGCACATCGGCGCCACGTGGACGGACG
>DASUSS010000026.1:0-19288 GCA_036374995.1 Longimicrobiales bacterium | reverse complement strand
CACCAGCAGCGAGATCGCCTCCGTGAACCTGAAGTGCTGCCCCCCGTTCAGAGCCAGGAACTCCTGGCCCGACAGCTCGAACTTCACCGTCATCGCCGTTCCCGCCGGACCCGGTCCCGCCTCGCCGTACCGCGCCACGTGAACGATCCGCGAGTCCGCGAACACCGACGTGTAGAACTGCGCCGCCTCCTCCGCCTCGTGATCGAACCACAGGTACGTGATGATCTTCTGCATGGTCGCCTCCGTCTGATGGTGTCCGTTCGTTCCGGTGTTCTCCCGTAGTCGGAGCCGCCCCGGCCTCCTCGACATGCCGGCCTGTACTAATATTTGACATTGGCAACTTCATGGTAGATATTGACAAATATATCCCTGGAGGTGACTCATGGCCGGGACCGAGGCCATGCGGATCGAGGCGGTGCGCCGGTTCAACCGGTTCTATACCCGGCAGATCGGCCTGTTACGGGACGGTCTGCTGGAGACGCCATTCACGCTGACGGAGGCGCGGGTGGTGTTCGAGCTGGCCGGCCGCGGGCAGACGACGGCGACGCATCTGGGCGAGGAGCTGGGTCTGGACGCGGGATATCTGAGTCGGATCCTGCGGTCGTTGCAGGAGCGGGGGCTGGTGGAGCGGGAGCCGTCACCGGCGGACGGGCGGCAGTTCCTGCTGTCCCTGACGGCCGACGGCCGGAATGCATTCGCGGTGCTGGATGCCGGATCGCGGCGACAGATCGGGTCGATGCTGCGGGAGCTGCCGGAGGAGGAGCGGGATCGGCTGGTGCATGCGATGCAGACGATCGAGGGTCTGCTCGGGGCGGAGGCGGAGCCTCGGGTACCGTACATTCTGCGGCCGCACCGGAGCGGCGACATGGGCTGGGTCGTGCATCGTCACGGCGTGCTGTACAACCGGGAGTACGGCTGGGACGAGCGGTTCGAGGCGCTGGTCGCGGAGATCGTGGCGACGTTCATCCGGAACTTCGAGCCGAAGCGGGAGCGGTGCTGGATCGCGGAGCGCGAAGGCGAGACGGTCGGCTCGGTGTTCCTGGTGAGGCACCCGGAGCGCGCGGGCGTGGCGAAGCTGCGGCTGCTCCTGGTCGAGCCGAAGGCGCGGGGACTGGGGATCGGCCGGCGGCTGGTTCAGGAGTGCACGCAGTTCGCGCGGCAGTCGGGTTACCACACGATCACGCTGTGGACGAACAGCGTGCTGGTCGCGGCGCGGCGCATCTACGAGCAGGAGGGATACCGGCTCGTCGACGAGCAGCCGCATCAGAGTTTTGGCGACGACCTCGTCGGTCAGACCTGGGAGCTCGCGCTGTGAGCGTGGCTGCACCCGTCATACTGCCGGTCGATCGGGTACATCGCGGAGGCTGTCGCTCGGCGAGAAGCTGCCGACATCACTGACCGTCCCGTCGTGGAGCAGCCGGTTCCGGGGGGTCCGGACACGGCCCGACGTCCAGCGGCTTCGTCGCGAGCGTGACGCGATCGCAGTGGGAGCCGTAGATGGAGCAGTAGCAGATGTCGATGCCGATGCGGTCGGCAATGGCACCGATGGGCGCGTCGTCCGGCGCGCTGCCCCGGGGTCGGCGCGCCTGGAACAGCAGGTACTCGCGTCCGGCCGGCAGGAAGTAGCCGGCGCCGAACGCGTGCGCATCGACGTGCATTCCCTCGGTCGCGACCGAGTCGATGACGACGCTCCACGGACTGCGACCGATCCCGCTCCTGGCGGGCAGCGCAGTGTCGTCCAGGAAGATGCGGAGGCTGCCGATCACGGCGGGCCCGAGTCCGTTGTTCTCGACCGCGATCCGCACGTACTCCGAGTCGCCCTCCCGTCCCGAGCTGTACTCGCCGCCCAGCCGCGGCTGCACGGTGAGCCGGTTGTGGCGCCGGTTCTCGAGCCCCTCCCATGCCGCCAGCGTGATGGCCACGACGGCAATGACGAGTGCCAGCAGCGACTGCAGCCGCTGCCAGCCGCCCGCCTCTTCCTGACGCGCAGGCCCCGGGACTTCCGGAATCGGGATGTCAGGCATGTCGTCGAAGGTAGTGCGCGTGCGGCGCGAGGTCACGCCCGGCGGGGCGCATGACCGGACGCCGCCGTCGCCGCCCGGTGTGCGGTTCCGAACGCTTGATCCCACCAGCGGACGTAGGGGATTGCCCTACAGTCGAGTCATCTCCGTGTCTCCATACTGGTTGTGCTGCCGACGAGTGCGGTACTGCCCTTGCCCGACTGCGCTTGCGACTCACACCAGGAGGCGCTGATGAAGCGCATGCCCACGCAGCTCCTTCACGCACTCCGGCAGCTGCGCTCCGCGCCCGGATTCACAATCTCGTCGGTGTCGATCCTCGCCGTCGGCATCGGCATCAGCACCGCCGTGTTCACGGCGGTCGACAGTGTGTTGTTCCGGCCGATCCAGCTGCCGGCGTCGGAGCGACTCATCACGCTGTGCGAGGTGCACGCCGGCGATCGCACGCACTGCACGGCGTCGCCGCCGAACGTCTCGGACTGGCAGGATCGAGCAGGTACAATCGAGGCGATCGGACTCGCGCGCCGGCGCGCCGTCATCACGCGTGACGGTGTGCGCAGGAGCGTGATCCATGCGGCCGTGGCCACGCCCGGGTTCATGCGATCGCTCGGTGTCAATCCACTTCACGGCCGACTGCTGCGCAGCGAGGATGGTCCGCCCGACGGGACGGGACGCGCGATCGTCCTGAGCTACGAGCTGTGGCAGAGCAGGTTCGGCGGCGATCCCGAGGTCATCGGCTCCACGTTCGTGGCGACGAGCGAAGGTGACGGTGCATCCTGGCACGACGCTGCGGTGACGATCCTCGGTGTTCTCCCGCCCGATGTCAGAGTGCCGCGCTTCGAGGATGTCGAGGCGTGGATCCCGTTCCAGTTCGACCCGCGCGCGGAGGAACACCGTGACTGGCGCGGCTTCGTCGCGCTCGGTCGGCTGTCGCCCGGCACGAGCGTCGCTGCGGCCGAGGCCGAGCTGAATCGGATCCAGCTGCAGCTCGCGGGTGCGTATCCGGACGCGGTGCGCAACTGGACGGTGCAGGCGGTCGGAGCCCGTGACTGGATCGTGAAGGATGCCCGTCCTCTGCTGCTCATGTTCCTCGCCGCAGTCGGCCTGGTGCTGCTGATCATCTGCGTCAACCTGATGAGCCTGCTGCTCGTGCGCGCGACGCAGCGGCAGCGGGAGCTCAGCGTACGCGCGGCGCTGGGCGCAGGGCGCGGCCGGCTGCTGCAGCAGCTTCTGCTCGAGGTGTCCGTGATCACGGTGGCTGGAGCTGCCGGCGGTGTCATCCTCGCCATGTGGCTGGTGGATGCGTTCGTCGCCCTCGCTCCGGCGGGTGTGCCGCGCGTCGACGAGATCGGCATGGACGGTCGCGCCCTCGCGTTCACGATTGCCGTCACGGCAGCGGTTACGCTGGTGTGCGGCGCCGCACCAATGACCCGGCTGCGCAGCATGCATCTCCACGACGTACTGCGGCTGGGCCCGGCAAGCAGTGGGGACCGGCGCAGCAGCCGGACGCGCAGCGTGCTCGTCGTCACGCAGATCGCACTTGCGCTGATGCTCGTGCTCAGTGCGGGGCTGCTGTTGCGCAGCTTCGCGCGGCAGGCGGCGTTCGATCCCGGTTTCGACATGACCCGTCTGCTGACGTTCCAGGTCTTCCCCCCGCTGGGCCGCTACGACTCCCGCGAACGCGTCGGCGCATTCTATGCCCAGCTCGAGCAGGAGCTCGCCGCGGTGCCGGGCGTGATCGGCGTAGGCACGGCATCCTCCGGTCCGTTCCTCGGCGGTGGCGACGGCCGCACGCCGTTCCTGATCGCCCACCGCGAACCGGTACCGATTCAGGAAGCCCCCACCGTCGAGTGGTACGACGCGGGGCCGGGGTTCTTCCCGACGCTGGGCATCCGCGTGCTGGAGGGGCGCAATCTGGCCGATGCCGACGCGATCGGCTCGACTCCCACGGCGCTCGTCAACCGCACCATGGCCGCGCTGCACTGGCCCGACGCCTCGCCGGTCGGCGCATTGCTGTCGTTGCCGCAATGGGAGACGCAGGTCGAGGTGGTCGGCGTCGTCGAGGACATGCGGGCACTGGACACGCCTGGCAGCGTGCCCGCGATATTCGTATCGAACCGGCAGCGGCCGCGCTGGGCGACGTTCGTCGTAGTCCGTACGGCTGTGGATCCCCTCGCTCTCGCGCCCGCCGTGCGCCGTGTGATTGCGAGCCTCGACCCGGACATCGAGCCGCAGTATCTCCAGACGATGGAGGAGCGGCTCCAGGCGAGGCTCGTCGCGCCCCGGTTCAATCTGCTCGTCGTGAGTCTGTTCGGCGCGCTCGCACTGATGCTGACTGCGTTCGGGCTCTATGCATTGATTGCCTACGACGTCACTCTCCGCACGCGCGAGTTCGGCATTCGCATGGCTCTGGGTGCCCCGCGCGTCCAGATCCTGACCTCCGTCCTCTGGCGGGGCGGCAGGCTGATGGGCGTCGGCATCGCAATCGGGGTCCTCGGCGCCTACTACTTCAGTCGCCTGCTGCGCGGACTGCTGTACGGCGTCGGGCCGGCGGATCCATGGGCCATGTCAGGCACGGTGATCCTGCTCGCGCTGAGCTGCGTCATTGCGTGCATGGCGCCGGCCGTGCGCGCGGGGAGGGTATCGCCGATCACCGTGATGAGGAGCGACTAGACGGGATGACGGCCCGTCGCGCCGGCCACGCGTACCGTTCCGAGCACGGCGCCATCCTCCGCGGGCCGCGCCTTCCTGAACCGTGTGGCGCCTGCACAACAGGAGCGCACGCCACCGCAGCACTCGGCGCGTGCAGCGCCGGCAGAAAGCGATGGACGGGAGCCGCTCCGTCGACGCTCAACTCGTTGTCACAGAAGTGCTTGAGATCCCTGTCCGGTGGCTCGATCGGGGCGCTTTCACGCCGGCCGTGCATGGCCACGGAATTGCCGCTACGCACGAAACCACGGGGCGTCGAACGTCCGACGTCATCGGACGGTTGACGTATTGTGGTGCATTCATTTCCCCGTACTCGCAGGAGGAGCGATGGAAAAGGGCAGATGGGTCAAACCTGTGCTGGTTCGCAAGCCGGTGAGCGAAACGGCCCAGGGGTTGGGTACGAATCACGACGGTCTCGGCGGCGAAATGCCTCTTCAGAGCTGAAGCGGAGCTCCGACGGGATGGTGGGATGCCCTCCGTGCTCTGACAGGACGGAGGGCATTGCACTTACCAGGCGATGGGTTTCGGATATGAACGGATCATCACCGGGGAATGCCGAATCCGGCCGGGAGCGGTACCGGCCGAAGGACGGTCCGGCACTTCCCGTACGAGACGTCGGGATGTACGGGCTGCGCGTCCGCACGACGATCGACCTGCCCGATTGGCCCGCCCCGCCCCCGGGTGAGCCGCAGGTCTTCATCCTCGATGACCCGCCGGAGTCTCCGACGTTCGAGGGCGCGCCGTACACGACGCGATCGAGCTTCGACGCGGGCGAGGTGCGGGTGGAAGTGCGCGGCGTGGCGCGGTATTCCGCGACGGGCGGTTCGTGCATCCGGGTCGCGCCGGAGCCCGGCGCCCGGCCGGAGGACGTCCGGCTCTACCTGACCGGCGCGATGTTCGGCGTGATCCTGCATCAGCGCGGCATCTTCCCGCTGCACGCCAGCTGCGTGATGATCGACGGTGTCGGCGTGGCATTCGCCGCGCCGTCCGGAAGCGGCAAATCGACGCTCATCGGCGCTCTGTTGCGGCGTGGCGCCACGTTCGTCTCCGATGACATCTGCGCACTGACGCCCGCTCGCTCGGGCGGACCGCACATCTGGCCCGGCGCCGCCCGCATGAAGCTCGATGGGGCCGGGATGGCTGCGCTCGACGATGCGCCCGCGGACCTGGAGCCGGCGGGCGGCGACCGGGGCAAGTTCCACGTGCCGGTGGGCACGAAACCGACCCCGCGGGCCCCCGTCCACCTCTCGCGGGTATATGTGCTCGGCTTCGGTGCGGGTGAGGCCCGGCTGGAGCGGCTCGGCGGGCTGGAGGCGATCTCCGCGCTGCTGGATGAGACGTACCTTCTCACGTATGCCGGTGCGCTGGGACTGGCCTCGCAGGTATTCACGAGGGCCGCCGAACTGTCTCGCATCGTCACGGTGAGCAGACTGATCCGACCACGAGGATTCGAGCATCTCGACGCGGTGCTCGAGCTGATCGAGCGCGACGTACGCGGTGCCGCCGCAACCGGCAGCGCGCACGACCAGGAGGCAGAGTGAGCGCCAGTACGGGAATCGGACCGAGCACCGTCGTGTCCCGCAACGAGGAGCCGATTGCGGTCGAGGTCGATGACGCCATGGTCATGATGAGCATCGACCAGGGCATGTATTTCGGGCTCGAGGGAGTCGGGCCGCGGATCTGGGCGCTGCTCGAGCAACCGCGGAGCGTGAGCGATGTGTGCGCCGCATTGACGCAGGAGTTCGAGATCGACACGGAATCATGCCTGCGCGATGTGCTCGGCTTTCTCGACGAGCTGCGGCAGGCGCAGCTGATCCATGTCCACGGCGGTACGGATGGGACGACTCCGTCGGCTGACCGGATCTGAGGCAGCGGCGCTCGCCGAAGCGCTCGCGCTCTGCACTGCCGCGAGCGTGATGCTGCGCGTGCTGCGGTTCTCGCGGGTCGCGCCCCGGCTCGGTCGCCACATGGCGGAGAGCCCGCCGCACCGGCAGGGAGCGACTTCAGCCGATGTCCGGCTCATCCGCTGGGCCGTTGCCGCTGCGGCGCGCGTGCTGCCGTGGAAACCGGTCTGCCTGCCGCAGGCGGTCACCGCGCAGTGGATGCTGCGCCGCCGCGGCATTCCGAGCACCCTCTACCTCGGCACCGATCCGCGCAACGGCTATGACGCGCACGCCTGGGTGCGCGTCGGCCGCGTGATCGTGACCGGCGGCGACGATCCCCGACGCTACACCGTCGTCTCCACGTTTGCCTGACTCGTGAGCACCACGCTCCCGGCCACATGAGTGCGATTTGCGCGGTGTACCGCCGGGACGGCGCCCCCGTGCCCGCGACGCTCGCGGAAACGCTGCTGGCCGCCATGGGCGAGTACGGCGCCGGCGCGTCGCACTGGGCGCCGGACGCGCCCGAATCGCCGGTCGCCCTCGGCTGTATTCCGTGGCGCGTGACCGCAGAAGACGCCTGCTACCATGGCCCGGTGCGCTCTGCCGATGGCAGTGTCGTCGTGGTCGCCGATGCCCGCATCGACAACCGCGACGAGATCACCGCGCGACTCGGCATTGCCGCGCGCGATGCATCGCGCCTGTCCGACACGGCACTCGTGCTCGCGGCATGGGAACGCTGGAAGCACGAGACGCCCCGCCATCTGGTGGGCGACTTCACGTTCGCGCTGTGGGACGCGCGGACCCGCGAGCTGTTCTGTGCACGCGATGCGATGGGCCAACGTGTGCTCTTCTATCACGAGTCCGCGCACGGCGTCGAGCTCGCGACCACGCCGCATGCGCTCACCACTCTGCCGCACATCGGCGCGCGGCTCGATGAGCAGAAGGTCGCAGATTTCCTGGTCGTGCTCCAGCGCCCGGACACCTCGTTCTTCCGCGGTATCCGCCGGCTCGCGCCCGGCCACGTGCTGATCGCGAGCCGCACCGGCGTGCGCGTCGAGCCATACTGGTCCCCCGCGCCGAGCAGCATGCTGCGCCTGCGCTCGGACGACGAATACGCCGACGCGTTCACCGAGGTGTTCGACGCGGCCGTGCGCTCACAGCTGCGCTGCGAGGGCACCGTTGCAATGATGGCCAGCGGTGGACTCGACTCGTCCTCGGTCGCGGCCGTCGCGGCAGAGCAGCTTCGCGGCCAGTCACGAACGCTGCCGACGTACCATGCAGCACCCCGGGCCGGCTACGCCGGTCCGGTGCGTCGCGGCTGCGTCCTCGACGAATCGGGCGATGTCGAGGCGCTGGCGCGCATGCACCCGAACATCGAGCTGCACATCCGCCGCACCAGCGATCGGTCGCCGCTCGACGGCCTGGAGACCGCGTTCCGTCTGGCCGGTGCCCCGCCGCGGAATCCCGTGAACGCGCCCTGGTTCCTCGGCATCTATGCACAGGCGGCGGAAGCGGGGACGCGCGTCATGCTCTCCGGCCACAAGGGCAATGCCACGATCAGCCAGACCGGGCTCCGATCGCTTCGCGATTCTGCCGCTCATGGCGACTGGGGCCGCGTGTGGCGCGAGACGCACGCACTGGCGCGGGAAACCGGCCAGGGACGGCAGGACGTCCTGCGCCGCGAGGTCGTGCTCCCGCTGATGCCGTCACTCCTCTCCACTTCACTCCGCTGGCTGCGTCGCGTCGAGTCGAAGCCGGTATGGGAGGACACCCGGTCTCCCATCAATCCGGAATTCGCACGCAGCATGGACCTCGAGGAGCGCGTCCGCGCGGCGAATCGCCACCATCACGACGTGCACCGGCTCCCGGAGATGGATTTCCGGCTGACGGTTCTCGCCGCCGGCGCGGACGTCTTCGACCAGTACAGCGCATTCCGGCCGTGGTTCGGCATCGAGACGCGCGATCCGACCGCCGATCGCCGCGTCGTGGAATTCTGCATGCGGGTCCCGGGATCGCAGTATCTTCGGAACGGCGTCACTCGCTCGCTGCTGCGCCGCGCCATGGCGGGACGCCTGCCCGATCGGATCCGGCTGAGATCGACGCTCGGGCTGCAGGCTCCGGATTGGCCCGAGTGGCTGCCGTCGATCCGCGGCGAGCTCCGCGCGGAAATCGACCGGCTGGAGTCATCGGAGACCGCGCGGCGGTACCTCGACCTGCCGAAGCTGCGACAGCTCATGGATCGCTGGCCGGACCGACTGACACTCGCGCACGAGACCGATTACGTGCTGCTGCTGCTCCGCGGGATCACGATGGGCCGCTTCATCCGCTGGTTCGAGGAGAGCTACGCATGACCGCGCGCCACATCGGCCGGAAGCTCGATCTGTCCGCGCTGCGGCACGGCCTGGCGCTCGTGATGCAGAGCGGTCGCGGCTGGCTCGCGGCGCAGATCGCGCTCATGCTGCTGCAGAGCGTCATTCCGCTGCTTGCGCTGTTTCTGCTGAAGGAGATCGTCGACACGGTCGCGGCGGGACTGACCGCCGGCGGCGCTCCAACGCGGCTCGGGCTTCTCGTGGTGCTGGCCGGAGGCGTCGCGATTCTCGGCGCCGCACTGCGCACCCTGTCGAGCCTGGTCACCGAAGCGCAGGCCCTGCGACTGAGCGATCACGTACAGGAAATCCTGTACCGCAAATCACTCGAGGTCGATCTCGAGTTCTACGAGAACACCGAGTACCACGACGCGCTCCTGCGCGCACAGGCCGAGGCGCCGGTTCGTCCGGCTCGCGTCGTCAACGCGCTCGCCCAGATCGGGCAGGCAGGGCTGTCGCTGGTCGCGGTCACGGGACTGCTCCTCTCGTTCCACTGGCTCCTCACCGTTGCACTGCTCGCCGCGGCGATACCGGGCCTCTTCGTCAAGACGCGCTTCTCCACGCGTCTCTATGCCTGGACCCGCCGCCGCACGCAGGCGGAGCGTATGACGCGGTACTTCACCACGATCCTGACATCGCTCGATTACGCGAAGGAGATCCGCGTCTTCGGCCTCGGCGATGAGTTCCGCAGACGGCACCGCGAGCTGCGTGGGCAGGTGATGCGCGAACGGCTGCAGCTCTCGACCCGGCACCGGTTGCAGGAGCTGCTGGCCCAGAGCCTCACGGTCGGCGCCGTGTTCACCGCCATGCTCTTCATCGCGCAACGCGCACTCGCGGGGGCCATCTCCGTCGGCGATGTCGTGATGTACTTCGGCGCGTTCCAGCGAGCACAGGACTTCTTCCGTGAAATGCTCAACGGCCTCGCCAATCTGTACGAGAACAACCTGTTCCTCACCGACTTCGTGCGCTTTCTCGGTCTCGAGCCGACGGTCGTCGATCCGCCGCAGCCGCGGCCGTTCCCGAGCCGGGTCACGCGCGGCATCGAGTTCGACGACGTGACGTTCCGCTATCCGGGCACGGATCGCGACGTGCTGAGGAACGTCAGCTTCACGATCGATCCGGGCGAGCACGTCGCCCTCGTCGGTGAGAACGGCTCGGGCAAGACCACCCTCGTCAAGCTCCTCTGCCGGCTCTACGATCCGAGCGCGGGGGCCGTGCGCATCAATGGCGTGGACCTGCGCGAGTTGCGCGTCGACGAGCTCCGGGACCAGTTCGCCATCGTGTTCCAGGACTACGCGAAGTACTACCTGACCGCGCGCGAGAACATCTGGCTGGGGAACGTGCATCTGCCGGAGGATTCCGAGGCGATCATGGAGGCCGCGCGACGGACGGGCGCCGACGAGGTCATCCGTGCGCTGCCTCACGGCTACGATACGACGCTCAGCCGCCAGTTCGGGAAGGGCGTCGAGCTCAGCATCGGCCAGTGGCAGAAGCTGGCGCTCGCGCGCGCGTTCCTGCGGCACACGCCGTTCATCGTTCTCGACGAGCCGAGTGCCGCGCTCGACCCGCGCGCCGAAGCGGCGGTGTTCGATCGGTTCCACGAGCTGGCGCAGGGCCGCACGACGATCTTCATCAGTCATCGCCTGTCGACGGTCCGGCGGTCGGACCGCATCCTCGTCATGGTCGACGGGCAGATCGCCGAGGCCGGCGCGCACGAGGAGCTCGTCGAGCGGGCGGGCGTGTACGCCTCGCTGTTCGAGACCCAGGCGAAGCACTATCGATGAACGGCACGACCCGGTCCACGACCCCCGAAGCGGCGGAGATCCTGCTCGAATTGCTCGCCGATCCGGACATCGTCATCCGAACGGACGAGGCGACCTGGACGGCGGTCGCGCGCGAGGCCAACCGCCAGGGTATTCTGCCGCTGCTGTACGCGCGCTGCCGCAGGCTGCCGGACGGCACCGTACCCGGCCCGGTCGCCGCCGCCGTCCGCGAGCGCTACACCCGCATGGCGATCGCGAGCGCCATGATTCTCCGCGAGCTGGAGCTCATCGCCGACACGCTGGCCGTGCAGGACATCCCCGTGCTGCTGCTCAAGGGACTTCACCTGGCCGCCGACGTCTACGACGCTCCGGCGCTACGCACCATGGGTGACATCGACATCATGGTGCCGCGCGACCGCCTCGCCGACACGTCGCGCGCGCTCGCGGATGCCGGCTTCCAGACGACCGACGTCGCCGACATCGACGACTACTGCCGCACGAACAACCACCTGCCCAGAATGGCACCGCCGGACGGGAGAGGCGTCGGTGTGGAGGTACACTGGACGATCGAGCTGCCGACCAGCCCGTTCGACATCCAGCCCGCCGACCTGTGGGCGGGCGCACGCCAGCTCCGCGTCAATGGCCGGAACGTCCTGGTACTGTCACCCGAGCACCTGATCCTGCACCTCTGTCTGCACGCGTGCTATCACCACCGCTTCGATCACACGCCGCTCAAGCAGCTCTGTGACATCGCGGTCGTGCTGCGGCGGTATCGGGCGGAGGTGGACTGGGAGGTGCTCGTCGGCATGGCCGAGCGCTGGGGCATTCAGACGTTCGTCCGTTTCACGCTGCTGCTGACTCGGGAGCTGCTCGGGTGCGAGCTGCCCGACACGATCCAGTCGATTCCGGCGGATGCCGACGAGGCCCGCCTGCTCGGAAACGCCCGTGCCTATATCCTGAACTGCACCATGACCGTGCCGGTCGCGTTCAGGAAAGTCGTCCGCGCTCCGACCTGGACGGGGCGACTCCGCGCAGCCGTCGCGCACGTCTTTCCCGGACCGGCCCGCATGGCCGCCATCTACGGCCTGCCGACCGCATCGAGGCGCTTGTACCTGTGGTATTGGATTCGCCCGTTCGATCTGCTGCTGCGCAAGGGGAGAATCACGCTCGAGCTGCTTCTGCCGGGGCGCACGGGCCGCCGCATGCGGTACGCCGAACGGAACCGCGTCCTGCTCAAGTCCTCGCTGCGTGGCTGGGTCCGGGCCGCCCAACCGCCATCGCACGGAGTCTGATCACCGTACCGCGCTCGCACGGCATCGGATCACGGTCCGCGCACGCACGGCATCGGATCACGATCCGCGCTCGCGCGCGGTCCGCTCCGGCTCGTACACCTCGCCCTCGAGATCGGCGAGCTTGCCCTGAAGCGCCGCGCACGCATCACGCACGCCCTGGTTGTACACGGCCGGCCCGAGCTCGGCGATGACGAAGTCGAGCAGTGCCTCCGCCCGGAAGTCGCTCAACGGCTCATCGAAATTGTCCGCGTAGTACCGCTTCAGAGACTCGAGCACGCGCACGCGGCGCTCATCGGAGAGGCGGATCCGCATGGGCGATTCCGGGTCGCGTGCCTTCATCGATTCTCTCCTGCTCCGCTCTCGGTTCAGCGGGCGATCCGGTTTCGCGCGCCCGTCGCCGCCGGTATGATAACGTGGGCGAACCCGATCCGCAGAGGACGTGCGTAGAGGAATCCGACTCCTGGCACTGGCGTCCGTGCTCGGCGGCACCGCCGGTTGCACGGCGGTCCCGGACGAGCCGCTGTCGCTGAGCATGGTCCGGCATTCCGATGCGGCCGCGCCGGGCGGCAGCGCGGCGTACGCGTACGTCGCCGGCGCGGACGTCGCACGGCTGGAGCCGATCGGCGGCGACACGCTGCTCATCATCGATCGCGGCGTCGACCGGCTCCCACTCTGGCACGATGACCGCGTCATTCGCCACATCGCGCTCCCGCCTGCCGTGACCATCCATGACGCGATCGTGCTGGACTGGCCGACGCGGATCTTCGCCGTGGCGTTCCGTGGCGCGGAGCGGGAGCTCCTGCTGCTGCGCAGCACGGATGATCGCATGGTGATCGACGGTACCGTCGCGCTGCATGGCAGGAGCAGCCTGAAGAACCCGAACATCGTGACGCTCGGCAATGCGGTGCGCGGCGGCGTGTGGCTGGCGCAGTCGCGCCCCGGAGACCTGAGCCGCATCGCCGCCGATGGCACCGTCACGTCACGCATCGGGTGGCGTCCGGACTGGATCGAGCGCTTCGGGTTCCCGGCGAGTCCGCGGCCGTACATTGCCGCACTGCGCGAGGATGACGAGCGCCGGCTGTGGCTGTTCTGGCGCGTCGCGCATGCCGCGACGGGACCGGCACTGATCGATGCGTCGCGCGGCGCCGGGCCGAACCAACGTCGTGACCTGTTCGATACGGTGGTGGAAGTGCTGGACGCGCGCGCCGGCCGCGTCCTCGCGCGCGGGCACGTCGCCGGTGACCTCATCGATCTGCTCCCGGACGGGCGGGCATGGATGTACCGGCGTTCCGCGGAGGATGGCGATTCCGTCGCGATCCACACGTTCCACATCGTGCACGGCAGGTAACGGGTCGGCGCCAGAAATCGGGGCCCACCGCGTCGACGGCGTGCACGCGATGGGCCCGGTCATGCGCGGCCGGATCAGAACTCGAACGCGTGCGCGCGCCGTCCGCTCGGCAGTGATCCGGGTACGAGATGCCGCAGCCGGTGGGGCCGCGCCCGGTCGTCGAGCAGTCCGTCCCGCACGAACTCGACGAGCCACGCGAACTCGGCCTCCGTCAGCTCGATCGGAGCGGCCACGAGCGGGTCGAGCCGCGCGAGCACCGGCTCCATCGGTCCGAGCGGACCCCGGAGGTCCGCCGGCAAAGCCGCTGTCGTGTAGCCGCCGACGGATGCACGCACGTCGAGGTGATGCCGGATCGCGTCCTCCAGCCGCCGGAACGCGCCGTTGTGCATGAACGTCGGCTGCACGGCGGTGTTGCGCAGCGGTGACGTGCGGAACGCGTAGCGGTCCTCGACCCGTCCCGTCGCTTCCTCGAGCCCGAAATCCTCGTTCAGCCCAGGACCCCGGAACTCGACGTTGCCCGCGCTCGGCACGAGCTGCGGCACGCCGAGCACGTGCTCCCTGAAGTCGCTGAACATCTCGTTTGCGGCACCCGCGACCGCGTGACACTGCACGCACCCGGCCCTGCCGAAGAACAGGACCGCGCCGCGCTTCTGATTCTCCGTCATCGCCCGGACATTACCGCGCGCGAAGCGGTCGATGGGCGCATCGGCGAACGTGAGCGAGAGCGTGAACTCGGCGATCGCACCACCGACGTGCGCGAACGTGATCGGCCCGCCCGCACGCACTTCGTCGAAGATCCGAGCGAACTTCACGCGATACAGCTCGATACCGTTCAGCCGCTTCAGCACCTCATCGCGGATGTCGTCGTTGTCACCCTCGAACACGAAGCCGGCCATCTCGACGCGCTCCGTGAACGGGATGTGCGCCTGTGCACCCAGCAGGTGGTCCATGTGCGAGAGCGACATGGCCTCGGGATCCGGGAACGCGAAGCCCGCGCCGTTGTCGAACGGATCGTTCGACAGCGCCCGGAACCGCGAATTCCACATCAGCGTCGGGAAGAACGCCGAGTTGATGATCATCGGCGAGCGCCGCTGGTTGCGGGGGCCGGCGCGGCCCGGCCCCACGATCCCGTTGTTCTGGATGCCGATGGCGATCGGCTGCGTGTCGCCGAAGCCCGCCGTGGGCGAGTGGCAGCCGGAGCAGCTGTTGTCATCGTTCAGGCCGGTGACCGGGTCGAAGAAGATGAGCCGGCCGATATCGGCGAGCCGGCCGTCGAGCGGCCGGCCGAGCCGCTGCGCGAGCGTCTGCTCGATGCGGCCGGTGAAGCCGTGCTCGTCGAGCAGCGATGCCAGGTAGCCGTTCAGCCCGTCATCGTCGAGGCGTGCCACGTCCACCGCGCCGACGCGCTCCGCACCATCGGCGAGCGGAGCCGTCGGCGAGTCGGCGACGCACCCGGCGCTCGCCGCGATCAGCACGACCGCGACGCGCCGGACACCCCGTCCGTCAGCCGCGCGGGCGCTCATGACTCGTCGCCGCACGACACGCGCGGGTTGCCCCACGCGAACATGCCGTCGGGGTTGTGACGCCACACCCAGATGTGCAGGCCGAACACGCCCATCCCGTCCTCGTTGCGGAACGTGTGGCCGAGCAGCTCCGGCGCCTCCGCGGACGTCCACATCGGATACGGTACTGCGAGCTCGACACCGACCAGCGTCAACCGGCCGTTCGCGGCCGGCTCGTACAGCAGTGCGTCGGGGCGTGCGGGATCGATCATGCCATCGAGCAGCCAGTCGAGGTTCGCGTACGGGATGCCGCCCGGCGCCTCGCCCTCCTCCACCTCGCATTCACCGACCGGCACGAAGCCGTCGGCGAGGGCGGCGTTCACGTCGTGGTAGCGTGCGGTCGCACTCCTGAGCTGCGCGATGACCGTGTTGTACTCTGCGGCCGCGGCCATCGCGTGCCGTGCTCCCGGATCCGTGAGCTCCGGCTGGAGCGGTGCGGTGTCGCTGCACGCGGCCACGCCGATGAGGGCAGTGCCGGCCAGCGCGAGCGAGCGGATGCGGAGATGCGTCGACATGGATCCTCCAGGTGAGTGTTCCATCCGGTGCTGCCGGTGGAACGTGGCGCTGGTCGCCGTTGCGCACGGCACCAGCAGACGTCCTGCTCAGATGAAGCAGGAACGACGGAGGATCCGGCTCATGGAGTGGACTGCTGACGTTCGAACAGGGGCGGACCGTAGCGGTACACCGCATGGCCGCGGCCCGAATGGTTGCGTAGTGGTCTGAGTGATCAGGCCGGCGCCTGACGGAGCACCGAGCGGAGCTCCTCGAACTCGTCGGTGCGGGGCAGCTCCCGCAGCGCCGTCGCGAGCTCGGCCGGCGGCGCCGTGAGCGTGCGGGCCGCGAGATCCAGCCACGCACCCTCGACCGTCACGCTCGCCGCTTCCTCCCCCGTCGCGCGCAGGATACGGTGGACCACGCGCCAGCGCGAGACATCCGGCGCGAGGCCATCGGAGCGCACCTCGATCGTGATCGTGTCACCGAGGTGCACCTCGCGTCGGAAGAGGGTCTCCTCACGAAAGAAGATCGGCCCGATGCCGATCCGCGTGAAACGCTCGGGCGGAAAGCCGCGCGACGCCAGGAATCGGAGGCGCGCGTGCGTCGCGAACTCGCTGAACGCCGTATTGCGAACATGCCGGTTCGCGTCCAGGTCCGCCCAGCGAACCTCCATCTTCGTTCGGAATGCGTCGATCACGATCTCGATCCGGAAATGCCGGCGCGGACCGCCGGACAGGCGCGTTCGTAAACGTTCGCGCGGGGGGGAGCCGGACGCAAGCGTGCGCCGGCTCCCCGATTCCCGGTGTTCGAATCCGGCCCGCTCCGTCCCGCACGTGCGACAGTCGGCGACCGTCCGGTCGCGCCGGCCGATCGGTCAAGTATTTTCCTTGCCGGCAGTTAGCGCGGTATCGGAGAGCGGACCGGTTCTTGTCACCTGCGTGACCGGACCTGCAACCGGGGATGCACATGGACACGTTCTTCCAGGACATCCGATATGCGGCACGTTCACTCCGGCGTGCACGCACGGTCTCGGTCGCCGCGTTCGCGTGCCTTGCGCTCGGGATCGGCGTGAACACGGGCGTGTTCAGTGTGGTGAACGGAATCCTGTTCCGGCCGCTGCCGTTTGCGCGGGCGGATCGCGTCGTGACGGTGCAGGTGACCGACGCCGAGCGCGGCGTGCTCGATATGGCCGTGCCGTACGGCGATCTGGCGGATCTGCGGGACGCCGGCGTGTTCGCTCAGGTGGAGGCGTTCACGACACGCGGATTCACGGTGACCGATGGCGACCAGGCGGAGCGCCTGCAGGGCGCGGCCGTGACGCCAGGCCTGTTCGCACTGCTCGGCGTGGAGCCGCGGCTCGGCAGACATTTCCGCGCGGATGAGGCCGGCCCGGCCGGCTTCGAGCAGGCGGTAATGCTGAGCGACGCGTTGTGGCGGTCGCGGTACAACGGTGATGAGGGCATCGTCAATCGGACGATCCGCCTGAACGACCGGCCGGTCGTCGTGGCGGGGGTCATGCCGCCCGGCTTCATGTTTCCGGAAACGGAGCGCATCTGGGTACCGGTGGCGGCGGCCGACCCGACCGATCGTCAGGCGCGCTACCTCCTGCCCGTCGCACGTCTGCGCGATGACGTGTCGGTGGCCGATGCCGCCGCCCGCCTCGATGCCGTGTCCCGGCGGCTGGCAGCGACGTATCCGGAGACGCACGAGCGGTTCTCGTTCGCGGTGACGAAGTTCCGCGACGTCTTCATCGATTTGCCCGCACGCCGCATGCTGCTCCTGATGCTCGCTGCCGTCGGCTTCGTGCTGCTCATCGCGTGCGCGAACGTCACGAACCTGCTGCTCGCGCGCGCGGCCGATCGCCATCGTGAGGTCAGCGTGCGCGCCGCGATCGGTGCAGCGCGCGGCCGCATCATCCGGCTGTTCCTCACGGAAGCGACACTGCTCGCGCTTGCTGCCGGCGCCGCAGGTGTACTGATCTCGGTGTGGTGGGTCGAGGCGACAGCGCGCGCGATACCCGAGGAGATGGCGTACTGGATCTCGTTCGGAGTCGATCGACGCGTGCTCGCCTACACGCTCCTCATCTCGCTCGGCACCGGCCTCGTGTTCGGTGCCCTGCCCGCGCTGCAGGCGAGTCGCATCGACCTCCAGACGAGCCTGAAGGAGACGGCACGCGCGGCAGGCGACAGCCGCCCGCGCGCACTGCTGCGCAGCGCGCTCGTCACCGCCGAGATCGCGCTCTCCGTCATCCTGCTGGCGGGTGCGACGCTGATGGTGCAGAGCTTCCTGCGCCTCCAGACTGCGAATGCGGGCTTCGATCACGACGACATGCTCAGCCTGCGCGTGCTCAAGTCCGGCGACCGCTACGACGTGGTTCCGGCGCGGACCGCATTCTACCGTGACGTCACGACCGGCATTGCCGCGCTGCCGGAGGTCGCGGCGGTCGCTGCGACCAGCTCGATTCCGGCGGACGACGGCGGACCGACCGTCATGCTGTGGCCGCGCGACGCGGATGCGCCGATCGGCGTCACGACCTACGCATCAACGGAGCATTTCTTCGATGTTCTCGGTGTGAATCTGCTGCGTGGCCGCGCCTTCACGGCGCTGGAGGTGGCGGATACGAGCGCGCGCGTCGCGGTGCTCGGCAACAGGCTGGCCGCGCGGCTGTGGCCCGCCGGCGACGGCATCGGCCAGCTCATCCGGCTGACCGAGGGTGGGTCGGAAGTGAGCTACGAGGTGATCGGCATAGCGCCCGACCTGACGTACGAGGAGTTCGGCGAGGTCTCCGCCACATCGCTGCTCCAGGTTCATCTCCCGTACGCGCGCCGGCCGTATCGCCAGATGGCGCTGCTCGTGCGCGGCCGGGGCGATGCCGCTGCGCTCGAGCGACCGGTCCGCGATGTGGTGCGCGCTGCCGATCCGCTGCTCGCGCCGTTCGATGTGCTCACGATGAACGACCGGCGGCGCTACACGACCTGGCCGCAGCGCCTGTTCGGTCAGACGTTCGCAACGTTCGGCGCCGTGGCCATGCTGCTCGCGCTCGTCGGCGTGTACGGCGTCATGGCCTACACGGTGAATCAGCGTCGCCGCGAGATCGGCATCCGCATGGCGATCGGCGCGCGGCCCGCCCAGGTGCTCGGTGCGGTCGTCGGGCGCGCCGCACGCCTCAGCCTGGTCGGTGTCGGCACCGGTGTGCTGGGCGCGTTCGCCGTCGTACGCGTGCTCGAGGGCCTCATCTGGGGTGTCAGCCTCACCGACCCGATCGCGCTCGTAGCCGTGCCCGCGTCACTGCTCGCCGCCGCGCTCCTCGCCGGCTACGTGCCGGCCCGCCGAGCCGCGCGCATCGATCCGGTCGAGGCCCTCCGCGACGAGTAGCCGTCCCCGGTCGGCGCGCGGGCTCCGCCGTCGCCGTGAGTCCGTGCCTCGTGCGACACCCCACAACGCAGACGGCGGAGCCGCATCGGCGACTCCGCCGTCCATCGGGCATCCCGCGCCGCTGGACGACGTGCTGGATCACATTGCTCGCACGTCGCGTCCGTGGATGCAGGCGGCTACGCCTGCTGTGTGCTGCACATCGCGTGGTCGAACTGCGAGTTCTGTGCTTCGTTGAACGGGATCGGAAACGCGACGTCCGAGCCGTACACGCCGCCCTTGTGCCAAGCGCCGGTCGGGAAGACCTCATCCGTGGCGCGCCCGTACTGTCGCACGAGGCGGCGGAGATCGCCGAGGCGGTGGCCCGTGAGGAACAGCCAGAACGCGCGCTCCTGGAACAGGAGGTCGACGCGCGCGGCCGGCGACCCGGGGTCCTGGAGCGGCGCCAGCGTGCCCTGCGCCTGCGGGTACTCGGTGTAG
>DASUSS010000025.1:0-4259 GCA_036374995.1 Longimicrobiales bacterium | reverse complement strand
GGACGGCCCTAGGCCATGCGTGCCGCAGCGCGCAGCGCCGGCAGTGGGCCATGGCGCGCGTATGGTCCGCCTCGTGCGTGTACCGTCGAGCGTACGCCGGTGTGCGGTACACGCGCGCGTGCATGCAGAAACGAGTTCGAGGAGGCAGCGATGAGAGCGTGGACGATCGCGGCAGCGGCGGTGTTGCTGTTCGGTGCACCCGTGGCGGCGCAGGATCCGCCGGTACAGATGGGTCAGGCGAACGTGCAGCAATGTCTTGCGATGATGGGGGGTGCGCATCCGGAGCTGGTGCTGCACCTGGCCGATTCGCTCGGCCTTGCCGCCGACCAGAGGACGCGGCTGGAGGCGCTGCGGGAGCGGAACCGGGAGACGGCAATGCCGCACATGCAGCCGGCCATGCAGGCGCACGCGGCGGCGGCGGCGCTGCTGCGCGCGGACGCGCCCGACTTCGCGGCCTACGAGGCGAAGCTGCGCGAGGCCGCAGACCACATGGTGCTCGCGCACGTGGCGATGGTCCGGACCGGTGTGGAGGCGCGGCAGGTCCTCACGGCGGAGCAGCGGACACGGCTCGAGCAGCTGATCGGCTCCATGATGCAGATGCATGGCGCGGCGCAGGGCATGCCGGGCATGATGCAGCGCGAGGAGCACGGGATGGCCTCGATGATGATGATGCACTGCATGATGATGGGCGCCGGCCAGCATCAGCCCGGGCATTGAACCCTCGGAATACCATCATGCGACTCCTTGCGTTGTTGCCCGTCGTGGGTGCGTTCGTCGCAGCGGTACAGCCGGCGGCGGCGCAGTCGCCGGCGCTCGATCTCGCTGCACTCGTCTCGCACACCGATACGTTCGCGTTCCGGATCAACGGCCAGGCGTTCGGCACGCAGGTCATGTCGCTCGAGCGCACGGACAGCGGTTTCGTGTTCTCGGAGACGAGCACGCTGCCCAACGCCCAGCAGACCACGAGCGTCTCGCTCGACCCGGACCTGCGCATCCGCTCCGTCCGCCAGGACGGTCAGGCGGGCGGGCAGCAGATGTACATCGACGTGCGCGTCGCGGATGGGCGCGCCACGGGGCGCGCGCGCGTGCCCGGGTCCGCCGGCATGGAGGATCGCGACATCGATGCGGCGCTTCCCGACGGCGCCATCGATGACAACGTGCTCATGGCGATTCTCCCCGCTCTGCCGTGGCAGGACGGAGCCGAGTTCGCGCTCGCCATCTTCGCCTCCGGCAGGAACCAGGTCTCGCCCTACACGTTCCGCGTCACCGGCACCGAGGACGTGACGCTCCCCGGCGGCACGTTCAAGGCGTTCCGCGTCGAGGTCGAGGGCACGCAGCCGCTCGTGATCCACGTCGCGCAGGACGGCCCGCACCGACTGCTGCGGCTCCAGGTCGCCGGCACACCGCTCGAGCTGGTCCGTACGGGCGGCTGAAGACAGGGCGCAGCACGCGAACGGACGAGCGCAGGCGACGAGATCCGTGGAGCACGTCCGAGCTTGCGGAGGACCGTGCCGGGAATTACATAGCCGTGCGGCCGGACGGGCGTCGGTGATCGCGGCCGTGCCCGTGCCGTTCGCCAGCCTGTGAGTCTGTCAGCGGAGAAGGGAATGCCGGAGAACGAGCTGTACATCGGCGCCCTGGTGGTGAATCCGCTGCTGCCGCTCTGGGGCCCGGGGAAGGTCGCGCACATTCGCGACGGCATGGCCCACGTGCTGTTCCGTGACGCGCCCGGTCGCGCTGCGCGCCGCTTCCGGGTCGAGCGGCTGCAGCTCGCGCCATCGCAGAGCGATCCCATCCTCGACAATCTGCCGCCGTTCGTGGAAGCGGGCGGCGAGTTCGCGCTCCCGCACGAGCGCCTGACGGTGCAGGAGGCGATCCGCCGATTCCTCGACGCGTATCCCGGCGGTTTCCATGACCCGGCGTATCTCGGCGATGCGGGCCGCGGCGAGAGGGACGACAGGTGGTCGGCGCACGAGCTGTACGTCGAGCTGCTGGGCGGCGGGCAGATGGAGCAGCTGCTGGCGGACGGCGACGTTGCCGGGCTGGCCGCACGCGCGAATCGCGTTGGCGCACGCGTCAATCTCCTCGCGCTGACCGAGGCCGCCGCGTTCCGGGAGGGTCTGGCCGATGACGTTGCGGCCGCCCGCTACTTCCGGGCACTGCTCGAGCTGCTCGCGTCCGGTCCGGACGAAGCCGTGTTCCAGACGTACATCGATGCCGTGGCTGCACTGCCGGCCGTCGGCGAGACGCACACGGACCGGTGGACGATCGCGACACTGCTGCCGTTCCTCGCGCGTCCGGACACGTGGATGTTCGTCAAGCCGACGAACACGCGACGGGCAGCAGAGCGGCTCGGCTTCGACCTGCACTACGAACCGCGGCCCAACTGGCGTACGTACGATGCGGTCCTGCGCATGAGCTCGCTCTACATGGACCTCCTGAAGGAGCTCGGTCCGCGCGATCTCATCGACATCCAGTCGTTCTTCTGGGTGACCAGCAGGAAGTAGGCGCACTGGCACGGGCGTGCTGCCGGGACCTATCTTGGGAACGGCTTCACTCCTGCTAGCGCTCCCGGAATCACCGTCATGACCGAGCTCGACCGTGGCGAGATCACCCGTCTCCTCGTCGCCTGGGGCGAGGGCGACGAGGCTGCCATGGACCGTCTGATGCCGCTCGTGTATGCGGAGCTGCACGGCATCGCGCGGCGGCACATGCGCGACGAGCGTGCGCGCACGCTCCAGACCACCGCGCTGGTTCACGAGGCGTACATACGGCTGGCCGGGGCGGACGTCGCGTGGGAGGGGCGCCGCCATTTCCTCGCGATCGCCGCACGCACGATGCGCCGCGTGCTGGTGGACCACGCGCGCGCGCGCCAGCGCGAGAAGCGCGGCGGTGCGGCGGAGCCGGTCACACTGATCGACGCACCGGGCCCGGACGCGCGGGATCCGATCGATGTGATCGCGATCGATGGCGCGCTCGAGCAGCTGCGCGCGCTGGACGAGCGGAAGGCGCAGTCGCTCGAGCTGCACTACTTCGCCGGACTCGACTACCTCCAGGTCGCGGACGTACTGGGCATCGCGCCGGCGACCGTGCACCGCGACATCCGCTTCGCCAAGAACTGGCTGTACGACCGGCTTCGCACCGACTGACGCCGCTGCATCCCGCCGGCATGAAACGGCGGCCCGCGTCCCGGCGCCCTTCCAGGGGAGCTCGTTTCCATCAGCACGGACGGATTGCATGGACAGGAACAGGTTCGCACGGGTGGAGGCTCTGTTCGATGCGGCCATGGAGCTGCCACCGGACGGATGGGCGGACTTCCTGGCCGATGCCTGCGCCGGTGATGACGACCTGCGCGCGGAAATCGAGCGGCTGCTCTTCCTGGAGACGGCAGAGACCGCGGATCGGAGCCTGGAGCGGGCGGTCGCCGATGCGGCGCGCGAGCTGAGCGCGGAAACGGGGCCGACCGGCCGCACGCTCGGCGCATACCGTCTGATCGACGACATCGGCCACGGCGGGATGGGTACGGTGTGGCTCGCGGAGCGCGCGGATGACGAGTACCGCGTGCAGGTCGCCGTGAAGCTGGTGCGCGGCGGCTTCGCCCATCCGGAGCTGGAGCGGCGGTTCCGTGCGGAGCGGCAGATCCTGGCCGACCTGCGGCACCCGAACATCGCGCGGCTGCTGGACGGTGGCACCGCGCCGGACGGCACGCCCTACCTCGTGATGGAGTACGTCGATGGCGAGCCGATCACGGTGCACGCGGAGCGCAACGGACTGGCGTTGAGGGAACGGCTGCGCCTCTTCCAGGAGATCTGCGATGCGGTGCAGCACGCGCACGAGTCGCTCGTCGTGCATCGCGACATCAAGCCGTCGAACATCCTCGTCGATGCCGACGGGCAGGTGAAGCTGCTCGATTTCGGGATCGCGAAGCTGCTCGGCGACGGCGCCGACGCGGAGCGTACGCAGGCCGGCGTCCGCGCGATGACGCCGGACTACGCCAGTCCCGAACAGGTGCGGGGGGAGCCGGTCACGACGGCGACGGACGTCTACCAGCTCGGCGTGCTGCTGTGCGAACTGCTCACGGGCGCGCGTCCGGGCAGCGCGGGCACGATGCCTGACGATAATCCGGAGGCTCCCAGCCGGCTCGCGCTCCGGCGCCGCGACGCCGAGGCGCTGCCTGACGATCGAGCCGCCTTACGTGGCACCGGTGCCGATCGACTCGCCCGGTCGATCCGCGGCGATCTGGACACCATCGCGGCCAC
>DASUSS010000024.1:0-39622 GCA_036374995.1 Longimicrobiales bacterium | reverse complement strand
TCGCGATCCTGTGGCGCCTCGGCGCCAGGCGCGGGCTGCGAACGGGCCAGCTCTTCGCGCTGTTCCTCGGGCTGTACGGCATCGAGCGGTTCTTCATCGAGTTCGTGCGCGCGAAGAGCGACCGATTCGTGCTCGGCCTGTCGACATCACAGATCGCGAGTCTCGCGCTGTTCATCCTGGCCGCCGTTGTCTGGCAGCGTCGCTCCAAGGCGCCGCACTCGCCGCTCATTGCGAGTGTCGCGTCGCGCCAGCCGGCGACCGCGCGCTGACGCGGCTCAGAGCAACGACTTCAGGACCGCGAATCCGGCCTCGAGCTCGGGCAGAAGGCTGCGCGTACGAAGGGCCGCGGCAGGGTGGAAGAGCGGGAGGAGCCGCACGCTCCTGCCGTTCCACTCCACGTCGCGTACGCGTCCGCTCAGCTCGGTGACCTTCGCCCCGGGGATGAACCACAGGAGCGCGATGCGGCCGAGCGTGACGACGACCTCCGGCCCCACGATGCGCAGCTGCTCCGCCAGCCAGGGTGCATGTGCGCGCACCTCGGCTGCTCGTGGATTGCGGTTCTGCGGCGGGCGGCACGCGACGACATTCGTGATGTAGACATCGGCCCGCTCGAGACCGGCCTGCTCGAGCAGGCGGTCCAGCAGGCGGCCGGCCGCGCCCACGAACGGCTCGCCCGCACGATCCTCGCTGGCGCCCGGCGCTTCGCCCAGGAACAGCACGCGAGCGGACTTCGGACCCACACCCCGGACCACCTGCGTGCGCCGGGGCGCCAGATCGCACCGGGTGCAGCAGCGCATCTCCGCGTTGAGCGTACGGAGCGAGCGATAGCGGGGGAGGGATTCCGGAAGTCCGGGCACGAACGGTCCTGGATCATTCCTGCCGGTCCAGCACGGCTCCGTCATGAGGGCGGCCTCCGGATTCACGACGTCGTGGAACGTGGCTTGCCATTCCGGCTCGCATGAAGCGAACCGGATGGGTCGTGCTGCTGGCGCTCGCCGCCGGGCCGGCGCGCGGAGCCGCGCAGGTGTCCGCGGAGCCGTGGTTCCGCGGCGGTACCCTCATGGTGACGTTCGAGCTGGCAGGTGCCGCGTTCACCGATTTCGAGCGCTCGCGCGCGCGGCCCGCTGCGGCCACGATCGAGCTCACGGATTTCAGCCGCAGGATATCAGCGCGCACCTCCGGCTCGATCGGCGGTTGGGCGGGCTACTGGATCGGTCGCCGTCTGGGCGTGAGGGCCGGGATGACCTACACGCCGACGCGCTTCCGCGTGTGGAACGATGAGACTGCGCAGCAGGCTCTCGATGCACACGATCCGAATGCGGTCGATCCGATGTATGCGTCACTCGCGATCTGGGCGCTCCACGGCGCCGCGCTCTATCGCTTTCCGCACAGCTTCGGTCGGGTTGCCCCGTACGCGCTGCTCGGCGGTGGGTGGATGTGGTACCGCTCCGACGCGGGCGAGGAGCTGCCTCCCGAGGCGCGGACCAGCTTCGCGACCGGCCGCGTCGAGCGCGGTGCCGGTGTGGCCGGACTCGGCGCCGCGATCCCGCTCCAGCGCGGCAACCTGCTCATGACGTTCGAGCTGACGGATCACATCGCACGCGCTCCACTCGCGGAGCAGGATGCCGGCGAAATGTTCGAGCTCGGCGGTGTGTCGATGCAGATCGATCCGGACCCCGGCCCATCGTCGAGCGACCACGTCGGGCTCACCCATCACCTGCGCCTGGCGTTCGGACTTACGCTCCCGATCCGCTAGCGCCGGATCAGAATCTGGCGACGCGACTCCGAGCGCTGTCCCGTCGAGACGTCCGTCACGCGCAGCACGAGGTCGTGCATCCCGGTGCGCTCGGTATCGAGCGGCAGATTCAGGGCGATCGTCTGAGCGTCTCCGCCTTCCTCCGAGCGCCAGCCGACACGCGCCGCGTCACCCGCGTCGAGCAGGCCGAGCCAGCGGCCGAAGCGGCGCAGCAGGGATGGGCCACCCGAGCGCTCGAGCGACAGCTCGAGCGCGAGCGGGGCACCGCTCAGGCGATAGACTTCCGCATAGACACCGAGTGTGTCACCGGGACTCACGACGAGCGAGACACGCGGACGCAGGCGGGGGTCATCGAATCGATCCGGCAGCGCCCCCGCTGCGAACGGGCGCGTGATCAGCACATCCGAGACGACCGGCCCGGTATCCGGCATGCGCGTGTCCAGCGCATAGCGCGCACGGGCACCCAGCGTCGAGTCGGCGAGCAGCTCGACACTGTAGACCACCCGGCCGTCGGGTACGGCGAGCAGGAGACTGAACCGGGCCGTGTCGCCGTCAGTGCGGGCGCGGGCCGATGTCGAAGCACGGCGGGTGAACGCGGAATCGAACGCGAGCAGCGCAACCGCCGGCCGGCTCTCCACGGTGGAGGGCATCGGCACGGCCGCATCCACGCGCAGGATCACGGAGTCGCGCCGGAGGAAGCGCGAGACCTGGTGTTCCGGCTCGATCACGCGCTCCACGATCTGCAATGCGTAGCTGCTCCGCGCAGCGGCCGCGTAGAGCGCGGGTCGGGTGCCTGGCGCGGGCGGATCCGTGAACACGGCCGCGAGGAGCCCGGGATCGAACGCACGTGAAACCGTGTCCCAGTATTCGATCATGCCCGCGCGGAGCGGCGTCCTGCCGCCGATGCGGGCGCGGCTCTTCGGCGTGCCGTACCGCATTGTGAGCTGGTCCAGGTCGCGGCCCCAGCG
This sequence comes from Longimicrobiales bacterium, assembly GCA_036374995.1. Taxonomy (GTDB): domain Bacteria; phylum Gemmatimonadota; class Gemmatimonadetes; order Longimicrobiales; family RSA9; genus SH-MAG3. The sequence goes on along the minus strand of DASUSS010000024.1, from coordinate 36,898 downwards.
CGTCATTCCGGCGACCAGCGGCACCTGCGCGAGGAGACGCGTCTCCACGCCGCGCGAGAGGTGCTCGGTCCAGCGCTCGTTCGCCGGAGTCATCCAGAACGGGTCGGCCATCAGCCAGAAGCGGCGCTCGTAGTCCGCACGCTGCTCGGGCGAGAGCCCGCGCACGCGGCCGCGCTCGGCGGGATCGAGCAGCCAGGTGATGTCCAGCCATTCACGCTGTTGCTCCGGCGACAGACGCGAGAGCGCCGCGATGAAATGCCGCTCGGCCGCCGTGTCGGCGCCCAGCCAGTGAAACGCGTATCCGAGCAGCAGGTCACCCCAGAGGGTGTCTGCCGACAGCGCGGCGAACGCACCGGCACTCGAGACCGCCTCGGACGCACGCCCATCGATCACCAGAAGGCGGACCAGCGGGCCGGCGGCGGTCAGCTCCCCGGGCGCGGCCGAGAAATATCGCCGCACGGCCTCCACCGCCTCGCGGCGCGCATCGACCGCGCGACCGGGCTCCTCCACCGCTGGAGCGGTGGTGGCCGAATCGAACCGCAGGCAGAAGCGCCCGACGATCTCGTCGCAGTCCGTGCCGGACGAGACGCTCCACGACACGGGCGCGAGCTGACGCGCGAGCCGCTCGAAGCGCGCCTCGGCACTCCGTGCCCGGCTGCGCAGCGTCTCGATCGAGTCCGGCGGGAGCGCGGCACCGATCTGTGCACTGAGCGCGAGGGTCAGGAGATGGTGCACGGGCGCATCAGTTGGACTTTTTCTTGCGTCGCGCAGAGCATCTGGATTCCGCCACGGGAGGACCTTGCCATGAGCCGTGCGCAACCGGGCGCTGTGATACTCGACCAGTTGAGGGACCGGATCGTGACCGGCCTCTACTTCGGAAATTGGCAGCCGGGCGAGCGCCTGCCAAGCATTCGGGACATCGCCGACGCCGAGTCGGTCGATCGCAAGACGGCAGCCGCCGCGTACCATCGGCTGGAAGAGGAGGGTCTCGTGCAGGTCAAGGCGCGCTCCGGCGTGTTCCTGCGCGACGAGCGCTCCAACGGCGGCAGGAACGGCTCGGGCGGGCCGCTCGAGAAGCTCCAGCGCAAATGGCTGAAGAACACGTACGACGGTGCCCGCGCGCTCGGCCTCGATACCCGGACCGTGCTGCGGCTGTTCAGCGCCGTGGCAGAGGTCGAAGCCACGCCGGTGGCGGTGGTTGAGGAGGATGGCGCGACGGCACGGACGATCGCGGAGGAGCTGCGGGACTGCGTCGGGGTGGACGCCCGTCCGATCGGCCTGAGCGAGATCGCGGCGCGGGGCTCGGCGTTCGCGGCGGCGCCGTTCGTCGTGACCACGCCCTACTTCGCCGCGCGCGTGAGCGTGCTGCTGCCCCGCGTGCCGCTCATCACGGCGACGCTGTCACTCGAGCTGCTGTACGGGCTGATGGAGCGCGCCGCGAGTGGACGGATCCTCGTCATCGTGCCGAGCGACTGGATCGCCTCGCGCGTCGATTACGTCCTGAAGCAGCGCGCTCCGAACATGGACCGGACGCACATCGTGGTGGCCGGCAGGGATACCGATCTGGTGCAGCTGCGCCGCGAGGCGGCATGCGTCTTCGTGTGGCCGGGCTGTGAGGAAGTGCTGCTCGCATTCGAGGGCGACGACTGCGTGAAACCCGTCCGACTGCTGTCGGAGTCGACGACGGACCGGGTCCGCACGGCCGTGCTGGATGCGGCGTTGCAGGCGATGTCCGGGAACGTCAATACGACCAGCGCCGTCGCAGCTCAATGAGCAGCTGCTGCCGCGGATCCGTGAGCGGCAGCGCAAACGCGGAGGACCGCAGGCCACGGCCGCGGTAGACCGGCTCGAGCGCGAGGCGCAGCCGCGTGCGCCGGTCGAACGTCCAGTCCAGCCGGATCGTCCACGTCGTGAGCGCGGCCTCGTCGTCTCCGAACAGACCGTTCAGCGCCGTCTCGACCGTGAGGAACACGTCCGGCAGGATCTGCTTGCCCGCCACGATCGTCGGCGACTCGAAGCCGAACGTCCCCTGGCCGAGGCGGATCTGGAAGATGTCGAGGCCCAGCCCGCCGAGTGAGCGTTCCAGCTCGAGCGCGAACACCTCCCAGAATGCCCCGACGTACGTCTGTCCGAGGAGCTGATCCCCCGGAAGCTGTTCGCCGAGCGTCGAGCTCGGCATCCCGAACAGCAGGAAGCTGAGGAGCTCCGATTCCGCGATCTGACCTTGCGTGCCGCCGGCCAGCTGGAGCGTCGGAGTCTCGGCCGTGCCGGTGATCCGGACGTCGACATCGAGCTGCCGGCCGCTCTCGTCGAGGACGATGCGGCGCGCCGTGATGTCGATCGCCGGGTTCGGCGTCGGCTCGCCGCGGAAACGCACCTCCGCCGAGACGATCTCGAAGCGGCGGATCACCGGACCCGCAATCAGGGTGTACTGGCCGCGGTTGCCGGAGAGCGTTCCCACGATCGGGAAGCTCTCGCCGGATTTGTTGACCGTCAGCTCGCCCGCCAGCTGGACCTGAGCCTGGTACGCGTCGAACCACGTGTCATTCGACACGTCGACGCGCAGATCACGGATCCTGAGGTTGCCGATGATGTCGGTCTCGATCTCCGGCTCGAACACGAGCGTGTCCAGCGCGGCGGGCCGGGTCATGTCGACGAGCTCGGGGCGGAACGAGGGGCCGCCCAGCTCGGGCACCTGGATGTAGCCGTCCGCAAGCTCGATCGCGCCCGTGAGGACCAGCGCGTCGGGCGGACCCGTCAGTGCCACCTCGCCCCACACCGCGGCGTCGGGGTGGTCGTCGACCCCCATCGGCTCGAACGCTTCGAACACGATCGTCAGATCGAATACCGGCTCCGTGAGCCGTTCCAGCACGATCTCGCCGCCGGCAGTCATCCAGCCTTCGCTGCGCACGCGCAGGTCGTTGACGACCAGGCGGCGTCCATCGAAGCCGACATCACCCGTCGCCTCGGTGAACGTCTGGTTCAGTCTCGGGATGCGGAACGCTCCGTTCGTCAGCACGAACGTGCCGTCGATCTGCGGCGCGTCGGCCGTGCCCGCGAGAGTCACCCGTGCGTCGGCGTAGCCCGACACATCGCGGACGTCCGGCACGGTCGCGAGCAGAGGTGCGAGCGCGAAGTCGTCCGCAGTGATCGATCCGCTGAGGGGCATCCCGTCGAGCAGCTCGAAGGAAGGCGTGCCACTGAGCCGGAGAACTGACGGCAGGCGGGCGACGACGTCGAGCCGGCCGGCCGTGTCGACCACGACCCGTGCATCGATGCTGGTCTCGCCGTCCGCGTATGCCACGGTGCCGGCGAACTCCTGGAGCGACACACCCTCCACGGCGCCATTCTCCACGCGGAACGCGAGATCCACCAGCGGGTTCACCTCGCCGCCCCGTACGGTGCCCTCCGCCCAGAGCAGCCCGTCGACCCGCACGCGGCGGCCGAGCAGCCGCTGGATGTCGCCGACCGGCACGGCGGCCAGTTCTACGCGCGCGTCCATGTCCTCGAGCGGCAGCACGATGCCGTCGACCGCGACCCGGCCCTCGCTCCGCTCCGCCTGGACCTCGAGTGCCTCGACTCGCACCGGGCCGCCATCGACCCACCGGAACGTCGCCGGGCGAAGCAGCAGCCAGCGATCGTCGACCAGGTCGAAACGCGCGCGCTCGACACGGACCTCGCGCGGGCCCTCTTCCGGGAGGATCCCGGTCGCCGCAACATCGACCAGACCGCCATCGGTGCGCGTCGCATTCAACTGCACGTCGAGACCCGGCGGCGCGAGCCGGAGGGCCAGTGTGCCCTCGCGGTAGTTCCCGGCGGTCGGTGTGGTGACGTCGCGCGCCTCCGCGTTCACGATGGCGATCGGCAGCCGTCCGCCGCCGAACGTGAGGTCGTAGTCACCGGTGAACTGCGCCGCCTGCCAGGCTCCGACGCGCAGGCCGCCACCGGCCGCACCGCCGGCCAGGCGGATTCGCTCCAGCGTGCCCGACAGCGTGCCCACGGCCTCGAGCGAGCCGGACGCGATCGAATCGCCCACGACGGGGATGTAGGGGCCGAACGGGCGCAGGGTGCTGACGTCGAGCGCGTACGTCACGGCGCCGCTCTGCGGCGCAATGAAGCGCCAGGAGCCGCTGGCCTCGACATCGGCGCTGGCGAGCGAGCCGTACAGCGTGTCGACACCGAGGCTGCCGTTCCGGATCGTCGCGACCAGGGTCATCGTGTCCTGCGGCGTCGCCTCCCAGCCGGTGAACCTGCCCGCGAGCCGGATCCCGGTGTTCATCGTGGCCGGATCGAAGCCGGCACCCGCGACCGCGAACGTTGCCGTGAGCGACACGGGCGGCACCTCCGGCTCCAGGATGGCCTGCAGATCCACGCCGAGAATGCGGCCCGTCAGGTCGTAGGTCGGGGTGGCGCCAGTCAGGTCGAGCACGCCCTCGACGAGCGCGACGCCGGCACCCAGCTCCAGGCGAACGTCCAGGTCGAGCGGCGCACGATCGGGCGGTCCGGCGAGAGTGACGACGCCCGTGACGGTCCCGGAGAGCGGGAGCGCAGGTGCGATCGCGCGCAATGCCGCCAGCGGCACGCGCTGGAGGTCCAGCTCCACCCTCTGAAGCACGATCCCGGCATCCGTATAGCGAACCCGCCCGGTCAGGCCCGTGCTGAACGGTGACGCCACAGTCGGCGCGGAGAGGCGAGCCGTCAGGTCGAACGTGATGTCCCGCCCCGCGCCCTCGACGCGGCCGACCAGAGTGCCGTCATAGGGCAGTGGACCGGTGAACGGCTCGACGAGCTCAAGTGCGAGCGGATCGACGCGCAGGTCGGCCGCGAGCAGCTCGAAGTACTCCTCGCCGAGCCGCATCGTCACCGCACCCAGCAGTCGGCTCTCGCCGCTGCGCGCGTCGAGATCGGTCAGCGTGAGCTCCGTCAGCGCAGGCTCGGCCGGCCGGACCTCGAATGCGAACGATGCCGTTCCGGTCCGTGGCAGCGACTCGGGCAGGAGGAACGCGATGTCTTCGAGGTCGAGGCCGGGGGCGGTCCCCGTTGCGGTGATCCCGTAACCGGGATCCGCCGGATTCCAGACCCCGCTCAGATCCGCCAGGCGGGTGTCATCGAGCGCGGCGGTCTCGACATCGAAACGGACCGTGCCCGCCGGGAACAGGAAGAGGCCGTTCGTAACGTCGACGGCGAGCGTTGCCTCGGGCTCCGCCTGCACGAAATCCGCCCGGAGCGTCGCGGCACGCAGGTAGGGTGCGGCGAGGCCGGGCTGGGAGAAGACCACGACGGGGAGTCTTCCATCGGTATCCCGGAATGCGAACCGCTGTCCCGGCCGCGTGACATCGACGACGCCGTTCACGATCTCCACGTTCGTGAGCTGGAACGTCCGGCGCCGCCCGGCGGAGGCGGCCCCCCCGTCGTCACCGCCGTCGAGGAGCTCCTCGAGGACCTGCTCGAAGTTCCAGCCGCCGGCGTCTTCGCGCAGCGCCACGACCGGCTGACGCAGCACGACGTTGTCGAGCACGACGTCGCCGCGCTCGGCCGACGTGATGTCGAGCTGCGCCGTGACCACGTCCGCACGAGCGAAGCGCTCGCCGTTGTCCTCGTTCCACACGACGTTGCGCGCGGTGATCGACAGCGCACCGCGCAGCCGCCGCGAAGTGACCGGGAAACGGTCGAGGCGGACCTGAATGGAGCGCTCGCGCGCGCCGATCACCGGCGCGCGGCCCGGCTCGCTCGGGGGTGCACCGCCGACGATGTCCTCGCGCGGGAGGATCCGCATGGTGTCGGACCGCAGGTCGAACTGCGAGCCGTTGCCGCCGACGCCCGTTACGAAGATGTAGAGGACCAGCGCACTCGTGAGCACCCCGGCCGTGATGCCGCCCGCAACGAGCGGCCATTCCTCACGCGAGAGGAACCGTGTCATCAGAACGCGTGGCCGACGCCGACGTGGACCTGCATCCGGCTGAAGAGCCCGCCGCGACCCGGCGTGAAGACGCCGATGCGCCGCAGCCCGCCCGTCTCGGAGTCGATCACGAGCAGCGGAGCCGTCACGGGACGGTACGGATTGATACCGACGTCGATGCGCACGGGCCCGACGGGGGTCTGGAGACGGACACCGGCGCCGGGGGTGAGGCGCCAGTCCTCGGAGGTGATGTCCCAGAGGCTGCCGTTGCCGACCGCGCCCGCATCCACGAACAGGACGAGGCGGAGAAGCCTCGGCAGGAACGGGGACGGCATGCGGAGCTCCGCGCTCGTCACGGCCACCGAGGTCCCGCCGGTGGGCACGAACACGGCGTCACGCCACGGCTTCAGGTTGCCGTCGTCATCCGCGACGAGCGAGTCCGAGTCGGTCACGTACACGCCATCGCCGAGAGCGTTGCGCGGATAGCCTCGCACGCTGCTGGCCCCGCCGGCGTAGAAGCGCTCGGCAGGCGGCAGGAAGTCGCCCTGCGGATCGGTCGTGGCGGTGCGGAAGAAGTTGCCCAGCCTCAGCGAGAACGCCGTGACCCAGCGCGGCCTCACCTCCCGATAGTGCGAGAGATCGCCGGTCCAGCGGACGAACCGGATCTCCGATCCGAGCAGCGGCGTTGCATAGGCAAGCGCAGTGCGCGCGAGATATCCCGATGTGGGGTCGAGCGGCGCGTCCGTGGCATCCATGAGGTAGCTCGCGCCCAGCTCGGCGCGGAATCGCGGCGCTGCCAGGGAGTCGATCGTCGCCAGCTCGCACACCAGAAAGGCGGCGCAGAACAGGGCAGGGGAGGCCAGCGTCTGACCCTGCTCGACTTCGATGCCGGCGGAAATCCCCGAGCGCGCGCCCAGTCGCCGCGACACGCCCGTCCGCCCGCCGTACGCCTCGCGCCGGAACACGCCCGGCTCGGATACGCGCTCGATGAATCCGCTCACCGTCAGCTGGTTGCGCGGGTTCAGGAAGTACGGCTGGGTGAACTCGGCCGAGAACCGGTAGTCGAACTGGTTGCCACTGAAGAGGCTGTCTCCCGCTTCCACGGGGCAGACCCGGTCTCCCCCCGTGATGCTGAACGGCTCACCCACCCCGAGTCGGCTCAGCGAGCCGCGCAGCGCCAGACGTCGCGCGCCGCCCGTGAAGCTGCGATGTACCCACCCCGCATCCGTCCGCAGACAGTCGACCGTGCCGAAGCCGGCCGCCATCTCGACCTCCCGCAGCGGCGCCTCGGAGATCGCGACCAGCACGGTCGCCGTCGTGCTGTCCGCCGGAGTGAGCTGAAGCGAGTCCGGGGCGAGCGTCACGGATGCCAACGACACCAGCTCCAGCGTGTAAAGGTTGCGCTGGCTCTCCAGCAACTGACTGCTCCGCAGCAGCTCTCCTTCCCGCACCTCGATCTGACGCAGCGCCGCGTTCCGCCCCAGGTTCGGACCACCCGTCACAATGATCGAGTCGACGGTCACCTGCGGTCCCGTCAACACGTCGATCACCGCCTCGGCCCGGTTGTCGATCGTGTCCACACTGAAGCTTCGGAACGCCTCGGCGTGCGCGTGGCCACGGCGCTGGAGCGCGCGCACGATGCGCTCCGACGAATCGATGAAACGGCCCAGGTGGAACATGTCGCCGGGCTGCAGCGGCAGCGTAGCCGCCAGCGAGTCCGGATCCAGCACTCCCTCCGTACCGCTCACGACGAGCGCATCGAGGATGATCGGGTCCCCGCGATGGATCGTGAACGTGACGTCCACGTCGTCCCCGTCCGGCTGCACAGTCGGAGTCACCCGCGTACCGAAGTAGCCCGCAATGCGGTAGAACCGCTCCAGCGTCTCCACGTCGGACGCGACGCGTTGCGTGCCGAGGCGGTGCTCCTCGCGGCCGATCCGCGTGAACGGGACACAGATCGGCAGTCCGAGGAAGTTGCAGCGCGACGGCTTCGTCTGCGTCAGCGTGAGAAGCGTGTCCGCCGAGAACGGCGCCGCATTGACGAAGCGGACGTTGTCGATCAGGATGCCCGACTGCTGTGCGATCTCCGGATACATGCGCGCCGCTTCCGTCGTCGCGCATCCGGACGTGACGACGATGGCCGCCACTCCGAGCCACCTGGATCCGACCCAGCACCCCACCGGCACAGCCTCCCGTTACGTTTTTCCCGCTGGACCTCGCGCGCTCGGGGGATGCAAGCGCAAGGCCATGCCCCCTGCTTGACGCATCATCGCACGCCGACTAGCTTTCCTTGCTGTTTTGCGCGGCTTTGCGCTGCACCGCCCGCGCCGCACCGCGGCCGCGGGCGGTGGCGTTAAGCCGCCCTTCGAGAACCCCACGACGAAAGACATGACGCGCCATCCCACCGCCCGCCGCGTGCACCGCGAAGCCGCACCCGACGACGTGTTCGTCGCACGCGTGCTCGAGACGTCCGCCTGGGCGAAGCACCACGGCCGCACCCTCGTCATCGCCGGAATCATCGCCGCAGTCGTGGTGGTGGGCCTCGTCTACCTGATCAGCTCGCGCCGCGCGCTGCATGCGCGCGCGGCCACGCAGCTCACCCAGGTGCGGGCGCTGGCGATGAGCGGCAACACGCAGCTGGCCGTCCGGGATCTGGAACAATTCGTCGCGGAGTTCGGCGGTACGCCCTCGGGCGATGAGGGCCGGCTCCTTCTCGCAAAGGCGTACCTCGAGTCCGGGCAGACATCGCAGGCACAGGAGGCGGTGCGGCCGGTCGTCCGCGATCTCGATTCCGGGCTCGGTGTCAACGCCGCCCTGCTGCTCGCTGCCGCGCACGAGGCGGCACAGGAGCCGCACCGGGCCGAAGAGGTCTATCTCCGAATCGGGGAAGAGGCGCGGTTCCTGTTTCAGCGGCAGGACGCGCTGGACAACGCGGCCCGCCTGCGGCTCCAGCGAGGCGATGCTGCCGGCGCGGTCCAGCTGTACGAGCGACTCGTGGAAATGACCCCGGTCGGGAACGCCGAGCGTCCCATCTACGAGCTGCGGCTGGGCGAGACGCGGGCCCTGGCCGCCATCGGCGGCCCCACCGGTGACGCGGTCCCGCCAGCGGCCGCGCCCCCCGCGACCGCACCGCAGCCGACGACGACTGGCAACTGAGGCGTTACAGACCGAGACTGCGCTTCATCGGCGCCGTGAGCGATTGCTTCACGGCGCCGATGTCCTTCCAGGGATCCCGCTTCAGGCGCTTCATCCGCTCCGGCATGTTGCCCACGTTGAAGCTGTCCGAACGGACGCCGTCGGCGAGCTCCTCCCACGTGATCGGTGCCGCGACCGGTGCGCCGTGCCGCGCCCGGGTGGAGTAGGCCTCGATGGCCGTTGCCCCGCGCGTGTTCCGCATGTAGTCCAGCAGCACACGTCCCGTCCGCTTCGCCTTCGACATCTCGATCGTGTACCGGTCCGGCGCTGCCTCCGCGAGCAGGGAAGCGATCGCCTTCGAGAACAGGCGGACCTCGTCCCACTCCGACCGACGTATCAGCGGCACCACGATGTGGAGCCCCTTGCCGCCGGTCGCCTTGACGAAGCTCACTAGACCCAGCTCGCTCAGCAGGTCCCGCACATGCGTCGCCGCGTCGACGATCCGGTCCCAGCCGACGCCCTCGTCCGGGTCAAGGTCGATCAGGAACCGGTCCGGACGCTCCAGCTGGTCGGCGCGCACGTTGAACGTGTGAAGCTCGAGCGCGCCGATCTGCGCCAGGGACACGAGTCCGTCGACACGGTCCACGACGCCGTACCACTCCGGGCCGTCCTTTTCCTCCACGACCACGCGACGGATCGCTGGCGGCGCCGATTCGTCCATGTGCTTCTGGAAGAAGCACCCGTCGTCCCGGCCGGAGGGACAGCGGACCAGCGTCAGCGGCCGCGCGGAAACGTGCGGCAGCATCCACCCCGAGACGGCCTGGTAGTACCTCGCAAGATCCAGCTTCGTCAGGCCCTGCTCGGGGTAGAGGACCTTGCCCGGACTCGTCAGTCGAACGCCTCCCACATCGATCGGCGTCTCCTTGCGACCTCGTCGGCGCCCGGCCGACCGGGGAGACGAGGATTTTCCCGCCGCGGCCGACTTCCGCGATGCGGATCTGGCCGCGCGGGACGCCTTCTTCTTCCCGCTGCCCGATGCCTCCTCCATGCTGACCTCCGCCGACGGCTTGTCCTCCCGCAGACCCTCGAACGAGGGGTGCCGCAGCCGGCCGTCATCCGTGATGTCCGTGTAGCGCACCTGAGCCACCAGCTCCGGCTCGACCCAGTGCGCCGACCGCGCCGCCGTGCCACGCGGTCCGCCACTGAATGGTGATTCCGGGCGCTCCATTCGCTCCAGACGTCGCCGCAGCTCACGCAGCACCGCATCGCTGAAGCCGGTGCCCACCTTGCCTCGATAGACCAGACGGTCGCCCTCCCACGTGCCCACGTGAAGAGCGCCCAGGCCCGCGCGCGACCCGGCCGGCTCCGTAAAGCCGCCAACGACGAACTCCTGCGACCGCACGCACTTCACCTTCAGCCAGTCCCGTCCGCGGCCACTCCGGTACGGGGCCGCGGCCCGCTTCGAGATGATCCCTTCCACACCGTGCGCACACGCGCTCGCGAGGAATGCCGGCCCGTTGCCGCGCACGTGATCGCTGTACCGAAGCACCCCATCCGAGCCCTTCAACAGCTCCTCCAGCCGAAGCTTGCGCTCCAGCAGCGGCCGTGCCCTCAGATCCCGGCCGGCGTCACGCAAGATATCAAAAATGAAGAACTTGAGCCTGCCACGCTCAGAATCTGCTAGAACGTTCTGGAGTGCCTGAAAACTGGTCACGCCCCCCTCGAGCTCGACCGCCACCTCGCCGTCCAGAACGCTGTCGCCCAGGCCGAGGCCGCCGAGCGCCTCGGCCACTGCTGCGAACCGATCCGTCCAGTCCTTCCGGTTCCGCGTCAGCAGCTGCACGCGATCCCCGTCGACCCACGCGAGCAGACGGTAGCCGTCATACTTGATCTCGTGAATCCAGTCCTCGCCGTCCGGAGCCGCCACCTCCAGCGTGGCGAGCTGCGGGGCCACCCAGTCGTTCTGCGCTCGTGCCACGATGTGTGTTCCGGTCAGAGGAGTCGATTGCGGGGGTCGGGACGGAAGGGTCGTGCCGCGGCTGGCCGGTCGGGATTGGGGCGCCAAGGGCAGGTCAATTCCAATGCAGTCCACTTCGTATAATATACATTATGTAAACTACTACCGTGGAAAACCCCAGGAATGCCAACAGATGGCTCACTTCCCGCCCTCACGGGGTACCTGATCGGCCACGGATGCCATTCACCAACCGGAACGGACGATCATGAGGCGCACGACGTCCCCTGCCGCGATCCTGGGACGCGCTCTGGCCCGGCGCTGCCCGCATTGTGGCTGCCGGCAGGTGTTCCGGTCCTGGCTCCACCATCGGGAGGCGTGCCCGTCCTGCGGCCTGCGTCTCGACCGTGGTGAGCCGGATTTCTTCGTGGGCGCCTATACGATCAACCTCATCGCGGCCGAGCTGCTGGTGGTCGTGGGCGGCCTGCTGGTGCTGCGGCTGAGCTGGCCTGCGGTACCGTGGGACGCGCTGATGTGGGGCCTGGCAGGGCTCATGGTCGCCGTCCCTGTCGTCCTTTATCCCTACTCGCGCCAGCTCTGGCTGGCGACGGATCTGCTCTTCCGCCCGGCCGAATCGGACGACTTCCTGCCTCTCGTTACAGACGAGACGTCGTGCGCTAACTGATGCCGCCAGCGCCGTATAGGATCGCGGACCTCAGGCTGATTCAATCCTCCGCGGATTGTGGATCGGATGTGGGCAGGTCGAGGAGTGAGCGGATTTCATTCATGATCCGGGCGGTTGCGCCGGGCAGAGCTTCCTCGCGAAGCCGGCGGTCGTGGATCTGCGGGAGTCGGAACGGAGCACCGAAGGCGACGGTAACCGGACCACGGCGAGGGCGCCTGTCCCACCGGGGCCAGACGTCATACGCGCCGTCGACGGCGCAGGGTACGATGGGCACGCCGGCCTTGAGGGCGAGACGGACGGTCCCCGGTCGGGGCGGCCGCATTGCACCGTCCCAGCTGCGCTCCCCTTCGACGTAGATGTGGACCGCGTGGCCGGCCTCGAGGTACCTGAGAGTCGTCCGGACGGCGTGCGCGTCGACCTGGAATCGGCGAACCGGAAACGTGTACATCCGCTTCATGACCGGCCCGAAGACGGGCCCGGCGAACTGGGTGCTCTTGGCCATGGGGTGGATCGGATAGGGTATCCAGGTCTGGATGAAGAACGGGTCGAGGACACTCTGGTGGTTGGAGAGCAGGAGATAGGGACCGGCGGGCGGGATGTGGTGCCGCCCGTGCACCCGTATGCCCCCGAGGAACGGCCAGAGCCAGCGCCCCAGGCCGTGCATCGTCCAGTACAGTAGCCCGGGCGCCGGGATGTCGCTCACGGCGCGCTCGAGGGCAGACAGGTCCGCACGCACGGCTGGAGCTCGAAGACCTCGCGACCCGACCGCCGATAGTGATCCTGCACGACTTCCCCGAGGACCCGGGTCCAGAGGCGAACGGAGCCGTCCGGGAATTTGAGGGAGACGAGCTGATCCGGTAACCGCAACTGGAGTGAAGATGAAGCCGGCTGGATCCCCCTGAGTGCGTCGATCGGCCAGAGCGTCGGGCTGCCGGCTTCTGGCTGGAAGCTCAGTCTGTCGGTCTGGAGGGTGATCGCGCCCTTCACGGGCTTGTCGTAGAGCTCGACCCAGCCGAGCAGCTGTGAGCCGAATCGAAGCGCCCGCTGGGCTCTCGATCGCTTCACTCGCACCGGTTCGGGGCCGAGAACGGTGCCATCCGGGCGGGCCGTGGGCAGCCGGACGGCTCCCAGTCCATCGAGCCAGTCGCGGACGGGCCGTTCTTCCCTCGACGTCCCCCGTTCGGCGACGATCGCTGCGCCGCGGCCGCGCCGGAACCGGGTACCACACGCCTGGCACGACTCGGTCCGCCACTTTCCTCGCCGGATCCCGCCGGGCGTACGGCAGACAGGACAGGCCCAGAGCACATCCCGAACGGCCATGTCAGAGCTTCCCCGTCATCGACAGGAAGCGGAGCTTCCAGACACGCCAGACGGCTTCCCGGATGATGCTCTTGGACATCTTCGATTCGCCGGTGGTGCGGTCGACGAAGACGATCGGGATCTCGCCGATGCGGAACCCCTTCTTCCAGACGCGGAGGCTCATCTCGATCTGGAACGCGTAGCCCTCGGACTCGACGCGGTCGAGCGCGAGCGCCTCGAGGACTTCCCGACGGAACGCCTTGTAGCCGCCGGTCGCATCCCAGAGCGGCACGCCGGTGACGACGCGTGCGTAGACGTTCGCGAAGTAGGAGAGCAGCAGGCGTGCGATCGGCCAGTTCACCACCGTGACCCTCCCCTCCAGGTACCGCGAGCCGAGCACGAGGTCGTAGTGCCGGAGCGCATCGAGGAACTGGGGGAGGTGGGCGGGATCGTGCGAGAAGTCTGCGTCCATCTCGAGGAGCCAGGCATAGCCGCGATCGAGACCCCAGCGGAACCCGGCCAGGTAGGCGGTGCCGAGACCCAGCTTCCCCGCCCGGTGCATGACATGGATCCGCTCGTCGGCCGCCGCGAGCGCCTCGGCGACTTCCCCGGTGCCGTCGGGCGAGGCGTCATCGATGATGAGCACGTCCAGCCGGGGGTCCTGCTCGAGCACGAGCGGAACGAGGCGAGACAGGTTCTCCCGCTCGTTGTAGGTCGGAATGATGACGAGCCCGCGCGGCTCTTTCCCGCTCAATTCTGATCCTCCTTGGGGCCGCGGGCGGACACCGCCGGCACGACGGCCAGCGGCAGCAGCTCGGCAGCCGTGAACCACACGCGGGACAGCACACTGATCACGAGCGCGGCACCCGCTTCCGGAACGGCCGGCTGAAGCAGCACGAACATGACGCCCTCGCGGGCGCCGATTCCGGCCGGAAGCGGCACAACATAGCCGAGCAGATAGGACCCGGCGATGGTGCCGGCCAGGTATCGCGCGGACCCGTCGGCTGCGGGGACGAACGAGAATACGAACAGCGCGAAGGCAGCGCCGAGCGCGAGCCAGGTGGCGAAATAGGCGGCGGCCCAGACGCCGGCGTTCCGCGGGCGGATCCGGTCGGCCAGGGTGAAGGCGGATCGGAGCTTCTCCTGTGTGCCGGGCGCGGCCCGGGCGAGGAGCCGCTCGCGGACGCCGTGTCCGATCGGAGTGGCAGCCAGGAGCCACAGCAGCGCGCCACCGATCACGAGCCCGGCCACGAGCGCCGTGACGGCGGGCGCGTAGCTGGCGCCGACCTGGCCGCGCCATCCGGGCAGTGAGAGGGCCAGGAACAGCATGCCGGTGGCGAGGAAGGCGATCTGCCCGAGGATCGCGGCGGCCGTGGCGGCGAGCGGGGGCAGACCGGCGCGACCGGCGAGGACGGCCATGCCGGCCAGCTGCCAGACCTTGCCGGGGACGTAGCGGCCGAGACTCGCGGTGAAGTAGACCCGCACGGTCTCGCGGAACGTCAGGTCCCCGAGCTGGAGGTCACGCACGATGTGACGCCAGAGGAGCGCGTGGGCGAGATATACGCCGACCAGGAGCAGAAACGATGCGGCCAGCGGCAGCACGGCGGGACGCCACCGCGTCAGGTCCGCCCACGTGATGCGGCTCAGCTCTGCGGCCAGGACGCGATAGATGCCCCAGGCTACGAGCGCGAGCAGCGCGAGCTGCACCGCGCGCACGAGGACCCTTCCCGACCTCATGTCAGCGCCCGCGCCGGACCGCCACGAGGCCGATGCGCCGGCGGAGCGGCGGCACCCAGCGCGCGAGACCGCGCTCGAGCAGGTCGAGCCCGGGCAGGTGCGAGGGCAGCCAGACGAGGCGCTCCACGACGAGCCCGGCACCCTCGACGGCCGAGCGCAGCTCGCCCGCCGTCCGCACACCGATGTGCGAGGGATCCTGTGTCATGATACCGCGGTCGCGCAGCCGCTCGAAGAGGTGGTGGCGGTCGGGCGTGTAGAGAACCAGGCGGCCGCCAGGGCCGAGCACGCGTCCCGCTTCGCGCAGCACACGCGCCAGCGTCACATCATCGAGGTGCTCCGTCAGGTCGGCCGCGAGCACCACGTCCGCGGCGGCGTCGCGCAAAGGCAGCACGGCCGCATCGCCGCGGACGAAGTGGGCGCGATCGGCAGTTTCCGCGACCGCGACGCGCCGGGCAGCCGCCAGTGCTGCGGGCGCGGGATCGACCCCCACCGCGTGCGCACCCTGCCCTGCCGCCTGGATCGTGAAGGTGCCCATGCCGCAGCCGAGGTCGATGAGCGTGCGGCCGGACAGCTCCGGCAGCAGCGAGAAGACGTTGGCGATGCGTCGGCGGGCAAATCGGTTGCGCGTGCGGTAGCGCGCGCTCAGGTCTGCGAAATACGCGTCATCGTAGTGATCGGCGACGTCGTAGGCCGTCAGTCCGCTCTTCGTCATGCGGGTTGCGAGTCACGCGGGGTGCGGCCGTCGCGGATCGCCTGCACGAGGATCGTTCCGATCAGCAGCGTCAGGACGGTGATCGAGATCAACGCGCCCGTCCGCAGATCGCTCGGCTCGTACCGGAACGTTACCGTGTGATCGCCCGGCGGCACGGGTACCGCCCGGAACGTGTAATTGGCCCGGAGCACCGGCGTGGCCCGCCCGTCCACCGTCGCCTGCCATGCCGGGTACCAGTTGTCGAGCACCATCAGCAACGCGGGACGGTCGGCCGAGACGCGCAGCGTGAAGCGGTCCGGCTCGCGTTCGATCCACTCGACCGCACCCGCGGCACCCGCCCGAACTTCCACGTCCGCCGGCAGCGGCTCCTCCAGGAGCGCCGTGGTCCGTGCATCGAATTCGGGGGACAACAGGCGTTCGAGTGCCGCCTCGCCCGGCACGACCTCCGTGCGCCCGACCAGATACGCGCGTGGCAGCGCGCCCCGGCTCCGGTACAGAACTCCGCTCTCCGTCCGCAGCACTTCCTCCAGATTCGGGTCCTCCACGAGCCCAGGGATCACGAGATACTCCGTGTTCGTTACGTCCGCGAGCCGCAGATCCAACCCCTGCGACGACAGGAGGCGCATCGGCAGGTCTCCACCGATCAGATTGCGGAACCGGCCCATTTCGTTGCCGTGATGCCCGCCGAGCTGTTCCACGCCGTGTGCGGCGAAGTCGTTGTGCCCATAGACCGAGCTGCGGACCAACGGTCCGATATCGGCGACGCGGAAGACGCCACCGGCCTGCTGCACCTGGCGCAGCGCGCCGATGAGCTGGTCCTCCCTGAACAGCGTGGCGCCCGTGGCGTACTGGTTCCGCAACGCCGTCTCGACGACGAACGGCCGCCCGGCGCGGAACAGATCCGCCGCGGCCCAGAAGCAGAGCAGGAACAGGAATGCGCCTGCCGTCAGCAGCCCGCGGCTCGCGAGGTGCCACGTGCCGGCGACGGCGAGGCTCAGGCCGAACGCGATCCAGAACCCGGTCGCGATGTAGCTCTCGTTCGCGGCGAGCACCGGCTGCAGCGGGCCGATGTCGCGGCGGAAGACGGCCGTCCAGATGTCCGTCACCGCTCCGGCGGACGCGAGGAGCGCGAGGAGGCCGAGCACGCCGGCCGCGATCCACAGCACGCGCCGCGCCCGCGCGGGCGCATCTCCGCTCCGCGGCTCGACGAGCCAGTCCTGGAGCGCCTGCGCCCCGATCGCACCGAGCGTCGCGACCGAGAGACCGAAGAGGAAGATCACGATCGACCAGGACCGGAACAGGCTCACGCCCGGGATCAGGTAGAACAGCCGGCCGAGCGGCGTGCTGGACGCCAGCCCGTAGAGCAGCGCGAGAAGCGCGAGCCCGGTGAAGAACCAGACCTGCGCCGTGCGTCGGAGGAGCAGCAGCACCGGGATGAGCAGCAGCGGCACGAGGCCGGCGTACTCGCTGTTCAGCTTGAGCGGGTTCCGGCCCCAGTACCCGGGTGGCTGCTCCGTGGGCGACGCGGTCGTGAAATCGCCGACGAACTCCGGCACGACGAGCTGTACGATCTCCTCCGCATTCAGCGAATAGGTCGACGACCATTCGTAGCCACGCTCCCCCGCCTCGGCGCGGTCGGCGCGATGCGAGTACTCGCGCAGGTACTCGAGCGGCGGAAGGAACTGCACGGCGGCTGCGGCGACGCCGAGCACACCGGCGAACGCCAGGCCGCCGACGAGTGACGCTGCCCGGCGCGCGTCGCGGTCCGCGCGCCACAGCTGCCACACCCGGAACAGGAAGTACAGGGATACGCCCCACACGACGTAGTACGCGGCCTGCATGTGCGACGTGAACAGCACGAGCGCGAGCCCGAGCGCGAAGATCGCGAAGTCTGCCACGCGCCGGCGGCACACGGCGCGCTCCGTCAGCCAAAACAGCAGCGGCGCGAGCGCCGACACGAACAGCTTGCCGTCGCCGCCCGGCAGCACGAGCGAGACGAGGTCCGTGCCCAGCATGTAGACGAGGCCGCCGAAGAGCGCGGGCAGCCGATCCAGCCCGAGCCCACGGCGCAGCCAGACGTACGTGAACACACCCGCGAGAAAGATGTGCAGCGACATCTTCCAGCCCCACATCGCGCGCGCGTCCAGGAAGAACAGTGCGAGCGAGGGCGGATAGAAGATGTCGCCGTGCATGCCCTCGACGAACGGCAGGCCGCCGTAGATCAGCGGGTTCCAGTATGGCATGCGGTGGAAGGACTGCACGAACTCCGTGTAGAAGTTCCGTGCGAAATAGCTGAGCGCCATGCTGTCGATGCCCAGCATCGACGTGCCGCCGAAGAAGAACTCGCGAAACAGCAGAACGGTCACGGCCGCGTAGATCGCCGCCGGCACCCATGCCGGCAGGTGCGGAACGCGGGGTGCCAACGCCGATGCCCCGGCCGCAGTGCGCGCCGGTTTCTGCGCGGGCTTCGGTACCGCCCTGCCCCGCTTCCTCGCCATCACCGCCTCTCCCTCACGAGCGTCTCGTAGATCTCCTCGTGGCGCCGCGCGAGACGCGCCACGCTCCAGTTCTGCACCACCCGATCGCGCGCGCGTCGTCCCGCAGCCCGCAGGTCCGGCCGTCGCAGCAGCCCGATGAGCGCCCGGGCCAATGACTCCGGATCCGCCGGGTCGAACAGCGTGCCCACCGTCTCGTCGATGATCTCCGGCAGGCCGCCGACGCGCGACGCGGCGACCGGCACGCCGCAGCTCATCGCCTCCAGCGCAGCGACACTGGTCGCTTCCATGAGCGAAGGGAACACGGCGACGTCCGCCTCCGCAAGCAGGTGCGGCATCTCGCGGTTCGGACGGCGGCCCAGGAAGCTCACCGTATCGCCGACGCCGAGCTCGCCGACGAGCCGCTCGAGCCGTTCGCGTTCCGGACCATCACCCACGAGGATCGCATCGATCGCGAGCTCCTGCCGGATCCGCGGCAGCGCGCGGATGAAATACTCGACGCCGTTCTTCTCGAAGAGCCGCCGTGGCACGATCACCCGCGGTCGCTCGCGCGCCGCTGCCCGCGCGACCGGCGCGAACATCTCCGTGTCGACGCCGTTCGTGAGCGCCTCGGCACGCGGATGACGGTAGAGTCCGAGCGCAACGTCCCGGATCTCCTCGCTCGCCGCGAGCAGCCAGTCGGCGGACTTCACGATCCGGCGCAGCACCGGACGCCACAGCGGCTTCTGCGCGAGCCTGAGGAAGTGCGACGTGTGCAGCGTGATCACGAGCGGCAGGCCGTACTTCCGCCGCGCGCGCATGCCCGGGAGCGCGGACGCGAACGTCTGCGCGTGCAACACGTCTGCGTGCTTCGCGAGTCGCAGGTAGTGCGGCACCGTCGCGAGTGTGTGCGCCGCCCAGCCCGCGGGCGTCCGTCGCTTCGGGAACCACTTCCGCACCACCTCCACGCCGTCCAGGTTGTCGCGCGCGCGCAGGCCCGGGAGCGACAGCGACGTCACCATCGTGACCTGGTGGCCCATGCGGACGAGCTCACGGCAGAGGTAGAACGCGTGGCTCTCCAGACCACCAACCTCAGGCGGGAAGTAGATGCACTGTTGCAGAATCCTCACGGGCGCCAGTCATCCGTCCGGCGCGGTGCGCCGGTCAGCCGGTGGACGACGATGTCCGCGATGCGCTCGCCCGCCCTGCCGTCACCGTACGGGTTCATCGCCGCGTCGTGCCGCACGCGGCCGGCGAGGATCGCGGAGGCGGCACTCACGATCCGCTCGCGGTCCGTGCCGACCAGCTGCGCGACGCCTGCCTCCACCGCCTCCGGCCGCTCCGTGACCTGCCGCAGCACGAGCACGGGCGTGCCGAAGCTCGGCGCCTCCTCCTGGATACCGCCGGAGTCCGTGATCGTCAGCACGGCGTGCCGGAGCGCGTGCAGCAGATCGAGGTAGTCGAGCGGCTCGCCGAGCACGATGCGCGGGTGTCCGGCGAGCAGCTCCTGTGCCGGGCCGCGCACGTTCGGGTTCGGGTGCACCGGATACAGCAGGGTGACGTCCTCGTGCGTGTCGGCAATCTCGCGCAGTGCGAGGAAGGCCTCGCGCAGCGGTGCGCCGAACGACTCACGCCGGTGCGCCGTCACGAGGACCAGCCGCCGACCGCTCGCCAGCACAGCACGCAGCGACGCGTCGGCGGGGTCGTGCGGCAGGGCGGCAATGCGGCTCACCGCATCGACCACGGTGTTGCCCGTCACGTGGATGCTGGCGGGATCGCCGTTCTCGGCGAGCAGGTTGTCGCGCGCACGCACGGTCGGTGCGAAGTGGACGTCCGCGACGACACCGGTCATGCGGCGCAGGATCTCTTCCGGATACGGGTGCCACTTGTCATGGCTGCGCAGCCCGGCCTCCACGTGGCCGACGAGGACGCGCTCGAAGAAGCCGACGAGCGCACCGAAGAAGACG
Organism: Longimicrobiales bacterium; assembly: GCA_036374995.1. Classification (GTDB taxonomy): domain Bacteria; phylum Gemmatimonadota; class Gemmatimonadetes; order Longimicrobiales; family RSA9; genus SH-MAG3. The sequence goes on along the minus strand of DASUSS010000024.1, from coordinate 17,036 downwards.
GTGGCGGTATCGCCCTGTACGAGGATCATGTCGGGCCGGAACTCCGCCACGACGCCGCGCAGGCCGTCGAGGCAGCCGTGCGCGACATCGTACAGGTCCTGCCCTTCCCGCATGATGCCGAGGTCCCACGCCGCGCCCAGGTCGAATACGTCGAGCACCTGGTCGATGAGCGAGGTATGCTGGCCCGTGAGTGCCACGCGCGCGTCGACATCGCCGCGCGCACGCAGCGCAGCGACGACCGGCGCGAGCTTGATGCCCTCCGGGCGCGTGCCGACGACGACGAGGACCCGCCGCGCTGCCATCAGGTCAGCGGCGACGCGCGGTCACCGGCATCGATCCCTCGTGCCGTGGTATCCTGACGCCGCAGGCGCGTGACCTCGCGTTGCAGTGAGTCGATCTCGGCGTGCTGCTGCGCGACGAGCTCGGCGATGAAGCCGAAGCCGAACAGGAGGAAGCCCAGCACCTCGAGCAGGATGACGAGGTACAGCATGGGCCGGAACCCGTGCCCAGCCAGCCGCATCGCGATCGCCGCAACGCCGACGATGAGGCCCGTGAACGCGAGGGCGAGGCCGCTGATGCCGAACAGCATCATCGGCTTGCGCGCAAAGAAGAGGAAGAACCAGACGGAGACGAGGTCGAGCAGACCGACGAGGATGCGACTCCGGCCGGAATACTTCGCCGTGCCGTGCCGCCGCGGCAGGAGCGCGATATCGATCTCCGTGATGCTGTAGCCACGCGCGTAGGCCAGCACGACGAAGAATCGATGCCAGTCGTGCCGCAGCCGGACCTCGTCGAGGATGTCCCGGCGGAACGCCTTCATCGAGTTGATGTCGGAGACCGGCACGCGGAAGATGGAACGGCTGAGGCGGTTGTAGACTCCCGAGACGGCGGCCTTCTCGTAGCGGCCGACCTTGCGGCCGGTCACGATGTCGAAGCCCTCGTCCAGCTTCTCGAGGAAACGCGGGATCTCCTCCGTGCTGTGCTGGAGATCGGCATCGAACAGGATGACCCAGCGCGCGTCGGTGCGCTCGGCACCGGTCACCATTGCCTCGGTCTTGCCGAAGTTCCGGCGGTGCCGGACGACGCGCAGGCGGTCCCAGCCGCGCGCCTCGCGCAGTGCGTGCTCCGCAGTGCCGTCGGTCGAGCCGTCGTCGATCAGCAGCACTTCGCCCTCGAGCCCGTGACGCTCGAACGTCGCGCGCAGCTCCCGCATCAGGTCCGCCATGTTGTCGGCTTCGTTGTATGCGGGCACGAGCACGGCGAAGTCGCCGCGTGCCGCTTCGCTCAGCCGCGGCAGCGCCGGATCCGGCTCCATCATCGGGGCGGGCTGCGACATCGGATTCGTCAGCTCCGGTCCTCCGTGCGTCCGGGTGCTATCACACCCGCTTGCGCATGCGCGCCGACAGGATGCCCAGCTGGTCGCGGTACTTCGCGACCGTGCGCCGCGCGATCTGAATGCCCTCGTCCTTCAGGATGTTCACGATCGCCTGGTCCGTCAGCGGCCGCTTCGCCTCCTCCTCCGCGACCAGCTTCTGGATCTTCGCCTTGATACCGCGCGCACTCACATCCTCGCCCGACGTCGTCGACAGCCCGCTCGAGAAGAAGAACTTCAGCGGAAGCACACCGCGCGGTGTCTGCACGAACTTCTCGTTCGTCACGCGTGACACCGTCGACTCGTGCATGTTGATGACCTCCGCCACCTCGCGCAGCGTCAGCGGCTTCAGATACTGCACGCCCTTCTCGAAGAACTCGCGCTGACGGTCCACAATGAAGTTCATCACCTTCAGCATCGTCTGGCGGCGCTGCTCGATCGCCTGGATCATCCAGTTCGCGCTGTTCAGCTTGTTGCTGATGAACTCCTTGTTCTCACCCTTGAACTTGCTCTTGTCCTTCGCGATCTCGCGGTACGCACGCGACAGCTTCAGCCGCGGCAGGCTCGTGTCGTTCAGGAATACGAGGTACTCACCGTCGATCTTCTCGACGATCAGGTCGGGCGTGATGTAGTTGTCCGGTGGCGCCGAGTACTTCAGCCCCGGCTTCGGATCCAGCTTCGCGACGTCGTCCGCGGCCGTCTGGACATCCTTCGGCATGATCGACAGGTCCTTCGAGATCTCCGACCAGCGGTGGTTGATCAGCTGATCGAAGTACTCGCGCACGATGCGAAACGCCAGCGTGTCCTCCAGCTCGAGGTCCTTCAACTGGAGCACGAGGCATTCGCGCAGGTCGCGCGCGCCGACACCCGCCGGATCGAACGACTGGATGATGCGTAGCAGCTCCTCGCCATCCTCCAGCGTGAACGGCACGGGATCCTCGCCCTCCTCGCGCGCCCAGTCCGCGCCGGCATCCTCGAGCCAGGCATTGAGACCGCGCACCACCTCATCGAGCGAGCACGTGAGGTAGCCGTTCTCGTCGATGTTGCCGATGATCTCCTCGCCCAGCAGCACCTGGCGCGGCGAGAGGCGCATCAGGACCAGCTGATCGCGCAGATGATCGTACAGGTCCCGCTTCTCCACGCTGACCGGCTCGTAGTACTCCTTCTCCTCGTACTCCTGGCGCCGCCCGCCCGCCTCGAAGCCGTCGAGGAGGATCTCCTCCCAGTCGATCTCCTCGGCCTTCTCCTTCTCCTCCTTCTCCTTCTCCTTCTCGGCCGGCGCGATCTCCTCTTCGGTGACCTGCGGCTCCTCCAGGTCGAGGAACGGGTTGTTCAGCATCTCCTGCTTGATGTGCTGCTGCAGATCGAGCAGGGGCATGTACAGGAGATCCATCGCCTGGTACAGGCGAGGATTGATCTTCATCTCCTGCTTCAGCTGCGTGCCCTGGTACAGACCGGTCTTGATGCTCATGCTACTGCTTCCGGACGACGGTACCGCTCGCGCATGCGCGCCGTCAGTGTGGGTCCAAAGTAGATTTCTGCCACTTCGTCATTCCAGACGAGCTCGGCGACCGTCCCCGAGACGCGCACCTTGCCATCGTACATGATGTAGGCACGGTCGACGATATCGAGCGTCTGCTCCACGTTGTGGTCCGTGATGATCACACCTATGCCGCGGTGGCGGAGATCCGCCACGATCTGCTGAATGTCGTGCACGGCGATCGGGTCCACGCCGGCGAACGGCTCGTCGAGCAGCATGAACTTCGGCTCCGAGACGAGCGCACGCGTGATCTCGAGACGGCGCCGCTCGCCGCCCGACAGCGAGTACGCGCGCGCCTTCCGCAGATGCTTCAGTCCCAGCTCGTCGAGCACCCGCTCCAGGCGCTGCTTCCGCTCCGACCGCTTCAGCCGCATCGTCTCCAGGATCGCGAGGATGTTCTCCTCGACCGTCAGTTTCCGGAAGATCGAGGGCTCCTGCGCGAGGTAGCCTATACCGGCCCGGGCCCGCTTGTACATGGGGGTCCGGGTCAGCTCCCGTTCATCCAGGAACACCTTGCCCTGATCCGGACCGATCAGACCGACGATCATGTAGAACGTGGTCGTCTTCCCCGCCCCGTTCGGCCCGAGCAGGCCGACGATCTCGCCCTGCGAGACTGCCACGTCGACATCCGCGACGACGCGCCGGCGGCGATAGGCCTTGACCAGGCCGCGGGCGTACAGCGTGCTGGCGGCCGCATCGACCGGACGGCGCACACCGGCCTCCGGCCTGCCGCGCACCGGCCGGTTGAGCAAGTTCCTTACCGTCTGCTCCAGCCGTGTTTCCAGCTCCGGCCGCTGGCCCGGTTCGACGTCACGCCAGTATTCCGGTGCAATGACCGCTCGCTCCCACGCCTCGCCGGGCGGGACGCAGGTGACGACCCGATCCGCGGTGAGTCGTGCGAGCACGTGCTCTTCGAAGTAGGCGCCCGCAGCATCGGCGGCGGGGATCTCGAGCGGCGCAGTGCTGTCGAGCTCCTCGCGCGCGGCGAACCCGCTGCGGATGGCGGCGAGCCATTCCCCGCGATCGATGCCGCCGTCGCGATCGGCGCGATGCACGAGCTCGAGCAGCGCGGCCGCAATGGACGACTCGTGCGGCTTCAGGGCGCCGGCGTAGTCGAGCAGCCTCACCGGCGCCTCCCCGTCGTCGCGGCACCGACCGTGGTCGTGGCACGGGCGGCGTCGGCCGGCTGGAGGTACAAGCCACGGGCATCGCCGGCGGCGGACACCGTGCTCACCACGCCGTCCTCGAAGTTCACCTCGATGTACGACGAGCGCAGGTAGTTGAACGACAGCTTCGCGGCCGGGTCGTTCTCATCGCGGACGCTGTACATCGACTGCGCCTGGTCGCCGAATGCCGCGAGCTGCTCGATCACGGTGGCGTCCGCGGTGCTGTCGGTTTCGGCCGCGGGGTTGGGCGCGAAGCGCGCTCGGACCGTGTCGCCGCGCATCCAGTCGTTGCCGAGCAGTGCGAGGACGTCGGGCTCGGCCTCCGGCAGGAGCGCGCGCAGAGAATCCGGCAGCGGGCGCTCGCCGCGCGCATTGCCGATCGCCACCGCTTCCGTGATCTGCTGCTCCGGTGCGAGCACGTCGATCGAGTCCGCGTCCATCCGGAACTGCTCGGACACTACGCGCGGCTGCGCGGCGTCGGGATCGGACTCCCAGGGCATCGCGACGAGCCGCGAGACGCCGCCGTTCTCGAACAGCAGCAGAATCGCCGCGGCCGTGACATCGAGATCCTCCGCGTGGAGCTCTGCGCCGCGGCGCGCGAGGACATCGCGGATCTCGTCCTGCTCATCGACCGTGGCGGTGATCGAGTCGCCGCGCAGCTCCTGCGTGGGCAGCTCGACACGCGCGCCGACCATGACCTCCAGCCGACGTGTCTGCTGCGAGTAGTCGATCGTCTGACCCGTTGCGGTGAGCGAGTCCCGCCGCAGCACGGCATCGCCCGTACCGCGGAACGACTCGCCCTCGATCCGGATCTCGCGCGCATCCATGATCGTGCTGTCCCGCGCGCCGGCGTCCTGCTGCTGATACAGGATCGCTCGCGGGCTGCCGCCCGTCGCGATCACGAGACCCTCCGGCCGCTGCGGCGACTCCTCGTATGCATCCAGAAGTTCCGACGTGATCACCGAGCCGTTCGCCTTCTCCGTGAGCACGACATTCGTCCGTGCGTGCAGCTGCCGGCTCTCGGTGAAGTACTGCGCGAACTCGGACGTGAGCGTGCGCTCCGCATCCTCGACGCGAACGGCGCCGTTGAGCGTGATCTGCCCGGCACCGACCGAGTAGGTCGCGTTCTGCGCCACGAGATGCCGGCCGCCGTCGCAGTCCAGTACCGCATTCGTGATGTACCACGTCTCGAACTCGGTGCCGCGATTCGTGATGTTCACGGTGCGCTGCGGATCCTCGCGCAGCGTGCACGTGCCCGTTTGCGCCGCAGCCGCGCCCGCCGTCATCGCGAACCAGCCCGCGAGCACCGCGACCGCCCTCATTGACGGTCGCCGATCGGCAGCGGCAGGCCGGTCCCGGAGCCGCCGGTGATCGCGACGTTGAGGAACTGGTCGTCAGCGGTGAACCCCTCCCCGTGCAGATCCTTGCCGTCCGTGGTGAGGTAGCGCGTCGCGACATTGCTCCACACGCGCTTCGTCGCGGGGTCGTAGTGCAGCTCCTCCGTCCAGACCGTGCCGCCGTTCGGTCCCTCGATCTCGAGCACGACGCTGCCGCGTGCGACCGTCCGCTGCGTCGTCTGGTTGTAATTGCCGGACTCCGACGTCAGCGTCGACGACGGCCGACCCTCCTCATCGAACATCTCGAGATGGACGACGCGGAGCTCGACGCTGGAAGAGTCCTCGTACACATAGGCCGTGTCCGCGACCAGGTGCGCACGCCGAACGCCTGCGGCCGTGATCGTGTGATCGAAGCTGATCATCACCTGGTCGGCCGGCAGCGGCTGGTAGTCCTCCGACACCGGCTCGGTCGAGCCGTCGCAGGCGGCCAGCGCGGCCAGCAGGAGCGGGACGGCGGTGCGCATTCTCATACCTGCATCATACCGCGTTGGCGCGCAGAAGATCATGCAGGTGAACGAGGCCGATCAGGCGCCGCTCCGCGGTGACGACCGGGAGCGCCATGATGCCGTGCGTCTCCATCACGAAGACGGCGGCGGCGGCGAGCTCGTCCGGCCCGACGACTTTCGGCGATGTGTTCATGACTTCGCCGACGGGCGTCTCGAAGATGTCCTCCTGCCGTTCCATCCGGCGGGTGAGGTCGCCCGACGTGACGACGCCGATGATGCGGCCGGCACCGTCGATGACGGGCACGGTGCCACGCTTCTCGGCAAGCAGTACGACGCACTCCCGCATGGGCGCGTCGGGCCCGAGCCGCGGATAGTCGTCGGCGACCATGACATCGCGGACGCGGAGCGTGAGCTTGCGCCCGAGCGAGCCGCCGGGGTGCAGCCGCGCGAAGTCATCGCGCGTGAAGCCACGCGTCTCGAGGAGCGCGACGGCGAGCGCATCGCCCATGGCGAGTGCGGCGGTGCTGGACGTCGTGGGCGCGAGGTCGAAGGGGCACGCCTCCTCGCTCACGGAGCAATCGAGCACCACATCGGCCGAGCGGCCGAGCGTCGAATTTCGCCGTCCGGTGAGCGCGATGATGCGTACGCCGAGACGCTTCAGGTACTCGACCAATCCGGTCAGCTCGCTCGATTCGCCGCTCTTCGACAGCAGAATGGCCACGTCCTCGCGGCTCACGATGCCGAGGTCACCGTGCAACCCTTCGACCGGGTGCAGGAAGATCGCCGGCGTGCCGGTCGAGGTGAGCGTGGCCGCGATCTTCCGCGCGACGATCCCGCTCTTGCCGATGCCGCTCACGATGACGCGACCGGATGCATCGAGGATGAGTGCAGCGGCCGCTGCGAAATCATCATTGACGCGCTGCTCCAGATCGCGCAGCGCGTCGGCCTCCATGCGCAGGACGCGGCGGCCGGACGCGATCACCTGGGCGAGGTCAGCGACCGCCGGCACGTGCCGCCTCCTGTCGCTCCTGAAGTGCCGCGGCGCGAACGTCGAGCACGCGCTCCAGCAGCGCGGGCAGCCGGTCGAGCGACAGCATGTTCGACCCGTCCGATGGCGCACGCGCCGGGTCGGGGTGGACCTCGAGAAAAAGCGCGTCCGCGCCGGCAGCCATCGCCGCGAGCACGAGCGGCTGGATGAAACCGGGATCACCACCGCTTGCACCGTCGGCGCGGCCGGGCCGCTGCACGCTGTGCGTGCCATCGAAGATCACCGGTGCGTTCGTGGCCTCGCGCATGCGCGCGAACGAGCGCATGTCGACCACGAGATCACCGTAGCCGAGAAACGTGCCGCGCTCCGTGACCGCGACCGCCGCTGCGCCGGCATTGCGTGCCTTGGCCACCGCGCCCGCCATGTCCTCGGGCGCCATCCATTGACCCTTCTTGATGTTCACCGGACGTCCCGTGCGCGCAGCCGCTTCGATCAGATCCGTCTGGCGGCCGAGGAACGCGGGGATCTGGAGCACGTCGCACACCTGTGCCACCGTCCCGGCCTGTTCCGCCTCGTGGATGTCGGTGAGCAGCGGCAATCCCGTTGCCGCTCCGACGCGCTCCAGCCGACGCAGTCCCTGCTCCAACCCGGGACCGCGCGCGGCGCCCGCCCTGCTGCGGTTCGCCTTGTCGAAGGACGCCTTGAACACGATCGGCACGCCCGTCCGGATGCGGAGCTCCGCGAGCGCCTCGGCAACGCGCAGATTCAGCGCGTCATCCTCCAGCACGCACGGTCCCGCGATCAGGAAGAAGCGGCGATCGAAGAGGGCGTCCACACTCATGCCCGGACCACCCCCGTCAGGCGGTTGTGCGGTTCGGCGGCTTCCGCTCCGCCGTTGCCGCGTCGTGCGAGCGCCGCCGCGACGAATGCCTGGAACAGCGGGTGCGCCCCGGTCGGCCGCGACTTCAGCTCCGGATGGAACTGGCAGCCGAGATACCACGGGTGACCCGGCAGCTCGATGATCTCGACCAGGTTGCCATCCGGCGACACGCCGCTGAAGCGCATCCCGTTCTGGCCGAGCAGCTCGCGATACGCGTTGTTCACCTCGTAGCGGTGGCGGTGGCGCTCGCTGATCTCGAGCGTGCCGTACGCCTCCGCGGCGCGCGAACCGGGCACGAGGCGGGCGGCATAGGCGCCGAGCCGCATCGTGCCGCCCAGATCCGTCACCTGCCGCTGCGAGTCCATGAGGCAGATCACCGCCTCCGCGAGGTCACCCCTGAACTCGGCGGAGTTCGACTCGCTCAGACCGCACACGTTGCGCGCATACTCGATCACCGCGCACTGGAGGCCGAGACAGATGCCGAAGAACGGCAGCTCGTTCTCGCGCGCCCAGCGCACCGCGCCCAGCATGCCCTCCACGCCGCGCACACCGAACCCGCCGGGGATCAGCAGACCATCGTAATCCTCGAGCAGCTCGGGACCGCGCCCGTGCGCACCGTTCGTCTTCCCCTCCGGCGACGGCGGCTCGAAGTCCTCGCTCGACAGCCAGTCGATGTCGACGCCGACGTCGTTCGCAATGCCGCCGTGAATCAGCGCCTCCTGCACCGACTTGTAGGAGTCGACCAGCGACGTGTACTTCCCGACTACCGCAATGCGCACGCGGCCGTGCCCGGGCTGACGCACCCGCTGCACGATCGTCTGCCAGCCGCTCAGGTCCGGCGACTGCGTCTGCAGCCCGAGCTTCGCCACGATCAGCTCATCCAGCTTCTGCGCCCGGTACGCCAGCGGCACCTCGTAGATCGTATCGACATCCCGCGCCTCGATGACGGCCGCAGGATCCACGTTCGTGAACAGCGCCGTCTTCCGCTTCAGGTCGTCCGTCAGCGGGCGGTCCGTGCGGCAGATCAGGACGTCCGGCTGAATTCCGATCTCCATCAGCTCACGTACCGAGTGCTGCGTCGGCTTCGTCTTCAGCTCGCCCGCGGCGGCGATGTAGGGAATGAGCGTGAGGTGGATGAACAGCGTGTGCTCGCGCCCGACATCCTGGCGGAACTGCCGGATCGCCTCCAGGAACGGCAGCGACTCGATGTCACCGACCGTCCCGCCGATCTCCGTGATCACCACATCGCGGCTCGGCGCGAGCCGCCGGATCGCATGCTTGATCTCGTCCGTGATGTGCGGGACTACCTGCACCGTCGCACCCAGATAGTCGCCGCGTCGCTCCTTCGTGATGACGTCGAGGTAGATCCGGCCCGTCGTGATGTTGTTGGCCTGCGACAGCGATTCGTCGATGAAGCGCTCGTAGTGGCCGAGGTCCAGGTCCGTCTCCGCGCCATCATCCGTCACGAACACCTCGCCGTGCTGGAACGGCGACAGCGTGCCCGGATCCACGTTGATGTACGGATCGAACTTCTGGATCGTCACCCGCAGTCCGCGCTCCACCAGCAGCCGGCCGATCGACGCGGCGGCAATGCCCTTCCCCAGCGACGACACCACGCCGCCGGTGATGAAGATGTACTTGGTGGGCTGTCGGCTCTGCTCGCTCATCGCACCCTGTCCTCGCCTGGAGGTTCACTTCGCAGCCGCTGCTCCGCGCGCGCTGCATCCGCCGCCGTATCGACTCCGCCTTCCGCCTCGGCCACCACCCCCACGCCCACGCTCAGTCCCGCGCACAGCGCCCTGAGCTGTTCCAGCCGTTCGATCGATTCCAGCTCCGACGCCGGCAGCGTCGACCACCGCCGCAGCACGTCCGGACGGTACGCGTACAGCCCGACGTGCCGCAGGTACGGCTCACCGCGCAGCGCCTCCGGCGCGGGATCGCCGTCGCGATGGAACGGAATCGGACTCCTCGAAAAATAGAGAGCGGCGCCATCGACGCGCCGCGTCACCTTTACTACCCCGGGGTCCAGCCACGCCTCCAGCGAGCCGACCGGCGCCCCTACGGTCCCTATGTCGAAACCCCTCCGCACCTGAGCGATCGCTTCCTCGACGTGCGCCTCCTGCACGAACGGCTCGTCGCCCTGCACGTTCACGACGATGTCGTACACCGCATACTCCGCACGCCCGATCAGCTCGGCGATCCGCTCCGTCCCCGAGCAATGGCTCGCCGCCGTCAGCTCCACCGCCGCGCCCCACGACCGGCACGCCTCCACGATCTCCGCCGCATCCGTCGCCACCACCACGCGCTCCAGCGATCGGAACCCGGCCACCCTCCGCCATACCCACTCCAGCAGCGGGCGTCCCGCGATCACGTGCAGCGGCTTGCGTGGCAGCCGCTCCGACCCGAGCCGCGCCGGAATGACGCCCAGTATCCGTGCCTCAGCCACGGCCGTCCGGGCGAAAAGGGGCGCGCGGGCATGCAAAATTCACGCCGAAAAGTAATCAGGGGCGCGGGTCGTGTCAAAGGAAACCGCGCATGCAATCCGTGAAAACGCACATCGGCGTGGGAATACGGTCGGAGCGGGTCGTCACGGCCGGCCTCCGACGCACAGCGAACAACGGAATTTTCTCGCGGAGAACGGCCGGAGGAAAGGCGAGCTCGGGAGTCGGTGTCGCGGTGTCGCACGTTCGTGGCAGGGCGGACGTCAGTTGTCGATTCCCGTGCAAATGAGCAGGCCTTGCCGTGCAGTGGGAAAGCGCCCACTGCGCTTCCGGCCCTCGCAGCTTCTCAGCGCACTCTGCGAGATGATTCCGTTTCTGCTGAAGCGGGCTCGTCCGCCTGTCGCGAAATGCCCGCTACTGTCCCGCCTGCCACGGTAGCGGCCGCCGCGGGAACGAGACACCGATCGCGAACTCGGCGTCATCGGTGAAGCGTGAGGGATGGGTGATGGCGCGGAGATAGAGCATGTTGAAGCGGAGGCGCACGCCGATGTTCTGCTCGAACGCGAGGTCATCGGCCTCGGTCCAGGCCATGCCGGCCATGTGGAGAAGCTGGAAGTGCGGCAGGCCGAAGAAGCGGATGCGGAGTGCCGTGGGGAGCGGGATCGAGTATTCGGTTTCGACGAACGCAACGCGATCGCCGCGGAATTCGGCAATGTCGTAGGTGTACAGTGTGCCGGATCCACCGACGAAGCTCCAGCGCTGGAGCGGCAGCGATTCGGTGCCGGGCAGCGGTCCCTGGACGTGGGGCTCGATCGTGAGCGTATGGTTGCCGAGCGCGGCCATCGCCCAGGTCGCGTCGATCTCATAGCGGCCGAAGTCGAAGTCGCCGTCGAAGAGCGCGGTCCCGAGCTCGATCGCCGAAGCCAGCTCGAGGAAATGACGCGGATACGTCCAGGTGGTATTGATGCCGGCGATCGCACTGGTGATGCGGCTGTCCGTCACGCTGAGATTGTCGGTGCGGAAGTCGCCGGTGATGCTCCACGGATCGCGCGCGACGAGCGGCGTTGCGTCCTCGACCTGCCCGCGCAGGTAGAGGTTCGTGACGCGCTCCCTCCGTTCGAGCAGGCGCCTGACCTCGACGTAGGCCCGGTCGGCGGCGTAGTAGTCGCGCCGATCCTTCGCCTGCACGAGCGAGCTGATGCTGTTGTTGATATCGGACCGGATCCAGCGCTCGTTCGTTATGGTGGTCCGCTCGGCGCCGACGGCGACCTCGGTCCGGCGTCGTGCGGCGGCGAGCTCGGCGCCGCCGGTAAGCTCGCCGCGCTCGAAGCGATAGTCGATGCGGCCGCGCAGGATCGGCTCGAGATCGCCGATGAGCGGGAACGCGTATCCGGCGGCGGCACTGAGCGTGAGGCCATCGACGCGGTCGTACGTCGGCAGCTGGAGGCCGTAGAGGCCGTACAGGACGAGCGGTGAGGTGCGCGTCATGCCACGGATGACGACCGTTCCGTCCATCGGCGTGTCCACGCGGTAGGGCGCGTTCGGGTCGGTGTGGATCTGGCCGGTGACTGCCGCCATCTCCGAGTAATAGAGGCCGCCGCCGATGTTGTGCATGTCGCCGAGCACGCGTGCCGTCGGCCGGACGAACACGTTCGCATCCACCACCACGAGGTCGCCGGCAATGACGCCTTCCAGACGCATCGTCGCCCCGACGACGAGCGCGGTGCCGGCGATCGTGTCGTTGCGGCCGAGCAGTGTGTCGCGCGCGATCAGCTGATAGTCGCCGCCGCGGATGAGCTGGCGCAGGAAGCGGTCGTGCCGCGGCTCGCCGCGCCCGCGCAGCTCGACCGTCTGGGCCGGCAGCGAGGTCGCCGCCGCGAGGAGCGTGCATGCGAGCGTGAGCGAGCGGAGAACGGCGCGAGGCGATGTCATGAGAGGCTCAGGAAGTTGCGTATGAGGTCGCGACCGGCTTCGCTCGCGATGGACTCGGGATGGAACTGCACGCCCCATACCGGCAGCTCGCGGTGCCGGATGGCCTGGATCTCATCCTCCCACTCCGCCTCATCGGTCCACGCCAGCACCTCGAGCTCGCCCGGCAGTGATTCCCGGTCGATGATCAGCGAGTGGTAGCGCGTCACGTTGAGCGGACTGGGCAGGCCCCGGAAGAGGTCGGTGCCGCGATGCGCGACCGGAGAGATCTTGCCGTGCATGATGCGCCGGGCACGGACGACTCGCCCGCCGAATGCGGCGCCGATCGCCTGATGGCCGAGACACACGCCGAGGATCGGCGTGCCCGGCCCGTACCGCCGGATCACATCGACACTGATGCCCGCCTCGGCAGGCGTGCACGGGCCCGGCGAGATGACGATGCGCTCGGGTGCGAGCTGCGCGATCTCGTCCACCGCGATCTCGTCGTTGCGACGCACGACCGGCTCGACGCCCAGCTGGCCGATCAGCTGAACGAGGTTCCAGGTGAACGAGTCGTAATTGTCAATGACGAGCAGCACACGATCTCCCGTTCACGCGCGCGGGTGGAACCGGCGATGCACATCGCGCAGGTACTCGCGCTCGACATGAGTGTAGACCTGCGTCGTCGCGATGTCGGCGTGACCGAGCATCTCCTGGACGGACGCGAGGTCTGCACCGCCCTCGAGCAGATGGGTAGCGAACGAATGCCGCAGCGTATGCGGCGTCACCCGCTTCGTGATCCCCGCGCGCTGCACGTGCCGTCGCAGGATCTTCCACACGCCCATCCTCGAGAGCGGCGTGCCGCGGGCGTTCAGGAAGACTGCACCCTCGCTGCGTGTGCGCGCCAGCCCCGGCCGGATCTCGCGCAGATAGACGATCAGTGCCTGGAGTGCGGCGCGACCGAGCGGCACGATCCGCTCGCGCGATCCCTTGCCGAACACGAGCGCCAGGCCCTCCTGGAGATCGACATCGCGGACCTTGACGCCGATCAGCTCGCCGACCCGCACGCCCGAGGCGTAGGCGAACTCGAGGAGCGCCTTGTCGCGCCAGAACAGGCGGTCGGACGGGTCCGGCGCGTCCAGGATGCGGGCGACCTCATCGCGCGTCAGCACGCCCGGCAGGCGGCGCCAGGCCTGCGGGATCTCGACGCGATCCGTCGGATCCGCGACGACGATGCCTTCCGCCAGCAGATACGCGAACCAGGTCCGCAGCGCCGAGACGTTGCGCCGGATCGAGCTGGGCTGGAGGCCCAGATCCTTGAGGTGGTAGACGAACTCCCGCAGCTGCGTCGCCGTGACGTCGGCCGGCCGGTGGACGCCGCGTGCGTCGAGCCAGGCGATGAGCCGCTCGATGTCGCGCCTGTATGCGTCCACGGTCCGCACCGACAGGCCGCGCTCGAGCGAGAGGTGATCGCAGAACGGGCGCACCGCGAAGCTCATCCGTGCTCCCGCCGGCTGCGCACCCACCAGGCGGCCACGATCACGATCAGCACGGCTGCCACTGCCAGGAGCGCGGTGCTGAACTGCGCGAAGAACGCCACGATCGCTCGCCAGTTCCGGCCCGCCAGCGCGCCGATGTAGACCAGGAATCCGTACCAGAGAGCGGAGGCGAACGCGAGCGGCGGCAGCACGCGCGAGAGCGGGACGTGCGTCACGCCGGCGAAGACGGGCACGAGCGCGCGAAATGCTGGCAGGAAGCGGCTCACGAAGATCGCCGGCGTGCCCCAGCGACGATAGAAGTCACCGATCGTCTCCAGCTGCTTCGGCCGCAGCAGCCAGTGGCCGGCCCGGGTCGCGAAGAAACCGCGGCCGTAGCGATGCGCGAGGCGATACACCAGCACCGCCGATGTCACGTTGCAGATCCATGTGGCGAAGAAGACGAGCAGCGGCTCCGCGCGGCCGGACACGGACAGGAAGGCGCCGATCAGGACGAAAGTGTCCGCGGGGATGGGCGGGATGACGTTCTCCACCGCGGCTCCCGCACCGATGACGAGATAGACGAGCCAGGGCGGCAGGTTCGTGATCCAGAGGAGGACGGCGTCCATCCGCCTCCGCGTCCGCTCAGCCTTCGATCCGGTCGACGAGCACGACCGCCATTGCGGCAATGCCCTCGCCTCGACCGATCCAGCCCATGCCCTCGTTCGACTTCGACTTCACGGACACGAAGCGCGCCGCTATGCCGAGCGCCTCGGCGAGGCGGGCACACATCGCGTCCGCGTGCGGTGCCAGCTTCGGTGCCTCGCAGACCACCGTCACGTCGACATTGACGACCTGGTAGTTCTGTTCCGCGGCGCGCTCGGCGGCACGGCGGAGCAGGTCGATGGAATCGGCATCGCGCCACTCCGCTTCACCCGGCGGGAAGTGCCGGCCGATGTCTCCGAGGCCGGCGGCACCGAGCACCGCATCGGTCACCGCATGCGCGACCGCATCGGCATCCGAGTGGCCCGACAGGCCGTGCGGGTGCTCGATCTCGACGCCGCCGAGAATCAGGCGCCGCTCCGCGACGAAGCGATGCGAGTCGTAGCCGAGCCCGACCCTCATCCGGTCAGCGCACGGAGCCGAGGATGCGCAGGGCGAGGTGCGCCGCGTTTCTCGCGTTGTCGATGCCGACGCATGCGACCGGCACGCCCGGCGGCATCTGCGCGATCGACAGCAGCGCGTCCAGGCCACCGAGCGCCGCACTCAGCGGGACACCGATGACCGGCAGCGTCGTGTGCGCCGCGACCACACCGGGCAGCGCCGCCGACAGGCCCGCGCCGCAGATCACCACCGAGAAACCCCGCTGCTCGGCGGTCCGCGCCAGCTCCGCCGTCCGGTCCGGATCGCGATGCGCACTCGATACGATGACCTCCGCCTCGACGCCCGCTTCCTGCAGAATCGGGAGCGCCTTCTCCATGCGCTCCCGATCGGATTCGGAGCCCATCAGAATCAGCACCTTCTTCATGCCCCACTCCCCACCAGAACACTGCGCCGCCGGGCACAGCACGGACAGCCATCATCGCCCGGCTGCACCAGGGCGTAGTCCTGATAGCGCCGCGCCGGCCGGAAGCCCGCGTCCTCGATGATGCGGCAGATCTCCGTCTCCGGCATGATGAAGTCTATGCCCGTCGCGCTCACGACGTTCTCCTCCAGCATCAGCGAGCCGAAATCGTTGGCGCCGAACCGCAGCGCGACCTGCGCCATCTTCGGGCCCTGCGTGACGTAGGAGACCTGCACGTTGTCGAAGTTGTCGAGCACGAGCCGCGAGAGCGCGGTCATCGTCAGGTAGTCCATGCCCGTACCGAGGTCGATCCGCCAGTCCTGCATCTCGGTCAGACTCGGCTGGAACGACCACGTGATGAACGCAGTGAACCGGCCCGCGCCCCGCGCGAGCGACCGCTCCTGCGCCGCGCGCAGCTTCAGCACGTGCTCGAGTCGGTCCTCCCACACCTCGCCCACACCGTACATGAGCGTCGCGGTAGTCAGCAGGCCGACCTCGTGCGCCGCCTCGTGGATCTCGATCCAGCGTGCGGAACTGATCTTCTTCGGTGCGATGAAATCGCGCACCGCATCGACGAGCACCTCGGCGCCGGCTCCCGGCATCGAGTCGAGGCCTGCCTGATGCAGCTGCCGCAGCACTTCGTCCACGGGCAGCTTCGACACCTTCGAGATCGTCTCGATCTCCGATGCACTGAAGCCGTGCACGTGGATCGGATGATGCTCCCGGATGTATCGCAGCAGCCCGAGATACCAGTCGAGGGAGAGGTACGGGTTGTGGCCGCCCTGCATCAGGATCTGCACGGCGCCGACCGCCTTCGCCTCGTCGATCTTGCGGCCGATCTCGTCGTAGCTCAGCACGTACGCCTCGTCGTCCTTCGGGCGACGATAGAACGCACAGAACCGGCAGTCGGTCACGCAGACGTTGGAGTAGTTGATGTTGCGGTCGACGATGTAGCTGACTATGCCCTCCGGGTGCTTCCGCCGACGCAGCTCATCCGCCTGCGCGCCCAGCTCCAGCAGCGGCGTGCGCTCGAGGTGATCCATCCACCGTGCGATCGCGGCCGCGTGGGGCCGCGTGTTCAGCGGCGGCGGCTCGTAGGCCGGCTGCTCGATCCGGCGCGAGGCGCCGACGGATCCGTGCTCCGTCGGCTCGCGCCGGCGCGGTGCCGTCGTCTGGAGGATCGGCAGGGCACGCTGCTCCTCCGGGATGACGCCGTCGTCCGGCGCGGCGCCAGGGCCGCTCACGAAGCCGTTCGCGCGGATCACCATGCGCGCACCTCCTCGTAATGCACGTTCCGCTCGACCGGCCGTTTCCCTGCATCCTTCACGAGCCGTACGATCTCGCCGAACGTCATGCCCTCGGGCGTGGTGGCACCGGCCTCGTGGTAGATGCGCTCCCGCCGCACGGTGCCCTCCAGATCGTCGACGCCGAAGTGCAGCGCGATCTGACTCACCTTCGCCGTATTCATGATCCAGTGGGTCTTGATGTGGCGGATGTTGTCGAGGAACAGCCGCCCGACGGCGAGATTCTTCAGGTCGTCGAACCCGGTCGTCGCGGTCCCCGTCCGACCGAGCTCCTCGCCCAGCTCGTTGTTGTCCGGATGGTAGGCGAGCGGGATGTACGTGAGGAAGCCGTGCGTCTCGTCCTGCAGGTCGCGCAGCATCGTGAGGTGCTCGACCCGGTCGGCGAAGCTCTCGACGTGGCCATACAGCATCGTGCAATTGGTCGGAATGCCCATGCGATGCGCGCGGCGATGCACGTCCAGCCATTCCTCGGCGACCAGCTTGCGTTCCGCGATGGTGGCGCGCACGCCCTTGGCGAAGACCTCGGCGCCGCCGCCCGGCATGCTGTCGAGTCCG
>DASUSS010000023.1:0-22423 GCA_036374995.1 Longimicrobiales bacterium | reverse complement strand
CAGGAAGGAGGCATGATGAAAGCGAAGAGGTGGTTGCTACTCGTTCTGCTCGGGACGGGCTGCGCGGCGGGCGACAGTGATGAGGATCGTGAGGCGGCACGCACCGAGGTGCAGGAGGATGGCCGGGTCGCGACGGCCATGGCGAGCGGGTCGGAGCGTCTGAGTGCCGAGGAGCTCGAGGCGGGTCGCATGAGGATGGACTGGCGGCAGTGGGTGGAGCGCGACACGATGGGCGCGGCGGGCGACACGGCGGCTGTGGATACCGCGCAGCCGGAGCTCGACGAGAGCTGGGATGACATCACGGTGGAGTCGGTGAACCGGGGGCCGGTTGTGCTGCCGGTGTTCGGGGATGTCGCGGGGCCGAGCGTGCTCCGGGTTCAGATCCTGCTGGACCGCGCGCGGTTCTCGCCAGGCATCATCGATGGGCGGTGGGGCAGCAACACGGAGAAAGCCGTGTACTGGCTTCAGCGCCGTGAGGGTCTGCGGCCGACGGGACGCGTCGATCGGGCGACGTGGCAGCGGCTCCAGCAGCTCGCGGGCGCCGCACCGGAGCTGGTGCGGACGCATACGCTCACGGAGGATGATGTCGCGGGTCCGTTCGTCACGCTGCCCGAGGAGTACTACGACCGGCGCGACATGGAGTGCCAGTGCTACGAGTCGCTGGCCGAGAAGCTCGCGGAGACACATCACACCTCGGAGGATCTGCTGCGGAAGCTGAATCCGGACCTGGATCTGAACGCGGTCCGCGCCGGGATGACGCTGAACGTGCCACTGGTCACGCGGGTTGCCCTCCAGGGCGCGGGTCCGGTGAACGGGACGGACTCCGCTGCGGTCGCCGCGGCGTCTGCCGCGGCCGGCACCGTCGCGCGCCTCGTCATCTCCGACGGCGGCGGCTACCTGCACGCACTGGATGCGCGCGGCCGTATCGTCTATCACTTTCCGGCGACGCTCGGCTCGGACTATTCACCATCGCCGACGGGAGACTACCGCGTCACGAACATCGCGCACGATCCCACCTGGCATTATCAGCCCGAGCTGCTCGAGGGCGTGGCCGATGACGAGCCGGACGCCGTGCTGCCGGCCGGACCGAACAACGCCGTCGGCGTCGTATGGATGCAGCTGTCGCGGCCGCATTACGGCATTCACGGCACGAGTGCACCCGAGACGATCGGCTACGCGACATCGAACGGCTGCGTTCGCCTGACGAACTGGGACGCCGCGTTTCTGAGCCGCCGCGTCAGCGCAGGCACGCCGGTGCAGTTCCGGGACGTGCATTGAGGCGACTCCGCAGCTCCGCCGAGCCGCAGCTCCGCAGGTCCGCGGCGCCGTGGCTCACAGCTCCGCCGAGCCGCAGCTCCGCAGGTCCGCTGCGCCGTACCGGCGGAGCGGCCGCGTGAGCGTCAGCGGATCATGATCTCGTTCCGCGCGAGTCGCCATGTCACGGACATGCTGTCCGTGCTCACACGGAAGGGATCGGAAACGATCCCGGCCCCGCCCGTCCGCTCGGCGATGAGGCGGTAGTCGCCGGGGTGCAGATACCGCGAATAGCGCACGGTGGTACCGGCGTCCACGCGGCCGAGGCGGCGTCGCAGGCCGGACTCCGAGAGCACGTACACCGACGCTTCGGCGCCGATGTCGTTCTCGATGCTCATCACGACGTCGAGTGCGCCGCCGGTCGCCACCGCGGTGCGGGGTGCACAGCCGGCGAGTCCGATCGATACGAGGAAAATCGGAAGGGCGCCGCTGATCCCGGCGCGTAGTATCGCAGTCATTCAGCAAGCTGACAGACGAGTCGCCCGGATGCAATCAGGGAAGCGGTGACGCTGCCCCGTGCGCAGCGGGAAGTCCGGGAGTAGAATCACGGGCGTGCGCCAGCGCGCCACGCAGGATGCACTGGCGAGCCTCAGGCACTCTTCGGCACAGTCGGCCGGGACACAGCGGTCCCGATCCGCCGGATCACGAGAGGATGGACGCCACCGCAGAATGAGCAGCACGGCAGAACGCATCGCATCGGAGCTTTCGCTCCAGCCGCGCCAGGTAGTGGCGGCACTCGCACTGTTCGACGGTGGCGCGACGGTCCCGTTCGTCGCGCGGTACCGCAAGGAAGCGACCGGCGGACTCGATGAGGTGCAGCTGCGCGCTGTGCTCGCGCGCTTCGAGTATCTCACGGAGCTGGACGACCGGCGCGCCGCGATCCTGAAGTCGATCGAGGAGCAGGGTCGGCTCGACGACGCGCTGGGCGCGCGGATTCGTGCGGCCGAAACCAAGCAGGCGCTGGAGGATCTGTACCTCCCGTTCAAGCCGAAGCGCCGGACGCGCGCGACGATCGCGCGCGAGCGCGGCCTCGAGCCGCTCGCGGAGCTGATCTGGGGCGGAGCACTCGACGATGTGTCGGTCGAGCGTGAGGCCGCGGCGTTCGTCGATCCCGCCCGTGACATCGCGGACGCCGCTGCTGCCCTGCGGGGCGCGCGCGATATCCTGGCGGAGCGCGTCACGGAGGATGCCGCGCTGCGCGGCTGGGTGCGCGATCGCACCCGTGCGGCGGGTGTGGTCGCCAGCAAGGCGCGCGGCAGCCGCGACCCGGCCGCATCGAAGTTTGCCGATTATTTCGAGTTCTCGCAGAAACTGACGGAGATCCCATCGCATCGCGTGCTCGCGATCCGCCGCGGCGAGGCGGAGGAGGAGCTGTCGTGGACGATCGAGGCGCCCGTCGATGAGCTCCTCGCCGGTCTGACGCGGCGCGTCGCGGCCCGGCGCGCGGCCGTGCGGCAGCTGGCATTGGTCGCGGAGGACGCGTATCGCCGCCTGCTCGCGCCCTCGATCGAGGCCGAGCTAAGGCTGGAGCTCAAGATGCGCGCCGATGAGGAAGCGATCGGTATCTTCGGCGCAAACCTCGAGCAGCTGCTGCTCGGCGCACCCGCCGGCGAGCGGGTCGTGCTCGGCCTCGATCCGGGATTCCGCACGGGCGTGAAGGCCGCGGTCGTCACACGTACGGGCGCGGTCGTCGAAACCGGCACTCTCTACCTGCATCAGGAAGACGACTTCGTGGGCGAGGTCGGCCGTCTCGTGCGTCAGCACGGCGTGGAGCTCATCGCGATCGGGAACGGCACGGCCTCACGTGAGACCGAGGCGCTGGTGAAGCGGATCGTCCGACAGCTCGATGCGCCGCGGCCGCAGGTCGTCGTGGTGAATGAGTCGGGCGCATCCGTCTACTCGGCATCGGAGATCGCGCGGGAGGAGCTGCCGCATCTGGACGTATCGCTGCGTGGCGCGCCCTCCATCGCACGCCGGCTCCAGGACCCGCTCGCCGAACTGGTGAAGATCGACCCGAAGTCAATCGGTGTTGGCCAGTATCAGCATGATGTGAATCAGTCCCGGCTGAAGCAACGGCTCGATGAAACGGTCGAGACGTGCGTGAACCGCGTGGGCGTCGAGGTGAACACGGCGTCCGCGCCGCTGCTGTCGTACGTGGCCGGAGTGGGCGGTACCCTCGCCCGGAACATCGTGGCGGTGCGCGACCAGCGCGGCGGATTCCGCTCGCGGCACGAGCTGCTCGATGTGCCGCGCCTGGGTGCGCGCGCCTTCGAGCAGGCCGCGGGCTTCCTGCGCGTGCGCGGCGGCGCACACCCGCTCGACGCGACCGCGGTGCACCCGGAACGCTATCCGCTGGTCGAGCAAATGGCCGCCGATCTCGGCGTCACGCTCGGCCAGCTCGTGCGCAATGACGCGCTGATCGACCGTATCGAGCCGGGCCGGTACACGAGCGCAGACGTGGGACTGCCCACGCTGCACGACATCATCGACGAGCTGCGGCGCCCGGGCCGCGATCCGCGCGACACGTTCGACGTGCCGAGCTTCCGGGACGACGTTACTGCGCCGAAGGACCTCACACCCGGCATGCGGCTCGATGGCGTCGTCACGAATCTCGTCGCGTTCGGCGCGTTCGTCGACATCGGCGTGCACCAGGATGGCCTCGTCCACATCTCGCAGCTCGCCGACCGCTTCGTGAAGGACCCCGCCGAGATCGTGAAGGTCGGCCAGAGGGTGAGCGTGACCGTGCTGAGCGTCGACCTCGAGCGGAACCGCATCGCCCTCAGCATGAAACAGGAACCGGCCGCGCCGCCGCCGCTGCGCGCACGCGCTGGTCACGCCAGGAAGACGAGGCCGGTGCCCCAGCCGGCGCCCGCGCCGCACAAGGGTGATGTAGCGCCGAACGGCATGCGTTTCCGCTGACGCGCGACGCTCGATCGGGCACGGCTCGCAAAGAGACGACGGTGCCCGTGCGGCACGGGTCGCGAAGGAGACGACGGTGCCCGCGCGGCACGGCTCGCGAGCAGGCGACGGTGCCCATGCGCGGGCGGCAGCACCGCCTGCGCCCGAACACGAGAGCCGGCGCCGCGCCGCCGGTCCGGCGGCAATCGCGCACGTCCGTCGCGACCGCGCGCCTTGCCCTCGCGCACGCGGTCGGGTAGTCTGCCCGATACCGAACCTCCACCGCCAACCCGGCCGAGCCATGACGAATACGACGACACTCCACCGCTGGGACGACATCGAGCGCGAGCGGGTGACCGACAAGCTCGACCGGAAGCTCATCACGGGCGACGGGGTCATGCTCGCGCACGTGTTCCTCGAGAAGGGCTGCATCGTGCCGAAGCACCAGCACCACAACGAGCAGTTCACGTACATCCTCGAGGGCGCGCTGCGCTTCTGGATCGGCGAGGATGAGAGCGAGGAAGTCGTCGTGCGTGCCGGCGAGGTGCTGCACATCCCGTCCAACGTGTGGCACAAGGCGGAGGCGCTCGAGGACACGCTCGACATGGACATCTTCAATCCGCCGCGCGAGGACTGGCTGAACCACACGGACACGTACTTCCATCGGAAGTAGCGATGGATCTGGGTCTGCGGGGAAAGGTTGCGCTGGTCACAGGGTCGAGCCGTGGACTCGGCCGCGCCGTTGCGGAGGAGCTGGCGCGCGAGGGCTGCGCGCTCGTGGTGTGCTCGCGGGACCAGGAAGCGATCCAGACGGCTGCCCGCGAGATCAGCAGCTCGCTGGGCGGCGATACGCTGCCCGTGGCCGCCGACCTCACGGACGCCGGGGATGTCGGGCGGCTGCTGCAGGCCGCGCACGACCGTTTCGGTCGCGTGGACGTGCTGGTGACGAACACGGGCGGCCCGCCCGCGGGTCCGTTCGAGTCGCATTCGCCCGAGGTGTGGCGCGCGGCGATCGCACAGAACCTCGAGAGCGTGCTCAACCTCGTACGCGGTGTGCTGCCGCAGATGAAGCAGCGCGAGTGGGGGCGGATCATCAACATCACGTCCATCGCGGTGAAGCAGCCGGTCGATGGACTGATCCTGTCGAACAGCGTGCGTGCAGCCGTGACGGGATTCGCACGGTCGCTTGCGAACGAGGTCGCGGCGCACGGCGTCACGGTCAACAACGTGATGCCGGGGTACACGCGCACGGAGCGGCTCGTCCACCTGGCGGAGCACAATGCGCAGGCGCGCGGCACCGACGTCGCCGAGGCGTACGCGGCGTGGGAGCGCGAGATCCCGATGCGGCGGCTGGGCGAGCCGCACGAGCTCGCGGCGCTCGTTGCATTCCTCGCGTCGCAGCGCGCATCATACATCACCGGCACCTCGATCCCCGTCGACGGCGGCTGGATCCGCGCGCTGGTCTGAACGAAAGGCAAACCGATGATCCGTGAAGCGGAATGGATCTGGCGCGATGGCGAGGTCATCCGCTGGCAGGATGCCACCGTGCACCTGCTCTCCCTCGCCGTACAGTTCGGCTCATCCGTGTTCGAGGGCGTGCGCTGCTATGCCACCCCGCGCGGGCCCGCGATCTTCCGGTGGCCGGAGCACCTGCGGCGGCTGTACGACTCCTGCCGCATCTACCGCATGGAGCCACACTGGAGCGCGGAGCAGCTCACGGTCGCGACCGCCGACCTCATCCAGCGGAACGGCCTCGATGCGTGCTACATCCGTCCGATGGTGCTGCGCGGGTACGGTGATGCGGGCATGCTGCCTCTCGAGTCGCCGGTCGACACGTACATCGCCTGCTGGCCGTGGGGCACGTACCTCGGCGAGGGTGCGCTCGAGAACGGTGTGGACGTGTGCGTCTCGACGTGGCAGCGGCCGGCGCCGAACACGTTCCCCGCACTCGCGAAGGCGGCCGGACATTACAACAACGCGCAGCTGATCAAGATGGAAGCGGCAGCGAACGGCTTCGCGGAGGCGATCGCGCTCGGCCCGAACGGCCTGGTCAGCGAGGGCAGCGGGCAGAACGTGTTCGTGGTCCGCGATGGCGTGTTGCGGACGACGGGTATCGATGGCACGATTCTCAGCGGCATCACGCGCGCATCGATCATCACGCTCGCCGCCGAGCTCGGGATCCCGGTGGAGCAGGGGACGATTCCACGCGAGATGCTGTACACCGCGGATGAGGTCTTCTTCACGGGCACGGCGGCGGAAGTGACACCAGTCCGGAGCATCGACCGGATCACGATCGGGGCGGGTCGGATCGGTCCGATCACGCGCGCACTCCAGACGCAGTTCCTCGATATCGTGCACGGCCGGACGGAGGACGTGCGGGGCTGGCTGACGTACGTCGACGACGTGCTGGCCGATGCGCCCGGCGAGGCGGCGGTGCTGCGCGCGCAATGAGGATCGCATCGTTCCTCGCGAGCGGAACCGAGATCTGCGTCGCGCTGGGACTCCAGGAGTCGATCATCGCGATCTCGCACGAGTGTGACTGGCCGTCCGAGGTGCTCGACCGGCCACGCGTCAGCCGCCCGCGCTTCGATCCGGCCGGGATGACGAGCGGCGCAATCGACGCCGCGCTGCGGCGCGTGATGGTGGAGCACGGCAGTGCCTATGCGATCGATGAGGAGCTGCTCACGCAGCTGGCGCCGGATGTCATTCTCACACAGAGTGTGTGCGAGGTGTGCGCCGTGCCGACGCCCGGCGTGCGCGAGCTGGTGGACCGTCGCGGCATTCCCGCAAACGTCGTTTCGCTCGACGCGCACACCGTGGAGGACATCCTCGACTCGATCGTGCAGGTGGGTGCGGCGACGCACGCGACGGGCGAAGCGGCCGACGTCGTTGCGGACCTGCGCGCGCGCATCGGGCGCGTGCGCAATGCCGTCGAGGACGGTACGCGACCGAGAGTGCTGGCGATCGAGTGGCTGGATCCGCCGTTCGCGCCAGGCCACTGGGTGCCCGAGATGATCGAGATCGCCGGCGGCACGAACCTGGCCGGCGCCGCCGGGTCGCACTCGACGCAGACGACGTGGGATGAGCTGGGAGGCCTCGATCCGGACGTGCTCGTGATCATGCCGTGCGGATACGATCTCGAGGCCACGAAGCGCGATGCCGCCGCTGCGCGCGACCGGCTGCGCGGCATCGCCGCCCGCGCGGTCGACGGCGGCCGCGCGTTCGTCGTCGATGGCTCCGCCTACTTCAACCGGAGTGGACCGCGTTTCGTGAACGGGATCGAGATACTCGCCGGACTGCTGCATCCCGAGCTGTTCGACGGGCCGCCGGCCGGGACGGCGGAGAAATGGACCTGAACCCCTGACGACCATGATGCTCGACCGTCGCACGTTCATGACCTGGTTCGGTGCCGCCGGGCTCTCCTCGACCATGCTGCCGGATGCGCTCTGGGGCATCGCGCAGGAACAGCAGACCGTCACGAAGGAGATGGTCGAGCAGGCCGAGAAGCTGGCGGGTCTCGCGTTCACGGACGAGGAGCGCGAGCGCATCGCGCGCGGCCTCAACAACAACGTCCGCAACTACGAGCGGCTGCGGGAGGTCGAGCTGCCGAACGCGGTGCCGCCCGCCGTCCAGTTCGATCCGCTCCTGCCGGGAATGCAGGTGCCCGCCGCGCGGCCGGGCGTCCGCTACACTCGTGAGGCGGACGTGCGGCGGCCGGCGAATCTCGAGGAGGTCGCGTTCTGGCCGGTGACGAAGCTCGCCGAGCTCGTGCGCACTCGTCAGGTGATGCCGAGCGAGCTGACGGACATGTACCTCGCGCGGCTGAAGCGCCACGACGGGCAGCTCTTCGCGGTCGTGACGCTGACCGAGGAGCGCGCCCGGGCGCAGGCCGCACAGCTGGATGCGGAGCTGCGCGCGGGCAACTACCGCGGCCCGCTGCACGGCATCCCGTGGGGTGCGAAGGACCTGCTCGCGACACGCGGCTACCCCACGACCTGGGGTGCATCGCCGTACCGCGATCAGGCGTTCGACTACGATGCGGCGGTCGTCGAGAAGCTCGATGCGGCCGGCGCCGTGCTCATCGCGAAGCTGACGATGGGGGCACTCGCCCAGGGCGACCGCTGGTTCGGCGGCATGACGCGCAACCCGTGGAATCCGGCGGAAGGCTCGAGCGGTTCGTCCGCCGGCCCGGGCGCCGTGACCGCGGCGGGCCTCGTCGGCTTCGCGATCGGCACGGAGACGCTCGGCTCGATCGTCTCGCCGTCGACGCGCAACGGCGTCACCGGCCTGCGTCCCACGTTCGGCCGCGTCAGCCGGAGCGGCGCCATGGCACTGTCGTGGAGCATGGACAAGATCGGGCCCATGTGCCGGACCGCGGAGGACTGCGCACTCGTGCTCCAGGCGATCCACGGACCCGACGGCCGCGATCCGACCGTGCGCGACGTACCGTTCGTCTGGGATGTCGAGCGGCCCCTCGCCGAGATCCGGATCGGCTATTTCAGGTCCGCGTTCGAGCGCACGAACGACGAGGGCGAGCGCAACGAGTTCGATGCGGCCGCGCTCATGGCCATGCGGCGCCTCGTGCCGAACCTGATCGAAGTCGAGCTGCCGGTCGATACGTATCCGCTCCGCGCGATCTCGGGGTCCGTGCTCGGCGTGGAGGCCGCCGCCGCGTTCGACGAGCTGACGCGCGGCGAGCTCGACAACCTGATGCTGCCCGAGCCGGAGCGCAGCTCCTGGCCCAACACGTTCAACACGGCGCGCTTCGTTCCCGCAGTCGAGTACATCAATGCGAACCGCGTCCGCACGCTCGTCATGCAGGAGATGGATCGCGCCCTGCGCGACGTCGACGTCGTCATCACGCCGAACACCGTGCTGCTGCTGTCGAACCTGACGGGTCACCCGCAGGTCTCGATGCCGGGCGGCTTCACGCAGCGGGAGGGTGCGGAAGTGCCGGTGAGCGTGCAGTTCATCGGTCGCCTGTACGGCGAGGCGGATCTGCTCCGGGTCGCGAAGGCGTGGCAGGACGCGACCGGACACCATCTCCGCGTGCCGCCGGCGTTCGCCGTGTAGACGAGCGGCGAGGAGGTGACGGCCTCGCGGCGGCTCGCCCGCTCTCACCTCCATCGCCCGTGCAGCCGATGAGAGAGCACCACCTCGCGGTCCGGCGGACGGCGCGCTACTACACGATCGGCAGCAGCGGCGTGGACGAGGTCTGGATCGTCTGCCACGGCTACGCCCAGCTCGCGCGCCATTTTCTGCAACGGTTCGCGCCGCTCGACGATGGCAGCCGCTTCATCGTCGCTCCCGAGGCGCTCAACCGGTACTACTACGAGACCCGACCCGGCGTGCACAGCGCGGACGCGCGCATCGCGGCGACGTGGATGACACGCGAGGACCGCGAGCACGAGATCGACGACTACGTCGCATACCTCGATCAGCTCGCGGCTCACGTCACGGCCGGCGCGCCGAAGCGCGTGGTCGCGCTCGGCTTCTCGCAGGGCACCGCGACCGTCAGCCGCTGGGCCGCGCACGGCACGGCGCGCATCGATCACGTGATCCTCTGGGCGGGGCCACCGGCGGTGGAGCTCGAGGACACGGCGCTCGCACTCCGCGGCGCCCGGCTCACGATCGTCGCCGGATCGAGCGACTCACAGTTTCCGGATGAGCAGATCGAGCAGCTGGAGGCGCGGCTTCGCGCCGCCCGCGTCCCGCACCGGCTGGTGCGTCATTCCGGCGGGCACGCGATCGAGGCGTCGGCGTTCGCCGCGGTGGCAGGAACGGTCAGGGGCGGCTAGCCGACCGGACGGCGCACCGTTTCACGGCGTCTGTCCGACGATCTCCACCTGGACCTGCGTCACGCTCCTGCCGACCCACGGCTCGTTGCTGACTAGACAGTCGGCAAGCTCACGATACACCTCACGCAGTGCGCGCCGGAGCGCGGTCTCCGATCTCGCGTGCGGCTCGAGGCGCGCCCGGATCCGCTCCGACAGCGTACCCTGCTGGATGATCTGCTCGACGAGCGGCAGGTAGCCGGCGTCGGCATCGACGACGGCGCGAGCGGCGCGATCCAGCAGGATCCGGAGCACTTCGGCGACCGGCACGCGGCCGCCGTCGGAGATGCCGGTGATGTGCGGTGCGCTGACGAGCGCGCGGCTGCCGTCGCGGACGCACGCGTGGAAGTCGCCCACCAGTGTATCGATCGGCGGCGGCATCATGGTGCCGTCGAGCACTTCGGCGGTCAGCTGCCGCAGCGCGGCGCGCGCGAAGACGGAGATCGCGGCATCCATGCGCACGCACTCCTGCGTATCGAGCACGCGGATCTCCAGTGCGCGTCGTGCGAAGCGGAGCACCGCGCCGCGGCTGTTCAGGAACTCGTGACGGATCGGCTCGGAGTTCGGGAACCGGTCGAGCGCGCCGTACATCGGCTGGAGGATGTCACGCCGGTACGCGTTGAAGCTGTCGACGTACTCCGGCACGATGCGGCCGCACGTCTCGGGGATGCGGGATTGGTGCTGGAGGATCCAGCCGAGGCGGCTGTCGGCGAACGGCTGGAGTGCGCCGTCGTGCACCGGCGAGCTGGCCGCGACCGCGGGCAGGTACGGGACCAGCAGCGCGGCCGCCGTATGCATCGCCATCGTCTCGCGCTCGCCGCCGAACGGCAGGTTGAGGTGGGTCGCGTGCACGTTCATCCAGCCGTGTGTCCGGATGTCGAAGATCTGCGCGTACGTCGTGTATATCCGCAGGCCCGACCGTGTCCACAGCCGCGCGTCCTGCGGATCGAACCAGGGATGCATCGCCGTCGGCAGCAGCCGGGCGCCCCATTCCTGCTCGAGGACCTCCGAGAAGCGGCGGATGCCCGTGACGATCGCCTCGTCCGCATCACGCAGCGAGCGCACCGGATCGAGCGTCTTCACCTCGAACACGTGATCCGCGATCTCGTTCGAGAAGCCGACGCGGTCCAGCTCGATGTCGCTCGTGCCGCGCCCGGCCACCATCCGGAACGCCGGCTCGACGAGTGCGACGACGTCGAGGTCCTCATCCACCGTCGGATACTCGAGCTCGAGTCCCGCGACCTCGAACAGCTGATATTGCGTCGGCTCGCGCCGGTCCGTCGCACGGCGCGGCTCCTTCGGCCGGTCGCCGCTGCCCCGGACGCGTCGCGAGGAGCCGTTCTCGCCAGCGCCCGGGACGGAAACGGGCGCGGCCGTCTCCTGCTCGAGCGTGGCGATGATCGCGCCGCCGTCGTTCCCGTCGACGGCGCGTCGCCGTGACGCGAGCGGCGCGGAACGGCTCTGCTGACGGCCGCGCCCGCGTGCCGATGCGGCCGCCGCCCGCCGCGGCGCTTCCGTCTCATCCTCGATCCGCCGCAGGAAGAACCGCAGGATGTCCTCGTAGATCGCATCTCCGTCCGCGGCGTCCTCGTAGTCCGCGTCGAGATTCGGGTTGTCGTTCACCTCGATCACGACGGGACCGGCCGGTGTCTCCTTCAGGTCGACGCCGTATATGCCGCGACCGATCAGCCGCGCCGCGCGCAGCGCGACGTCGACCACATCGGCCGGCGCCTCCTCGCGCGGCACCGCCTCGACCTTGCCGTAACGCTCGACGCCACCCTCCTCCGTGCGGATCTGCCAGTGGTCGCGCGCCATGAAGTAGCGCGCCGCGAACAGCAGCTGGCCGTCCAGCACCGTGATACGCCAGTCGAACTCGGTCGGTAGCCATTCCTGCGCGATCAGCAGCGGCGAGTGCGCGAGGAGCTCGCGCGCCCACGTCTCGTAGTCGTCGCGCGTCGCGATCTTGTGAACGCCCGCCGAGAAGGACCCGTCCGGCGACTTGATGACGAACGGCAGCCCCAGCTCCTCGAGCAGCGACCACGGCGAATGCTGCGTGACGATGCGCGTCTTCGGCAGCGGCACGCCCTCCCGGCGCAGCAGCTCTTCGAGGAAGACCTTGTTGCCGCAGCGGATGATCGACTGCGAGTCGTCGATCACCGGCATGTCGAGCGCTTCCGCGCGCAGCGCGAACTGGAAGGATGGCAGCGTCACACCGGTGAGAGAGCGGATGAACAGCGCATCGTACTCGGGCAGGCGCCGCAGCTCGGATGCGTCGATCCGCGCGACGTGCACGTTCATCCCGGCCGCAACGCGCTCGAGCCGATCCACGGTCTCGGGACTCGAGGCGGTGAATGGATCGCTCGGGTCGAGCAGTACCGCAATCGACGCGCGCACGCTGTCGCGCTCGGCGCCGCCACCCGCGCGACGCAGCGCCTGCATGTCGTCGGTGACGGCGTGCACGAGCTGACGCCGCTCCTCGTCGGTAATCGTGTCCGGTGATGTCGGTGCGACACCCGCGACCTTCCACTGCGCATCCTCGCGTACGGCGCGGATGCGCAGCAGCGGTGCCGGCCACACACGGTAGACCCCGGCCGCCACGGCGTGAAAGCGCGGGTCCGGCGTGGTGCCGAGACACGCGATGAAATCCGCCACCTCGTCATCCGCAGCCGGCCGGTATCCGCCGTTGTCGCGGATCAGCGGCAGCGGCCCCAGCCCCTCGTGACGCCCGTCCTCCTCCTCGTCCCACGTGATGCCCGCGCGACGCCAGCGTACGGCCATCTCCGCTGCATCCAGTGTGGGCAGGCCCGCCTCCTGGAGCGCGCGGAACCGGGAGTAGGGCTCCGCCAGGCCGGCACTCGTCTCGAGCCGCGGCAGCACCTGCTGACCACGTGCATCCGCCAGCAGCGAGACGTAGTAGCCATCGCTGCCATAGCCGAGAGTGCGACAGAGGTTGACGACGAGGGTGTTGGGGTCGGCGGCTGCTTCGCCCGATTCGATGTAGCCCTGCGCAGTCGTGACCAGCGCGTCCGGAACGCCGTCGGCGTCACTCCGTTCGGTGACGACGACGAGCACACGTCTTCGACTCAAGCAGACTCCTCTTCTTCTCCGGCCGGCCACAGCTCGAGCAGCACGGCGTCATAGGTCACATCACCGAGCAGGATGGAGTTGATCAGGCGTTCCGCACTCACGGTCAGGCGTCCGTCCTCGGACGCCGGCACGTGCTCCGACGGGTCCATCACGGTCAATCGCCGGCCCCACTGATCGTAGCCGCTCACGACAATGAAGTGACCCGTCGGCTCGCCCGCGATGTCGTCATCGACCAGCCGGCCATCGATCGTATCCCAGCGCTCGCGTGCGAAGCCGTACAGGTACGTCGCGGAAAGCCCGGCCAGGATCGGATGACCGCGATCGATGATCGATTTCAGCAGCGACGGTGTCAGCTCGTCGAACGCGAGCTCGCCGCCCTTCTCCAGGTAGCGCACGTAGGCAACGGCCGCGCCTCTGCGCTTCGCATCCGTCAGGTACGGCGAGCGAGCGCGGATCTTCTTCACCAGCTCCGCGCGCGGCAGATGCGTCCAGGTCGGATCGAAGATCTGCAGGTCGTACGAGTAGATGCGGGCCTTCAGGCCGCGCCGCATGGCGGCCATGCCGAGATACACCGCGAGCGTACCGCCATCCTCGTTGCGCTCGATCGCTGCCACGACCTCGTCCATATCGATATCGAAGCCGTAGAAGTCGTATACCTTGCGCAGACACGTCGGCCCGCACGTGACATCGTCCGGCTGCAGGAACCGCTGCACGGGTAGCTCACGCGCCATCGTCGACTCCTCCGGGCGCTCCTCCGTGCGCACGATGAGCCGGCGCAGCTTCGGCTTCTCCGGCAGCGATCCCTTCGGCATCGAACCCATGATGAATGAATAATACACCGGGGCGGGCCGCGTGAGTCTCCTGCGGGGAGCCCGGCCGGAAACCCTTGTGCGGCAGGGGCGTACCATGCGGGGCGAATGCACGTTTTCGGAGGCGGAATGAGGCAGGGTTCGATCCGCAGACAGGCCCTGGCACTGTTCGGCGGAGCCTTCGTCGGCGCCATCATCGGCATGGCGGCGATCAGCATGGCGGGAGACCGGCTCCCGGTCGTCGGCGGCGGCATCGGTCCGCTCGTCACGCTGCTGCTGACGGTCCTCGTGTACATGCTCTGCATCGGCGTTCACGAGGCCGGGCACCTGATCGCCGGCGCGCTCGTCGGCTATCGTCCGCTCCTGCTCATCGCCGGACCGCTTCGGGTCGAGCGGGCGGATGGCCGCGCGCGTGTCGGGCTCAACCGCAGCATCGCGCTCGCCGGCGGCCTCGCCGTCTGCGTGCCGGTCGGACTGTACGATCTGCGGCGCCGCACGCTCGTGATGGCGGCGGGCGGCCCGATCGCGTCCCTGCTGCTCGGCGTGCAGGCCCTCGCCCTGTGGCTGGCGACCGCACCGTTCCTCGCGCGCGGCGGCGTGCTCGCGTCGCTCGCGAACCTCGGCCTCATCGCGCTCGGTATCGGCTCCCTCGCGATCGGCCTGGTCACGCTCCTGCCGATGCGGACCGGCGGTTTCTATTCCGATGGCGCGCGCATCCTGCGGCTGATTCGCGCGAGTGAGGAGGCGGAGCGGGAGGTCGCGCTGATCGCCCTCACCGGGCTCACCATGGGCGGCGCCCGGCCGCGCGAGTGGGATGCCGCACTCGTCCGCCGCAGTACGGAGATTCGCGATGGGGGCGCATTCGAGGTCGGCGGTCTCCTGTTCGCGCACGCCTACGGCCTCGATACCGGAGACGTCGACTCGGCGCGCACGTACCTCGAGGCCGCCCTCCTGCGCGTCGATCAGCTGCCGCCGGCGACGCGTGCATCCGTGCACCTGGCGGCAGCCGTGTTCTTCGCGCTCTATGACCGCAATGCGCAGCGTGCTCGCGCCGCGCTCGAGCGCGCCGCGCCGCGTGGCGATCTGCTCCACACGCCCCACCAGCGGCTGCTCGCCCTCGCCGCCGTCCACCTCGCCGAGGGGGATACCGTCGGTGCCGCCGCCGCCGCACACGAGGCACGCCGACTCAGCGCGCGCGCCGTCGATCGCGGGACCGCTCTGCTCGACGCCGCACACGCCGAGCTCATCATCAGTGCAGCAGCTTCAGCGCAAAGAAGCCCAGAATGAGCAGTGCCCCGAACGCCCACGCCAGTCGGTTGAAGTGCTGGTCGATGAACCGCTGGATCGGCGGACCGTAGAAGTAGACCAGCGCCGCCTCGGCGAAGAAGCGGATCCCGCGCGAGATGCCGCTCGCCACCACGAACACCGGGAACGAGATCGCGAACACGCCCGACGCCAGCGTGAACACCTTGTACGGCAGCGGCGTGAAGCCGGCGAGGAACACCGCCCAGAAGCCCCACCGCTGATACCAGGTCTGCACCGTAGCGAACGCTTCCGGCGTGACGCCCGGGATGTAGGTGAAGAAGAAATCGCTGATCCCGCTCCAGACCAGAGCGCCCAGCAGGTAGCCGAACATCCCGCCGAGCACCGATCCGACCGTGCAGATCGCCCCGAACAGCAGCGCCTTGCGCGGCTTGCCCAGACACAGCGCGAGCAGCAGCGGATCGGGCGGGATCGGGAAGAACGAGGACTCGGCGAACGAGATCGCCCCCAGCGCCGTCGCGCCGCTCGGGTGATCCGCCCAGGACAGCATCCAGTCGTAGAGCCGGCGCACCGGATTGCGGCTCGGCGGCGGCGCGGCGGTTTCCGTCATCGGTTCATTCATGCGCCGGAAAGTAGCGGAACGGCAGCGGACCTGGCACCCCTTTTTCCAAAACGCTCAGACGGACATGGGCGTGCCCCGGAACCCGTCACAACTGGAGGACAGGCAGCCGCTGAGTCGCAGCGACCTTGCTCACCGTCGTTCCGGAGACGTTCAGGAATGCGGCGACCTGGTGGTTCGCGTAGCCGGCGGCGAGGCAGCGGGCGATCACCTGACGGCGGGTGCGCGCGAGGAGACGTGTCCCGCCACCGTTTCTGAGGCACTCGAGTGTGACGCCGGAGGACGTGTCATCCAGCGCGCGAAGTGCAACGGTGCGGAGGTCCGGCCTCGACGTCGCGCGTGTCACTTCCATCGACGCCGCCCGCTCGGCGGTTCGGCCGTACTGTGCGTACCAGTGCGTGTCTCCGGCCGGGAAGTGCGGCGGTGGCGGACCCGTATGGCTCGCCTCCGGGCCGTGAACGGCGAGATGTGCGTCCGCGGCGAGCCGCCAGCGCAGGAATCGCAGGTAATTCCCCCGGCATACCGATGGGCTGTCTTCGGCCCGGGTACCGAACAGACGAAGCGTCAGCTCGATGCTCGCCTCGAGGCGCGTCGGCATCCGGCCCTCGACCGCTGTGCAGTACTGGGTGTGCGATGAATGAGCAAAGTCACCGGGCGAGCCGCACATACCGGCTCGTACCGGATTGAGGTGCACGTACGCAATCACAGTGCGCAGGTAGTCCGGGTCCAGGGCCGGCCTGGATCCATAACGCCGCTCAAAGACGTGTCCCTCGCGACCGGACCGCGTCATCACGCCCAGCGCGATCTTCCGCAGCAGCGGCTGCATGAACCGCCACAGGGGCAGATCGCCCTGGACCACGACGATGTGCAGGTGATTCGGCATGATCGCCCAGGCGATCGGCTGCATTCGCGCCCTCGTGGCGAAGTGCAGAATGTGCTCGGTGATCCGCTGTTCCATGCCGACGAACAGCGGGTCGTGGCCCTGAATGCGAGCCGTGAGGTGGAACGGCACACCAGTCGCGTTCGGACGTCGCTTTCGCCCCATGATCAGAGAATACCGTCGAGGCTGGGGCGAACCCATGGCGCGATGGGCACTTTGGAAAAGGGGGTGCCAGGTCCGTTGCCTCACCGTCGAGGTTCCGTCATCTTCCGGCGTTCCGTCCGATCACCGAACCGGAGTCCACATGAGACCTTACCCGCGCATCCTTGGCCTCGTCCTCCTCCTCGGCGCCTGCGCGCCGGCGGCCACGGTCACGCCTTCTCCGACACCCACTCCGACTCCCGACACACCGCCGTCGAGCGACGTCACACCGGTTCCGCCGCCACAGCCGGAGGAGCTGCTCTCCGTGGTGCCGGACCGCTGGTGGCTGCTTGATCTCGAGCGCGACCGGGTCCATGGCGCGGCAGTCGATCGCGCCTATAGCGAGATCCTGAACAGGAAGCAGCCGGAGCGCGAGGTCGTGGTGGCGATCATCGATTCCGGAGTCGATATCACGCACGAGGATCTCGATGGCGTGCTGTGGACGAACGCGGACGAGCCCCGCAACGGCCGGGATGACGACGGCAACGGCTACGTCGATGACGTCCACGGCTGGAACTTCATCGGTGGAGCCGATGGCCGGCACGTGGACGAGGATACGTACGAGGTCGCGCGGCTGGTCGCCGCATGCCGGGATGCCGCCGGCCGGCCGGAGCCCGTGACGCCGGCGCTCTGTGACGAGGTCGAGGCGGACCTCGAGGAGCGGCGTCAGGAGAACCAGACCATGCTGGTGCAGATCCGGAGCATGGATGCGGTCGTCGAGCAGGCGCTCGGCATCCTGCGGCAGCAGCTCGGCACGGACAGCCTGACGGTGGAAAGTGTTCGCGCGCTCGCACCGGTTCGTAACGACGTGCGCCAGGCCCGGCAGATCTATCTGCAGCTCGCACAGCAGAACATCACGCCCGAGATGATCAGGGATGAGGTCGAGCGCATCGAGACGCTGCTGGAATCCGGCCTCAATCCCGAGTTCGATCCGCGGCCCATCGTCGGCGACAGCTACGCGAATACCGCGGAGCGCGTGTACGGCAATGCGGACGTGATCGGGCCGGACGCGTCACACGGTACGGGCGTGGCCGGCATCGTCGCCGCGGAGCGACGCAACAACCTTGGTCTTGACGGCATCGCGACGAACACGCGGATCATGGTGATCCGAGCGGTGCCGAACGGCGATGAGCGTGACAAGGATGTGGCCAACGCGATCCGCTACGCCGTCGACAACGGCGCACACATCATCAACATGAGCTTCGGCAAGGGTTTCTCG
Organism: Longimicrobiales bacterium; assembly: GCA_036374995.1. Classification (GTDB taxonomy): domain Bacteria; phylum Gemmatimonadota; class Gemmatimonadetes; order Longimicrobiales; family RSA9; genus SH-MAG3. The sequence continues at coordinate 4,299 of DASUSS010000023.1, read as the reverse complement.
CCGTTCAAGAACGTCGTCGATGCGGCGGTGCGTTACGCGCAGGAGCGGGGAGTGCTGCTCGTGCACGCGGCAGGGAACGATGCGAAGGACCTCGCCTCGGAGAAGAACTTCCCGAACCGTTACTTCATCGATGGCGACACGGCATCGCTGTGGATCGAGGTCGGCGCATCGGCGTGGCAGGGCCGAGACCGCCTCGCGGCGGAGTTCAGCAACTACGGCGCCGGTCAGGTGGACGTGTTCGCGCCGGGTGCCGACATCACGTCGTCCGTCCCGGGCGACGAGTACGAACCCGCGTCCGGGACCAGCTTCGCCGCTCCCGTCGTGTCCGGCATTGCAGCCATGCTGATGGCGTACTATCCGGAGCTGAGCGCGGCCGACGTGCGCCGGATCATACTGGAGTCGGCCGTACCGATGAGCGACGTCATGGTGGTGCGGCCGGGTGAGACGGAAGGCCGGATTCGTTTCGGCGACCTGAGCATCACGGGCGGCATCGTGAACGCGTACCGGGCGGTGCAGATCGCGGAGGGTCTCACGAGCAACCGCTGAGCCGCATTCGCAAACGGCGCGATGCCCCAATTCGCACCCGTCCGCGTCGGTTGCATTTGCGCAGATTCCTCGCGCACCCCACCACCACACGCCCGCCCGTGTGCCCGGGTCGTTCAGGACCCGAGCACCGGGCGATCACGCCGCGATTTCGTGCGCGGGACCTGCGTGTCGCGGCACGCGGATCTGCTCGATCATCTCCTGCACCTCGGCGGGCGGCGGAGGCGTCAGACGTGACACGACGAATGCCGCGGCGAAGTTGAGCAGCATGCCGACCGTGCCGATGCCTTCCGGCGAGATCCCCAGCCACCACTGGTCGGCCGTGTTTGCGGCCGGGTTGATGAACTTGAAGTAGATGATGTAGGCCGCCGTGAACGTGATCCCCGTGACCATGCCCGTGATCGCTCCCTCCCGGTTCATGCGTCGCGAGAAGATGCCCATCACGATGACCGGGAAGAACGAAGAGGCGGCGAGACCGAACGCGAATGCCACGACTTCGGCGACGAAGCCGGGTGGATGGATGCCCAGGTAGCCGGCAATGATCACGGCCACGCCTGCGGCAATGCGCGCGATGACGAGCTCGCCCCGCTCGCTGATGCCGCGCCGGATGCTGCGCTTCAGGAGGTCATGGCTGACCGCCGTCGAGATGACGAGAAGCAGTCCGGCTGCGGTAGACAGCGCAGCGGCGAGGCCACCCGCCGCGACGAGCCCGACGACCCATGCGGGCAGCCGCGCGATCTCCGGATTCGCGAGCACCATGATGTCCTGATCGACGGTTAGCTCGTTCTGCACGGGCAGTCCGCTCCCATCGATGGCGTTCGGCCCCACATATTGAACGATCCCATCGCCATTGTGATCGTCATGGCGGACGAGACCGGTCCCCTCCCACGTGAGGAACCACTGCGGCATCTCGGCGTACGGTCGGTTCGCCACCGTGCCCAGCAGGTTCGTGCGTGCAAACGCGGCGACTGCCGGTGCCGACGTGTAGAGGATCGCTATGAAGAGCAGCGCCCAGCCGGCGCTGACGCGCGCATCGCGCACGCGTGGCACGGTATAGAATCGGATGATGATGTGCGGCAGACCGGCCGTCCCGACCATCAGCGCAGCTGTGATGAAGAACACGTCGATCATGGCCTTCGAGCCGCTCGTGTACGGTGCGAAGCCGAGCTCGGCGTGCAGCGTGTTCAGTCGGTCGAGGAGATACGTCCCGGTGCTCTGGTCTGCGGCACCGAATCCGATCTGCGGAACCACATTTCCCGTCATGAGCAGCGACAGGAAGATCGCGGGTACCATGTACGCGAAGATCAGCACGCAGTATTGCGCGACCTGTGTGTAGGTGATGCCCTTCATGCCGCCGAGCACGGCATAGAAGAACACGATACCCATCCCGATCATCACGCCGATCTCGACAGGCACCTCGAGGAAGCGGCCGAAGACGATGCCGACGCCGCGCATCTGACCGGCGACGTAGGTGAAGGAGATGAAGATCGCGCACACGACGGCCACGAGTCGCGCGGCCTGGGAGTAGTAGCGGTCACCGACGAAGTCCGGAACCGTGAACGCGCCGTACTTGCGCAGGTACGGTGCGAGCAGCAGAGCGAGCAGCACGTAGCCGCCCGTCCAGCCCATGAGATAGACGGACCCGTCGTAGCCCCGGAAAGCGATGATTCCCGCCATGGAGATGAACGACGCCGCGGACATCCAGTCGGCCGCGGTGGCCATCCCGTTGGCGAGCGGGGACACGCCGGCGCCCGCCACATAGAAGTCCTTCGTACTGCGCGCACGGGAGATGATGGCGACGCCGATGTAGAGAGCGAAGGAGAGTCCGACGAGGACGAACGTCCACGCCTGCACGTTCATCGGACCGCCTCACCGCCGTCGGCATCGGACTCGCGCATGCGCGGTCGGCCGCGTGAGCGCGTGCGGCGCGCCGAGGCCGCATCCTGCTCGTCCACGTCGAACTCGCGGTCGAGCCGGTTCATGAGCGCGACGTAGATGAAGATGAGCACGACGAAGACATAGATGGAGCCTTGCTGCGCGAACCAGAATCCGAGTGGGAAGCCCGTGCCCGGGATGCGGATGCGGTTCAGTGTATCGGCCAGCAGAATTCCAGCGCCGTACGAGACGACGAACCAGACCGTGAGGAGGACGACCAGATAACGTAGGTTTCTTTGCCAGTAGGCAGCAGGCACACGCCGGAGGACCGGCTCATCGGATGAGGCTCGCATCAGCAGTCGGGCTGGGGTTCATCGGGTTCGCGGAACGGCCAATATGCGGCCGTTCCGCCCGAAATCCAACAGCCTGATGCGCGCTACGGCCGGCCCCAGATCGCGGCGCGGAACCGCTCAGGCGACGAGCGCTGCACGCATCCGGTCACAGGCGTCCGCGCAGCGGCGGCAGGATTCGGCACAGATTCGGCAGTGTTCCATGTGCTGCGCGTGGCTCGCACACTCATCGCCGCACGCGCGACAGATTGCCGCGCACGCCTCCAGCTGGTGTGAGAGCGCGGGCGCATCGCGCCGGCTCGGCCGTGCAAACAGCCGACCCGTCACCTCGCAGATGTCCGCGCAGTCGAGATTCAGGCGAATGCACTGTACCAGTTCTGCGACGTCGCCCTCGGCAAGACATGCATCCGCGCAGGTCGCGCACACCGCAGCACACTCGAAACACGCCTCCACGCACGCCTGCGCGACGTCGCCGTCCGTATGGGCCGGGGCAGGATGGGCTTCGAGCATCTCCTCGAGTTGATTCATGTTTCGGCTCCTGATTCGGTGTTCGCCGCACGACGGAACACGGAAGAGCCGATGCAAGCTTCCGGCCGGAAGCGGGGACGGGTGCTACAGTGCGCCGCGCTCCCAGGGTCCCCACAACGCGTACGTGGATCCCTGACGATCCTGGTAGCTGCGTGTGGATCCCTGCACGTTGAAGAAGAGGATGCCGCCATCCGGGCTGAAGCAGCAGCCCGCGAACTCGGTCGGGTCGAGCTCGCCTTCCACATCGGGCTGCTTCACCAGGTCGACCATGACACCCGTGGGCGCGAGCCCGCGCACGAACTGGTCGGACAGGCCGTCCTCGCAGATGACGATGCCGCCGCGGCCGGTCACGCAGATGTTGTCCGGCGCGTCCAGGACATCGCGGCCCGGCGACTCGAACACGAGAGTGATCCAGCCGTCATCGCCCTCGGGCACGTAACGCCAGACCTGCCCGGCGCGCGCATCGCCGCCGCTCGTCGAGACGAAGTAGCAGCTGTCGTCGGCCCAGAAACAGCCCTCGAGGCGCTGGAACAGCACCGCTCCGTTACGGTACCCGGCCCGGAACAGCGCAGCAGGATCGGTCTCGGCGATGATCGGATCCGGATCGCGCACGTCGATCCACTCGGCCGCGATCCGTTCGCCGACCCGTTGGCCGACTGCCGTGTTGAAGCGTGGCCTTCCGCGCACGGCCATGATCTGGAGTCTGCCGCCGTCTGCGAGCCGGCGTGGTGTGTTCGGGATGAAACGATAGAAGCCCGCGCCGGGCAACCTCTCGGGATCGTCCGGGCTCCAGCGTGCGTCCTCCGTCTCATACACGATGCTGGTCCGTGGATCGACCGCTACGGCTTCGTGGACGAAGCGCCCCATGTCGCGCAGCGGAACCGCCTCGACGGGCTCGCTCGCGGTGACCGGCACCTCGAAGATGTATCCGTGCGGCCGCGTGAACCCGTGGGTGAGGCCGTTCGTCGACTCCTCGCACGAGAGCCAGGTGCCCCAGGGTGTG
>DASUSS010000022.1:0-8567 GCA_036374995.1 Longimicrobiales bacterium | reverse complement strand
GCGAGTGCCCTGCGGTCGCGGCCGGCGCGCCACACGACGAGCAGGCCGCCGCCGATGTCGCCGAGCGCGGCGAGCGCGGCGAACAGCACGCCCGTCACGCGCGCACCGTCGCGCTTCGAGTCCGACGCATCAGCCTGCCCCCGCCAGGTCGCGCGCCATCGCGAGCAGCTTCTTCTTCTCGTTCAGCGATGGATCCTCCACCACTGCATCGAGCAGTCCGCGGAGGATGTCGCCGAACTGCGGGCCGGGCGGCAGACCGAGTCGCTTGAGATCGTCCCCGTCGATGGCGAGATCGCCGGTCGTGAGCGGCGGCTTCGTGGCGAGCACGCGCCGGACGTGTCGCCACCGTCCCGCGAGATCCGCATCGCCGCGGGCGACCGGATGCGCGCGCCAGAGCGCGATACGCAGCCGGAACAGATCGTACACGAGCGACGGCGGCACGTGCAGCAGCCAGCGCCGCACTCCGGAATCCGGGGCATCCGGCGGGAACAGATCGGACTGCTTCGCCACGAGCGTCGTGACGTACTCGGTGTCCGCGTTCGAGCCCTTCAGCCGCTGCATCACCTCGCGTGCCTTTCGCGCACCGAACACCTCGTGGCCCGTGAAGCTCCAGCCGCCGCGCAGGTCGCGCGCGGCCGCGGCCGGCATGCCGACCGCGTGCAGCAGTGCGACGAGCCGCAGCAGCGGCCGCGACGTCGGCAGCGCGTCCACGGCGCGGAGTGTTCGTGCCCAGAGCGTCGACGTGCCGTCGGGCTCGCTGCCGGCATCCATGAACGACGCGACCTGCTGCAGCTCCGGGTACAGCTCCGCCAGCGCGCCACAACGCTCGTAGAGCGACAGCGCGGCCGACGCATGCGCCGTCTTCCCCAGAATCTTGAACAGCTCCTCGCGCACCCGCTCTGCGGACAGGTGGGCGAGCTGCGGCACGGCGGCCGTCATCGCACTCCACGTCGCGGGCTCGGGCTCGAGCACGAAATGGCCGGCGAAGCGAAGCCCGCGCAGGATGCGCAGGTAGTCCTCCGCGAAGCGCTCCGCCGGATCGCCGACCGTGCGCAGCACGGCGTTCTTCAGGTCGGCGAGACCGTGGTAGGGATCGCGGATCTCGTCGTGGATCGGGTGCCACGCCACCGCGTTGAACGTGAAGTCACGACGGGCGAGGTCTTCATCGATCGTGTGTGCGAACTCGACGACCGCGTGGCGGCCGGTCGTCTCGATGTCACGGCGGAACGTCGTCACCTCATAGAGCACACCGTCGGTGCCGAACACGCCGACCGTCCCGTGATCGATGCCGATCGGCACCGTTCGCCGGAACAGCCGCCGCACTTCCTCCGGCCGCGCGCTCGTCGCCAGGTCCCAGTCGCCGCCCGGGATCCCGAGCAGCGAGTCACGGACGGCGCCGCCGACGGCCCACACGTCGTGGCCGGCGTGATCCAGTCTCTGCGCGAGCTCCAGCACGGCGCGCGGCGCGTTCAGCTGCGCCATGCCGTCGTCATCCTGCCATCACGGAGCCGCCGTTCACGTTGACCGTCTCACCGGTGATGTGGCGTGCGAGAGGCGAGCAGAGGAATACGACGGGCCCCGCAATGTCGTCGGGCGAGGCGACGCGGCCGAGCGGAATCCCCGCCTCGATCCTGCTGCGCCCGCCTTCCGCGTAGGGGAGCGCGGCCATCTCCGTGTCGACCCAGCCGGGCGCGACGCAGTTCACCGTGATGTCCCGGCCGGCGAGCTCCACGGCGACACCCTTCACGAACGAGATGATGGCGCCCTTCGTCGCCGCGTAATCGCCGTGACCGGCTTCACCGCGCTGGCCGGCGGTCGAGCTGATCAGCACGATGCGACCGTGGTCCGCCAGCATCCGCGACGCCTCGCGCGTACAATAGAAGATGGAGTCGAGGTTCCCCGCGATCGTGCGGTGCCATTGCTCGTCCGACATGATGGAGACGGGCACGTGCTCGGGTGGCCAGACGCCGGAATTGCCGATGAAGATGTCGAGCCCGCCGAACTCGTCGCGCGCGTGCTCGAAGAGGAGCTCGACCTCGCGCCGCTCCGACAGGTCACCCGGATGGCGCCAGGCCGGCACGCCGCGCCGCTCCAGCTCGCGCACGACGGCCGCCGCGTCCTCGTGACGGCTGTGATACGAGATGCCGACGCGCGCGCCGGCGTCGGCGAGCAGCAGCGCGATCGCACGGCCGATCCCGCGCGAGCCGCCGGTGACCAGTGCGCGTTTGCCGAGCAGATCGATCCCGAGCACGGCTATGCCCCCATCCACTTTCCGCCGAGCGCCTCGGCATGACGGCGCTCCGACTCGAGGAACTCCTCGATCATCAGCCGCGTCTTCTCATCGAGCGGCTCGCGCAGCACCCGCTCGTATCGGTCCACTTCCTCCGCTTCGCGACCGCGCGCCTCCGGCTCCCACCCCTCGAGGCCGACGCGGGGCGCGATCTCCGAGCCCAGGTCCGCCACCGGCTCGCCGAACTCGACGAGCCGCACGGTCAGGCGCGAGAGGTGATGCTGCTCGTCGGCGTGCAGGCCATTCAGCCGCTCCGACAGCTCATCGTCCTCGGCCGCCTCCGCGAGTGCCGCGAGCGCACGGTAGTACAGCGCCTGCCGCTTCTCCGCGATGCGCGCCTCGTGCAGGAGCGCAATGGCCGTCTGTCCCGGATTCCCGCTCACGTCCTGCCACGCCCGGCCGCTCGCCCATCGACAATGCCGCAGATCGCGTGGCCGATCGCGAGGTGGAGCTCCTGCGCGTGAGCGCCGTCATCGGTCGGCACCACGATCGCATGATCCACCTGCGTGCGCAGCCGGCCGCCGCCTCGCGCCAGCAGCCCGACCGTCACGATCCCCGCCGCACCGGCCGCCTCCGCGGCCGCAATCAGGTTCGGCGACTCGCCCGACGTCGTGTGCAGAAACAGGATGTCGCCGCGGCGGCCGAGCGCCTGCACCTGGCGCGCGAACACGTGCTCGAACCCGAGGTCGTTCGCCGCCGCAGTCAGCAGCGACGTGTCGGTCGTGAGCGCCAGCGCGGGCAGCGGATGGCGATCGCTGCGGAACCGCACGACGTACTCCGTCGCCAGGTGCTGCGCATCGGCCGCGGAGCCGCCGTTGCCGCAGAACATCAGCTTGCCACCGCGCTCGAACGCAGTTGCCACCAGGTCGACGACGGTCGCAATGCTCTCGCTCAGCTCGTCGGCCGCCCGCCCGGCCGTGAGCGCGAGACCCGTGAGGTGCGTGTGCACGGCATCGCGCACGGCACTGCTCATGGCGCCGCCTCTCCGTCGATGAGGTATGCGAGCCGCTCCGGCGACCACGCCTGCGCGAGCTCACGCAGCGCCGCGCCATCGCCCTGTGCTGCCGCCTCGCACGCGTACGTGACCAGCGCATCGGCGGCCAGCAGGCTCAGTGCCGCCGCGCGCGAGTCCGGGTCCGCGAGCGCCTCGCGCAGGCAGATGCGCGCGGCATCGGCGAGCATCTCGTGGATCGTGTCGTACTCGAGCACACGGTCGATTGCGGTCTCCATGCGCGCCTCGAGCGATGGCGGCACGGCGCCGGCGCGCGCACTCAGCCACGCGCGCCCGCGTTCACTCATTTCGCACCACCCAGCAGTCCTGCGACGATATCCGCCGCACCGCTCAACGCCTCGGCCAGACGGGCCGGATCGCCCACACCACCCTGCGCCATGTGCGGCCGTCCGCCGCCGGAACCGCCCGTGCGCCGCGCGACCTCGCGCACGAGCGCATCGGCACGCACGCCACGGCTGATCATGTCGTCCGTGACCACGGCAATGAGCGAAACGCGATCGCCCTGCCGCGCCGCGATCACCGCGGCGCCCGAGCCGAGCCGCTCGCGCAGACGGTCGCCGACGGCGCGCAGCTCGTCGGCATCGGAGATATCCAGCTCCCGCGCGATCACCTTCACGCCATTGATCGATGCGGCCGATGCGATCAGCTCGTTCACGATGTCGCCCGAGCCCGCCTGCCGCGCGCGGTCCAGCTGACGGCGCAGCTCGCGGTTCTCCTCGAGCAGCTGCTCGAGGCGTCGCGGCAGCGCATCCGGCGTCGTCTTCACGGCCGCCGCGGCGTGCTCCAGGAGCGCCTCGCGCTCGAGCGCACGATGATACGACGCCGCGCCCGCCACCGCCTCGATCCGGCGGATCCCCGCGGCCACGCCGCTCTCGCTGACGATGCGGAACAGACCGATGTCGCCGGTGTGCCGGACGTGCGTGCCGCCGCACAGCTCGATGCTCACGCCGGGCACCATCACGACGCGCACGACGTCGCCGTATTTCTCGCCGAACAGCGCCATCGCGCCGAGCGCGAGCGCCTCCGGATACGGCTTCTGCTCGATCCGCAGCTCGATGTCCGAGAGAATCGCGTGGTTGACGTGGTCCTCGACCGCGCGGATCTCGTCCGGCGTCATCGGCCGCGGATGCGCGAAGTCGAAGCGCAACCGGTCCGGCGCCACGAGCGAGCCGCGCTGCACGACGTGCGTGCCGAGCACCTTGCGGAGTGCCGCGTGCAGCAGATGCGTCGCCGTGTGGTGGCGCATCGTGTCGCGGCGATCATCGTACACGCGCGCTCGCGCACGCCAGGGACTGCCCGCATGCGCATCGGGCAGCGTGCCATCCACGTTGCCGAGCACGGCGGTCCGACCGCCGACCTTCCGTACATCGTCGACCGCGACGCGCCAGCCATCGCCCTCGATCACTCCCTCGTCGCTGATCTGACCGCCGGACTCCGAGTAGAACGGGTTGGCGCGCAGCTGGAGCGCGACCCTGCCGTTCTCGCGCCGCACCGCGACCACATCCGTATCCACCTCGAACGTGGTGTAGCCGACGAACTCCTGCTCGGCCGACTCGTCGAGCACGGTCCAGCCGGTCGAGAGTGTCTCGCCCGCATCGATCCCGGCCGCGCGCCGGTCCTGCCGCGAACGCTCGCGCTGCTCCTCGAGCGCCTCCTCGAACCGCGCCGTGTCCACCGTGTAGCCGCGCTCGCGCGCGATCAGCTCCGTGAGGTCGATCGGGAAGCCGAACGTGTCGTACATGCGGAACGCGTCGTCGCCGGAGATGACCGGCGGGCTTCGCTTCCCTCCCTCGATCGCCTGCCACGCCTCATCATCCAGACGGGGCGCGAGCTCGTCGAAACGGTCCATGCCCGTGTCGATCGTGTCGAGGAAGCGCTGTTCCTCGTCCGTCGTGATGCGCACCAGATGCTCGCGCCGCTGCGCCAGCTCCGGGTAATGCCCGCCCATGACGTCGACCACGCGATCGACCACGTGCACGAGCGTCGGCTCCCGTCGACCCAGCAGCCACGCGTGGCGTACCGCGCGCCGCAGGATGCGGCGCAACACGTAGCCGCGTCCCTCGTTCGACGGGAAGACGCCATCGGCCAGCAGGAACGCGACCGCGCGCGCGTGATCCGCCAGCACCCGATAGCTCACGCCCGGCTCGGTCGCGTACTCGTACGGTACGCCGACCACGCCGACGGCCGTGTCGATCAGCGCAGTGAACAGGTCGGTCCTGTAGTTCGAGTCGACGTCCTGCATCACGGCCGCGAGCCGCTCGAGGCCCGCACCCGTATCGATCGATGGCGCGGGCAGCGGCACGAGCGTGCCGTCCGCCGACCGGTCGTACTGCATGAACACGAGGTTCCACAGCTCCAGGAACTCGCCCCGATCGCCGTGCGCCACGAACTCGTCCACACCGAGATCGGTGCCGCGCACGTCCTCCGGCCGCATGTCGTAGTGGATCTCGCTGCACGGGCCGCACGGCCCCGTCTCGCCCATTTGCCAGAAGTTGTCCTTGTCGCCGAGCCGGAAGATGCGCGACGGCGGCAGCCCCGCCACCTCCTCCCACAGCTGAGCGGCCTCGTCATCGCTGTAATGGACCGTGGCCCACAGTCGGTCCTTCGACAGCCCGAGCTCCTCCGTGAACAGCTCCCAGGCGAACCGGATCGCGTCCCGCTTGAAGTAGTCGCCGAACGAGAAGTTGCCGAGCATCTCGAAGAACGTGTGGTGCCGCGCCGTCACGCCGACCTCCTCGAGGTCGTTGTGCTTGCCGGATACGCGCAGGCACTTCTGCGACGTGACCGCCCGCCGGAACGGCACCTGCTCCTCGCCGAGGAACACGCGCTTGAACTGCACCATGCCCGCGTTCGTGAAGAGCAGCGTCGGGTCGTCGGCCGGCACCAGCGTGGAGCTCGGACGCACCGTATGGCCGTTGCGCTCGAAATACTGGAGGAACCGCTGTCGGATCTCGGAAGAATTCATTGAGCCTCGGGTTCGTTCGGAACCCGGTAATATAGGGCGGACGGCCGGTAGTGGGAGAGGGAGCTCGCCTATCCGATCAGGATCGGAGCGGGCGGGATGGAAAAGGGAGCGGGAGCGTGACGGGAGGGGAGCGGCGGCAGGTCCCTCTCCCACCGCTCACTCCCGCTCCCATGTTCACGCCGACCCCGGGGTCGTGCGCCCTACAGGTTCGGGTTGTTCCGCCGCTCGATGTCCGGCAGCGGGAAGCAGCGTGCGTCACCGTACGTGCCGCCCTTGTTGTACGGCGTTCCCGTCGCCGGGAAGAGCGGCACGTTCTTGCGCCGCATGTCACCCAGCCGCTGACCCTCGAGGAACATCTCGCGGCGCCGCTCCTCGAGCACCTGCGCCTGGATGGTCGCCTCGTCCGTACTCGCGAAGTGCGGCAGGCCGTACTGATCGCGGAGCGCGTTGATGATGTTCACGGCCGTCTGGCCGCCGCTCGCCTCGGCCACGATCAGCTGCGCTTCCTCGTACGTCGCGATCGGCATGGGCGCTGCGGGCGACTGGTACTTGTCCTGGCGCCAGTTCGCCGTAATCGCGTCACCGGTCGTGCCGCCCATGTCCGTCACGGGCACGCGCGGATCGGGGACAGCGCCGACCATGAGGTCGCGGTACGGCTCCTTCACGCTCGTCGACGCGCCGGCAACTCCGCTGCCGTTCGACCACGGCGACTCGGCCGCGACCCGGTTGCGCGTGCGGCCATCGATGTCCGAACGAACGGCGACCTTCTCGAAACCGGCCGGAACGAGCGCGGCATCGGCGGCCGCCCCGGACAGGTTCCCGAGATTCAGCCGCGCGCGCGCGCGCCCGACGAGCGCCATGTTGAGCGTCTCGTCGTCCCCGGCGGCGGTCGCTGCCGCGATCGCACGCGTGAACCGATCCTCTGCACGCGTGAACGCATCGGCCGGCTGGAGCTCCGGCCCGACATCGAACGCGACCGTGCACATGCCCTCGCCCAGCAGCACGTGTGCGTAGCCGGAGTACGCCGCGGCCACACCGACCTTCTCCGTGCGGTCCACCACCTCCGCATCGGTCCACGCCTCGAGCTTGCGCAGTGCATCATCCGCCGTCCAGCGCGCGATCGAGAGCGGAGTGTATACGCCCAGGCCCGTGCAGCCGTTCGTGCCGTACACCTCCGTGCCGGACAGCGTGCGCGACGGCGTCGGCCAGCGGCTCGCCGTGAACGTGCCGTCGTGCAGCTCATCGCCGAGCAGGCCGCCCGCGACGACGTAGCTGCCGAGCGCGCAGTCGAAGTCACCGACTACGCCCGCCACGAGCAGTCCGGCGTGTGCCGGATCGTTCAGTACGTCGGCGGCCACCTGCTGCGGCGAATCCACGTTCAGGATGTCGGAGCACGCGCTCAGCGCCAGCGCGCCGGCCAGCAGCAGACCGACCGCGACCCTGCCCGTGACCCTCTCTATGGTGTTGCCGTATCCCATCTGGGTGTTCCTCATTCTCGGGTTCACGATCAGAACGAAATGTTGAAGGTCGTGACGAACGACGTGAGCTGCGGAATGTTGTTCTGCTCGAGCGAGCCGAACCCGCCGCGGCCGCCGCCCAGGAACATCGCTTCCGGCTCCATGCCTTCCCACTTCGTCCACGTGTGGAGATTGCGCGCCGCGAGCACGATCGAGGCGCGGCTCGCACCGAGCCGCTCCGCGAACGCCGGCGGTACGGTATAGGCCAGCGAGATCTCACGCAGCTTGGCGAAGCTCGCATCCTGAATGTACTCGGCGCCGAAGCGGTCGCCGTGGCGATAGCCCGCGATCGTGACCGCGTCGTACTCGTCCGGGAACATGTTCTCGCGGCACACGTTGAACAGCGAGCAGCGGACGCGCTCGTTGTGGTCCCACTTGTAGTGGTCGAGCTTGAAGTCGACCATGCCCGTGAGCCGGAACCGCTCGAGGAACGTCAGCGTCGGCGAGATCGAGCCCTCGTACTTCGGGATCGAGCGGCCAATGAAGTTGCGCGGCGCCGTGATCGTGTTCGGGTTCGCCGGATCGCCGAAGCACGCGACCGTGCCGCCCTGGCCGTTGTCGCACATCATGCTCTGCCGCATGACGTTGATATTCGAATCGTACGTCGCCGACACGACGCGGTGGTGGAACCACGAGCCTACGGGGTAGCCGACCCGGTGCTCGATACCGAAGCCGCTCTCGATCAGCGAGGCGTTGCCCTCGCCCAGATCCTTCACCTCGCTGTCGTTCATGGCGAACGACAGCGTGAGGTCCAGCGCCGCCGCGCTCGTCTCGAACACCTTG
>DASUSS010000021.1:0-8158 GCA_036374995.1 Longimicrobiales bacterium | reverse complement strand
GAGACCGATCTCGTACAGCTGCGTCGGATGCACCGTAACGATGGCATTGTCCGGAATGCTCGCCGGGATGTCGTCGCCGAGACTGCGCAGATAGCCGGCCGTGCTCGGCGGGATACCGCCATCGGGAAATGTGACTCCGAGCGGTCCCGCCGTATAGCGTCCGTAATCGTCACCGACGAGGAAGCAGCCCATGCGGCCGACGGCGTACGCGAGCGCGAGCGCGGGCGCCGTCGCGTCGTACATCGTCGCAATCGGCAGCTTCCGGTTGCGAATCTGGATGTAGTACGCCAGCACACCACCGATCAGGCCGCCATACCATACCAGGCCGCCCCGGCTGAGGAGCGCACCGACGAAGTCCGCGCGCAGCTCCTCCGGATGCAGAGCGAGGTAGTACAGCTTCGCGCCGACGATCCCGCCGACTGCGATCCAGGCGAGAAGGTCCCAGGCGAGCTCTTTCGGCATCCCGTACCGCTGGAGCTGCCTCCCCAGAACCCATGCGCCCGTCAGGAACGACAGGAACATCATGAGCCCGAAGCTCGTGATCACGAAACTGCCGATACGGAAGATCTCGGGGTACAAGGGCGCTCCAGTCCGGGGTATCCGACAACCGGCCGGAAAGATACAGGATCGGCGCGGACGGGTAAACGCGTTGGCGGATCGGCGGTCCTTGCGAGGGTCCGGGGCGCGTGGGATCTTCGGGGCCGGCGTCGTCGTTCGACAGGGGAGGAAATACCGGGATGAGCGGTGTGCGGGTCGGTCTGGCTCAGATGAACGCGACCGTGGGCTCGATCGGCGGCAATGTGGAGCGGATCCGCGAGCTGATCGGCGAGGCGCGTCGGCAGCAGGTGGACCTGGTGGCGTTCCCGGAGCTCGCCATCTGCGGGTACCCTCCCGAAGACCTGCTGCTCAGGCCCTCGTTCATCACGGCCAACCGGCAGGCGGTCGAAGCGGTCGCGGAGGCGACCAAGGGGATGACCGCGGTCGTCGGGTTCGCGGATCGCCGCTTCGATCTGTTCAACGCCGCCGCCGTGCTGCACGACGGCGCCTGGATCGGCACCTATCACAAGCAGCGCCTGCCGAACTACGGCGTGTTCGACGAGCTCCGCTACTTCAAGCCGGGCCGGGGCGAGCTGCTGGTGTGCGTGCGCGGCGCCTGGGTCGGCATCAGCATCTGCGAGGACATCTGGCTGCCGGGCGGGCCCATCGGTCGCCTTGCGCGCGCGGGCGCGGATGTCATCGTCAACATCAACGCATCGCCGTATCACCGCGGCAAGTGGCGCGACCGGCACCGCATGCTCGCCACGCGCGCGTCCGACTATGCCGTCGCCATCGCGTATGTCAACCTGGTGGGCGGCCAGGACGAGCTGGTCTTCGACGGCAACAGCATCGTGTTCGGCGCCGAGGGCGAGCCGCTGGCGGAGGCGCCCGTCTTCCGGGAGCACCTGCTGCTGTGCGACATCGAGCGCGAGCAGGTGTTCCGCGCACGGCTGCACGATCCGCGGCGACGCCATACCCTGCGGCCCGAGCCGCTATCCGTACAGCGCGTGTTCGCCGGTGAGCCGCCGTCCGCTTCCTCTGAGCCCGCACCCCGCGGTCGGCGCAGCCCACTGCCTCCGCGAGTGGCCGTCGTGCATGACGATCTCGCGGAAGTCTACGACGCACTCGTCCTCGGTACGCGCGACTACGTGGAGAAGAACGGGTTCCGCCGCGTGCTGCTCGGCCTTTCCGGAGGTATCGATTCCGCGCTCGCCGCCACCATCGCCGCGGATGCGCTCGGCGCGGAACGCGTCACCGGCGTCAAGCTCCCGAGCCGGTACAGCTCCGAGAGCAGTCTGCGCGATGCGGACGAGCTCGGACGTCGCCTCGGTATCGAGCTCATCGAGCTCGGCATCGACCCGCTCTTCCAGGCCGCACTCGATGTGCTCGCACCGCAGCTGCGCGACACCCCGCCCGACGTCACGGAGGAAAACCTGCAGGCCCGCGCGCGCGGCATGCTGCTGATGGCGCTCTCCAACAAGTTCGGCTGGATGCTGCTCACGACGGGCAACAAGAGCGAGCTGGCCACGGGGTACGCGACGCTCTACGGCGACATGGCGGGCGGCTTCGCCGTCCTCAAGGATGTCCCCAAGACGCTCGTCTACGAGCTGAGCCGCTGGCGCAACGAGCGGTCGGACGTCATCCCCGCGAGCAGCATCGAGAAGCCGCCGTCCGCCGAGCTGCGCCCGGATCAGACGGATCAGGACTCGCTTCCGCCGTATCCCGTGCTCGATGCCATTCTGGAGCGTTACGTCGAGCAGGACTGGAGCGTGCCCGAGATCGTGGCGGAAGGCCACGACGAAGCCCTCGTCCGCCGCGTCATCGCCATGGTGGACCGCAGCGAGTACAAGCGCCGGCAGGCCGCACCCGGAGTCAAGATCACGCCGCGCGCATTCGGCAAGGATCGAAGGCTGCCGATCACGGCGCAGCTCAGCCAGCAGTGATGAAGTGAAGTGAAAGCCGAGCGGGCTGCTCTCACTTCACTTCGCCCGCGCCGGCCTCACTGGCGTCCCCGCTCGAACTCCACCGTCGGTGCCTGACGCGCGCCTTCGGCCGCCTCGAACTGCTCCTTGCGGTCCGCACCGATCACCTTCGCAGTGATGAGCTGCGGAAAGCGGCGGATGTAGGTGTTGTACGTCGTAACCGACTCGTTGTAGTCGCGACGAGCCACGCTGATGCGATTCTCGGTTTCCGTCAGCTCGTCCTGAAGCCGCATGAAGTTCTCGTTCGCGCGCAGCGTCGGATACGCTTCGACGGCGACGTTGATGAACAGGTCCAGGTTGCGCTGCACTTCCGCGTCCGCAGCGCTCAGATCGCCGGCATCGCCCTCGGTCAGTGCCTGCGTCATCTGCTGCTGCGCCTGCGCCAGCCCGGCGCGCGCCTGCGCGACGCCTGTCTGTGTCTCCTGTTCGAACGCCGCCACCTCATCGACGGTCGCGACCAGATTCGGAATCAGATCGTTCCTGCGCTGCAGTTCGGCGTCGATGTTGGACCGCGTCTGCTCCGTCTGCTCATCGAGCTCCTGAATGCGGTTGTAGCCGCAGCCGGAGAGGAGCAGCGTCAGCGTGATCACGGCCGCGAGTCGTCCGGTCATCTCGAGGTTACCTCCCGTGAGTGTCAATGTACGCCGCGAGCCGTTCCGCGGACGTGTTGAAGCCGTCGGCGAGCGGATCGCTCAGGTCGAGCTGGAGCTTCGTGCGCTCCACGCGCGCGCGGTGCACGCGCAGAAAGCTCTGCGGATCGGCGTCCGCCAGCAGGCAACCCTGCTCGATCACTTCGGCTGTGGTGGCAGGCACGGGCCGCCCGGCGAGCCGCAATGCTGCGCGCAGATACGTGACGAAGGACGGCAGTGCGTGCAGCAGCAGATTGCCGAGTCGGGCCCGATCGTCCGCCCCGAGCAGCATGCCGGAGTGCAGATGCAGCAGCTTCGCGCGCAGCTCGCGTTCCGCCTGGAGCCGCAGGTTCGGCGCGTGCGCCGTGTAGTGGGCGACCGGGTCCTCACCGTACAGCGGCGCGTGTGCATCCCGCATGTCGGCCAGCTCGATACTGAACACATCCGCCGCCCGGCGCCACTCCGCCAGCTCCATCACGAGCGGCATGACGCCATCCTTCACGCTGCCGCGCGCGGCGGGTGCTGCCCGCGCGAGCAGGGAGGCGTCGATGTCATCCACCAGCACGAGCACGTTCACGTCGCTCACACTCTCGATCCACTCGCCGCGCGCCGCCGAGCCGAAGAGCGCGGCGCTCTGCATCCTCGCGCCGAGCAGACGTTTCAGCTCGGCGACGAAATCATCCGCGAGTTTGCGCGGATCCGTCATGGCAATCCTCCCCTCACCAGCTCCGTCCGATACCGCCACCGCCGAATCCACCGCCGCCGCCGAATCCACCGAATCCGCCACCACCGAATCCGCCACCGCCGAAGCCCCCGCCACCGCGCCGGCCGCCGAGCATGCTGCCCAGGATGAACGGCAGCAGCATGGACCCGGGATCATGACGGCGGCGGCGGCGACCACCGCCCCCGCCGCGGCCCCCGAAGATCGACAGCAGGATGATGACCACGATGATCCAGAACATGATTCCGCCGAACGGGCGCGAGACGGGCCGCTGCTGCGGCGCCTCCTCGATCACCGTGCCCGTGATCTCGAAGCCGAACCGTTCCGCGAACTGGAGCGCGATCTGCTCGACGCCTGCCTGGATACCCGCGCCGTAATCACCCTCGCGAAACGCGGGCACCATGTAGAGGTCCGCGATCCGGCCCGCTTCCGTCGCCGTGATGAACGTGCTCGCGCCCAGACCCAGTTCGATCTTCAGCTCACCCCGCCCCTCCGGCGACGTCTCCCGCGGCACGACCAGCACCACGACGCCCGTATTGCGCGCCGTATCTCCCGGCTCGCCGCGCTGACCCACCCGCCACTCACGCCCGATCCGCAGCGCGACCTCATCCCGCGTGCGCCCCTCCAGCGAACGCAGCGTCACCACCACGATCTCGCCGCCCGACTTCTGCCGGACTTCGTCGATCACCCGCTGGATGGATACCTCGCGTTCCGCCGGAATCACGTCCGCGAAATCGTTGACGTAGCCGACGGGCGCAGGAATCTGCTGCGCCGCCAAGGACGGCGGCGCACAGGCCAGAAGCGCGAGCAGTACGATGTTCGATGCGAGTTTCAAGCGTGCCGACGACCTGTTGTATGACCTGCCGCGCCGCACCGCGACGCCGGGACGCGAGCCCTCCGCGCAAGGCGCGCGCCCGCCTGCCCTGCCATTGCGGCTGATCGACCGCCGGACGCAGCAGTTCGCCCGATCCGCCCATGGGTAAAAGCTTCGGGAGCGCACACCTTTTGTCTGGTCAACAGGCAGCGCCGCACCTTGTCAATGCTGCCGATGGCGTACACTAAAGTACTGCGGTGCAATGCTTTGACTGCCAGCGTTTCATGTGGCGCGGGAGGTGGATGCAGACGGAATACCCCTTGCGACGCGGCATCGGATGTCGAGACACGCGCCTGGTGCATCGGAGTTCCCGCAATGAGTTCGCACAAGACGTCACGCAAGCTGGGTGTCGCGAAGCGTCGTGAGCTGGAAGTCTCGGCGGCGCTCGCGCGCGAGGCGGTCACGCAGTTTCACGTCAACAGCGCCCTGTCGCTGATCGAGCTGGCAGCGGACCGCGTCTCGGCGGTGCGCATGCTGGACATCTATCTGCGCATGCACGGCATCGTCGGTCCGGAGGCGGAGCTGCTGTCGTACAGCGTGCTGGCCGCGCTCGGGCATCGCGCGTCGAAGGGGACGACCGCGAGTCTGTTCGTGGAGGGCGAGGAGCCGGCGCCACTGGAGCAGGCGTCCCTGCTGAAGCTGCTGAAGGTGCGGCTGAAGGGCCGGGTCCACCACGACCTGCGTCGGTGGGTTGAGCTGGCGACGGGCGCGACGCAGGCGGGGCTCGTCGACATCCACGTGCGCCATGCCGTGCGCTTCGCGCGCGAACTGGGGGATTCGCATTCGATCGCGCAGGCCGCGGAGCTCTATGCCGAGATGGCGGGAGTTCCTGTGATCCTTCGCGACATGCTGTACATCTACCTGCTGGAGCGTCTTGCTGCGGAGGAGCTGCCGCGGCGGAACCAGACGACCGCGCCGCAGACGGATCGCGTGTCGTTGTTTCCGCACCGGCCGCGTCGCGCCGTCTAGCTAGCTCGTCGTCGGAACGGTCGCGTCTGCGCCGCTGCGCAGCGTGGCCGGCTCGCCCCCGCGCTCGAACTCCTCCGGCCTCACTGCCCCTGCCAGCTCGAGAAATGCCACGGCGTCGCCGGCGCGGATGCGTGTCTGGTCGTGGATGGGCGACGCCTGATCGCGGTGTATGACCACGAGCGGCAGACGTCCCGGCGCCAGTCGCGTGACGGCAGCGATATCGCGATCGGCCGTGCCGGTGTAGACGTAGGTCTTCACTTCGGCGTCGCCGCGCGTGAGCTCGCCCGTCCACAGCATCAGGTTCGTGTCGGCACCGAACAGAAGTCGCGCGCCCGCCGTCTCCATCCGCTCCGGGGAGGGGCGATACTGGCCGTGACCGACGAGCACGAGCGCCTGCGGTATCCGGTAATCGCGGCGCGCTCGCTGCGCGAGCAGCAGGCTCACTGCCTCGTTGGGAATCAGCGAGATCACGCCTTTGCGACTCTCCAGATCCGCATACTGCAGCACCGGCTCGTCGAGCACGTTTCCCTGTATCGCGGTCAGACCGGCCGCGCGTGCATCATGGATCTCGGCCGGGTCGGTATCGACCACCACTACCTCCTCACGGTACTTCTGCAGCGTCGCAGCGAGCGCGCGCGCCACGGCATTCGCTCCGGCAATCACCCAGCCGGTGTTCGTCGCGCGCCGAACGCCGAGCCACGATGCGACGAATCCGCCCGACACGCCCTGAATGAGAACGGTGGCGGAGATGACCATGAAAACCAGGGCGCGCAGCTGGACTCCTTCGGCGAGTCCCTCGCGCGTGAGCTGCTCCGCGAAGAGCGATGCGACGGCGGCGGCGACGATACCGCGTGGTGCGAGCCACGCAATGAACACGCGCTCTCGTCGGGTGAGCGTCGAGCCCGCAGTACTGATGGCGACCGTGAGCGGACGGATGACGAACATCAGGATCGCGACCGTCGCAATGCCGCGCCACCCGAGCGCCGTCACCTCCTGGAGCCGGACGTCGGCGGCGAGCAGGATGAACAGCAGCCCGACGAGCAGTACCGTGAGCTGTTCCTTGAACTCCTTCAGCTCGCGGCTCGGGCGGGAAGGCATGTTGCCGACGACCATCCCGGCGATCGGTGCCGCCATGATCCCGCTCTCGGGGAGAATCGCCTCGCTCAGCTCGAACAGTGCGACGAGCAGCGACAGCGTGAATACGCTCTCCAGCCCTTCCGGGATCACGCGCTCGACGGCGATGATCTTCGCCATCACGTATCCGCCCACGGCGCCCATCGCCGCGCCGAACAGAATGCGTGTAGGGATGCCGAGCAGACCCCAGGCCGCGGCGCCGAGCTCCTGCGCGAGCACGACCTCGAGCGCAACGACCGCGATCACCGCGCCGATCGGGTCGATCAGCACGGCCTCCGCCTCGAGCACCGTCTGCAGCTTGTGATTCACCCGGATGCGTCGCAGCAGCGGCGTCACCACGGTGGGCCCCGTCACGATCACGAGCGTGCCGAACGGTATCGCGATGCGCCAGTCCCAGCCGATGATGTAGTGGGCCGCCAGAGTAGCGAGTACCGCCGTCACGAGCGCGCCGATCGTGATCAGCTTGCGGATCGCGAGCGCCTCGCGCCGGATCCGCGAGATCTCGAGGTTCAGGCCGCCCTCGAAGAGAATCACGGCAACGGCGGCCGCCACGATCATTTGCAGGTAGGGACCCAGCGACTCGGGCTGGACGAGACCGGCGACTTCCGGACCGAGGAGCACGCCGGCGACGAGCAGCACCACGATGCCCGGCATGCGGATGTGCCGCGCGAGCGCCTGGCAGATCATGCCCGCTGCGAGCGCCAGGCCCATCGTGAGCGCCGGGTCGTCGAACGCCATCCGCCTCCTCTGCTCCGATGATACGAACACGGCCGCTATCGGATCGAAAGCGGCCGTGGATGCGCCCGGCAGGATTCGAACCTGCGGCCCCAAGTTTAGGAAACTTGTGCTCTATCCACCTGAGCTACGGGCGCCTGACAGCGAAATATACCGCAACTCCGGCCCGACGTCACCTCACGTACGCCCGAGGCTAGGCATCCCGAGCGACGTATCCGGCAATGATCGCGGCGAAGACGCGCGACAGCTCATCGACGTCGTGCGCGTGCCCCAGTGCCGCGAGACCGTCGCTGCGCAGCTGCTGCGCGAGGTCGTCCAGCCGCCGCGCGACCAGCTGCGCCACTTCCGTCTCGTAGCCGGCAGGCATGCGCTGCGTGCCGCCCGGGACGATAAATGCGTCGAGCGGGAAATCGGTGCGCTCGGGCCGATCCGCGGCGGGCCGCGTCGGCCGCGCGGTCTCTTCCTCGCCGGCTGTGCCTCCGTCGGGCGGAACGACCTGATCCAGCACCAGCTCGCCGATCTCCTCGATCGGCTCGACCGTCCGCGGCGCAGTGTAACCGGGCGCCGTGAATGCCTC
>DASUSS010000020.1:0-20858 GCA_036374995.1 Longimicrobiales bacterium | reverse complement strand
ATCGAGTCGATGCGTCGCATCGAGGTCGCCGACATGCCCGCACGCGCCGCAGCCGCCGCGCGTACCGAGGTGGAGCGGCTGCGCAGCGTCGGTGGCGTCGGCCCCGAGGCGAGCGAGATCCGCAGCTACGTCGACTGGCTGGTCCACCTGCCCTGGCGCGCCATGGCCACCGCCGGCCCCGCCGAGATCGACCTCGGTGCGGTGCAGACGGCTCTGAACGAGACGCTGCTCGGACTCGACGAGCAGAAGGAGCGCCTGCTCGACCACCTCGCCGTGGCCAAGCTGCGCGGTGATTTCCGCGGTCCGATCCCCTGCATCGTCGGCCCGCCGGACGTCGGCAAGGCATCCCTCGTCGCCGCACTCGCACGCGGCCTCGGCCGCCCACTCGCCCGCATCGAGATGGGCGGCCGCGGTGAGGCACAGCTGATCGGCACGCGGCGAACCCGCGCCGGCGCTCAGCCCGGCAAGATCGTCGGCGCACTCCGTGACGTGGCGTACCGCGATCCGCTCATCATGCTCCAGGAGATGGACGAGATCGGGCTCGGCAAGGTCGAGGGCGATCCCATCGAGGCGATGGAGGAGGTGCTCGACTGGGAGAACCGCGTCGGCTTCATCGACCGCTACATCGACATCCCGGTCGATCTCTCCGATGTCCTCTTCATCGCCGTTGCGCAGGACTTCTATCGCGTGCCACGCGACCTGCGCGAGATGATGGTCGAGATCCGCATCGCCGGCTATACACCCGAGGAGAAGGTCGACATTGCACGCGGGAAGCTGTTGCCGAAGCTCATCGCCGAGCATGGCCTCGCCGACCAGATCGAGTTCAACGACGAGGGCCTGTCGTTCCTCGCCTATGGCTACGCCCGCGATGCCGGTGTCGCGATGATGCGCCGGTCGCTCGAGACGCTGCTCCGCACCCGCGCCCGCGCGCAGACGCTCGGCGATGAGTCCCACTGGGTCATCGACAACGCACGGATCGAGGAGATCCTGGGACTGCCGCGCTACACGCCCACGCCCGCCGAGAGCTCACCGGAGGTCGGCGTCGTCACCGGCCTCGCGTGGACCGCCGCCGGCGGCGAGCTGATGTTCATCGAGGCGCTCCGCATGCCGGGCTCCGGCCGCCTCATCATCACCGGAATGCTCGGCGAAGTGATGCGCGAGTCCGTGAACGCTGCGTACTCCTACGTGCGCAGCCGCGGCGACGAGCTGCGCATCACGGAGGAGGACTTCCGCGAGAGCGACATCCACGTCCACTTCCCCGTCGGCGCCATCCCGAAGGACGGTCCGTCCGCCGGGATCGCCGTCACGCTCGCGATCGCCTCCACGCTCTCGAACCGGCCGGTCCGCCACGACATCGCCATGACCGGCGAGGTCACGCTGCGCGGCAAGGTCCTCGAGATCGGCGGCGTCAAGGAGAAGGTCCTCGCCGCCCACCGCGCCGGCCTTCGCGACGTCATCCTCCCGCGCGGCAACGAGCGCGACCTCCGCGATGTCCCCACGGACGTACGCGAGCACATCGAGTTCCATTTCGTCGAGAGAATGGAAGAGGTGATCGAGCTCGCTCTCTTCAGCGGCCGCTCCACCCGGGCTGCGAACGGCGCACGGGCGAGCAGGACGAGAGGCTCACGGGCGGCACGGCAGAAAGAGGATTAGGGGGCAGGGGATTTGTTCACCGCGGAGGCGCGGAGGCCGCAGAGTCGTAACTCGCAGAGTTCTGCACGCTGGCCGGCGCCGTAATGCTATCAAGCTACAAAGTCAAAAAGGGACAGAGGCAGCCGGACTGCCTCCGCGTATCCTCAACGCCCTCCGCGCCTCCGCGGTGAATGAATCCCCCTCCCCCTACCTCGCGCCGATCGCGATCGGATGATCCACCGGACGCGGCTCGAGCGTCTCTCCCTCGCTCCGCGCGACCACGCTGGCCACGGTCAGGTCGCCGGTCACGTTGACCGCGGTTCGGAGCATGTCGAGAATGCGGTCCACGCCGAGGATGAGCGCGATGCCCGTCTGCGTCTGGGCCCCGAGGCCGACGGACTGCAGCACGAGGATCAGCGTGATGATGCCGGCGCTCGGCACACCGGCCGCACCGATGCTCGCGAGGGTTGCGGTCAGCACGATCGTCAGCTGCTCGCCGACGCCCATCGGCACACCGTAGATCTGAGCGATGAACATCACGGCCACCGCCTGATACAGTGCGGTTCCGTCCATGTTGATCGTGGCGCCGAGCGGCAGCACGAAGCTGGACGTCTCGCGCGAGATGCCCAGCTTCTCCTGTGCAGTCTCCATCGTCACGGGCAGCGTGGCGCTCGAGCTGGATGTCGAGAAGCCGACGAGCGGAACCTCGAGGATGCGCCTGACGAAGACGAGCGGGTTCATGCCGACCACGAACCTGACCAGGCTCATGTACGTCACGAGCACGTGGAGCAGCAACCCGCCGGCGACCACGAGCGCGTAGATCAGCAGCGACCGGAGCAGGTCCATCCCGAATCGGGATACGACGGATCCGACCAGCGCGAACACGGCATAGGGCGCCAGCTTCATGATCCAGTCGATCACGATCATGACCGCATCGTTCACGCCGTTGAAGAACGTGAGCACCGACTCCCGCCGATCGGCCGCGACCAGGCTGATCGCAGCGCCGAAGATGATGCTGAAAATGATGAGCGGCAGCAGCTCACCGTTCGCAGCGGACTGGAACGGGTTCGTCGGGATCATGTTGAGCAGCGTCTCCCCGACCGTCGGCTTCTCGGCGGCAAGCGTCATGCGACCGGCCGCGTCCTCGGCGAACGCGGCGGCGATCGTGTCGCGCGTGGTCGGATCTATGCGCGAGCCGGGTCGCACGATGTTCGACAGCAGCAGTCCGACCGTGACCGCGAGCGCGGTCGTGACCAGGTAGAGTCCCACGGTCTTGCCGCCGAGCCGGCCGAGCTTGCGGATGTCGCCGAGCGACGCCGTGCCGAGGATGAGGCTCGCGACCACGAGCGGGATCACGATCATCATGATCAGGCGGATGAAAACCGTGCCGATCGGCTCGATGGTCTGGAGCAGATCCTGCAGCCAGACGAGGCCGCCGAGATTCGCGATCATGCCGGCGGCAATGCCGGCGACGAGACCGATGAGTATCTTGGTGTAGAGCTGCAACGCGGACCTCCATGCGCTCGGGTGCGCCCGAGCGCACCGGGTTCAGCAGCGGGTCGCCTACTGCCGGACGACCCAAGGTAGACGGGCCGGCGAATCGATGCAACCGAGAGAGCGCAGCCAACCGTGAGCACCGGCGGACCAGCGAAACCGCGACGCGGCGCACAGCGTCAGATACAGACGTGAACGACGACCTGCTGCGCAGCCTGCTCACGATCGTGTTCGGCGCCATCGCCGGCGGCACCACGAACGCGGTAGCCGTGTGGATGCTGTTCCACCCCTACGAGCCGCCCCGCATCCTGGGCCACAGGTTGCGGCTGCTCCAGGGTGCGATCCCCAAGAACACGCACCGGCTCGCGGCCGCGATGGGCCGCACGGTCGGCACGCGGCTGCTGACGCCCGACGACCTCGCCCGCACGCTGACGGAGCCGTCGTTCCGTGCGGCATTCGACGAGCGGCTCGCCGCCTTCATTGCATCGATCTTCGAGGAGCGGCGCGGCGCGGTGTCCACGCTGCTGCCGCCACACGCCGTCGCGGAGCTCCGCAGCCTGCTGCTGAGCGCGGCGGATACCGCGCTCGCACGTCTGGATACGTATCTGGCGAGCGATGCGTTCCGTATCGCGGTCGAGCGCTGGATCGAGCTCTTGAAGCAGGAGCTGAAGGAGCGGCCCGTGAGCGAGCTGCTCACGGAGGATCGGCAGGTCGCGCTCACGGCCGCTGCCGACCGCTGGCTGCGCGAGGCCGTGGAAGGCGAGACGTTCGCGGCCGCGATCCGTGACTATGTCGACCGGGGCACGATCCGCCTGCTGAGGCCGGATCGCACATTCGAGCAGCTGCTGCCGCAGGGACTCGTGGCCGCGCTCGAGCGCGCGATCGCCGGCTACCTGCCGATTGCGATCGAGCGGCTCGGCGGCATGCTCGACGATGCGGGTGCCCGCGCAAAGGTCGAGCAGGTGCTGCACGAGCTGCTCGACCGCTTCATGCGCGACCTCAAGTTCCATCAGCGGCTCGTCGCCGCACTGCTCATCACGCCGGAGACGATCGATCGCGTGCTGAAGGCCATCGAGAAGGAGGGCGCGGGCAAGATCTCCGAGCTGCTCCAGGATGCGTCCGTACGGGACGCGATGGCGCGCGGCGTCAACAATGCCATCGTCGACTTCCTCGCGAAGCCGGTCACGTCCGTGCTCGGTGCGCCGGGCGACGAGTCCGTGGAGAACGCGAAGGACACCGTCGTCCGCTGGGTCGTCGATCTCGCGCGCGACCGGCAGACGCGCGGCTTTGCGGTCGAGAAGCTGCAGGGCCTCCTCGACACCGCGCACGGCCGCACGTGGGGCGACCTGCTGCAGCATCTGCCGGCAGACCGCGCCGCCGATGCCGTCGTCACGGCTGCGCGGAGCGACCGCGCGCGCGAGTTGTACCGTGAGGGTGCAGTGAAGGCCGTGGACTGGGTGGTCGAGCGGCCGATCGGTCGTATCGCCGACCAGTTCGGTGATGATGCGGCGGAGCGTGCGGAGCGCGCGATCGCGGAGCCGCTCTGGCGCTGGATCCAGGATCAGGTCCCGTCGATCCTGCGCCGTGTCGACATTGCGGCGCGCGTCGAGCAGAAGATCAACGAGTTCCCGATGCAGCAGGTAGAAGCGCTCGTGCGCGGCGTGACGGAGCGAGAGTTGAAGCTGATCGTAAAGCTGGGTTACGTGCTCGGCGGGCTGATCGGGCTGGCATCCGCGGGCATAGCCCTGCTGTTCTGAGCCGCATCGCGCCACTGCTCGAGCACGGCGCGATCGGCGGCCTCGATCGGCTTCGAGCGTTCCGCGGCGTAGTCATACGCGACCTGTACCGCGCTACCCTCCGCCAGCAGTGCGCCGGTCTCCGAGCGGATCTCGAAGTCCGTCGTGAAGCTCTTCCCGCCCACGCGCCGTACGGCGAGCCCCACGAGCACGTCCGAGGGAAACCGGATCCTGCCGTGGAACCGCACCGTCACCTCGGCCATGACGTAGTCGATCACGTCCAGCGCTGCACTGCCCTTGAGCATCCGCCAGAACGCGGCCCGCGCCTCCTCGAGGTAGATGAGCGGCAGCGTGTGATGTGCGTGTCCCATCGGATCGAGGTCGCGGAACCGCACGGGCACGCGCACGCGGAACCGGCCATCGGCGGGAACGCTCACGATACCGCGTCGCGGGCGTGCAGCACGCCCGCCACCACGTACGCGAGCAGGCTGATGCCGATCAGCACGACGCCGGGGAGGAACAGTCCGGCGACGAGCACTCCCCCGATCACGAGCATCATGCCGAGCACGCTCAGGGTCAGGGCCGCGAGGGTCGCAAGCGCTGCGCGATTCATGACCGGCGCTTCAGCAGATCGATGTAGTTCTTCCTGAGGCGGCGCGCGCGGCCCGGCTCGACGACCCGGTCCTCGCGCAGTCCGCGCACTCCGGGCAGCCCGATACCGACCCAGACGCCCGCTGCCAGGGCCACGACCATTCCGCCGATCAACCAGATTGCCATGAGCTCACCTCCCATCGGGCAGACCGGGATGCAGCGGGTCGCGCGTGGCCTCGCGCAGTCGCGCGGGCTCCGGCAGATCCCGGATCTCTCTCAGCAGTGTCTCGTGCAGCGTGCCGTTCGTCGCGAGCACGCCGTGCACGTACGGATCCGGACGATTGAAGAGCGGCTCTGTGCCGGCAAGATCCGTGGCGCGACCACCGGCCTCCGTCACGATCAGGACGCCGGCGCAGATGTCCCACTCGCTCTTCGGTCCCCGGCTCAGGAACGCGTCACCCTGAGCCGCCGCGATGCTCGCGAGCTTGTACGCCGTGCTTCCCGCCGGCTCGATGTGCCAGCCATCACGGAACGGCTCGAACTCGCCTGCCGCAATCTCGCTGCGGGAAGCGAGCATGGTCGCGCGGGGAGCGCCGTGCGCGCGCACGCGCAGCCGCACGTCCGGCGCTCCGACCCGACCCTGGAACGCGCCGCCGCCGCGCACGGCGCGGAACAGTTCGTCGCGTGCCGGATTGTAGACCACGCCGAGCATCGGCAGTCCCGAAACGACGAGCCCGATCGAGACCGCGAACTCCGGCCGCCCGGCGACGAACGAGCGCGTGCCATCGATCGGATCGACGATCCATACCCGCTGCCGCTCGAGACGATCCGGCCGATCCCGCGTCTCTTCCGACAACCAGCCGTAGTCCGGCCGCGCTCCGATGAGCAGGTCGTGCAGCAGTGCGTCCGCGGCGAGGTCCGCCTCCGTGAGCGGCTGGTCCGGCGCCTTGTGCGCCACGGTCAGGTCGCGGCCGAAGAAGCTCATCACCACCGCACCGGCGCGGCGTGCCGCATCGATGGCAACGGCCAGGTCCGCAGCGAGCGCCGCGCTCATCCGCGCAGCCGTACCCGTATCACCGGTCGAGCGCCTCGATGCGCCGGACCGCGACGCGCAGGGGCAGGACGATCGCAACGATCGAGATCGCGAGCGCCGCGCCGAGCCCGACGACCAGCCAGGCCATCACGCCGCCCGCTACCACACCGGTCTGCTCCGCACGCAGCATCGCGTAGACCGGCCAGGCCTGGAGTGCGATGACCACACCGAGGTACGCCGTCGCCGTCATCATGAACAGCAGTCCCCCGAAGCTCGTCGGGATCTCGGCCGTGTTCTCCGTATCGAACTTCGGGAACAGCGCGCCGAACCCCAGTGCCATCGCGGATATCGCGAACGTCATCACGACGATCGTGGCGAGCGACAGCACCATCATGAAGCCGGAGATGCGGAGAATGATGTTCGTGCCTATCGTGAGTGCGAGCGCGAGCACGAGCAGCGGTGTGAGTCCCACCCAGAACTTGCTCCACAGCAGCGAGCGCAGGTCGAGCGGCGAGGAGCGCAGCAGCCAGAGCGTGCGGCCCTCCAGGCTGATCGCGGGGAACATGAACCGCGCCGCGATCGCCGCGAGCACGAATCCCGCCAGGCCGAGGTTCAGGAAGGATACGACGTTGATCAGGAAGAAGCCGACCTCCTCGCCCGAAAAGAGCGGCAGCACCTTGATGTTGTAGACGTACACGACTACCAGCACGGCGAGCAGGATCAGCTGCGACCACTGCGTGGTGTCGCGGAAGAACGTGCGGATGTCCTTCGCGACGAGACTGCGCGCCGTCAACGGCACTGC
The DNA here is from genome assembly GCA_036374995.1 of Longimicrobiales bacterium. Taxonomy (GTDB): domain Bacteria; phylum Gemmatimonadota; class Gemmatimonadetes; order Longimicrobiales; family RSA9; genus SH-MAG3. The sequence goes on along the minus strand of DASUSS010000020.1, from coordinate 13,570 downwards.
GGACAGGATGCGCTCCAGCCGCCGCTGCTGCTGCGCGGTATCGCCCTCCTGCTGTTCCGCGCCTTCCTGCGAGCGGCTCAGCCCGTCGCGATAGAGCCGGCCGTGCACCCACGCGCCCATGACGAAGAACGCAGCCGCAGTCGACACCAGCAGCAGCAACGGAAACGGATCGCCCGGTGTCTCACCGGCACCCAGCGGCGCGAGGATCGCCTGCGCCGCCCACTCGCTCGGCAGCCAGATCGACTGCGGCGTGCGCAGCGCCGCGATGAAGTCGACGAGGTCGCGGAACCCTTCCGGCCGCGCCAGCTGCTCCGGCCGCAGCAACCGGAACAGCATGACGAGCGCGGCGGCTCCGAACAGCGCGATGAGCGCGAGGATGTCCCGCGCGCGCCGAGCCGGGAACACGTTGACCAGTACCTGCGTGACCGCAGTGCCGATCACGGCCGGCAGCATCAGGAACGATGCGAGGGCAATGACCGTGACGAGCAGGAACGGCACACTGAACCCGTAGGATACGCCGAACGCGAGCAGGATCGGGAGCAGCACGACCACCATCATCCAGGACGAGTTCAGCAGCGTCTCGATGAAGCGGGCCGTGTAGACGCGCAGGCCATCGACGGGCGCCGCGGACAACAGCTCCAGGTCGCGCGCGAGGAAGAACGAGGACAGTGCCGTGATGATGTTGGACAGCAGCAGGATCGCGACGAACGCGAGCAGGATCATGCCGAGCAGCTTGCCTGCGAGCAGATCGCCGATGCCCGGCTGCGCACGGAAATGACCGAGCACGCGAAAGATGATCGCGAACACGATCGAGAAGAAGACGAGGCCGGTGAAGCCCATGACGAGCACACGCAGCGCACTGCTCTCGCTTTGCATTCGCCGCCGTGCCGACAACCACTTCGGCCGCAGCAGGTCGACGATCGAGGCCTGGCGCGGCGGTGCGGGAGGCGCCGCTGTGCTCACGCGGCACCCGGCGCGCGCAGCGACGCGATGATCTCCTTCACGTTCTCGCTGCCCGTCAGCTTGAGGAAGATCTCCTCGAGCCCCGCGGCGCCGGCCGCTGCCTCCGCGCGCAGATCCTGCATCGTGCCGCTCGCGCGGATCGCCCCCTGATGCAGGATCGCGATCCGGTCGCACAGCGCCTCGGCGACTTCCAGCGTGTGCGTCGACAGGAACACGGTCCCGCCCTGATCGGCGAACGCGCGCAGCAGGTCCTTGATCAGGCGTGCCGCCTTCGGGTCGAGCCCGACCATCGGCTCGTCCACGATGATCACGTCCGGCGCGTGCACCAGTGCGGATGCGATCAGCAGCTTCTGCCGCATCCCGTGGCTGTACGACTCCACGAGCGTATCACGCCACGCGGTCAGCTCGAACAGATCGAGCAGCTCGCTCGCCCGGCGATCTGCCGCGACACCATCCCGCCCCCACAGCCCGCTCACGAACCGCAGGAACTCGGCGCCCGTCAGCTTCTCGTACAGCGATGGCCGGTCCGGGATGTAGCCGATGTGCCGCTTCGCGCTCACCGGGTCGTCCAGCATGTCATGGCCGCCGATGAAGATCCGGCCCCCGGTCGGCCGCAGCACGCCCGTCACCATCCGGATCGTCGTCGTCTTCCCGGCGCCGTTCGGTCCGAGAAAACCGTACAGCTCGCCGGGCCGCACGTCGAGGTCGATCGGGTGCACGGCCGTGAAGCGGCCGTAGCGCTTCGACACACCTTCGAGCCGGATCATATCACCTCGAGCTGGAGTCTTCCGATCAGGCGGATCAGCTCCACCTGGCGGGCGAGCCCGCCGATCAGGAACCGGAGATGACTCGCGTCCGCGGGTGCCTGGCCGAGCGTGGGGTCCATGGCGACCCACTCGCCGAGCCACACCTCCGGCCACGCGTGGTAGTAGAAGCTGCCGTCGATGTGGACGAGGCCCACGGCCGTCCGCGCCGGCAGTCCGAGCGCGCGTGCGAGCGCCACATACAGCACTGTGTGCTCGTTGCAGTCGCCGCTCAGCGACTCGAGGACCTGGAGCGCGCTCGGCACGCTGAGCGTCACGTCCTTTTCCAGCCGGTCGTACACCCACGCGTTCAGCCGATGCGCGACCTCCAGCGGATCCGTCGAGCCCTCCGTGATCCGCCGCGCAGTCGCGACGATGCGCGGATCGTCCGCCTGAATGAGCGGCGTTGCCTCCAGCTGTGCCGCGGGAGTACCCGCGCCCGCGTACGGCAGCACGTACCCCGCATCGAGCACCGTCTCGCGCGTGATCACGAGGGTATCGCCACGCAGCGCCTGCCGACCGCCCTCGAGATCGAATCCCTCGAGGTCGACTCCGCCCAGCCGCACGCTCAGGCTCGGGCGCGCCGCGACATCCGCGACATCCACGTTCGCCGAGATCGCCGTGCCCTCGATCAGCGCGCCGTACCCGAGCGCGAGCTCCGCCGACCGACCGCTCTGCCACTCCTGGCGCGCCAGCTCGTAATACGTGCGCTCGATCGTGAAGCCGAGCGGGCTCTCCGCGCGCACGATCTGACCGTCCTCGTCGATGTAGTTCGCGATGCTCACGCCGCCGAAGCGCTGCTCCACGCGGAACACGGGCACCGTGTCCAGCACGGTCGCGACCCACCGACCGTTCTCCAGTCGTGCACTGTCCGGCACGACGATCGTCTCCCGCGCGCCCACCCTCACCACGACATCGCGCTCGGACATCGACGACGGATCGAAGACGCGCACCGTCAGCTCGTTACCCTCGCGCAGTGCGCCCGACGCGGCCATGCGCAGGGAGAGCGCCGCATCGAGCAGGAGCCCGTCGCTCACCTCGATGCGCGACTCCTGCGGCCCGCCGCCGGCGTTCATCGTCACGGCCACCGCACTGTCGCCCTCGGCTCGGCCGGCCACGGAGAACGCACCGATCCGCGACGTCAGGCCGAACTCGAAGCCGACCAGCTCGAGCGCCGGACCGAGATCGATGCGCGTGCGCGCGAGCGAGCGGTGGACCTGGCCGAGCGCGGGCACGTCCAGTGTGATCTCGTCGTTGAAGACGTAGCCGTTCGGGAGCGTGTCCAGGCGCGATTGTGCGATGCCGATCGGTACATCGCCCATCCGGATGATGAACCAGTGCGTGCCCGGCGCGAGCGCGCGCGCACCCGCGGCCAGACGCTCCGCCTCCGGAACGACGTATTCCCGCCGCACGTGCCAGCCCACCATGACCAGCCAGATGGCGAGCACGGACACGCCGGTCACACGGCGTGCATTCATTCAGTCGTCCTGTCGCGGGGGAGAGCGTCGAGAGAGAGCGGGCGGACCGGGTCAGCGATCGGGCGCCTCCGGCGGCGGATCGCCGCCGTGCGCCGATACGCCGCGCATCGCGAGATGTCGTTCGAATACATCCTTCTCGTATTCCGAGTCCACGTAGATCTCGACCTCCGACGGCGGTCCACCGTCCGCGATCTGCTCCAGCAGGGTCGGGATCATGATGGACGCCGCCTCATCCGCATCCAGATTACCCGCGCCCGTGCCCAGGGGTGCCATCGCGACTCGCCCGATGCCCCACTCCGCCAGGCGCCGCAGCCCGTTCTGCAGCGCGCGCCGCACGCCGGCCGGCGTGACCGGCTCGTCCACGGAACGGACGATGACGTGGACCATGAACTGGGCCGGAAGGTCGCCAGCCGCCGTGATCACGGCCGAGCCGACCGGCAGCTCGCCGAGGCGGCGGCACTGCTCCGCCGGGACCTCGCCCGCTGCGATCTCCAGCCGCCGCATGGCGTGCGTGACGGCGGTCCATTCGGCAGTGACCGGCCGGAGCACCGCCTCGACGGGCGCTTCCGCCAGCTCGCCCTGTGCAATGCGGATCACGCCGCGCCGACCTCGCGCGCCTTGCGATACATCGCCGCCGCTTCCTGCGGCCGGCCCTTCTTGTCGTACAGAATGCCCATGACGTAGTACGCGCGTGCATTGACCGGATCGAGCTGGGTCGCGCGGAGCAGCATGTCGAGCGCCTCGTCGTGCCGACTCAGCTGATTCAGTGACTCGCCACGATAGAAGTACGCATCGGCAGACTCGGCATCCAGCTCGAGCGCGCGCCGCAGCTCCTGCTCCGCCTGCGCGTAGCGCCCGCGTCGGAAGCTGATCACGCCGAGGCCCAGATGCACCTGCGCGTTTTCCGGCTGGAGCTTGAGTGCGCGCCGCAGCTCTCGCTCGGCTGGATCGAAGCGACGGAGCCCGATGAGTGAGTTCGCCAGATCGACGATCAGGTCGACGTTGTCCGGCTGGACCGAGCGCGCGGCCTCCAGCTGCTCCATTGCGAGCAGAGCCTCGCCGCGCGCCTCGAACACGCGCGCCAGCCGCTGCCGCGCCCCGACATTCGACGGCTCGCGCAGCACGAGGTCACGCCAGTGCTCGACCGCATCTTCGTCCGCCTTCTCCGCTGCCGCCGCTACCGCCGCCGTCGCGGCGCGGCGCTCGTCCCCGTCCACCTCGTCATCCGCAGTGTCGCCGTGCGCGCTCGCACCCGCCGCCAGCTCCACCGCCTGTCGCGCCCGAGTCTGTCGCCTTCGCATGGAATCCGCTTCCTCTACTTCTTCATCGGTCATACACGTTCGCCGCGACCCAGGCCGCATACGCTTCGAGTCCCGCCGTGACCGGAAGCGCGAGCACTTCCGGGACGTCGTACGGGTGCAGGTCCTTCACTCTCGCGATCAGTCGCGCCACGCACGCGCGCGTCGTCTTGAGCACGATCAGCACCTCGGTCTCCTGCTGGATCGCACCCTCCCAGCGATAGATCGAGGTGACGCCCGGCACGATGTTGCCACACGCCGCGAGCCGCTCCTCCACCAGCGCGCGGACGATGCGCTCCGCAACGTCCTGCGCCGGGGCCGTGACCAGTGCGATCGATACCGGCAGCTCCGCGATCACTGCGCGTCGGCCGGGTCCGGCTCCGCGTACAGCGCCTCGATCTCGTCCCGGTACGTCGCCTCGACCACCTTCCGCCTCACCTTCAGCGACGGCGTGACCTCACCCCGGTCGAGACTGAAGTCGCGGGCGAGCGGCAGCACCTTCTTGGGCAGCTCGTAGCGGGCGAAGCCCGTCAGCCTGTCGGCCACTTCCTGCTCGAGCTTCCGGCGCACCCGCGCGTCGCGCACGAGCTCCTCACGGTCCACCGTCGGTATCCCCTGCCGGCGCGCCCATTCCTCGAGGTTGTCGAAGTTCGGCACCACCAGCATGAGAGGGAACGGGCGGCGGTCGCCGATCAGAACGGCCTCGGCCACGAAACGACTCAGCTTCGCCGCGTTCTGGATCGGCTGCGGCGCCACGTTCTTGCCGCCGGCCGTCACCAGCAGCTCCTTCTTGCGATCCGTGATGCTCAGGAATCCGTCGACATCGAGTGCGCCGATGTCACCCGTGTGCAGCCAGCCCTCGCCATCGATGATGTCGCGAGTCGCCTGCTCGTTGCGGTAGTACCCCTTCATCACCTGCGGCCCGCGCACCAGGATCTCGCCATCCTCCGCTATGCGAATCTCCGTGCCCGGTATCGGCGTGCCGACCGTGCCCATGCGCAGCTTCGTCGGTGTGTTCACGTTCGTTACCGGCGACGTCTCCGTCAGACCGTAACCCTCCAGGATCAGCACGCCCGCGCCATAGAAGAACTGGAAGATCTGCGGACTCAGCGGCGCGGCGCCGGAGACGAAGAAGCGGATCCGGCCGCCGATGCGCGAGCGGATCTTCGCGTACACCAGCCGGTCGGCAATCGCGTGCTTCGCGCGCAGGCCCGGCGGGATGCCCTCGCCACCCAGCCTGAGGGCGGCCCAGTCGAGCGCGACCTTGCGCGCCCACAGGACGATGCGCCGCTGCACGCCGGTGACCGAGAGCACCTTCGCGTACAGCTTCTCGTATACGCGCGGCACTGCCACGACGATCGTCGGCCCCACCTCCTGGAGCGCGCGCGGCACATCATCCATGACCGGCACGTACGCGATCGGCACTGCCGCGGCGAACAGCAGGAAATCGACCATCCGCTGGAACACATGCGACAGCGGCAGGAAGCTCAGCGTGACGTCCTCGCTCGTCGTCTCCAGCACGTGTCGGGTGCTCGCGATGATGTTCGAGAAGAGGTTCGCGTGCGTGAGCATCACGCCCTTCGGCTCACCCGTCGTGCCCGACGTATAGATCAGAGTGGCGACATCCTGCGGCTGCGCACGCAGTGCCTCGGCGCGGAACTCCGACTCGTCGGGCAACTGCGTCGAAGCGGCGATCAGGTCGCTCAGCGACACGACCGATGGGTCGTCGCTCCGGACCGGATCGAAAACCACGATGCGCTCGAGCGCGGGCAGCTCGCTGCGAACGGACTGCACCTTGGCGAGCTGCGCGGCCGTCGAGACGAAGATCAGCCGCGCGCCGGAGTGACCGAGAATGGCCGCAGCCTGCAGCGCGGGCAGCGTCGGATAGAGCGGGACCGTGAGCATCCCGTTGCACAGCAGCGCGTAGTCAGCCCAGGCCCACTCCGGGCGGTTCTCCGAGAGGAGTGCGATGTGGTCGCCGCGCGCGAAGCCCCACGCACGCAGGGCTGCCGCGATCGCACGCACGTTGCCGAACACAGCCGCATGGGATACGGGCTGCCACCCGGCGTCCGTGCGGTACAGCTGCGCGCGCGGGCTGCCCCGATCGACGGCATTCAGGAACAGCTCGACCAGCGTGCCTTCCGGCAGGTCCGCGGGATTCGACGCGTACTGGACCGTCCCCGCACTGCCCGGTACGACGGCTCCACTCACCGCCATCAGCTCAGCTCCAGCTCGAACGACATCGCGATGTCCTCGCGCAGTGAGTGCAGCACACTGCAGTACTTCTCGCGCGACAGGTCGATCGCCCGTCGCACCTTCGGCTCGTCCTCTGCCGCAACGCCCGAAGCAATGAACTTCTGACGCAGCGCCGTGAACCGCCGCGGCGGCTCCGGACGGCGGTCACCCTCCACCACCACCCGCAGCCCCGTCAGCGGCACGCGCATCTTCTGCGTCATGTCGAGCACATCGACGGCCATGCAGCCGGCCAGCGCGAGCGCCAGCGCAACGGGAGGCGAGGGACCGGCCGCACCGTCGCTGTCGAGCACGATCTCGGGACCGCCGACCCGGCCGCCGCGCAGCCGCAGGGCCTCACCCGTCCACTCCAGCGCGACCGTGACATCCGCCATGCCGCTCAGCTCTCGGCGTCCGGCGTCACGCCGCGCATCAGCTCTTCCAGCGTCTCCTTCGCGTGCGCTACGTGACGACGGGCCTCCGCACCCTCCGGCGGCGCAGCGAGAAACGCGCGCAGATGCTCGCCCGCTTCATCGGGACGTCCCTGCCGCAGCAGCAGGAACGCCAGACCGTAGTGCGCGCCTGCCGCGCCCGGCTGAACGGCGAGCACGGTGCGGTAGGTCTTCACCGCTTCGTCCGTCATGCCGATGCGCGTGTATGCAATCGCCATCTGCTGGAGCACCGCAATGTCCTGCGGCGATTCGCGCAGCGCGAGCCGCAGCGATGTCAGCGCCTCGTGGTACTTGCCCACGTTCAGCAGCTCGACCGCCTCGCGGTAGTAGTCGACGCGCTCGCTCTCGTTTCCGAACAGTTTCTTCCAGATGCCCATCGGCAAGTTGTTTTCGCGGGGGGAAAGGGCCTCGAAACCATTGACGGGCACGGCCGGTCCTCGAACGCCCGACCGGCGGTTCTGCACGGTCAAGTATAGACGCCCGCTCGCGGCGTGCGCAATCAGCACCGCACGGCGACGGCCACGCCATCCTGCTGCGCTGCAATGCGCAGACCGAGCCGCGCGAGACGCTCCGCTGCATCGTGCGGCGCGGGATCGAGCACGAGCCGACCCACGGCGGAAACGACACGCGCACCCTCCTCGAGCAGTGCGTCCGCCGCGGCGCCCGTCAACGCTACGCCGGCCACCTTCATGTCTGCTACCGGCAGTCGCTGCGGACCCGTGATCAACGGGTTGACTCCCGGCCGCGCCGGCGTGCGCTCGCTCGCCACCGTCACCACTTCGACGTCCTCCAGCATCGCGGCGAGTGCGCCGGCCTGGGTGCGCGCCGGTCCAGCGAGCAGCACGAACGCCGGGCCGTGCGTGACACCGAGCAGCGGCGCGAGCCGCGGATCCGCCGCCCGATCCTCGGCTTCCTCGCCGCCACTCCCGGCCGCACCGACGAAATCCACGGCGCCATCGCGGATCGGGTACTGCTCGCGGCAGTTCGAGCAGCCGAGCACGCCCGCGTCGACGCGCCGCTCCATGATGCGGTCCGCGAGCAGGATGAGACCGAACCCGGGGCCGCACCGCGGACATGTCAGGATGTCCGTCAGCACGATGTGCATCAAACGGACAGCGTCACGGCCTGAACTCCACCCACGTCAGCATGCCCGGCTGCACCCGCACGCGCCGCCACACGCGCTGCCCACCGATCTCCACTCCGAGCGTATACTCGCCCGCCGGCACATCACCCACAGCGAAATGCTCGCCGTACGCCGGGTCCGGATGCGCACGGTCCGCGTACGTCTCCGCGAACGAGAACGGCGTCTCCTCCGGGTACGCCAGCACGAGACCGTGAATGCGCGCGCCCGGAACCGCCTGCCCCGACGCATCCACCACCTGGCCCGCGACCGTGCCCGTGCCCGGCAGCGGCTCGATCCACAGCTGCGGATTCACCGTGTGCGGTGGGAACCGCTCGTCCGGATGAACGATCCGCGAGGAGTCCGTCGCCGGCGCGACGTGGACCTCCAGATGCAGATGCTCGTTCGTCGCCCGGCCCGTGTTGCCGACGCGCGCGATCACATCGCCCGCCCGGACCCGCTGGCCCGCGCGCACGTCGAGCGACGCATTGTGGTAGTACGCCGAGAAGACGTACTGATCCTCCAGCTGACGGTCGTGTCGGATCGCCACCGTGTTCGACCCCGCCTCCGCCGCTCCCGCATACACCACCACGCCATCGCCGATCGCACGCACCGGCGTACCCGCCGGATTGTTGAACTCCACACCCTGATGCTGCTGGAACCGCCCGCCCATCGTCGAGCCGTAACGGTACGTCGCGTCGATGTGGGCGTTCCCCTCCGCCGCGTGGATCGGCCGGGCGAACCAGTTGTGACGCGGCGCGGACGGCTGGGCCGCCGGCGCCGTGAGGAAGATGTCGCGGAACGGCAGACTGCCGGCGAGGGCGCGGTTGAGTCCGGAGGCCGAGCCGCCGAGCGGGCGCCAGGGCGGGCCCCACCAGCTGAACGCCCAGATGTCGCCCGCGGGCCGGAAACGGTCGGCCGCGCCGACGTAGTACATGCGGTAGCCGCCCTCGTTCATGCGCGCGACGAGGCCGTAGGACGTGGCGATGGCGGGCGGGAGCGGGATCATGGGCACGACGTTCACCGGCCGGGCATTGCGCGGCACATCCTCGGCCGGCACTTCCTGACCGGGCGCAGGCGTGAAGGCGCGCGGCGCGCCGGGCAGCCCGGTGAAGCCGGGAATGCGGACATCCGCCTGCTCGAACTCGCCGTTGCGCGTGGAGTCGACGAAGATGCCGGACTCGCTGGCGATCCAGATCGCTTCGTCGCCGGCGAGCACGGCGCGGACATTGGCGCCGTCGATGCCCTGCGTCCGGATGCGGGTGAAACTGCGCCCGCCGTCACGCGACACGCTGGCACCGCCGAGGTGACCCACCCAGATGTCGCCGTCACGGCCGACATCGAGCGCGAGCAGGTACTCGGTCGACAGCGAGTTGATGCGCTCCCCGCAGGCGCCATCCCGTGCGGCCGCGCCGCCGCTCGCGCGAGTGCTTCCCTGGATGCACCGCCACGTCGCACCCGCATCACCGGTGATGCGCAGGCCGTCGGCCGTCGCGATGTAGACGGTGTCCTCGCGCACGACGATGCCGGCCGGTGCAACGTACTGCCACTCCGGCCCGAGCTCCTCGAGTGTCCAGTTGCGCCACGTCGCACCGCCATCGGCCGTGAAGCCGAAGCCGTTGCCGACCGTGCCGTACCACACGATGTCGCGACCCTGGAACGCAATGCTGTTGACGAAGCCCCACGAAAGGCCGCTGTCGCTCTGCGCAATGTGACGCCACTGCTCGGCCTTCGCCTCCCAGACGAAGATCCCGTCGCCGTACGAGCCGACCCACGTCGCACCGTCGGGCGCGCGCTCGAGCGCCAGCACGTGCAGGCCCCAGCCCGTCGGGTCCGGCAGAGCCGTCGGCATCGTGAGCGCCGGGAACAGGCCGGACTGCTGCGGCACCGGTGCGGCAACGCCGCAGCCCGTCACGGCACCCGCGAGCATCAGGAAGCGGGCAGCGCGGAACACGCGCGCGGCCGCGCACATCACATGAACAGCGTACGTTCGGTGTACTGAGCCCATTGTGTCGGCGTCTCCCACACGCGTGCGTAAACGATTGCGTCCGCCATCCGCGGCGGAAGCCGGCGCTTCATCTCGTCGTAGAAGTACTTCGCCTGATTCTCGGCCGATGGCTCGAGCGTGTCGAACGGCGGCAGCTCGTTCAGGTTGTTGTGATCCAGATAGTCGGCGAGCTCGCGCAGGTTCCGCTTCACATCGACGAAATCGAACGCAATGCCCGCCCGGTCCAGCTCCTCCGTCGCGAGCGCCAGCTCGACGACGTAACGGTGTCCGTGCAGGCGCTCGCATTTCCCCTTGTAGTTCCGCAGGAAGTGCGCGCTGTCGTAATGCGCCTGGACGCTGACCATGAACATGTTAGGACCGTTCCACGAGGATGTTCGGTATGACCACATCGTCCGGGCGCGTCACCGCGTACAACACCGCATCGGCCACGGCGTCCGCTCCCAGCATCGCGGACGGCTCCGGCAGACCGGGGTATCGCGAGCGGTCCACCGCATCCCACAGCGGCGTGTCGGTCGCGGCAGGCTCGACGAAGGTCGCCCGCACACCGGTCCCGCGCAACTCGGCCGCGAGCACTGCATGCATGCCGCGCACACCGAACTTCGATGCGCTGTACGCGCCGTTGCCTGGAAACGCCTGACGACCCGCCACCGACCCGATCGTCACCACGTGACCCCGGCCTCGCTCCAGCATGGCGGGCACGAACGCGCGCACGAGCAGGAACGCCGCACGCAGGTTCACGGCCACCATCCGGTCGAAAGCCTCGACCGTCGTCTCCGCGAGCGGCGCGAGCTCGAACGCGCCCGCTGCATGTACCACAATGTCCGCACCGTCGCCACCCAGTTCAGCGACCGCCGCAGCCACGTGCGCCACGCCCGCCTCCGTGGCGACGTCCGCGTCGACCGGCACGCCGCGGAGCGTCGCGGCCACCTCGCGCAGCGTCCGCCTCGTGCGCGCCACCAGCACGGCGCGCGCACCCGCCGCGGACAGCCGCTCCGCCACCGCACGCCCGATCCCGCTCGTCGCGCCCGTCACCACGACGACGCGGCCGCCCAGCTCAGGAGATGATCCCATTCACGCTGATCAGCCGCAGAAACTCCTCGCGCGTCCCGATGTCCTCCAGAAACGCGCCCTGCATCGCACTCGTGATCGTCTTCGAGTTCTGCTTCTCCACGCCGCGCATCATCATGCACAGGTGATAGGCCTCGCAGATCACGCCGACCCCCTGCGGCTCGAGCACCTCCTCGAGCGCTTCCGCGATCTGCGACGTCATCCGCTCCTGCACCTGCAGCCGGCGCGCGAACACCTCCACGATCCGCGGCACCTTCGACAGCCCGACGATCTTCCCGTTCGGGATGTATGCGACGTGCACCTTGCCGAAGAACGGCAGCATGTGGTGCTCGCACATCGAATACATCTCGATGTCCTTCACGATCACCATGTTGTGGTGATCCTCGTCGAACAGCGCATCACCCAGCACCGCCCGCACACTCAGATTGTGACCGCGCGTCAGCCACGTCAGACTCTTTTCCACCCGCTCCGGCGTCTTCAGGATCCCCTCGCGCTCCGGATCCTCGCCCAGCCGAACCAGGATCTCTCGAACCAGATCCCGAAACGGAACACCGGTCAGGTCCCGCCGCTCCTCAGTCACCCTCGTACTCCACGTAGTTGCGCGGCGTCTCCCACAGCACCAGCCGCTCCAGCGCGACCCCCTCCGGCAGCTCCGCCCGGACCCGGCCCCAGATCGCCACCACCAGATTCTCCGTGGTCGGATTCGTGCCCCGCATCCACTCCACGTCCACATTCAGATTCCGGTGATCGACGTCCGCGATCACGCACCGCTCCACCGCATCCCGCAACGCCTTCAGGTCGTACACGAAGCCGGTCGCAGGATCGATTTCGCCCGCCACCGTCACGTCCAGCTCGTAGTTGTGCCCGTGCCAGTTCGGGTTCGAACAGTCGCCGAACACACGCCGGTTCTCCTCCGCCGTCCACTCCTCACGCCCCAGCCGGTGCGCCGCACTGAAGTGCACCCTCCGGGTCACCTTCACTCGAGGCATTCGATCTCCATCACCTGGATAGTCTCGCGACATACTATCGGACTGGGACAGGTAAGGGGAGAGGGCGATCCGCGGACGAGTGCGTAGCGGGCGGGCCCCGCCTCCCGCGCGTGCGCTCGCCCACGTTCGGCAAAGGCCGGCCGAACGTCGAGGCGAACGCTCGACATCACGACGGGAACGCGGAGATACTGCCGTTGCGGCCCGAAAAAAGCACCGGCCCGCGCGGATGCACGAGCCGGTGTTGAGACGCACTGAAGGTGTTTTTGGAGCCCAGTCGAAATCGACTGGTGACCTCCCCTGATCTTCCGCCTTCCCCATGCGAGGCATGACGTCCGACTCGGGAGTCGGCCCCAAATGGTGTTGCTGTAGGCCCAAAAATGAGTCCTTCAGTACGCCATCGCGGACGACGAAATGTAGTGGATTCGAGGCGGTGAGTCAACGTGAGAAGGGTGAACTTCGGGAGGTGAACTTCGGGTGATGAACTTCGGGTGATGAACTTCGGGTGAATACGGCGGGTGATCAACGGCGGGTGATGAAGGCGGGGATGACTGCGGTTGATGAACGGGCGGGGGATGACATCCGGGTACGGGTGAGTACTTCGGGGCGCGGGATGCGCGGGCAGACACAAACGGGGGGACGCGGCACCTGGCCCGCGACAGTCTGGAGAGCTTCCCTCGGTTCAGGGATCTCTGCGAGTACCGGCCGAGAGAAGGTCATGAGGGAGATCGTGCCGGTCACGACCCGGACCAGCCTCGGACATCGTCGACGACGCTCACGGGGTATCGCAATCGGGTCAACGGCGTCGGGGCAGGCGAGCGTTTCGCATGAGCTCGTCAACGAGCAGCTGAAGGGTTTGCCGGCTGGTGCACGCACCGAGCAGGTACTGCAACGCAGCAGTCGCTCCAATCAGACTCGGGAAACCTCCAGGGCGACCCGACATCCAAGGAGCACTACAACGCCGAACATCCGCACCAGCCGCTGGTTTCGGGAAGACGCCGTTGCAGACGTTCGATGATGGTGTGCATCCGGCAGAGAGCCCGCTGCATCCAATGTCCGTCACTGAGTCGCAGATAGCAGTCACAGCTCTACAGTTAACTGCCGCAACCACGCCCGCCGTTCATCCCCCCGCCGTTCATCCCCCCGCCGTTCATCCCCCGCC
>DASUSS010000019.1:0-13692 GCA_036374995.1 Longimicrobiales bacterium | reverse complement strand
GAGGCGGTGTCCGCCGGCCTCGACCGACTCGCCCGCGTCGATACGGAGTCGGTGGAGGTGAACGTGCTCGCGGTCACCTGGCACATCATCGCAGAGCTCGGGTTCACGCCCGAGCTCGATGCGTGCATCGTCTGCGGGCGGGCCGTGGACTCCCGGCTGGATGCCATGTTCGACTACGCCGCCGGCGGACTGCGCTGCGATGCCTGCGCCGCGGGGCTACCGGGGCGACGCATACCCGCCCGCGCCCGGGCGGCACTCGCGGATTTCAGCCGGGGTGAGCCAGCACAGGTCGGCGCGACGGAAGGACACTGGCGGCTCCTCTCGCGTTACCTCGAGCACCACCTGCTCGAAGGGACACCGCTCCGCTCGCTCCATTTCCTGACGGCCAGCCTGAGCGTCGGCTGATGCGCAGCCTGGTGCTCGGGACTGCCGGTCACATCGATCACGGCAAGACCGCGCTCGTACGTGCACTCACCGGCACCGACACCGACCGGCTCCCCGATGAGAAGCGCCGCGGCATCACGATCGACCTCGGCTTCGCGCGCCTGATCCTGCCCGACGGCACCGTCCTGAGCATCGTCGACGTGCCCGGTCACGAGGCGTTCGTCCGCAACATGCTGGCGGGGGCGACGGGCATCGACCTCGTGCTGCTCGTCGTGGCGGCGGATGAAGGAGTGATGCCCCAGACGCGCGAGCACCTCGCCATCCTCGAGCTGCTCCGCATCCGCCGCGGCGTCGTGGCGCTCACGAAATGCGACCTCGTCGAGCCGGAATGGCTCGAGCTCGTGCGCGATGAGCTCGGGGAGCTGCTCGCGGGAAGTGCGCTGGCGCAGGCACCGATCATCGACGTGTCCGCGCGGAGCGGCGCAGGACTCGAGGCGCTCCGGGCAGCGCTCGCGGCCGCGGCGGCCGGCGTGCCGCCACGCGTCGAGGGCGACCTGTTCCGGATGCCGATCGATCGCATCTTCACGGTGCGCGGCACGGGCACGGTCGTGACCGGCACCGTCTGGTCGGGAACGCTGGGGCGCGATGCGCAGGTCAGCGTTCTCCCGGCAGGGATCACGGCCCGCGTGCGGGCGCTCCAGCAGCACGGTCGCGAGTGCGACGAGGTCGCCGCCGGTGCACGCGCGGCCGTCGCCCTGAGCAGCGTGGACCGGGAAGCGCTCGAGCGAGGGGACTCGCTGCTGGGCGGTACCGGTTGGACGACCGCGGGAATTCTGACGCTGCATCTGCGGGTCGTCGCGGACGCGTGGACACCGATCCGGCCGCGGCAGCGGGTGCGCGTGCACCTCGGGACCGCGGAGGTGCTCGGCCGCATCGGACTCCTCGCAACGGAACTGGAGCCCGGACGAAGCGACATCGTCCAGCTCCGTCTCGAGGCACCGCTCGTCGCCCGCGCCGGCGATCACGTCGTACTGCGATCGTATTCGCCGGTGCATACCGTGGCGGGTGGCGTGGTGCTCGAGCCGGCGGCGCCGAAGCGGAAGCGGCTGGCCGCGGAGACCCGCGCCGCACTGGAGGCCCTGGCGAGCGCGCTCGACGGCACACGGGGCCCTGTGCCCATGGCCGATGCCGCGGACCTGGTCACCCAGGCGACTGTCCTCGTCGGCCCGCGCGGCCTGGATCGCAGCCTGCTCGCCATCCTGTCCGGCCTCAGTCCGGGCCTCGCCGAGGCGGCCGTGCGCGCGGCCGGTCGACTCACCGTCGCCGGCGACCGGATCCTGCGCAGCGACCTGCTGGATGAGACCGGGCGATCCATCCTCGACGCCGTGGCCCGGTTTCACCGGAGTGCGCCCATGCTCGACGGCATGGAACGCGAAGCCGCGCGCGCCGGACTGACCGGCGCCGCGCTCTTCGACGCCGCGGTCGATCGCCTCATCGCCGAAGGCAGACTCGTCGCCGCCGGCAACGCGCTCGCACTGCCCGGCCATTCCGCCACACCCGACGCGGAGGCGCAGCGGGCCATCGACCGGCTCGCCGGCGTCTTCCGGACCGCGGGCGCGCAGCCGCCCGACCTGGCCGAGCTGCCGCCCGATCTGCGGGACCGCGCCGACCTTCCCCTTCTGATCCGGTTTCTCGAGCGCAACGGCACGCTCGTGCGGCTCTCGGCCACGCGTCTGATCGCCGCCGCGGCGCTCGCGGAGTGCATCTCTGCTCTGCGCCATCAGCTGCCCACAGCACAATCACTTACGGTTGGTGACTTCAAGGAGGTCCTGAGCCTCACCCGCAAGCACCTCATCCCGCTCCTCGAGCATCTCGATCGAACGGGCGTCACGCGGCGGGAGGGGGAATTGCGAACGCTCGCCGCGGACTGACGGGAGCCGGAGGGAGGACGGCCGCGGCTCGCACGCGGACTCGACACGTCCGCGGCGGCACGATCGGGATCAGCTGCGGACGACGTACAGAAAGCGACCGCAGTTCTCGCAGTGATTGACGTCGTCGTTGCGACCGAGGTCGGCGAGCGATGCGGTGGGCACGGCCGTGAAGCAGCCGTAGCAGATTCCGTTGATGACGGGAACGACCGCGCGCCCGCCCGACCGTGCGAACCGTTCCAGCCGACTGCGCACCTGCGGCGGCAGCTCCTGCTTCAGCTCCTCGATGCGCTCCTCGAGCTGACGCACGGCGCTCTCCACGTCGATGTGGAACTCATCCACTTCGACCGTGCGCCCACCCTCGCTGTCGTTCAACTCCCGACGCTGCGATTTCAGGTCCTGGATCTGAAGCAGGATCTCCAACCGGGGGTGCATGTGCTGCCGGCCTTCCTACTGTGCCTTCTCTTCGAGGAGCGCGAGGAATTCGTCGGGGGATTGGAGCTGTGCGAGGCGCTGCGTGATCTCGGGGTCCTTGGCGAACTGGGCGAGCTTGCCGAGCACCGGCAGGTACTGATTGCTGACCTCGAGCGGCGGCGCGACGATCAGGAAGAAGTAGTGAACGGGCTGGTTGTCGATCGCGTTGTACTCGACCCCCTGTCGCTTTCTGCCGAACGCGACGCGCAGCTTGTTGACGACGAGGGAACGGCAGTGGGGGATGGCAATGCCGCGACCGATCCCGGTGGAGCCGAGGTTCTCGCGGCGCTTGAGCATCTTGAAGAGGATGCCCTCGCTCTTGTCGTCCAGGTCGAGCAGCGCGATCAGCTCCTTGAGGATCGCGTCCTTGCCATCGCCCTTGATGTCGAGGTCGACTGCGTCTCTATCGAAAAATTCGCGCAATTCCATGTATGCCTCCGAGTCGCCGGGTCACCGGCTGTGGCCCGGGCGGTGCACAACATAAAGGCGCTCCCGGAAGGTGTCAAAACGGCTGAATCCGATTGATCGGGGGAAGTAACGCCGTTAGCTTCATCGGCATGTTCGACAAGCTGATGACGCGTTTGAGCGATGGTTCGGCACCGCTCTATCTGGCGCCGCAGGCAGGTGTCAGCGAGTCGCCGTTCCGGCGGCTGTGCCGGCGCTTCGGCGCGGACGTCGTCGTGAGCGAGTTCGTGAGCGCGGAGGCGCTGCGGCGGGGGAGCGAGCGTACGCATGACTACCTGCGCTTCGCCCACGAGGAGCGTCCGATCGGTGTTCAGATCTTCGGCTCCGATCCGCGGGCGATGGCGGAAGCGGCCGCCCTGGTCGAGCGGACCTATGCGCCCGATTTCCTCGACATCAACTTCGGCTGTCCGGTCAAGAAGGTGGTGTCCCGGAACGGCGGATCGGGGTGTCTGCGCGATCTGGATCTGGTGCAGTCGATCATCCGCGCGGTCGCCGCTGCAATCGGGATTCCGACGACCGTCAAGATCCGGAGCGGCTGGAACGACGAGCTGCGCAATCCGGTGGAGATCGCGCTCCGCTGTCAGGACGCGGGTGCGCGCGTGCTCACGCTGCACGCTCGCTCGCGGACGCAGATGTACGCGGGTCACGCGAACTGGGACGAGATCGCGGCCGTCGTCGAGGCGCTCGACATCCCGGTGATCGGCAACGGTGATGTCTGGACCGGGGAGGATGCCCGACGGATGCGGGAGCATACGCGGTGCGCGGGCATCATGATCGCGCGCGGCTCGCACGGTGCGCCATGGATCTTCACACAGGCGCGCGCGGCGCTGGACGGGCGGCCGGTGCCGCCGGCGCCGGACGTCGTCGAGCGATTCGCCATCGTTCTGGAGCACGCGCGCAACGCGATCGCGTTCCGGCACGAGGCGGCTGGTTCGGAGGGGCAGGCGATGCGGGAGTTCCGCAAGCACCTCGGCTGGTACACGAAGGGTCTGCCGAACGGCAAGGCGCTGCGCGAGGAGCTGTTCGGCGTCACGACGCTCGGCGAGGCGGAGCGCATCCTGGAAGGCTACCTCGAGGCGGCGCTCGTCACCGCATGACACGGATCCCGCGCGGCAGGTCGACATGACGCCGGAAGCGATGCTGCGTCTGCTCGAGTCCATCGCCGCGGGCGAAGCGACGCCGTCCGCCGTGCTCGAGCGTCTGGCCTGGCTGCCAGTGGAGGAGGTGGGTGACACGTCCAACCCGCCGTTCGCCCGCCTCGACCATCACCGCATTCTGCGGGTGGGCTTCGGCGAGGTGGTCTTCTGCGAGGGCAAGACGACCGAGCAGTGCGTCGAGATCTGCCGCCGCCTCGCCGCCCGCGACAGCGGTTTCCTCGCGACCCGCACCGGTGACGCCGCGCGCGCAGCGCTCGCGTCGGAATTCCCGGCGGCGGATGTCAATGACCTGGCCCGCACGGTCTGGCTCGGCGCCCGGGATGCAGCCGAAGCGGACGGGCCGCCGGTCACGATCCTGAGCGCCGGGACCTCCGATCTGCCCGTGGCCGAGGAGGCGGCCGTCACCGCGCGCGCTTTCGGTCACCGTGTCGTTCGGCTCTACGACGTGGGCGTCGCCGGCATTCACCGTCTGCTCGGCGAGGGACGACGGCTCCAGGATGCCGGAGTGCTCATCGTCGTGGCCGGCATGGAGGGCGCATTGCCGTCGGTCGTCGGCGGTCTCACGGGAGCGCCGATCGTGGCCGTGCCGACGAGCGTCGGTTACGGCGCGTCCTTCGGAGGTCTCGCCGCGCTGCTCGCCATGCTCAACAGCTGCGCGTCGGGCATCACGGTGGTGAACATCGACAACGGCTTCGGTGCGGCGTGCGCGGCGTCACGAATCCTGCGACTGCTCGCGCGCCGGAGCTGACACACCGTCAGCGCCGCGTCCTCGCCGGCGCGGCGCTCGCGCTGCTGACCGGGGTCTTCCTCACCGGCGGCACCGCATCCCCGCTGCTGCTTCCGCTCGTCGCCACCCTCGTGGCAATGATCCGCTACGCGGCCCATCCCCTCGAGCTGACGGCCCCCTTCGTTGCCGGCCTGCTCCTCGCCCTGTTCGAGACGCTCGCGGGAGCGGGCACCGATCGCGGGTTCGTCGGCGGGCTGCTGCTGCTGGCGGGCACGATTCCCGGGTGGATCTGGCGCGCGGAAGCGAGCCGGACGGCCGACCGGCTCGCGCAGCTCGATGACATTCTGGCGCAGGCGCGCCGTGGCCAGCCGGGCGAGGCGCCATCGGCCGCCGAGGATCTCGCAGAGCTCGCGCGCGCGCTCGCAGCAGTCGCCGAACGGCTGGGCGCACGGCAGATCCGGATCTGGGATGTCGAGGTCCACCGCGGGTTCGCACGGGCGCGTGCCGCCGCCAGCGGCCGTGCGGGGCAGACCGTTCGACTCATCGGTGATCCCCTGGGGTGGGTCTGGGAGCAGGGAATCCGCATGCGGCTCGACGCTGCACCGCGATGGGCGGAGCAGGGGACCGTCACGATCGCCGACCGGTTGCGGCAGCGTGACGACGACGGGCAGCTCGTCACGTACGACTTCGATCCCGCCCGCCTGCCGGTCGACGACCCGTCGCTCGAGCAGGCCGCCGTCTATCTGCGTGGCGTGCTCGCACTCCAGGAGGATCGCTCCACCGCCGCCGCCGTCGAGCGCCGCGTCGCCGCGCTGCTCGCCGGCCTGCGCGAAATGCCGAACGCTCTCGACCTCGACGAGCTCGGCGCCGAGCTGTGCCAGACGGCCATGCGCATGACCGAAGCGACCGGCGCCGCCCTCGCCTCGTGGGACGGGCAGCGAGGCCATGTCATCGCCGTGGCTGGTGCGGACGGCGGACCCAGCCCCGGCGACGAGTTCGTGCCGCCCGAGTCCGAGCTCGCGCTCGCCGCACGCGCGGGGGACATGCTCGTCCGCGATGCCGCATCCTGGTCGATCGGAAAGACGACCCTGGCCGCCAGCTCCGAACGTTGGATTCACCGCCCGCGCTGCCTCGCTACGCTCCCGCTCCTGAGTCCCGCGGGCACCAGCGGCGTGCTCGCGGTGTGGTCGTCGAATGCGGCCGCATTCGATTCCGGCGCCCTCGACATGCTCCGCGCGCTCGCACCCTTCGCCGCGCTCAACATGGAGCACGCACACGAGTTCGGCTCCATCCGTCTCCAGGCCGACCGCGATCCGCTCACTCAACTGCGCAACCGCCGTGCGTTCGATGTCGTGTTCGAGTCCGAATCCGGGCGCTTCACCCGTCACGGCCGTCCACTCGCCCTGCTCGTCATCGACCTCGATCACTTCAAGAGCATCAATGACCAGCACGGTCACGAGGCCGGCGATGAGGCGCTAATTCGCACGGCCCGCGTCATCGAGGCGAATATCCGCGACATCGACACCGCCGCACGATTCGGCGGCGAGGAGTTCGTCGTGCTCCTCTCCGAGACCGGCATCCGCGCCGCGCTCGAGGTCGCCGAACGCATCCGCGCCGCCGTCGCCAGGGCCGAGGTCGAGTTCAAAGGACGCAGCATCCCGATCCGTGCCTCCATCGGTGTGTCCGCCTGCCCCGAGAGCGTGGCACTCCCAGGAGGCCTCATCGCCAGCGCCGACGCGGCGCTGTACAGGGCCAAGGCAGGCGGCAGGAATCGCGTCGTGGCAGCTTCCGGCTGAGGCCACTGCGTCGATCCGGGCGGGACGGCAGCGGCAGAAACGAATCATCCCGCCGAGGTCGCTGAGGAACCGCGAGCGCCGGAGTCCGTTATTCCGCTGCTGCGCGTCCGCGGATCGTACCTCTGTTCATGTACCATCCCGTTGACCGGCGGCGCGTTTTCCGCTAGTTTGCGAGGTCGGGGCCGTTCCGGATTCGACGTGTTTAGTGAAGTCGAGACTGCGTGCCGAGGTGGCCGTCACCTCGTAAATCAGCGGCAACATTCACAACTGCCAACAATCAGCTGGCACTGGCTGCGTAAGTAACCTTACGCACCCGTTCCCTGGAAAGCCGGGCCTCGAGGCGGTTCAGGGAGCGTCGCTCAAATCGGGCTGGTCCATGGGAGCCGCTCTGCCGAACATGGACGAGACACTGCGGAGCTGGTTCGCGAGGGGCCGTCTACCGGCCGATGACCGAACGAGAAAAACAGAACGGTAGAACACGCACGTAGAGGTTTCGAGGGATCTATTCGCGGACGCGGGTTCGACTCCCGCCGGCTCCACTGAAGCACCGCCTGCATGTTGTGGGCGGTGCTTCTTCATTTGCACGTCGGTCACTCGCGTCGCTGCGGCGCTTTACGAGCGGCACTCGATCTTCGAGCCGCTCAACGCAGCTCGAGACGGCATTCTCCGCGATCGGCGTCTGCCTCGACATCGGCCGCGCCCGCGCCCGTGGAGACGCGCCGCCATGGTTGACACCTCCTCGGCCATCCGGTATCTACTGGGCCATCCGTAGAAACTCGAGACAGGGAGATCGACAGATGCGACGCGGCGCGCACCGCATCGGCCTCGGCGTCACATGCCTGGCGCTCACCAGCACGGGATGCGGCGGCGATGCCGCGGGCGGCGGCGTCGAGACGTCGGCTCGTGACAGCGCCGGCATCAGCATCGTGGAGAACGTGGCGGCCGCAGGCGCCGCGCCGGTGTTGCAGCTGAGTGCGGAGCCGGTGGTACGGATCGGTGCTCTCGATGGCGATGCGGATTACCTGCTGGACGGCGTACGGCACGTGACGCGGTTGTCGGACGGCACGATCGTCGTCGCGAACGGGGGCAGCCAGGAGCTGCGGTTCTATGATCGGGAGGGAGTGCATGTGCGGACGGTCGGCCGGTCGGGAGCGGGTCCCGGCGAGTATCGCGCGATCAGCTACATGCGCCGTCTGACGGGCGATTCGCTGCTGATCTTCGACACGGGCAACCGCCGGGTCACGGTGCTCGACGCGAGCGGGGCGCATGCGCGTGACGGATCCACGCTGAGGGCAGGCGACGCGATGAGCGTGCAGGGTGGGCTGGAGGATGGCACACTGCTGGTCTTCACGCCGAAGACAGTGCTCGGCATGGCTGACCTCGAATCGACGGACCTCATGAGAGACACGGCGTTCTTCGAGGTCGTGCGGGACAGTGCCGTCATGCGGGTGCCGTTCGCGTATCCGGGCGGTGAACGCCGCATGCTGATCAGCCGCAGTGGCACGGGTGACATCAGGAGCATATCGATCCAGCAGCTTCCGCTGGCGCATGGCCGTGTGCTTGCGGCCGGCCGCGACGTCGCCGTGGTCGGGTCGAACGAGACATACGAACTGCACGTGGTCGATGGTGCGGGCGCGGTCCGCACGATCGTGCGCCGGCCGGATGTCGTGCCGGGACCGGTGACGGACGAGATGATCAGCGCCTGGTACGACCGCCTGTTCGAGCGGCAGCGGGAGTCGAGGGCGGACTTCGACGAGCAGGCGGCTGCCACACAGCTACGGGACGCACTCGCCGGTCCACGAGTGTCCTCCGTTCCAGCATACGGCCGCGTCGCGATGGCGCAGGATGGCAGCTTCTGGGTCGAGGAGTTCGTGCCGCCGGGCGTCACGGTCGAGGCCGCACGCTGGTCGGTGTACGACGCCGACGGCACGATGCGCGGCGTGATCGAGCTGCCCGATTCGTTCCGGGTCGTCTACATCGACGACGACGTCGTGATCGGCGTCGTGCGCGACGAGTTCGACGTCGAGTACGTGCACGTGTACGGGCTGACTGACGTGTAGCTGGCAGAGCAGCGGACCAGAGTGAAATCCGCACACACCGCCGTTTCGGCTTTGAGAGGCGATTTCCGGGACGGACGGAGAATGCGGCGCGTCGAGCGCCGTGCCGTCAGTCGCGGCCAACCCCGAGCGCGTCTGCCACGCGGTTGATGTAGTTGAACCAGGAAGCGATCAGGGTGATCTGGAGGATGGCGAGGTCGTCGAAGCCGACAGCGCGGAGCCGGTCGTGGTCGGCGGGGGAGATGCGGGTGGCGTCGCGCGTGACCTGGACCACGTGGTCGAGCATGGCCCGATCCTGCTCGGAGAGAGGGGCGGATGTGTAGTCGGCCTCGAGGGCGGCGACCAGCTCCGCGTCCAGTGTGACCCTACGCAGAAACTCTGCGTGCGAGTCGATTCAGTAGCGGCAACGGTTCTCGATCGAGACCATGGTGGCGATCATCTCGTGCTGGCGTCGCTCGAGGGGGAGGTCCGCCGACATGAGGGCGCCGAACGTCGAGAAGGCGTGGCGCAGCGCGTCCGGGATCAGGCTGTGGGAAGCGACGATCCCCGACGTGCCGTCGCCGGTGGGGTGGACCGGCGTGCCGTACTCGGCCGGATACAGCGACGCCTGGTCCTCGATGGCGCGGCGCAGGCTCTCGTCGCCCTCGGACAGCGGGACGGTTCGGATCCAGGTCATGACGGCGAGCTCCTCTCGTGAGCTGGGGTACGGCGGAACACCAGGTAATAGACGGGCACGCCCAGCGCGACGACCCCCACCCCCAGCGCCGCCTGCACCGGCTGGCTCGCGCCCAGCAGCGCCAGCAGGAGGGCGACGAAGCCGAGGAAGGTGAGGGGCGTGGCCGGGTAGCCGGGGGTGGCGAAGGGCAGGTGCCCGGGGTCGCGGCGCCGCAGGACGAACACCGCGGCCCCCGTCAGGCCAAGGAACAACACGGTGACGAAGATGAAGTAGCCGAGGATCTCATCGAACGTGCCGAGCGCCACGAACAGCGACGCCAGCGCGGCCTGAAGGGCGATCGCCCGTGCCGGGGTGCGGAAGCGGGGGTGGACCGCGCCGATGGTGCGGAAGAAGACGCCGTCGCGTGCCATGGCGTAATAGACCCGGGGCAGGGCCATGAGCAGCGCCGCGAGGCTCCCCAGCACCGACACGACCACGATCACGGCGAACACCTGACCGCCCGCCCTCCCGAACAGCGCTTCGCCCGCCTGCGCCGCGAACGTCTCACCAGACGTGACCTGCTCGAGCGGGACCAGGTAGAGAAAGACGGCGCTGGTGAGGATGTACGCCACCGTCACTACGGCCACGCCGAGGGCGAGCGCCCGCGGCACCGTCCGCTCCGGGTCTCGTGCCTCGCCCGCCAGCTTGCTGATCTCCCACCAGCCGCCGAACGCGAAGAACGCGCCCACCAGCGCGCCCGCCAGTGCGCCGGGGAGTGGGTCGGAGCCGGGGCGCTGGTCGACGAGCGGGAGGAAGTTGGCGAGATCGCCGGGGCGAAGCACCATGGCCAAGAGGATGATGGTGGTCAGCGCGATGAGCTTGAAGCCCGTGAGGAGCCGGATGACGTCGGCGCCGAGCCGTAGCCCGAGCGCGTTCACGCCGGCCAGAAGGAGTACCACGCCGATGGCCACGGCCTTGAGCTCGAGAGCCGACATCGCCACCGCGTAGCCCACGTAGCTGGCGAGTCCCACCGCCAGGGCAGCCGTGATCCCGGGATCCATGACCAGCAGGCACTTCCAGCCATAGAGGAACGAGACCAGCGGGCCGTATGCGCGGCGGAGGTAGGCGTAGCCGCCGCCAGCCTCGGGGTAGCGGGCGGCCAGCTCCCCGTAGCAGAGGGCGCCGGTCAGCGCCATGAGACCCATGACCAGCCAGGCCAGCAGCAGCCAGGCGGGGGAGCCGAGCGACTTCGCCATTCCGGCGGGAGTGAGGAAGATGCCGACCGCGATGACCTCCCCAATCACCAGGGCGGCGATGCTCACCACCCCCAGGCGGCGCTCCAGGCCCGGATCGGCGGCGAAGGAGTTCGAGCGCTGACGGGGCCGGACCAACTCGGTGCCGTCGATCATCGGCGATCCCTCACGCGCGCCGCCGGTCGAAGCGCCCGTCGCTGCACGCGTACCGGCTCGATAGCCGAACCGCAGCCACAGTCCCACCGTTCCCGGCTGATTCGTGATAGCCGACGCGCGCCTGCGCGCCCCCGCTCCCGGTCGAGGGCCGTTCGTCAGTCAGGTTGTCGCTGCGCACCCCGCCGTCTCACCGCTCGGCGCGGAACCGGCGGCACTCGATCGCCTCCAGCGTGCGTTCCCGCTCGGTCTGGATGACGAAATCACCCCATTCGCCTTCCGGCGCGGGACGGAACGTGTCGATGTCCTCGACCGGCCGAAGCGAAACGATGAGAGCGCGTGCTCCCGGCATGTAGGCCTGGAGCTGCTCCGGCGTTCCCGTGCCGCGCTCGACGTGGAAGCCGCCGACCATGTGCAGCACGAGCGCATCCGGATGGTCGGCCAGGTGGCGCGCGATGGCGTGCGCCATCGTCGCGTCCCACAGTACCTGACCGTCGAGCTGGTTTCCCATGTTCTGGTGCGAGCCGCGTGGCGCCGGTGCGTGCGCGACGGGAACGCCGCACCGCATTCCCTCGAGTTCCATGACCTCCGACATCGTCGCGATCCATTGAGCGCGGTACGCGGCGGAGGCCCGTCCGAAGGGCAGGGGCGGCAGGAGCTCGAGTGCGCGCACGTCCAGCTCGTCGAGCGCCTCCCGTCCGCGACGAGATACCATGCTCACGTAACGCCGCGGTGCATTGGCCGCGATCACCGGTAGCCCACGCTCCTTCGCGAACTCGATCAGCGGACGGTAATCGGTCTCGTAGCGTGGCCACGGCCGCGTGTCGGTCCGGAACGATGACTCGGGGATGCGGCCGGCCAGATACTCGTCGAGCGGCAGCTGTACGTCCCGCTCGAAGAACTCCAGCGAAAGCGCCACGGAACGGGGTGCGTCGCTGGCGGCCGATGCAGCATGGCGTTCGGTTGCACGCTTCAGCAGCTCGAGCTCGATCATGTGCGCGGTCGGATCGTCGTGTGTCTCGCCCACGAACACGACCTGCGCGGACGTCATCGCGCGAACGACGTCATCGAGCGAGGCAGCACCGCCGGATCCGGTGAACACCCGATACCGGCCGGGCGTGTACGCCGTGTCCACTACGGTGGAGTCCGGGGTCTGCGCGACGACCGGAACGGCAGTCAGCAGGAATACAGACGCGAGGAGAGTCATTCTGTTCATCATCGAAGGATGATACTCGCGATCCTCCGACACGGAAACCGCCCGCGCGCCCATCGCACCTTCAGCTCCGCGCAGCTCACGAGGCCGCGTCGAGCGCGGCGCCGGCGGCGGATCTGGCGGCGCGCTCGAGCTCGGCCTCGAAGCGCAGGCTTTCCAGGTCGCGGCCCACCGTTGCCCTGGCGTACTCCCTGCCGTTGCGCGTGAAACGAACCGTCATGCTGCCGTCATCGCCCACATCCGCAGCCGCAGCCGAGCCGCTGCCGGCGTAACCGGAGAACGCGACCGTCAGATCGAAGTGGCTCGTCCAGAAGAACGGGACGGTCGTGAACGGCTCGCGACGGCCGACCATGCTGCGCGCCGCAGCCTGTCCCATCCGCTGCGCGAGAGCCCAGTGCTCGATACGGACGCGCCCCTCCGGCACGGGCGCCGGCCAGCGGGCAATGTCGCCCGCCGCATAGATGCCCGGCACACTCGTCTCCAGGTACTCGTCGACGAGAACGCCGTCGTCGATCTTCACCCCGGCGGTCTCGGCGAGCGACGTGTCCGGACGAACGCCGATCCCGACCACGACGAGATCGGCCGGCAGACGGCTCTCGTCATCGAGTACGACTCCGTCCTCCTCGATCGCGGCGAGTGTCTGCCCGAGTGCGAACGCCACGCCCCGCTCCTCGTGAACGCGCCAGATCCGCGCACCCAGGTCGGCTCCCAGCGCGCGCTCGAACGGGACCTGGTCGGGAGCCACGACCGTTACTTCGAGTCCCCGGCTCCGCAGCGCCGCGGCCGCTTCCATCCCGATGAAGCTCGCGCCCACGACCACCGCATGGCGCGCCGTTCCGGCCAGCGCGATGATCGCCCTGCAATCCCGCAGGCTGCGCAGCATGTGCACGTGCGGCAGCTCCGCGCCCGGAACCCGAAGACGCACGGGGCTCGCTCCTGTCGCGAGAAGCAGGGCCTCGTAGGAGATGGCCGATCCGTCCCGGAGTCGCAGCGTCCGCCCCCGTGGATCGATCGAGTCCACCGCGGTCATGATGCGCTCGACGCCGTGCTCCTCGTAGAAGCCGGCGGGTCGCAACGGGATCCACTCCTCCGCAGCCGTGCCGGCCAGGTAGTCCTTCGACAGATTCGGCCGGTCGTACGGCGCCGCGGCATCGGGGTCGATCAGCAGGATTCTTCCGTCGTAACCTTCGCGCCGAAGCTGCTCGGTGGCAGCGCTTCCCGCCGCACCCGCTCCGACGATCGCCACGACACCCGGCGCACTCATCGGACGCCTGCCCTCAGAATCGAGCGGCTCCAGCTTGCGCCGACCCGTCACTCGCGCCCGTCCACCCACCACCTCCACATCCCAGGTGGGGATCGGGTTCAGCGCCGGCGCGCCCGTGGCCTCCCCCGTGCGAAGCGAGAAGCACGCGTGATGCCACGGACAGCGG
>DASUSS010000018.1:0-2811 GCA_036374995.1 Longimicrobiales bacterium | reverse complement strand
TTAACTTGGGAGCATGCCCGTGTTCGCGTTCATTCTCGTCATCATCTTCCTGACCGCCGTGCTCGGACCGCTCGCCAAGGGTATCGGCGACCGGATCGCGAAGAGCGGTCCGCGCCCGGAAGAGCTCGGCCGACTGCGCAGAGAGCTGGAGGCGGCGGAGCAGCGTCTCGCCGATGCGGAGCGTCGCCTCCAGTCGGCGGAGGAGCGGCTGGACTTCCAGGAGAAGCTGCTCTCGTCGCGCAGCAGCGCGTCCCGCAGCGCGCCGGTGCCGCCCGGCACGTAGTCCGGGCACGGCCATGAACGCCGAGCCCGTGTTGCTCAGCGGGAGCGGCGGCAAAGGCAGCGTGCTCGCGCGCGACCGGCTCCGGCGGGATTCCGCGTGTCACGCCGTCGGCCTGGTCACGACCGTCACAGCGATGGCTAACCTCTACATGAGCAGTGCCGCCGAGCCGAGCACGAAGATGACGACCCCGGCGGCGACCTTCGCCGCGGCCGACCACATCCGCCCGACCAGCACACCCCACCCGACGCGCCGGGCGGCATCGAATTCCTTCGTCTCGTAGAGCGTCGCCGCCATCGCACCCGCGAAGGAGCCGAGGAACCCGGCGATGATCGAGCCGATGATCGGGATCGGCAGTCCGATCACGACACCCGCGACGCCACCGAAGATCGCGCCCCAGAACGCGAGGCGCGACCCACCGTAGCGGACGTTCAGCTTCTGGACGATGAGCAGCTCGAGCAGCTCGGCGCCGAGCGCGATGCCGAGACACGCGAGCAGGATCAGGACGTGCACCTCGCCGAACGCCGCGCCGATCACGAGCACGCCGACCATGACCCACAGGCCGGGGATGCCGAGCGGCACGAGGAAGAGCGATACGCCCATGACGAGGATGCCGATGATCGCGAGCATGATCTCTCAGCCGCGCAGCGCGCGCACACCGCGGGCCGGCTCGAGCGGCGAATCCTCCGCATCCCGCGCACGCTCGATGTCGACGCGGCCCTCGCCGGTGATCAGACGGATGCCGCGGTGGTACGTGAGGTACGCCCACGCCCACTGGAGCATCACGATCACGCGGTTGCGGAACCCGATCAGGTACATGATGTGCACCACCACCCAGATCACCCACGCGACGAACCCGGACAGCCTGAGCTTACCCAGCCGCGCGACCGCCGCCGCACGCCCGATCGTCGCGAGATCACCCTTGTCGACGTAATGGAAGCGCTCGCGGCGCTTCCCCTCCAGATCCCTGAGGATCTGACGCGCGGCGTGCTTCCCCATCTGGATCGCGCCCTGCGCCACGCCCGGGACCGGCGTACCGTCTTCGCGCTTCAGCAGCGCGAGATCGCCGACCACGAACACTTCCGGGTGACCCGGTATCGTGCAGTCCGGCTGCACCAGCACGCGGCCCGCCCGATCCGTCTCTACGCCCAGCCGCGCTCCCAGTTTCGACGCCGACACGCCCGCCGCCCAGAACACGTTCTCCGCGCCGATCCGCTCATCGCCGATCATCACGTACCCGTCGCCGATGTCCGTGACGAGCGAATTCGTGCGCACCTCCACGCCCAGCTTCTCCAGCTGCCTGCGCGCCTTCGCCGAGAGGTCGGGCGGATACGTCGGCAGCACGCGATCGAGTCCCTCCAGCAGCAGGATCCGCGTCGTCGTCGTGTCGATCGCACGAAAGTCCTGCGGCATCACCTGCCTCGCGATCTCCGCCATCGCGCCCGCCAGCTCGACGCCCGTCGGCCCGGCGCCGACGATCACGAACGTCAGCAGCCGCCGCCGCGCCTCCGGATCGGCTTCCCGCTCCGCCGACTCGAACGCGAGCAGAAACCGGCGCCGCATCTCCGTAGCGTCATCCACCGTCTTCAGACCCGGCGCGTCCTGCGACCACTCGTCGTGACCGAAGTACGCGTGGGTCGCACCCGTCGCGAGGATCAGGTAGTCGTAGTGCGCCGACGTGCCGTCCTCCATGCGCACCTCGCGCGCCGCCACGTCCACATCCGACACCTCGCCCAGCCACACCTGCGTGTTCCGCTGCTTCCGCAGGATCGACCGGATCGGACTCGCAATGTCCGCCGGCGACAGCGATGCCGTCGCCACCTGGTACAGCAGCGGCTGGAACAGATGGAAGTTCCGCCGGTCGATCACCGTAACCCGCACCGGCGCCCGCCTCAGCTCCCGCGCTGCGTACAGCCCGCCGAAGCCACCGCCGACTATGACGACATGAGGAACCTTCGCCATCGAGCCCTCCCTCCTGTGTGCCCCACCCGTGCCCATGCACATGATACCCCGGGATACGGTTGCGGTCACCGGGTGCGATGCGGGTCTTGCGCGGCCAGGCGCACTAGTGTATTAGTGAACTAAGACACCAACGCTACCTGCATCGAAAGACCGCTCGTGCTCATCCGGCTCGACCCGTCCGACACGCGACCGATCTATGTGCAGATCATGGACGAGATCCGGCGCGGCATCGTGATGGGCGTGGTGGAGCCCGATTCGGCGCTGCCATCGGTGCGGCAGCTGGCGGGTGAGCTGCGCGTGAACCCGAACACGGTGCAGCAGGCGTACCGGGAGCTGGAGCGTGAGGGCGTCATCTATGTCAGACGCGGGCAGGGCACGTTCGTCGCTCCAAGCGTCCGCGCCGACCGATCAGGCCTTGCGCGGGACGTGGCGAAGCGGGCGCTGCGTGAGGCACGGCGCAACGGGCTGAGCGTGGACGAATTCCTCAAGGCGATTCGCAAAGCCGCCGCGGAGGAAGACGAAGAGTCAGTCCTCGCTCCGCCCGCCGCGAAGCATGGAGGCAACCGATG
>DASUSS010000017.1:0-46566 GCA_036374995.1 Longimicrobiales bacterium | reverse complement strand
CACCCCGAAGCACCCCTCCCCCTCATCCAACCCCGCAGCGCCCGACCGCCGACCCCCCCGAACACACCGTCCCGCCCGATGCCTTTCATACCTTCACCCAGTAATCACCCGCAGTATTCACCCGCAGTATTCACCCGCAGTTCATCACCCGCCGTTCATCACCCGCAGTAAATCACCCGCCGTTCATCACCCGCCGTAAATCACCCGCAGTACCCTCACCCGAATTGCAAGAAGCAGTATCTTCCATTCCGACGTCCGCCGCCACCCGGAGACCGCCGGAAATGAGCCATCGAGACATGGACCCCGAGTCCTTCCGCCGTCACGGATACGCCGTCATCGACCGCATTGCCGATTACCTTGCGCATCCGGAAGCGTGGCCGGTGCTCCCCGACATCGCGCCCGGTGCGCTGAAGGCGCAGCTACCCGCGAAGGCGCCGGTCGAGCCGGAGTCGATGGAGGCCATCCTCGGCGACTTCGACCGGCTGATCCTGCCGAACACCACGCACTGGAACCACCCGGGCTTCTTCGGCTACTTCAGCATCACGGGGTCGGCACCGGGGATCCTGGGCGAGGCGCTGGCGGCTGCGCTGAACGTGAACGCGATGCTGTGGCGGACGGGTCCGGCCGCGACGGAGCTGGAGGAGGTCACGCTCGACTGGCTGCGCCGGCTGGTCGGGCTGCCGCCCGTGTTCGAGGGCACGATCAACGACACGGCCTCGACCAGCACGCTCCATGCGCTCGCCGCCGCGCGCGAGTTCGACGGCGACCTCCGCATCCGCGAGCAGGGCCTCGCCGGCCGGCGCGAGCTGCCGCTGCTCCGCGTCTACTGCTCGCAGGAGGCGCACTCGAGCGTCGACAAGGCCGTGCTCACGCTCGGCATGGGGCTCTCCGGGATCCGGCACATCCCGGCGCGGCCCGAGGACCAGGCAATGGATGTCGCCGCGCTCGAGAAGGGCATCGCTCAGGACCGCGCCGCCGGCATCCGACCCATCGCCGTCGTCGCCACCGTCGGCACCACCTCCACCACCGCCGTCGACCCGGTGCCCGCCATCGCCGAGCTGTGCCGCCGCGAGCGGCTCTGGCTCCACGTCGATGCCGCGTACGCCGGCTCCGCCGCGATCATCCCCGAGCTGCGCTGGTGCCTCGACGGCTGCGATCTCGCGCACTCCATCGTCATCAATCCCCACAAGTGGCTCTTCGTCCCGATCGACTGCTCCGTCCTCTTCACCCGCCGGCCGGACGTCCTCAAGCGCGCGTTCAGCCTCGTTCCGGAGTACCTGACCACCACCGATCCCGCCGAAACGCGCAACCTCATGGACTACGGCGTCGCGCTCGGCCGCCGCTTCCGCGCACTCAAGCTCTGGTTCGTGATGCGCTATTTCGGCGCCGATGGACTCCGCGAGCGGCTGAGAGAGCACATCGCGCTGGCACGATCCTTTGCACAGTGGGTCGACGACGACGCGTCGTTCGAGCGGCTCGCGCCGACCCGTTTCTCGGTCGTCGTGTTCCGCTGCCGGCCTCGCGGCGAGACGGACGAGGCCCGGCTCGATGAGCTCAATGCGCAACTGCTGCAACGAGTTAACTCGTCGGGCGACGTCTTTCTGTCGCATACGCGCGTGAACGGCCGGTACGCGATCCGACTCGCGATCGGAAACCTCCGGACTACGCCGGAGCACGTCCGGCGGGCATGGCAACTTGCACGGGACGCGGCAGAACGCCTGACCTGAGGGCACGTACACATATCGTGGAACAGCACATCGAACCGGCCGACGCCGGCCACCGGATACCCCTCACGCTCGCGCTCTGGGCCGCGAGCGTAGGCGCCGTGCTGTTCTACCTGGCGCCGACCGATAACGACATCCGGACGATCTTCGTAGCGGCCTTCCTGATTCTGGCGCCGCTCGCCGCGTTTGCCGCGTGTGTGGGAGCCGCCCGTGTCGTGTCGCGCGCCGTGGCCTGGCCGTGGATCGCGCTCGCGCTGGCCGCCGGCATGTCCGCGGGCGGGCAGATGCACTGGCACGATGTGGGACAGCCCGTCGAGAGCTGGCACGCGCTGGTCGACGTGGCGGCGTTCTCGCTCGTCGCGATCGGTCTCGGCGGGATCCTGCACCAGCGCGAGCACGAGCGCTTCGACGAGATCGCGCTCGACATGGCGCTGATCCTGGTCGCCGGCGCCGTCGTGACCCTGCGCTGGTCACCGGCCGCGCGCGCGATCCTGAACGGCGCGGGGCAGTGGCCGCTCGCCGAGGCGATCGCCGCCTTCGCCGTGCCGATCGCCGCCGGCTGCGCGATCCTGTTCGGCAACGTGCTGCTGATCGTGCGCGGCACCACGCCCGCGGGGCCCGCTGCCGCCGCCATCAGCGCCGCGACCGCCGGCCTCGGCCTCGCCGCGGTCCCGCTCACGTTCGGCAACGGCGCCTGCTGCGCCGCCAGCGACGCCGCCGGCCTCGCGTTCGTGCTCGCCTGGTTCGCCTTCGCCTACGCCGGGCTCCGCGTCCAGGGCATTGGCACCCAGGCCTTCCTCCCGCTCGCTCGGGACGGCGCCGGCGGCCGCCTCCGCATGATCGTCGCGCCCGCGGTCGCCGTCGTCATGGGCTTCGTCATCATCGACTCCGCCTGGAGCAACCTCCACGGCGTGACCGCCATCGGGCTCGCCGCCGTCGGCCTGCTCCTCGCGCTCCGCGTCAGCCAGCTGCTCCGCGCCACCCGCAGCCAGTCGGCAGAGCGCGCCGAGCTCGCCCAGAGCCGCGCCATGATCGAGGTCTCCCAGGCACTAGCCGGCACCACTCGCCTCGATGAGACGCTCGACCTCATCACCCAGCACGCCGTCCGCCTGCTCCGGGGTCGCGCCGCCACCATCGAGCTCCTCACCGGTGACGGCCGACACCTCGAGTTCTACGCCGTCCACGGCCTGCCCCGTGACGTGCTCCACATGCGCTTCCCCGTCGATGGCAGCTTCACCGGCTGGGTCGTCGCGCACGGCCGCGCCCGCGCCGCCGTCGACCCCCATACGGACCCGTATATCGACGTCGATGGACTGCCCTACATCGATCGATCACCCGTCGCCGCCGCACCGCTCCGCTACCGCGACGCGACGCTGGGCGCGCTGTCGTGCATCGGCCGCTACCCGTTCGACGATGCGGACCTGGAGCTGCTGACGGCACTGGCCGACCAGGCCGCGGTCGCGATCGAGAACGTGCGCCTGTTCCAGCAGGTGCATCAGATGTCGCTGACGGACCCGCTGACGGGGCTGCCGAACCGGCGCCAGCTGGAGCGGGATCTGGCGCGCGAGTTCTCGGCGGCGGAGCGCGGCCGGCCGCTCGCGGCGATCATGTTCGACCTGAACGAATTCAAGGAGTACAACGACCGGTACGGGCACGTGGCGGGCGACGATGCGCTCCGCCTGTTCGGCCGCGCGCTCACGGCGGAGACGCGGGCCATGAACATGGCCGCGCGCTACGGCGGCGACGAGTTCATCGCGCTGCTCACCGACGCCGACGAGGAGGGAGCGGAGACGTTCATCGCACGGGTCCGCAGCGCGTTCCCGGGCCCCGACGCCGCCGGGCCCCAGCGTCTGCTCGGCTTCTCCGCCGGCTACGCCGTGTACGATCCGTCCATGGCCACGCCGGAAGCGCTCGTCGCCGCCGCGGATCGCGCGCTGTACAACTCGAAGTCCGTGAGACCCGTCTGACTCAGTTCCTGACCAGCAGGTAGCGGCTCCCGTCCGGGTCCCGCGCCACATCGCTGGCCTCGTAGCCCCGCCCGAAATACGCCTCG
Source organism: Longimicrobiales bacterium (assembly GCA_036374995.1). Taxonomy (GTDB): domain Bacteria; phylum Gemmatimonadota; class Gemmatimonadetes; order Longimicrobiales; family RSA9; genus SH-MAG3. Next base: position 42,789 of record DASUSS010000017.1, on the reverse strand, counting down.
AACGCCGCCCTCGTCCCGTAGCGCCAGCGCCGCGCCGCCACCTCATCGCGCGCCTTCAGCGACTGGATGTCGGCCGGGATCCGCAGCCACACGCGCTCCGCGTCCAGCTCGAGCCGCGGCGGCTCGCCCTCCGGGTTGATCACCGGCACACCGCCGGTGTGCGCGGTGACCGGCGGCACCATCCCTTCCATACGTGAGCGTACGCGATCGCTGGACAGCTGCCAGTCAACGACGAGGCGGTCGGTGCCGATGCCGCGGTGGAGCGGCGAGGTGCTGGCGCCGTAGGCGTCGCGGAGGTACTCGCGCGAGGTGACGCCGAGGCGGCGGAAGTTGAGCCAGGCGTTGCGGGACTCGAGCGGGTCGAACGTCCATTTGACGGTCGTGACGCCGTGCTCGAGGAGGCGGTCGCGCTGCCAGGTCTTGAGGGCGAGGCCGACGCCGCGGCCGCGGGCGGCGGGATGGACGCCGAGCATGTCGGACCAGTGGATGGGGCGTTGGCCGTCCCAGCCGGTGACGCCGAAGAGGAGTCCGATCATCTGGGTGCCGTCGAACGCGCCGGCGACGATGCCGCCGATGCGGCGGGCGAACCAGAGCACGGCGGGCGGGACGACCTCGTCGAAGTCTGCGCCCCAGATGAGGCGCTGGAGGTCGACGGCGCGCTTGAGCTCGGCGTAGTCGTCGAGCGGTCGGATGACGAAGCCGCCCGGGCTCACAGCTCCTCGAGCAGGCGGCCGAAGAGGGCGAGGCGGAAGGGGAGGTCGTCGAGGACGATGTGCTCGTCGACGGCGTGGGCGCCGCCGCCGCGCGCGCCGAGGCCGTCGAGTGTCGCGGCGCCCATCGCGCCGGCGAAGCTGCCGTCGCTGCCGCCGCCGGTGCCGCCCTCGGGGAGGTCGGCGCCGAGGTCGGCGGCCAGGCTCCGGGCGCGCTCGTAGAGGGCGGCGACGGCCGGGGTCCGCACCAGTGGCGGGCGCTGCTCGGTGAGTCGGATTTCGAGTTCCGCCTTAGGGTTGTACGCGCCGATCGCCATCAGGGCCGCATGGATGCGGTCGCCCTCGGGCGGCTCCGCGATGCGGACATCCACGGCGGCGCGGGCCCGGGCCGCGACGACGTTCGAGGCGGTGCCGCCGGCGATCGTACCGATGTTGATTGTCGTCCCGCGGTCGTGATCGGCGAGCGGGAGGATCGCGGCGAGCGCGCGGACCAGCTCGGCGATCGCGCTCACGGCCTGGGCGCCATCGATGCCGGCGTGGGCCGCGATGCCGCGGGCCTCGACCCGATACGTCGCGACGCCCTTCCGGAACGTCTTCACGCCGCCGTCCGGCATGCACGGCTCGGGGACGAGTACGGCCGCCGCGCGGCGCGCGCCCTCCTCGATGGCCGCGCGCGAGGAATGCGACCCGATCTCCTCGTCGCACGTGACGAGCAGCTCCACGGGCCGGCGCGGCAGGCGCCCGCGTGCGTTCAGCCCCGCGAGCGCCTCGATGACGAGGGCGATGCCGGTCTTCATGTCGTAGATGCCGGGCCCGAACGCGCGGCCGTCAGCGACGCGGATGGGGCGCTCGGCCAGCGTGCCGATCGGGTGCACGGTGTCGATATGCGCGAGCACGAGCACCGGCGCCGCCTCGGGCTGTGCGCCGGGAACGCGGGCGTGCAGGTTCACGCCGCGGCCCGGTGCGTCCGTCGTCTCGACCGTGGCGCCGGCGGTCTCGAGCTGCGCCGCGATGAGCCGTCCGAGCGCGGCGATCTCCGCGGCGGCTCCGCTGGGCGTCTCGTGCTCGACGTACGACCGGGCCCGCGCGTAGACGCGGTCGATCGCCTGCTGCCGGGTCATGCCGAGGTACTCCTCCACCGGGCTCACCGCACCGCCTCCTCCGCGCGCCTGTAGCTCTCGTCCAGGATCTCGACCGGGTGCAGCACGGCCACGTCCATGCCCTCCAGCAGCAGGCCCGCGCCGATCTGCATCATGCAGCCGGGGTTCGGCGTGAGCACCGCGTCGGCGCCGGTCTCGCGGATCGCCGCGATCTTGTCGCGCAGCACGCGGCCGCCGAGCTCGGGGTGGTGCACGCCGTAGAGGCCGGCGCCGCCGCAGCACTCATCGGCGTCGCGCAGCGGCACCCGCTCGAGGCCGGGCACACTGTCGAGCACGCGGAGCGGCGCCTCGCGGATCCGCTGCGCGTGGTGCAGGTGGCACGGCGCGTCATAGGTCACGCGCAGCGCCACGGGCGCACCGCGCCGCAGCGGACGCTCCGCCAGGAACTCCCACAGGTCGCGCACCTTTCCCACGAACCTCTCCGCCCGCTCCGCCCATTCCGGGTCGTGCCGCAACTGCTCGGCGTACTCCTTCATCATCGCGCCGCAACCGGCCGCGTTCACGACCACGACGTCGACGCCCGACGCCTCGAACGCCGCGATGTTCGCCCGCGCCAGATCGCGCGCGCGATCGAGCCGCCCCGCATGCGCATCCAGCGCGCCGCAGCACCGCTGCGTGGCGACCGGGACCACGCGGCAGCCGTTCGCCTCGAGCACACGCCGAGTCGCCGCGTTCACGCGCCCGAAAAGCGACTGCTGCACGCACCCCGTCAGCATGGCCACCCGCGTCGCCTGCGCCGCCGTCTGCGCACCCGGCGGCGTCGCACCCGTCGCGCGCGGGTAGGCGCCCATGAGCCCGTGCGGGTCCGCGAACGCGCGCTCCCCGTCCGGTGCCACGTCCGGCCCGCCGCCACGCGCCGCGCTCACCACACCGTCCGGCGGCACCGGACCCCGAGCCAGGGGGCTGCCCGCCGCACCGCCCCGGCCGCGCGCGAGCAGGCGCGGCGCCGCCGCCGAGGACGCGAGCATTGCCAGACCGAAGCGCACGGTCGCGAGCCGCCGCGGCGCGTGCTGCGCCAGCCACCGCGCCAGCCCCGCCGCACGGACCAGCCGCGAGCCCGCCGTGACCAGCGCGTGCAGCGGTCCGGTGTACCCGGCGATCAGCAGGCGCGTCGACGGCGCCACCCCCGCCGACCGCGCGATCGCCGACCGCGCCCGCTCCAGCAGGAACCCGTACGGCACGCCCGACGGGCACACCGGCTCGCACGCGCGACAGCCGAGGCACCGGTCGATGTGCGTCCGGAACGACGCGTCGTCCGGCTCCAGCCGCCCCTCCATCACCGCCCGCATCAGGTCCAGCCGGCCCCGCGGCGAGTCGCCCTCGTGGCCGAGGCGCGTGTACGTCGGACACGCATTCAGACAGAAGCCGCAATGCACGCACGCCAGCAGGCCCGCTTCCTCGAGCCGCAGCTCATCTGCCGGTCCACCAACCGGTTCGGCCATCTACTGACCACCTCCGGCCGCCAGGATCCCCCGCGGATCGAACACCGCACGGATCTTCCGCGTCAGCTCGCGCACGCCCTCCCGCCGACGCACCCGCGGCACTTCCAGATGCACCGGAAGGCGGTCGGATCTTGCGGTCCAACCGCCAATTGCAGGAATCGGCAGCCGCGCCGTGGCCCGCTCGAGCGGCGCCGACTCCGGCCGCCATACCCGGATGACGCCGTCCGCCGCGTGGGCCGCGCACAGCCATCCACCCTCGGGTCCCTCCGCCAGCTCCGCGACGGGTCCCAGACCCTCCACCAGCGATGTCGGCCGGCCCGTGAGCCGGACCGCCACACCGGCGTCCGACTCCAGCAGCGCCAGCCGGGACCATGGCTCCGCCCCGACCTCCGATACCGCGCCGCCTACCGTCCGCGACGCCCGCTCCGCTACCCACTTCAGCCGGTCCACCCCCTCCTGCACCGCCGCCTCGCCTCCCGCCAGCCGCGCCACGAGTGTCCAGGACGCACCCAGACCCAGCGCCGCCGCAACCGCCGGAGACACCAGCTCGAGCGCGTCACAGCCCACCTGATCCCTGATCTCCAGCGCCAGATCCGCCCCGCGCGCCGCAGCACCGGCGCCCGCACCGAGACCGACGACGATGGTCCGGTCGTCGCGGGGCGCGCCGCGCACGCGCAGGTACACTTCCGTGATCACACCCAGCGTGCCGCCACTCCCCACCGTCAGCCGTACGCCATCGTATCCCGCCACGTTCTTCACGACCCGGCCGCCGAAATGCACCAGCCGGCCATCGCCCGTCGCGATCCGGACGCCGAGCGCGAGGTCGCGCGGTGTGCCGTGTCCCGCCCGCAGCGGGCCCGCGGAGCCCTGCGCCACCACGGCCCCGATCGTCGCGGGCTCCGCGGCCGGCGGGTCCAGCGGCAGCCACTGGCCGTGCCGCGTCAGCTGCGCGGCCAGGGCGCCCGTCGACACGCCGGCCTCCACTCCCACGACCAGGTCCGCAGGCTCGTGCTCCACGATCCGGTTCAGCCGCATCGTGCTGATCAGCACGGGCGTATCGTCCTCGCCGGGCCCACCGGGATCGCCGGACTCGCCGGACTCGCCGGGCTCGCCGCGCGGCTCGAGCCAGGTGCCCGCGCCGGCCGGCCGCACCGGCCAGCCCTCCTGCGCGCACAGCTCGAGCGCCTCGGCCACGGCGGCGGCGTCGGGCGGCGCGAGCGCGGCCGCGTACGGTGGCGTATTGCGGGCGGCGAGGCGGTGCAGCAGAGCGGGTGGTGCGGCCGCGGCCGGACCGAGCCGGGCGCGCAGATGGTCGGCGAAGGCGGCGCGGCTCAAGCGGTACCGTCCGTGACGCGGCGGGTGGCCGGCCCGACCCATTCGCGGCAGATGCGCACGGGCAGGACCTTGGCGGGATTGGCGAGGCCACGGGGATCGAAGGCGCGGCGGAGATCGCACATGAGCGCCATCTCGTCGTCGGAGAAGATCATCTCCATGTAGTCGCGCTTGTCGTAGCCGACGCCGTGCTCGCCGGTGATGGTGCCGCCGGCGCGGACGCAGGCCTGCATCATCTCCTTCGAGGCGAGGTCGACGCGGCGGACGAGGTCGGCGTCGCGTCGGTCGAAGACGAGGGTGGGGTGCAGGTTGCCGTCGCCGGCGTGGAACATGTTGCACATGCGGATGCCGTGGCGAGCGGCGATCGCGTAGATCTCGCGCATGGTGTCGGGCAGTCGGGAGCGCGGGACGACGGCGTCCTGGACGAGGATGTCGGGAGCGAGCCGGCCCATGGCGCCGAACGCCTTCTTGCGGGCGTACCAGAGCCGCTGGCGCTCGGCCTCATCGGTGGCGCGCTGGACGTCGCGGGCGCCGAGGCGGCGGCAGATCTCCTCGGCCTGATCGGAGTCGGCGCGGACGGCCGCCGGGGTGCCGTCGAACTCGATGACGAGGGCGCCGGCCACATCGGTGGGCAGACCGGCGGCATAGGCGCCGGCCTCCACCGCGCGGATCGCCTCGCGGTCGACCATCTCGAGCGCGGCGGGGAGGAGCCCGTGGGCGATGAGGGCGGAGACGGCGCGGCTCGCATCGTCGACGTCATCGAACAGCGCGAGCAGCGTCTCGACGGCTTCGGGGATCGGCAGCAGGCGGACCGCGATCTCGGTCGCGATGCCGAACGTGCCCTCGCTGCCGACGAACAGGCCGAGGAGGTCGAGCCCGCCGTCCGCCGCGCCGCTGTCCAGCTCGACGACGCTTCCGTCCGTCAGCACGACCGTGAGCCCGACGATGTGATTCGTGGTCGTGCCGTACTTCAGGCAGTGGGGTCCGCCCGCGTTCTCCGCGACGTTCCCGCCGATCGTGCACACGGTCTGCGAGCTTGGATCGGGCGCGTAGTACAGCCCGCTGCCCGCGACGGCGGCGGACAGCTCGACGTTCACGACGCCCGGCTGGACGCGCGCGCGCCGATTGCCGGCGTCCACCTCGAGTATCCGGTCCATGCGCGCGAGCGAGATCACGACCGTGCCCGCGAGCGCGAGTGCGCCGCCCGACAGTCCCGTACCCGCGCCCCGCGCGACGAACGGGATGCCCGCATCGGCCAGGATCCGGACACACGCGGCCACCTGGCCGGTCTCCTGCGGCAGGAGCACGGCGCGCGGCCGGGACCGGTAGGCGGTCAGCCCGTCGGACTCGTAGACGAGCAGCGAGCCGGGACTCGTGACGATCGCACCGGCGCCCACCGCCGCCGCGAGCGCGTCGAGCACCGGCGGTGGCAGCGGTTCTCCCGCGTGCGTCGCGATCGGTGCGCCGCTGGTCGACACCCGGTCCGTCACCACGTCACGCTTTCGACTCGGACCGGATGTACGCGATGTACGCCGCGACCGCGGCCTCCGCGAACGGGCGCAGCCGCGGCTCGAGCGAGCCGCCGTAGACGCGGTCCGTGATCGCGCGGACATCCGCGACCTGCTCATCGAGCGCGGCGCGCACCTGCTCGATCCGCTCCACCCGGTGACGGAGATAGCGGTCGATCGCGCGGTCCGGATCCGTAAATGGCGGTCCGTGAGCGGGATAGATGATTTCGGGCGCGAGGTCCCGGATCCTCTCGAGCGACGCGAGGTAGGCGCCGAGATCGCCTTCCGGGGCGGCGACGACGGCGGTGTCCATCCCGCCCATCATGAGGTCCCCGCAGAAGATGGCCGATGCGTCCGGCCAGTGCAGCGCGATGTGGTCGGGGCTGTGGCCGGGCGTGCGGAGCACGATCAGATCGCCGGCGTCCGTGTCGATGCTGACGCCGTCGGCGAGGAGACCGCCTCCGGCGGCGCGCGCCGCGGCGCCCGCGCCGGTCTCGACCGCCCGCACCGCCCGTCGCACCCCGCGGGAGCGATCCGGCCGTCCGACATCCTCGCCGGCCCTGCCGGCGTGCCCGCCGAGCAGCGCCGCGCCGGTCCGCTCCGCGAGCGCGAGCGCGCCGGAGCTGTGGTCGGGGTGATCGTGGGTCACGATGACGACCGCACGCTCGGCCTCATCGGCCACGGCCGCGAGCGCGTCCAGGTGTGCGGGATCGTCCGAGCCCGGGTCGATGATGGCGATCCGCTCGCGGCCGACGACGTACGTGATCGTACCATCCTGCGTCATCGGCGACGCGTTGGGTGCGAGGAAGGTTCGCGGCCGCTGGTTCATGGGAGATCCCGCGGACGCGGCACCAGATTTCTGTTATGGCCTGTCCGGGCAGGATCGCGCCCGGGACCACGGCCGGCCGGGACGTCCGGGCGCCGTCAGGCGCGGTGACCTGGAGCCGATCCGGGCGCCCGCGGCCGCCCGTGGCGGTGGGCGCCGGATCTGCTCCGACGAGCCATAACAGAAATCTGGTGCCGCGTCCGCTACCGCCGTTCGGCCATGAAGACTTCCGACAGCTTGTCGGCGACCATCTCCACGGCCTCCTGATCGTTCTTCGTGAACGCGTCCTTCGAGCGCGCGTCGATGTCGATCTGACCGAAGATCTCATCGCCGGCACGGATCAGCACCACGAGCTCCGCCTTCGTCTTCGGGCTGCACGCGAGGTAGTTGTCGACCTTCGAGACGTCGCCGACGTTCTGGTTCTTCTTCTCGGCGACCGCCGTGCCGCAGATCCCGCGGCCGACCTCGATGCGCGCATGCTCGGTCGACTCGCCCATGTAGTTGTGCAGCCACAGGATCTGCTCGTCGGGGTTGAACAGGTAGACCCCCACGAAGTTGTAGTCCACGTCGCCCGCCTTCAGCTGCTTCACGCTCTCGCGCAGGATCGCGTCGGAGAGGTACCCCTCGTCGCGCATCTCCTGGATCCGCTTGATCAGCTTGCCTGCATCCACCATTTCCCTGACATCCCATCTCCTGTCCCGATCGGTGCCGCGCCCGCGCCATTCGCGGGCCGTCCGGCCTGCCGATCACGGCTGCGGCTCGTGTGCCGGCGCGGTCCACGCCAGCAGCCACTGCCACTCTTCCCGGCGCCGCGCCGGGTCCGTCTCCCCGTAGAGCGTCTCGATCCGGCGCCCCACCTCGTTGTCGCGGTACAGCCAGAGGTGGTACTGCGGCACCGCCGCCTGCTTACCGCCCAGCCACCGCGCCACGTTCTCCACCCGCTGGATGTGCACGCGCACGCCCGCATGGCCGGCCTGCTTCTCGACGAGCGTGCGGTACTGCCGCCAGTCGCTCTCGGTCGGCGAGATCAGCCGCCACTCCAGCTCATCGCGCGGCGTCTCGCGCGCCGGATCCTCTTCCGCCGGACCGAAGATCGTGTCCAGCCGCGGCAGCAGCACCGCACGCCGGACGCCCGCGTTCAGACACTCGCACCACACGACCACGCGCCCGAGATAGAGGTCCCACGGGATCTGGATCGGGACGGTCATGACGGACCTGGTCCCGACCGTTCACGAATGACCCCGTCGATCAGGACCGCGCGCACAGGCGAGCTGTCCGCCTCCACGAGCCGGAGCGGCAGCGCCACCAGCGTGTACGCGCCCGGCGCCACGTCCGCCAGCACCACGTTCTCGAGGATCGCGACGCGGCCGCCGAACAGCGCGTGATGCGCGTCCAGCGTCTTCGAATCGACCGGGTCGACGGACGGCGCATCCGTGCCGACCAGCCGCACGCCCGCGCCCGCGAGGTGCCGCGCGAGCTCGATGGAGATGTGCGCGAACGGCTCCGGAAACTCCGTCTCGTCGACCGACCCCCGCGTGCGGAACAGGATCCGCTGTGCGCGGTGCAGATCGATGCCCGCGACGTCCTCGACCGTCAACGCAGTGCGGCCGATGGCCTCCACGACGACGCAGGGACCGACATACGCATCGAGTGGCATCGCTGCGGCCGGCTCGCCTTCCTGCGCGAAGTGCAGGAACCCGTCGACGTGCGTGCCCGCGTGCACCGACGTCGCGAGCGCGGCGACATTCACCGAATCGCCGCCGTCGATCCGCATCGACCACGACAGCTCCACGGCGCGGTCGCCGGGCCACGTCGCCGTCTCCGTCCCGAGCGGCTGCGAGATGTCGTGGATGCGCATGGGGCGGGAAGATAGAGCGGAGCGGGAGGTGAATCAACGAACGGGGAGAGGGAGCGGCGCCCGCACCTCACCTTCTGCCGCCTCCTCTGCCCTCTCCCTCTCCCGATTCTTCGGTGGTCAGACGCTCGATCGCATCCATCAGCACGGCCGGATTCGACGGCTTGTGCACCAGCGCATCGCAGCCGATACGGTCGAGGCCCTCGCGGTACACGTCGCCGAACGCGGTGTGCACCACCACCGGCATGTCGCGCGTACGCTCGTCGCGGCGCAGCGCCGCGACCAGATCGCAGCCGTCGCGGTCCGGCTCGTTCAGGTTCACGTCGATCACGGCCAGGTCCGGCCGCTCCTCCACTGCGATGCGGAGTCCCTCATCGTAGCCCGTCGCGGCGAGGGTCGAATAGCCGCGGAACCGGAGGAGCGTCGAATAGATCAGAAGCTCGTCGGTGTTGTCCTCCACGATGAGCACTCGTTTTCGTTCCACGGTCACTTCCTTCCGGGGGCGTGCACATGCGCACGCCGTTCCGAACATATCTCGGTACACAGCCGCCGACCAGCCGCCGAACTGGCCTTACGGCAACCAGTTATCGGATTCCGTGAGGTTCTGGCAGAATGCCGCGATGAGGCGCGCCGTCGACTCGAGGTCCTTCACGCTGACGATCTCGTTCGGCGAGTGCATGTAGCGGTTGGGTACGGACAGCACGGCGGTCGCGACGCCGTGACGCGAGAGGTAGATCGCATCGGCGTCGGTCGCGGTATAGCGGGGCGCGGCGGTGAACGTGTAGGGGATCTTCTCCTGCTCGGCGGTCTCCGCGAGACGCTCGGCGAGCCGCGCGTTGGTGGCGGAGCCGCGCGTGATGACGGGGCCGCTGCCGAGCTTGTGTTCGCCGGTCGCCTTCTTCTCGATGCCGGGCGCATCGGAGGCGAACGTGACATCGACGACGATGGCGACCTGGGGATCGACGGTGTAGGCGCTGGTGCGGGCGCCGCCGCCCGCGTAGCCGATCTCCTCCTGGGTCGTCGCGACCGCGGCGACCATCGCCCTGGCCTCGGTCGATTTCGCGATCAGCCGCAGCGCCTCGAGCACGATGAATGCGCCGATGCGGTTGTCGATCGAGCGGCTGGCAATGAGGCCGTCGGCGAGCTCGACCAGCGGAGCATCGATCACGCCCGGATCACCGACGCGCACGCCGCGCTTGCCGGCCGCGGCGCGGTTCTTCGCGCCGACGTCGATCCAGAGGTCCTCGATCTTCGAGACCTTCTCCTTCTCCTCGGTCTTCATCAGGTGGATCGGCTTCTTGCCGACCACGCCGATCACCTCGCCGGTCCGGGTCAGCAGCCGGATGCGCTGTCCGACCAGCACCTGCGGGTCCCAGCCGCCGATCCCCTCGAAGTAGATGAAGCCGTCATCGTCGATGTGCGTCACCATGACGCCGATCTCGTCGATGTGGCCGGCCAGCATCACGCGCGGCGAGCCCTCCGGATTCACTACTGCGATCGAGTTGCCCGAGACGTCGCCGTGCAGCGTGTCGGTGAACTTCTTCGCCTCGTCGCGCCATACCTGCGCGGCCGCGGCCTCGAAGCCGCTCGGTGCCGGCGAGTCGAGCAGGCGCTTCAGGAACTGTGTGTCCACGCGCTCTCCCGTTCCATGGGGCGGGCAACATAGGGGAGGCGAGCGCGGCGGCCAAGAGCGGGTGCGTCCTCAGCCGACCAGCTTCTCGCACGCCTGCCAGTCGCCGCGGCGCATCGGGACCCGCATCGCGTCCGCCGCCTCGAGCGTGTCCCACAGCCGCGTCCGCATCGCCCGCACCGTGTCCTGATATGCGGGCAGATGCACGAGATTGTGCTGCTCGAGCGGATCGTTGCCCAGGTCGAACAGCTCCTGATCGTCCCAGACGCCGTGGTAGTAGATGTACTTGAAGCGGTCACCGCGCAGCGCGAACGTGGTCGGTGTGTGCGGGAACGCGTGCTCCCAGTAGTACTCGTAGAGGAACTCGCCCGCCGCCTCCATCCGCTCGCCGCGCAGCACGGGCAGCACGGACCGGCCGTCCATGACCGTGGTCGGCTGCACGCCCGCCAGCTCGAGGATGGTCGGTGCAATGTCGATGTTGCGGACCAGGTCCGTCGCGCGCGCGCCCGCCGGCACGAGGCCCGGCCCCCACGCGATCATCGGGATCCGGATCGACTCCTCGTACGCGTGCCGCTTGTCGATCAGGCCGTGCTCGCCGAGCGAGAACCCGTTGTCGCTCAGGTAGAGCAGCAGCGTCGACTCACCCATGCGGTTGCGCTCCAGCCAGTCGAGCACGCGACCGACACTCTCGTCGAGCGCGAGCGTCGTCTCCGCATAGCGGCGGTAGAACGTGTCGAAGTCGAACTGACCGTGGTAGGCGAAGTCGACGCCGTGCCAGCTGTTGCGCTGCGCGCGCACCCAGCGCGGCTGGCCGCGCAGGTTCGATTCCGTCTTCGGCATCGTCGCGGGGTAGGGGATCGCCACATCGCTGTACTTCCCGGCGTGTCGTTCCGCCGGCTCGAACTCCGCATGCACGGCCTTGTGCGAGAGCACGAGGAAGAACGGCTGTTGCCCCGACTCGCGGCGGTGACGATCGAGGAAGTCGATCGCGTGCTGCGTCAGGATGTCCGTCGTGTACCCCTCGACCTGTCCGCGCCGGCCGTCCACGTTCAGCACCGGATCGTGGTAGACGCCCTGGCCGCGGAAGCCGACCCAGTGGTCGAAGCCCGGCCGCGGATCGTCGACATCCTCGCCCATGTGCCACTTGCCGATGAACGCCGTGCGCCAGCCGGCGCGCTGGAGCAGCTGCGGGAAGAACACGGTGCCTGGCGGGATGCCCGACGTGTTGTCGACCACGCCGTGCCGGTGTGCATACTGGCCCGTGTAGATCGATGCGCGGCTGGGCGAGCACAGCGACGTCGTCACGAACGCGTTCGCGATGTGCAGCCCGCCCGCCGCCATGCGGTCGAAGTGCGGCGTCTCGAGGAAGTCCGGCGCGCCCGGCGCGAACCCCATGAAGTCGTAGCGATGATCATCGCTCAGGATCATGATCACGTTGCGCGGTGCCGCGTCCTGCGCATGCACGGCTGCCGCGGGCGCGAGACCGAACGCGAGCGCGAGCGCCAGCTTCCTCATCGTCCCTCCTCCACGGTGAAGCGCACCTGTCGCGTGTCCGCCGAGCTGCCGCCCACGAACACGGTGAACGTGCCGGGCTCCACGATGCGCCGCATGTCCGGACCGTGGAAGGACAGGTCGTCGGGACCCAGGCGGAACGCCACGGTGCGCGCCTCGCCCGGCGCGAGCCGGACCTTGTCGAACCCGCGCAGCTCCATGACCGGTCTGGTCACGGACGCCACGTCATCGCGGATGTACAGCTGCACGACCTCTTCCCCTGCGCGCGATCCCGTGTTCGTCACGGTCACGCTCACGGTGATCGTATCCCCGGGCGCGATCGTCGCGCGGTCGAGCCGCGGCTCGCCGTACGCGAACGTCGTGTAGCTCAGCCCGTGGCCGAACGGGTAGAGTGGCGTCCAGTCGACATCGAGGTACTTCGATGTGTAGCGGTTGCCCGGGTCGGGCGGGCGGCCCGTCCTCTTGTGGGCGTAGTAGATCGGCACCTGGCCGACGGTGCGCGGAAACGTCACGGGCAGCTTCCCGCTCGGGTTGTAGTCGCCGAACAGCACGTCTGCGACGGCGTTCCCCGTCTGCACGCCGAGGAACCACGTCTCGAGGATGGCGGGCACGTTCGCATCGAGCCACGGAATCGAGAGCGGCCGCCCGTTCATCAGCACCGCGATCACGGGCCTGCCCACGGCGTGCACGCGCTGCGCGAGCGCGAGCTGCACGCCCGGCAGGTCGAGCCACGCGCGGTTGAACGCCTCCGCACTCATGTCGTGGTGCTCGCCGAGCACGAGCACGACGACGTCCGCCTGGCGCGCGGCCGCGACCGCGGCCGCGAAGCCGGACGTGTCCTCGCTCATCACATCGGCGCCGCGCGCATACAGCACGCGCGTATCCGTGCCGGCTGCAACACGGATCCCGTCGAGCACCGTCACGGCATCTTCCTCGCGGCCCGCGGCCGCCCAGCCGCCGAGCGTGGCGCGCGCGCTGTCGGCGAGTGCACCGATGACCGCGATCGTCCGCACGTCGCGCCGCAGCGGGAGCGTGCCGCCCTCGTTCTTCAGCAGCACGATCGATTCGCGGGCCATCCCGCGCGCGAGCGCGATGTGCTCCGGTGCGAGCGTGAGCGTGCGCTCGCGCTCCGGATCCGAGTAGCGGTACGCGTCGTCGAACAGGCCGAGGTCGAGCTTCGCGCGCAGCACGCGGCGCACCGCGTCATCGATTTGCGCCTCCGATGCGGTGCCCGAGCGCACCGCCTGCGGCAGGTGCCGGACGTAGATGCCGCTCACCATGTCGACATCGACGCCCGCGTCGAGCGCGATGCGGCCGGCGTGCGCGGAATCGGCGGCGACGCCGTGCGGGATCAGCTCCAGGATGCCCGTCCAGTCGCTCACGAGGATGCCGTCGAAGCCCCACTCGTCGCGCAACAGGTCACGCATGAGCGGCCGGTGCGCGTGCATCGGCACCCCGGCGACCTCGTTGAATGCGGCCATGATCGAGCGCGCACCCGCATCGACCGCTGCGCGGAACGGTGGCAGGTAGACCTCGCGCAGCGTGCGCTCCGGCACGTCCGCGATGTTGTAGTCGCGCCCGCCCTCGGCCGCGCCGTAGGCGACGAAGTGCTTCGCGGTTGCGAGCATCGTGTTCGGCGCCGTGAGCTCCGCACCCTGGAACCCGCGCACGCGCGCCGCGGCCATGACACTGCCGAGGTACGGATCCTCGCCCGAGCCCTCGACGATGCGGCCCCAGCGCGGATCGCGCGCGATGTCGACCATCGGCGCGAACGTCCAGTGCAGCCCGTGCGCGGTGGCCTCGATCGCGCCCACGCGCGCCGCCTGCTCGACCAGCGCCGGGTTCCAGCTCGACGCCTCCGCGAGCGGCACGGGGAAGATGGTGCGGAAGCCGTGGATCACGTCGTGCGCGAACAGGAGCGGGATGCGGAGCCGCGATTCCTCGGTCGCAATGCGCTGGAGCTCGCGGGTGTATTCAGCGCCGTACACGCCCAGGAACGAGCCCACCCCGCCCGCGCGGATCTCCGCCGCACCGCCCTCATCCACGCGCGGGCCCGTGTCGCCCCACCGGCCCGCGCGCTGCGTGAGCTGGCCGAGCTTCTCCTCCAGCGTCATCAGTCGCAGGATCGAGTCGACGAACTGCTCCTGGCGCGTCGTCGTGCGCGCCGCCGGCGGGCCGCGCGCACCGGGCACGAGCGTCGCCGTGACGGGGAAGTGGTCCGACGGATAGCGGCCGTTCTCCTGCACGCGCACGATCGCCGCGTCGAGCGTGCGCCACTCCGGCGAGGCGAGGATCGCATCGATCCTGGCGCCGCTCGTATCGCCGCGGAACGCGTGGTACGTGCCGGTACCCGATGCCTGTGGGTGGACGTCGCGGAACGTGTCGCGGAGACCGGGATCCTGCGCCGCGAGCAGCGCCCGGAACGCGGCGTTGTCCTCGCCCGCGTTGAAATCTCCCATGAGCAGCACCGGGTCGCGCGCGCCGCGCGCGCGGATGCGCTCGAGCAGCAGCGCTGCGCTCCGCTCGCGCGACGGCTGCGACTCGTGGTCCCAGTGCGTGTTGAACACGTGGAACGTCGTGCCGGGCGGCGAGCGCAGTCGGAGCCGCGCCCACGTCGCGATGCGCGGGATACGGTTGCCCCACGTCATCGAGCCGGGCCCCTCCGGCGTGTCGGACAGCCAGAACGTGCCGCTGTCCAGCACCTCGAGCCGCGCGCGGTCGTACAGGATCGCGGAGTACTCGCCGCGCTCCTCACCGTCATCGCGGCCCACGCCGACGATGCCGTAGCCCGGCAGCGCGCGCGCGATCTCGTCGAGCTGGAACCGCAGCGCCTCCTGCACGCCGAGCACGGTGGGCGCGAAATCGCGGATGACATCGATCACGAGCCCGCGCCGGTTCGGCCACGCGTCCGGGCCGTCGTTCGCGGTGCCGTACCGGATGTTGAACGTCATCGCGCGGACCGGCTCATCGGCTGCCGCGTGCTGCCCGGCCGGACGCAGGCCGGTACACGACGCCGTGAGCCACAGAATGGCGGCGAGGATGCCGCACCGGCCCGTTGTGCCGGGCCGGATCGGGCGATTCGCGAACGGTATGTGCGTCATGGCTCGGTGCGGTGAGGGACGTGCCTCGTCGGCAGCTTCACTGCGCAACGAGGCACGCTACGGCGGGGCAGACGGCGAGGCAACGCCTCCTGCTCCCGCCGAGCACCGGTCATCCACGCGAAGGTTCGCCCGCGCCGTCAGCGCGGGTTGGACCGATCGTGCGGCACTGTCACAATGACATCGGTGCGTGCGACGTTGCCCGATGCGTCCGCGCATTCCACCGTGATCGTATAGACGCGGCCGGTGCCCGACCCGGAGCGCTCGGCCCTCAGCTCCACGGTGAGAGCTCCCGTGATCTGCCAGTCCGGCGTCGCGTCGCCGTCCCCGGTGCCGTTCGCCGGCTCGTTGCTTGCGACCGACACGATGCGGCAGACGGGCGCTGCATCGCATGCGTCGCTCACGTCCACGGAGACCGTCGTCGCCGTCATCTTGTGGTTGGCCGGCCACAGCTCGTCGGGCGTGGCGCTCGCCGCGTGGATCACCGGCGGCGTCGTGTCGACGACGTCGATCACCACTGCATCGGTGTCCACGCCCGCGTAGCCGTCGTCTGCGATCATCGTCACGACCGTCCTGCCCAGCGGCAGCAGCACGGTCGGCTGCGACCCGGTCACGGTCCCGAACGGTCCCTGCCACTCCAGAACGAGCGCATCGCCGTCGGCGTCGCTCGACAGAGTGCCGTCGAGCTGTACCGGCGTCCCGCCATGACCGTTGCACTCGACGACCCGGTCCGCACCCGCATGCGCGACCGGACGCTGGTTGATGACCCAGCTTCCTTCCTGCTTGAGGTCGTTGTAGTTGAGCCAGACATCGCCGCCGGTCGCGTCGGCGAGGCGCAGCCGGCCGTTCATGCGGCCGTTCACGGGAACCGAGAAGACGAAGCCGTCGGCGCCGTACTCCTCGAGACACGCGCGGCCGCCCTCCTGCCACGTGCCCTCGCGCGTCGTGATCCGCCACTCCGCGCCGAGCGTGTCCGGCCAGGCCGCGGGATCGCGCGCCGACTCGCTGCGCGGCCGCCCACAGGCGAATCGATACGGCTCCGCCACGTCCGCGGATTGCCACCGGCCGGTGCCTCCGTCCAGCAGGGCCGCATCCCCGTACTGGCCGCCGTCATCGATGCGCCAGCTCCATACCGCGTACGGCGCACGCTCCTCGTCCGGCGCCCGATCCAGGATGTCGCCCAGCTCGACGCAGCCGGGCACGACCTCGCAGCGCTTGAAGCCGAAGTAGTCGAGACTGATCAGTGGCAGGTTGCACCCGGCGTAATCCGCTACATCGGCGCCTTCCACGTATCCGGTGTTCACCTTGAGGCCCGGCAGGCTGCGGTCCTCGCCGTTGACCCAGAAGCCGTCGTTGTGGCCGAAGTATGTCCGGGCCGCGGGATTGTCATCGGCCTGGATGCCCCAGCAGTCCGTCACGATCCCCGCCGTCCGCTCAAGATCGAAGTTCTTGATGTAGCGAATGTCCAGCCGGCCATCGATGTAGTTGCGATGGACCGTATTGCCGAAATTGTCGACGCCGAGGTAGCTGTCGTCGCCGCGGGCGCCGATGAAGACCTGCTTGCCCATGGCGAGCAGCTCGCGCCGCGTCGGCCACCGCGATGAGTCGACCCGATCGTTCGGGCCGTACAGCTTCGTGCCGAAGAACTCCTTCAGCGGCTCCTCGACCTCGGTGAAGTGTCCCTCGACGTACGCCTCGAAGTCGATCATCACGATCTCGCCCGGGTTCGCATCGACCCACGTGGCGATTTCCTGCATACCGTAGGCGAACTGACGGCTGCCGCCGAGGCACACCTCGTGGCACAGCCGCACGTAGCCCCGCGCCCAGATCAGATCGAGCCAGAGAAAGCGCGAGCCGAGGTCGAGCTGATCGCTCATCGACCAGACCTGATTCGGGACGAGGTAGCCATCGGCCACGTTGTTGTACGCGTTGTGCGTCGACAGGTGCATCACCCAGTCGATCGGCTCGTCGATCGCGAGTGTCCGCTGATTCGAGAGCGCCCAGTCCGTCCAGCTGCCGCGGAACCCGGGCCCCGCGAGATGCCGCTTGTGGTTGACGCAGATGTCGTCCGTCGCGTCGATCGGTGTCCCCGGGTCGTGCACCTGCAGGCCGTGATCGCACCGGTCGATCGTGATCACCGGGCAGGCGCGCAGCCCCTCGAAGCCGCAGTCGGGAACCGCAGCGTCCGTGTCGAGCACCACGGGCTCGGCGGCGTCATCCGGTTCCGGGCCCATCCCGTCATCAGCGCAGGCGCACAGCGCGACGGCCGCGGCCAGTGCGACCGCGGAGCACCACGGGGATCGCATCATCGGAGTCCTCTACAGGCTCGCGCCGCGGACGGACGGGCGAACCGCCTCGGCGCGAGGACGGTCCACCAGGAATGGAGGCTCCACGATAACCCGCGCGCGCGGCGCGTGAATCCGTGACAGCCCCCATGCGGCGTGGGTGTCAGACCCCATACCGCGATCATCCGCAGCGCTCCCTCGTTGATCGACCTCCCACCGGCGGTTATGCTTCAGGATCGATACCTGAACAGGCGCAACAGCTTGGAACAGACCTATTTCCGCCGCGGGCTCGGACTCAAGAAGGAGATCGAGCCGGTCCTCGCCGCCGAGTACCACAGCTCGCTCGTGGAGCAGATCCGCGCGCACGGCTACGTTGCCGAATTCGACGGGATCACGATCCGCCTCGCGGAGGACTTCGGCTTCTGCTACGGCGTCGACAGGGCGGTCGACTACGCGTACCAGACCACGCACAAATTCCCCGACCGCCGCATCTTCCTGGTCGGCGAGATCATCCACAACCCGCACGTGAACACGCGCCTGCGCGATGCCGGCGTGACGTTCCTCTATCCGGACCCGAAGTCGGGCGAGTTCGACTTCGCATCGGTCACGAGCGAGGACGTCGTCATCATGCCCGCGTTCGGCGTCACCATGAACGATTTCCGGCGGCTCCAGGAGATCGGCTGCATCCTGATCGACACGACATGCGGCAGCGTGCTCAACGTATGGAAGCGGGTCGAGTCGTACGCGCGCGACGGGTTCACCGCGCTCATCCACGGCAAGTACTTCCACGAGGAGACGCGCGCGACCGCGAGTCAGACGAACCCCGACGCCGGCGGCCGCTACATCGTCGTGCGCGACATGGCCGAGGCGCAGCTCGTGATGGAGTACATCGAGCAGGTCCCGGGCGCACTGTCGCGCGATGCGTTCCGCGAGCACTTCGCCGAGAAGGCGAGCCCCGGCTTCGATCCGGATGCGGACCTCGAGCGCGTCGGTGTCGCGAACCAGACGACCATGCTGGCCTCGGAGTCGCTCGCGATCGCGGCCGCGATCGGGCGCAGCCTCGCGAACCGCTACGGCGAGGAGAATCTCGACGCCCACTTCCGCAGCTTCGACACGATCTGCTCGGCGACGCAGGAGCGGCAGGATGCAGTGCTGAAGCTGATGCAGGACCCGCCGGAGATCATGGTCGTGATCGGCGGCTACAACTCATCGAACACGAACCACCTCGCGCACCTGTGCCGCGAGTACACGACCGCATATCACATCGCCGATGCCACGTGCATCGATCCCGACGCGGGCACGATCCGTCACAAGCCGGAGCTCGCGGCGGATGCACCGGAAGTCACGACCGCCGGCTGGCTGCCCGCGGGACGCATCACGCTCGGGCTGACCGCGGGCGCATCGACGCCGAACAACAAGATCGGCGAGACGATCGAGCGCATCCTCGCGACCAGACGGAACGCCACTTCAGGCCCTGTGAAGTGATCGTCCAGGGGGCCGGTAGTCTCCCCTGATACCGGCGGCTGGACCGCGCCGGGCACACCCTCATAGCCGCCTCCTCGACGTACCTCTGGCCTCCCGTGAACTTCCCGACGTACCTTTGAATCAGGACGTACCGCAGCTGGCCCTCAGCTGACCAGCCATCCGGCCACGCACCCTTCAGCGCGGGCCATGAAACTCTCTGCCGGGACCCAACTCGGCGTCTACCGCATCGAGAAGTTCCTCACTTCCGGTGGTATGGGCGATGTGTACCTCGCCCGACACGAACAGCTGGAGCGCCCGGTCGCAATCAAGGTTCTCTCGGACGCGATTGCGAGCGATCCGGTCGCGATTCAACGCTTCCGCCGCGAAGCACGCGCCGCATCCACACTGAATCACCCGCACATCTGCACGCTCTACGATTTCTGTCAGCAGGATGGGCTTGCGTACCTCGTGCTCGAGTTCCTGGAAGGCATGACGCTCGAGGCGCGCCTGCGGAAGCGATCCCTGAACCTCGGAGAAGCCGTGCGGATCGGCGCGGAGATCGCCGACGCGCTGGACCACGCGCATTGCAGGGGGTTCGTTCATCGGGATCTCAAGCCCGCGAACGTCATGCTCACCCCCGAGCATGGTGCCAAGGTCCTCGATTTCGGGCTGGTAGCCCGTTCGCCGGCACGTCTCGTCGACAGCGCCGGTGGTTCCGCCGAACCGACGCCGACGGCCGACCTCACCGTGGACGGCCACCTGGTCGGCACGATTCCGTACATGGCACCGGAGCAGATACAGGCCGGAGCCGTCGATGCCCGGACGGACATATACGCGCTCGGAGCATTGCTCTACGAGATGATCACCGGAAAACGCGCGTTCGAGGGACGATCTGCGCTGGAGCTCGCTGTCGCGATCGTCCACTCCGAACCGGTCCCGATCCGTCAGCGCGAACCACGGGTGCCCGATCTGATGGTCCGACTCATCGAGCGCTGCATGGAACGGGATCCGGAAGCCCGCTGGCAATCGGCTCGCGACGTCGCCGCCGAACTGCGGTGGATGAGCACATCACGAGGAAGGGAGCTCGCCGCGCCCGAGGCCGAGCGGCCCGGGCGCCGCAGGACGTTGCGCGTCGGCGCGGCCGTGACCGGACTGCTTGCGGTCGGTGCCGGCGCGGTTCTCGTGCTGCCGCGCCTGACCGAATCGTCCGCGTCCAGTGCCGTGCCCGCTGCCGCCTTCGGCATCGCCGCTCCCTCCGGCGTCGTGTTCACGGAGAGCACCCGCTCGATACCCGCGCTGTCTCCGGACGGCAGCCGGCTCCTGTTCGTCGGCACCGAACCGGACGGCAGCACGCGTATCTTCGTTCGTGAGATCGGCCGCTTCGACGCCGAAGCGCTGCCCCGGACCGAAGACGCCGTGATGCCGTTCTGGGCACCGGACGGCCGCAGCATCGGTTACTTCGCGCGCGGTGAGCTGATGGTGCTGCCCGCCGGGGGCGGACCGCCGGTGGCACGCGCCGACGCCACTCTCGAGAGCCGCGGCGCGTCCTGGAGCCGGGACGACGTGATCATCTACACTCCGGGTCCGCGCACGGGCATCCATATCGTCGCGGCCGGCAGCGGATCACCCCGCAGCCTCACGACCCCCGATCCGAGCCGGGGCGAGATCGGTCATCTCTGGCCGAGCTTTCTACCGGATGGGCGCCACTTCCTCTTCTTCGTCTCCAGCGATGCGGATTCCACACGGGGGGTCTACATCGCCTCCGTCGACGGAACTCTGCGGCGACGCGTCACGGACGCGGCCGGAGCGGCCACGTATGGAAGCGGCTACCTGCTGTTCGTGCGCGGCGGCGTCCTGCTCGCCCAGCCGTTCGACGTTCGTCGCCTCCGGCTCACGGGTACACCGCTCGTTGTTCGCGAGGACGTGTTCACGACTTCGACGTATGCCGGCGGTTTTTCGGTATCGGAAGACGGGAAGCTCGCATATTGGGACGGTGCGACCAAGGATCTGACCCGCTTCGTCTGGCTCGATCGCACAGGGCAGCAGCTCGACACCGCGACCGGGCCCGCACGCCAGCGAAACCCCATGCTGTCGCGTGATGGGCTCTTCGTGGTGAGTGAACGATACGCCGACGGCGACGGCGACATCGTGATATCCGACATTGGCACGGGACGCACGCGCAGACTGGCGAACGCATCCACGCAGGAGCGCAATCCCGTCTGGTCGCCCGACGGTCGTAGCGTCGTGTTCGTTGCCGAGCACTCCAGCGGCTGGGCGATCTATCGCTGGGACATGGATACTGCCCAGGAGCGTGTCCTGCTTCTGCAGAGCGACACGGATCTGATGACGACCGACTGGTCCCCCGACGGCTCCACGCTGCTCTACGCCGGTCGGAAGGCGTCGGGCGACTACGACCTCTACACTCTTGCCCTGGACGGCGCCGCCCGCCCGCGTCCGCTCCTCGCCTCCGAAGCCCACGAGATCAGTGGTCGCTTCTCCCCATCCGGTCGCTGGTTCGCCTATGGATCCAGCGAGTCCGGCGTGCTGGAGATCTATGTCCAGCCCTATCCACCCACCGGACTTCGTTGCCAGATCTCGAATGGCGGGGGCTACGATCCGCACTGGGGCGCGACCGACACCGAGATCTACTACCTGAGCCGTTCGGGAATGCTGATGCGCAGCGAGCTCCGTCCCTCGGAGCGCTGCCCCTCCGACCCGCCGCGATCACTCTTCCGAACCCCAGTGCGGACGCCGGGCTCCACGCGCAATCATTACGCCTTCTCGCCTGGAACCGGTGCATTCCTCTTCACCTCACCCGCATACGATCCGGCAACCTGGACGATACACACGATGCTCGATTGGCCGGCCGCACTGTCGCAGCCGGAACGGTGAACCCACACGGGAGGAATGCATGTCCACACCGGAACCGGTGAGTCTCGGCAATATCATCGAAGCAATCGAAGAGACGATCCACGGCCTCAACCGGCTCGGATACCTCGAGCCGGACCGCGAAAAGGAACGGACGAGGATCATCGCCGAGCTGGAGTATCTCAAGCGCTGCGTTGGTGTGATCCCACCCGGTCCTTGTGGAAGCTTCTTTCCGTTGTGGAAAGAGAGTTCGGAGTAGACGTGTCCACCACGGAGCCAGGCACGCACAACGGCTTCGTGCGGCGCGCCCCGTTCATCATCGCCTGGTGGACGGACCACGGTGGCCACGTGATGAATTACGCGCTGGGCGCGGAGATCCATGCCGACGCGCTCACGTTGTCGATCCTCGAGCACGCTTCGAGCTGGATCCGGGTCGATGAACTCGAGACGCTGCTCGATCGATGGCCGCCTTCCAGGGTGCGGGCTGCGCTGCAGGCGCTCGTCGACCGGCGCATGCTCCAGTCCATGGACCGCGCGCCGCCGCGCGAGGAGCGCGGACTCGAGTCGTGGCGGGGGTGGAATCCCGCTGCCGGATTCTTCCATCGTGCGACCCGCGCCGAGAAGTGGGAGCCGGTCGGACCGGGATCCGGCCCGCCTCTGGTATGTCTCGATGACGCGCCGCCGCTGGGGCAGCATCGTCCGGGAGATCGACTGCTTCTGCCGGAATTCGACCGACACGGGCCGCTCGCGGATACACTGCTCGATCGCCGCACGTGGAGGCGTTTCGGACAGCGCGCCGTGACCGCTCGCGAGCTCTCGACGCTGCTGGGTCTTTCGTTCGGCATTCAGCAATGGATGGTGGTCCCCGGCGAGCGCCTCCCGCTCCGGACCTCGCCTTCCGGCGGAGGCCGTCACAGTCTCGAAGCGTATGTGCTCGTTCACGACGTCGAGGGCATTCCGTCGGGCACGTATCACTATTGCCCGGAGACGCATGCCCTGCTTCTGCTGGACGGCACGACGACGCGGGCGGATACGGAGCGACTGTTCCCGCAGGGTTCCGGATTCGATCGTCCGTCCGCTGTTGTATTCACCACATCGCTGTTCGGGCGGGTGCAGAGGAAGTACGATTTTCCGCGCGCCTATCGCGTCGTACTGCTGGAGGCGGGACATTTCTGTCAGACTTTCTGTCTCGTCGCCACGTCGCTCGGCCTCGCGCCCTTCTGCACCGCCGCATTCGTGGACGTTGCCGTCGAACGGCTGCTGCGGATCGACGGCATCAGGGAGGCCGTCATCTACGCCATGGGCGTCGGCTCGCGCCCGGTCGGCCAGACCTGGGCACCCTGGCCGTTCGATGCCGAGCTGCCTCCGACCTCGCCCCCGGCATTCGCGTCGCGCTTCGCGGCCCGGACCGCGCCCGGCGCAGAGCCGGCTCGTGAACTTGTAGCGCCAGAGGTGGTAGTATCCGAAGCAGACGGCGACCCGTGAGATTCTCCCCGGACGCAGCAGGCATCACCATGAAGCTCCGTTCAGCGGTCACAGCCGCACTCATCTTCGCCGCAGCCGTCAGCGCCACTCCGGCGCTGGCGCAGGCGCCCCGGTCCACGTCGCCGATCCCGGCCACACGCCTCGGCAAGCCGAGCACGCCGCCCGACGCCCGCGGCCGTTCCCTGCTCGCCGCCGCCGACCGTGCGACCGGCACGAAGATCCTCGTCTCCACCGAGGACCGCTGGCTCTGGCTCGTCGCCGGCCGTGACACGCTCATGTCCGTCCCGGTCGCGATCGGGATGGGCCGCGCGTTCGAGTTCGAGGGCAGGCGCTTCTGGTTCGAGACGCCGCGCAGCCAGCGCACCGTCATCGGCAAGGCCGAGGCGCCGCGCTGGACGGTCCCCGAGTGGCACTACATGGAGCGCGCGCACGCCTACGGCTACGACCTCGTCCGCCTCACGAAGGACACCAAGTACGAGCTCGAGGACGGCTCCTTCATCCTGACGATCGGCAGCAACGTCGGCCGCCTGAACCAGTTCGGTAACTTCTGGCCGTTCCCGCCCGGGATGGAGATCATGTTCGACCGCAAGGTCTTCGTCCCGCCCATGGGCACCGAGCAGCGCGCCGTCCCCGACGCGCTCGGACCCTACAAGCTCGACACCGGCGACGGCTACCTGATCCACGGCACCAACCTCTTCACCGAGGAGTCCATCGGCGAGGCGGTCAGCCACGGCTGCGTCCGCATGACGAACGAGGACCTCGAGCGGCTCTACCCCATGGTGCCCGTCGGGACCCGCGTCTTCATCTTCTGAGAAGATCCGGCTCCAGGGGCTGCGCAGCGCCGGCGCCCCGCCCCGCTGTTGCGCCCGCCCCTCATCGGGCCCGCCGCTATGTGATGGCACCATGCAACGATACGGGGTATCACCCGGGAGCAGGAGCTGGCACCGTCCGTGCATTCTTCCAGATCACGAGCGGACCGAGGTCTGCACGAATCAGGAGGAGCAATGTCTCACACCAGGCGGGTGAACCCGATGCGCGGCGGCGCGCTGGCGGCAGTGCTGCTGTGTGCGGCGCAACTGGCGCCGGTGCAGGCGCAGATGGCGGGTCCTGCGGAGGAGCCGGCGGAGGCGCGGAGCGCGGAGCCCGCGAACCGTGCGGTCCATCGCGCCGCGCAGGCGTACCGCGGCACGAAGATCCTGGTGTCGACGAACGAGCGGCGGCTGCGGCTGATCGTCGGTCGGGACACGATCATGAACGTGCCCGTCGGCATCGGCATGGGTACCGATTTCGAGTACGAGGGTCGGAAGTTCCGGTTCGAGACGCCGACCGGCCGGCGCAGCGTACGGTCGAAGCAGCCGGATCCGGTCTGGACCGTCCCCGACTGGCACTACATGGAGAAGGCCGCGCACCGCGGCCTGGAGCTGGTGCGGCTGGAGGAGGACGACGAGATCGAGCTGTCCGACGGATCACACATCGTGGTGCGGGACGGGCAGGTCGGCCGTGTCAACCATTTCGGCAACTTCTGGGCGTTCACGCCCGGCACCGAGATCATCTTCGACGGCCGCATCTTCATGCCGCCGTTCAGCACGGCACAGCGTCGCGTGCCGGACGCGCTCGGCCCGTACAAGCTCGACCTCGGCGACGGCTACCTGCTGCACGGCACGAACCCGTTCAACGAGGACACCGTCGGCGGCGCCGTCAGCCACGGCTGCATCCGCCTCACCAACGAGGACGTCGACCGGCTGTATCACCTCGTCGACGTCGGCACGCCGGTCTTCATTTACTGAGGGAACCGGGGCTCCGTAGCTCCGGAGCTCCGGGTCTGCCTCGGGCTCCCCACCGTTGCGCAACCGAGCCGCGAAGCCACACCGCGGAGCGGCGGAGCTACGGAGCCGCGCGCTCCTTCCTCACGGCGACCCCACCTTCCCGATGAACAGGATCGACCCGCTGAACCGCTCGCGGATCGCGACGAGGAACGGGCGGTCGACGACCATGCGCGGCGGTGCGCTCGTCACGCCGATGCCGACGGATGTCGCGGCCGCGGCCTCCGTGCCCTCCTCGTCGACGTTCATGAACGTCTTCTGCCTGACTTCCGTGATGACGAGCTGATCGCCGATCGGCGAGAGTCCGGTGAAGTCGGCGACGTGATCGGTGAACGCGGCGACCATGCCGAGCGCGACGAGCGCATCGTTCATGCGGGTCTCGTACTCGAGCCGGAACTTCGGCAGGCCGAGCTGCACGTTCGACTCGTGCAGTCCGCCGAGCCACGTGTTCCACCGCGCCTCGTCGAGTGACGCGATGACCTCGTCGATGGTGCCCTGGCGCGGCAGCACGATGTCCATGACCCAGGCGCCGCGCCCATAGCGCAGCTCCGCAACCTCGACATCGGCGTCCGCGTAGTAGTGCATCCCGCGCTTCTCGCGCGACATCATCCGCACCGTCGTCGTGCTGCCGTCCGCCCGCTGGAACGGCGCATCCCTCGTGCGCGCCGGATCGAACTGCTCCGTCCAGCTGCCCTTGAAGTAGATCGCGTTGATGAGGTACATCACGACGTCGTCCGGAATCGCGTCCGGCACGATCCTGCGGATCCTGCCGTTCGTGCTGCGATCGACCCAGTCGTTGATCGTGGCGGACGCGTCCGGCGCACTGAAGTCGAGGCTCGCGACTTCCGCAGCGAACGCCTGCCGCACGGCATCCATGAACGTCGAGTGGAACGGTACGCCGCTCCTCGCCCAGACGGAGTTGCCGATGCGCATGTCGATCGCGTCGTCGAGGCCGAGCAGCAGGTCGATCAGCGACTCGTACGACGCGTTGATCGCATCCTGCTCGAGTCCCGCGAAGCCGAGCACGTCGCGCATCTCATCGAACGTCTGCCCGCGCGCTCCGTTCAGCGTCATGCCGAGCGCCATGGATGCGCTCAGCGGCGACAGCATCACGTTCTGCGATGTGTCGCGCTCGGCCGTCGCGCGCAGGATGTCGAACGCGAACGTGTTGCTCCCCGCGATGACCGCCTGCTCCGCCGCGCTGAGGTCGCGCGGCAGCCGCTCCAGCGGCGCGGCGTCCCGGTCCGGACCGAACACCAGCTCGCACGACGCCAGAGCCACCGCCGCGCAGCCGAGCGCGAATACCCGCACTCCTCGTCTCATGGCTCCTCCCCCGATCCCGATGCAGACCGCCTCTGGTTATATGACGTCCGAGACCCCAGAATCCGAACACCGCGGGCCCGAACCCGCGCCCCTCCGCCCCGCTCACGGAGCAGCCGTGCCTCTCGATTTCGCCAGCGCCGCCCGTCTCTTCATGGGCACCGAGGAGGAGCTCGCCGCCGCCCTCGGCATCCCGATCGCCGACCTGCGCGATGCGCGCACGAACCCGCAGCGCGTCACGCCCGACGTGCTCCGCCGCTTCGGCAGGCTGCTGGAGGAACGTGGCCGCGGCATGATCCGCGTCGGGGAAATGCTACTGGAGGACAATCCGGAGGGCCGGCGCGGGTGAGGCCCCGGACGGGCACCCCGCGACCCGGCCGCGGCATGACGCCCGCCACACGAAAGCAGGAAGCCGCCGGTGCGACGGCACCGACGGCTCCTGTACGACCCGCGGATCACGGTCCGCGGCGGATCAGACGCGGGGAACCGTCTGATCCTCGAGTCCGGCGCGCTCGCCCGCGCGCATCGGACCCGGCCCTTCGGTGATCACGCCCTCGTAGCCTTCCGCCGCGCCGTTCGCACGCCGCGCCCGCTTCCGGCCCAGCCACATGCCGAGCGGCAGCGCGAGTGCGGCCGCGCCGATCGCGGTGACGCGCGGCGCGTGCGCGTGCCGCATGTCCCACTGGAACTTCCGGAAGAGCACGGCCTTGGCCGGGTGCAGCACCGAGAACGTGGTGCGCGGCGCCTTCGAGTAGGCGACAGCCTTGAGCAGTGTCCCGATCATAGAACCTCCTAAATGCCGGCTGTAACGGCAGTTGCATCATTCGCTCGCATCCCGTGGATCGGTGCAAGTCGCGTGCTCGCGGCGCGTGCGCACGCCGCGAGCCCGCCGCGTCCGCCTGTGGGGCGACGCCCACACGGTGCCGCGCCGCAGCCGCGGCGACCGACCTCGCATCCGCCCCGAACGACCGGACTCAACTCGCTGTCACGCACCGACTTGTCGAACGGTGCAGCCCGCGGCACACGGCGTGCACTGCACAGGAGGAAGCAGGGCACTGTTCCGCATCGCAGCGTCCGATCCACAGGAGGTCCCGTGCGCCGATCCACGCAGTGGGTGGTCTTCACGTCGATGAATCAGCAGCAGGCGGCGTGGCGCTCCATGATCGAGCCTGCGGAGCCCGCCGACGCGGAGCCCGGCCCCGACACCAGCGAACCAGGCGTCCCGACCCCGGAGCCGCTCGCCCGACCGGCGCCCGACACGCGCCGCGACCGCGTCGAGCTCATGTAGCCGACGCGCCTCCCCGGGACGATGAAGCCCGCGCCTCTTCAGGCTGCGGGCTTCATTGTTTCCGTACGATTCGCTCTCAGCTCGCCGGCAGGATCCGATCGAGCACCGGTCTCAGCTTCGCCAGCTCGACCGGCTTCTCGATGAACGCGTGGAAGCCATGCTCGCGCGCCTTGTGCCTCAGGTCCATGTGCGCCGACACCGCGATCACCGGCGTTTGTGCGGAACCCGATTCCGCCTTCACCGCACGCAGCAGGTCGAACCCGCTCAGTCCCGGCATCACCAGATCGAGAAGCACCGCGTGATACTGCTGACGCAGCAGATGCGGCAGCGCCTCCGTCGAATCGGTCAGGCACTGCGGCGCATACCCCAGATAGCCCAGCAGCTGCGACAGGATGTCGCACGTGGCGGGGTCATCGTCGACCACCAGGACCCGGGGCTGGCTCGTATCGGCCTGCAATGGCCTCCCTGGTGCATTCTGACAGGGGAAATGCAGCCGCACCAATAAACACGTGCTGTTCGTTGCACGCAATGTCGTTCGCGCCCGGGTGCGGGCCAGTTGCCGGGTTTTCACGCGGTTGGCGGATGGCCCGATCAGAGTCGCGCCTCCATCTCGATTTCGGTCTCCCACAGCGATCCGGGCAATCGCCTGAAGCCGGCCTTCTCGTAGGAGCGGACGGCCGCGCGGTTGAACGGCTCGACGCACAGCCACACGCCGGTGGCGCCGTGCTCGCGTGCGAGCTCGAGCGCGAGGCGGTTGATCGCGGTGCCGATGCCGCGGTTGCGAATGGACTGGTGCAGGAAGTTCGCGAGCTCGAGACGGCCGTCCTCCATGGGCAACAGCATTGCGTGGCCGAGCAGCTCGCCGTCGATGATGACGCCGAGATGCTCGCCGTGTGCGAGCACGCGGTCGAGCCAGCGGCCGAGCGCCTTGTCGAGCGGTGGCAGTCCCTGTGCGCCGCGCTTCGGCTCGAACGCGCGGTACATCGTCTCGAGCGCCGGCCGGTCGCCGGCGCCCAGCCGCCGCACGGTGAACGGTCGGCGTTCGCGGTCGATCAGGGTGGTGGGCAGCGGAGTCACGTCAGAAGCCGAGCCCCCAGCCGGTGATGAGCGGCAGGCACTTGCGACGCACGGCATCGACCGTTGCGCGGTTCGCCTTCGCGGCATCGACCGACGGCTGCGTGCGCTCGAATGCATCGGGCGCATCGACCAGCGTGCGCGGCACGGTGCAGGCACACTCGCGCTCCACCATCTCGATGTAGTCCGGCGGCAGCGCAGTGCCGGGATCGAGGTCGGACAGCACGCTCCACACGAGCGTCCACGCGCGCGGCACGACCTGGTGGATCGCGTAACCGCCGCCGCCCGTCGCGACGACGCGTCCGCTGCACACGGCATCGGCGACATCGCAGACCAGCTGCGTCGCATCGCGGTGCAGCCGCGTGGTGCAGCGCAGGTCCGTGAGCGGATCCAGCACGTGCGAGTCGCAGCCCGCCTGGAGCACGATCACGTCCGGCCCGAACACGTCCGCGATGCGCGGCACGAGGGTCCGCATGCAGTCGAGGAACGAGTCGTCATCCGTGTGCGGGTCGAGCGGCACGTTCACCGAGTAGCCGTAGCCGTCCCCCTCGCCCATCTCCTCCACGAACCCCGTGCCCGGATACAGGAACGCGCCGCTCTCGTGGAACGACAGCGTGAGCACGTCCGGGTCGTCGTAGAAGATCCACTGCACGCCATCGCCGTGGTGCGCGTCGATGTCGATGTACAGCACGCGCGCGTGATGCGCCTGCTGCATCCAGCGGATCGCGGCCGCGAGGTCGTTGTAGATGCAGAAGCCGGACGCCTCCGCGCGGCGCGCGTGGTGCAGTCCGCCGGCAATGCTGAACGCGCGCGTGACGTCGCCGGCCATCACGAGCTCCGCCGCACGCAGCGTGGCGCCGACGATGTGTGCGGCGGCGTCGTGCATGCCGGGCACGATGGGTACGTCCTCGCTGCCGAGTCCGAACTGACGGAGCGTGTGGATGGCCATGGCCGCCGAGGATGCGAACTTGACGGCGTCGACGAATTCCGGCGCGTGCACGGTGCGGATCTCGGCGTCCGTGGCGACGCGTGCGGGCACGATCGCGTGCTCGTCATCGAGCAGGCCGAGCCGCCGGATCAGCTCGATCGTCAGCTCGAGCCGGCGCGGATCGAGCGGGTGCCCGGACGTGAAGCGGTAACCGGCGAGGGCGTCATCCCAGATGAGTGCGGTGCGCGGCAACGACGATATCCCGATGACGAAGCTGGTGGTTCCCGCAGCCGGACTCGCCCAATGTAGCACCGCGGCGATCGCGCTGGACGTGCACGCGGCCGGGGCTCAGCGGGTGCCGAGCTCCGCGACCCGCTCCTCGATCCGCTGCGCGAGCGCCCTCAGCTCGATCGGCTTGTAGATGACGGGTGCGCCGACTTCCGCGAGCACCCGCGCCGCCTCGCCGCTCGCCGCCTCGCCCGTCAGGAAGATGACGCGGCGGTCGAGACCGGTCCCGGCCTCGCGCAGGCGCGCGAGCAGCTGGTCGCCGCCGAGTCCGGGCATGCGCAGGTCGGAGAGGATCGCATCGTACTCCCTGCCCGACTCCAGCAGGCGCAGCGCCTCGCCGCCCTCCACCGCGACATCGACCGCGTGGCCGCGCCGCTTCAGGAAGCGGGACACCGCGCTCCGGATCGCGGCCTCATCCTCGACGATCAGGATGCGGAGCGGTGTGACGGCCGTGCGCAACCGCGCATCGGCCACCGCTCCGGCGTCCACCGCGATGTCCGCCGCGACGGGCAGATGGATGTGGAACGCGGCACCGTTGCCGAGTTCGCTCTCGGCGTAGATCTCGCCGCCGTGCTCGGTGATGATCTTGTGGACGAGCGAGAGGCCGAGCCCGGTGCCCTCGTTGCGCGGCTTGGTCGTGAAGAACGGGTCGAAGATCTGATCGAGGTGCGCGCGCGGGATGCCGGGTCCGGTGTCGACGACGTGGAGCGCGACGCCGGTGCCGGTCGCGCGCGTGCGGATGATGAGGCGGCGGGAGTCGGCCACGGCATCCATGGCCTGCTCGGCGTTGACGATGAGATTGATGAGCACCTGCTCGATGTCGCCGCGGTCGGCGGAAACGGGCGGCAGGTCGCCGGCGAGGTCGGCGCGCACGACGATGTTGCGGACGGCGAGCGCGTAGCCGCGCGTCCTGAGCACGTGGCGCACGATGTCGTTGAGGTCGACGCTGGTGCGCTGGCCCAGCACGTCCTGCGTGTCGCGCGCGAGCAGGCGCAGGTCGGCGACGATCTTCGCTGCGCGTGCGGCCTCGCGCCGGATCGTCTCCAGGTCCTCGCGCTCCTGCTCGGTGTGCGCGTCCTCGAGCAGCAGCGCTGCGAAGTTGTTGATGGCCTGGAGCGGGTTGTTGAGCTCGTGCGCGACGCCGCCGATGAGCGTGCCCACGGTCGCGAGCCGCTCGGCGCGCCGCAGCTGCTGCTGGTTCCGCACGTCCTCCGTGATGTCGCGCGCGACGCCGTGCGTGCCGGTGACGCTGCCGGCCTCGTCCGTGATCGCGACGGCGCGGATGTGCAGCATCCGCGACTCGCCCGACGGCCGCACCACGCGCAGCTCGACGTTGCTGATGTCCGTTTCGCCCGCGAGCCGACGGCGCAGCGACTCCGCCGCCTTCGGCATATCCTCCGGCAGGATGACGTCGGCGAACGATCGGCCGATCACCTGATCGGCCGTGCGGCCGAGGATCTCGAGGCCGGCCTGGTTGATCTCGATGAAGCGGCCGTCCCGGTCGAGCACGTAGATGCCGTACGGGCTGTTCTCGACGAGGCGGCGGTAGTGCAGCTCGGCGGCCGCGAGCGCCGCCTCGGCCGCGCGTCGCTCCGTCACATCCGTCCACGACCCCACGATCTCCGTGGCGGTCACGAGCCGCTGCTCATCGTGGATCCACCGCCAGGTCCCGTGGCCATCGCGGAAGCGGTACTCGCGCGAGACCGCGCCCGACTCCGTGATCCGTTCCGCGTCGCGCGCCACGCCGGCATCGTCGGGGTGCAGCCGGTCGGACCACCAGTCCGGCCGGAGCGCCTCAGCCGGCTCGTAGCCCAGGATGATGGCAATGTTGTCGCTCACCCAGAGCGGAACGGGGCGGCCGTTCGGCTGGACCCGCAGCGTGTACAGGATCGTGGGACTGGTCGCGAGGATCTGGGCGAGCCGCGCGTTCGCGATCTGGAGGCCTCGCTCCGCCTCCCGCATTTCCGTGATGTCGCGCGCGACGCCGTGCGTGCCGACCGGCCGGCCGTCCTGCCGCACGGCGCCGCCGCGGACGTGGACGAGGCGCCGCTCTCCCGTCGGACGCGTGATGTGGACCTCGACCTCGACGATGTCCTCCGCGCCCGTCATCAGCCGGGCGAACGCTTCCTCCGCCACCGCCAGGTCGGCGGGATCGAAGACGGCATCGAAGCGGCGACCCAGCAGCTCTGCAGCCGGGCGGCCGACCAGCGCCTCGCCGGCCGGATTCAGCTCGGTGAACCGGCCCTCCGCGTCCAGCGCGAAGATCGTCTGGGGCGTGGTCCGCACGAGCTGCTCGTAGCGCGCGTCGGCACTCGTGTGCGCGGGCGCGGCGGCCGGATCGGTCGGCACTCGTTCGGCAGTTCTTTTCGGCATTCGGCCGCCGGGATGAGGGTCGGGAAATGCGGAACCCGGCGGAAAGGAGGCAAGCTCCGTGCAGCAGCGATCGGCGCGTCAGTGGTCCGGCCAGTCGTCGGCGAGCCGTCTCACATCGCGCGAGGACATGACCACGCGCGCGCCATCCGGGCCGAGGATCCGGACGAACGCCTCGCGATCGTCGACCAGCACGACGAACGCGTCGTAGACGTTGCCGGGCACGAGCCAGGTCGCGTCCGGCGGCGGGACCACGCCCTCGCGGAGCCGCACGGTCACGAACAGCACCTTCTCGGCTTCGTTTCTGTCCGGAACTGAACTCATTCGCGGCAGCGCGGTGATTCGTCGTGTGTCGGGGTCGTTGGAATCTAAAACCGCGGGGCGCGGAATGTGAGCCTCACGGCCGATCGGCGGCCGGAGCGCCGCGGGGCAGGATGAGCGTGAATGCGGAGCCCTCGCCGGGCCGGCTGACCAGCTTCAGGTCGCCGCCCATGGCGCGCGCGAGCTCGCGGCTGATCGACAGGCCGAGCCCGACCCCGTCGTGCGAGCTGGTGAGCGAGCGGCCGAGCTGGACGAACGGCTCGAACACGGCGTGCTGCTTGTCCTCCGGGATGCCCGGCCCGGTGTCCAGCACCGTGATGCCGACCTGGCCGTCGCTCGAGGAGCACACGAGACTGACCCGGCCGCCGCGCGGCGTGAACTTGATCGCGTTCGACAGCAGGTTCAGCAGGATCTGCTGGACGCGCGCGGCGTCCGCCCACGCCATCGTCTGCGGCGGGCAGCTGCCGATCTCGAGCTGGAGGTCCTTCGCCTCAGCCTGCGGCTGGATCAGCGCGACCAGATCGTCCAGGGCAGCCCGCACGCGGATCGGCCCGATGTCGTACTCGAGGCGGCCGGCCTCGACCCGCGTGTAGTTGAGCAGGTCGTTGACCAGCGCGAGCAGGTGCTGCTGCCCCTTCCGGATCCGCTCCAGGAACTGCCTCTGCGTCTCGTTCAGTTTGCCGGGCACCTCGAGCGTCAGCAGATCGCTGTACCCGCCGATCGCATTCAGCGGCGTTCGCAGCTCGTGCGAGACCGTGCTGAGGAACTCCAGCTTCGCGCGGTTCGCCGCGTCCATCTCCGCCAGCCGGCGCGCGTCCGCGATCGCCCGCTCCTCCGACCGGCGCCGCTCCGTCAGGTCGCGCGTCACCTTCGCGAACCCGATCAGCTCGCCCGACTCATCGCGCAACGCCGTGATCACGACGTTCGCCCAGAACAGCGAGCCGTCCTTGCGGACGCGCCAGCCCTCGTCCTCGAACCGCCCCACTTCCGCGGCCACCCGCAGCTCGTACTGCGGGAACTCCGACTCGACGGCTGCGGCAGGGTAGAACACGGAGAAGTGACGCCCGATGATCTCGGCCGAGGTGTATCCCTTGATCCGCTCCGCACCCGTGTTCCACGTCGCGACACGGCCATCCGGGTCCAGCATGAAGATCGCGTAATCCTGCACCTCCTGGACGAGCAGACGGAACCGCTCCTCGCTCCGGCGCAGCGACTCGTCCGCGTGCCGCCGCTCCGTCAGGTCCCGCGTCACCTTCGCGAACCCGATCAGCTCGCCGGCGTCATCCCGCAGTGCCGTGATCACCACGTCCGCCCAGAAGCGCGAGCCGTCCTTCCGCACCCGCCAACCCTCGTCCGCCACACTCCCCAATCGGACCGCCTCCCGCAGCTGCCGCTCCGGCCTCCCCGCCGCCACCTCGTCGGGCGGATAGAACACGGAAAAGTGACTGCCTAGGATCTCCTCCGCCGTGTACCCCTTCGCCCGCTGCGCACCCGCGTTCCACGTCAGCACGTGCCCCGTCCGGTCCAGCGCGAAGATCGCGTACTCCCGGACGGTCTGCACCAGGAGCCGGTGCAGGTCGACTGTCTCGTGGGCGGCCCCCGCGGACCGCCGGGCCGCGTCGAACGCGGCCCCGTCCTGCGGCGGTCGGTGCGGTTTCCTCATAGCCTCGGTCGTGCGGTCGAGTGCACCGCGCTGGCATGGTCGAAGCGCGCCACGGAACCCCTTCGGGGACGGAATCCAGACGTATCCGGAAAGCTGCATGGATGGGGGCAAACATCATACCGCACACGGCGGGCGACCGCGGAGCTCGCGTGCCGTGCCGTACACCGGAATGCAGCCCCGTTCCGGCGCGGATTACCCGGCCGGCGTCCGCTCCACGGCGATGTGCGGCGGCGTCTCGCTGTCCGGCTCCTGCGGCGCCTTCATGCCGGCCGCGCCGGCCATGCCCATGATGCCCGGCAGGTTGAGCGAGTCGGCGAGGCCGGAGGGCACGACCATGAGCGAGCCGCGCTTCACGATGCTCTCGTAGAGCATGTTCATCGCGCGCAGGTTCAGGGCGACGGGGTTCTCGCTGTAGCGCTCGGCGGCCTCGACGAACTTGGACGCGATCTCCGTCTCGGCGGTGCCGAGGATGATGCGGGCCTGGCGCTCGCGCTCGGCCTGGGCCTGCCGGGACATTGCCTCCTCGAGCGCCTTCGGGATGACGACATCGCGGATCTCGACGGACTGCACCTGGATGCCCCAGTCGTGCATCTTCCGGTCGAGCGCCTCCTGGAGGCCGTGGCCCAGCTCGCGGCGCGACTGGATCAGCTCGGCGAGGTCGTGCTTGCCGATCGCGTCGCGCAGCGCGGTCTGCGCCGCGAGCACGACGGCCTGCTGGTAGTCCTGCACCTCGAGCGCCGCGCGCTCGGCATCATAGACGACCCAGAACGCGATCGCGTCCACGTCGACGGGCACGGTGTCCT
This sequence comes from Longimicrobiales bacterium, assembly GCA_036374995.1. Lineage (GTDB taxonomy): Bacteria > Gemmatimonadota > Gemmatimonadetes > Longimicrobiales > RSA9 > SH-MAG3. Next base: position 7,736 of record DASUSS010000017.1, on the reverse strand, counting down.
TCGTGAGGCAGGACTCCGCGCCGAACGCGGTGGTGCGGATGCGCTGGTCGATGTGGTAGCCAATGCGGTCGAGCACGGGGACCATCGCGAAGAAGCCCGGTCCGCGCAGGCCGCGGAAGCGGCCGAGCCGCAGCACGACCGCCTTCTCCCACTGGTCCGTGTACTTGATGGACGAGCCGAGCGCGAGCGCCGCGACCGCGCCGGCGACGGCGGCGATGGGCGCCATCACGCCGGCAAGCAGGAGACCGCCGCCGAGAACGCCGGCGCCGATCGCGCCCGCGGCCGCCGCGGCCATGGGGAATCGTGTATCGTTCGGCGAGCTGCCGCCCGCGATCGGTACGCTGCTGCGATCCGATCGTCGCGACGGCACGAGAGGTGTGATCATGAGCGTGGCTCCTGTCGTTCGGCGTGCGAAATTCCGGAGCGCGTCGTTCAGGAACCTACGGCGCCACCCCGGACCGGGCTACCGCGCGCTCGCGCGTGGCGCGCGGCCGCCGGGAACCGACGCGCCAGCTCACGGATGCGGCTTCGCCCGCTCGGCCGTCCGGTATTCCGCGAGCGCGTCGATCAGATCGTCGACGTCGAAACCGAGCGCATCCGCGCGCTCGACCGCCTCGCGGCACAGCGCGGCGAACTGCTCGTGACGTGTGCGGTCCTCGTCCGACGGCGGTGCCAGGCTCACGAACGTGCCGGCGCCCGCGCGGGACACGACCACGCCGCGCCGGGCCAGCTCCTCGTACGCACGCTCGATGCTGCGCGGGCTCACGCCCAGCTCGATCGCCAGCTCGCGCGGCGTCGGCAGCCGCTCGCCGCTGTCCAGACTGCCGTCCACGACCGCGAGCCACAACTCCTCGACCACCGCGTGCGCGACCGGCTGCGAGCCGGCCTCGCGCAGGCGCGCGGCGAGACGATCGATGAGGTGCCGGGTGTCCATGGTGCCGAAGGTATAACGGCGCGTGCTGCACCAACAGCGGCTATCGGTCCGGGCCCGGCCCCGCCACCTCGTGCCCGGCGCACGCGAGCGCCCGCCGGACGTCGCACAGCTGGTCCTCCACCGCCTCGATCCCGACGGAGAGCCGCAGCAGCGAATCCGTGATCCCCGCCGCCCGCCGCGCCGCGGGATCCATTGCGGCGTGCGTCATGGTCGCGGGGTGCGCGACGAGACTCTCCACACCGCCGAGCGATTCCGCCAGCGTGAAGCACCGCAGTGCGCCGACGAACCGCTCCACTGCCGGGATGCCGCCGCGCAGCTCGAAGCTCACCATCGCGCCGAACCCGCGCTGCTGGCGCGCGGCGATCTCGTGTCCCCGGTGCGCGCGCAGGCCGGGGTGGTACACGGCGCCGACCGCGTCGTGCGCGTGCAGCAGCTCCGCGACCGCGCGCGCGTTCTCCTCGTGCACGCGCATGCGGGCGTGCAGCGTGCGCAGTCCGCGCAGCGTGAGATATGCATCGAACGGCGAGCCGGTCGCACCGGTGCAGTTCGCCCACCACCCCAGCTCCTCGCCCAGTGCCGCCGTGCGCGCGACGATCGCGCCGCCCACCACGTCGCTGTGGCCATTCAGATACTTCGTCGTCGAGTGCACGACGATGTCGGCGCCCAGGTCGAGCGGCGTCTGGAGCGCGGGCGAGAGGAACGTGTTGTCGACGACGCACAGCGCGCCGGCAGCGCGCGCCGCGGCCGCGACCGCCGCGATGTCGGTGATGCGCAGCAGCGGATTGCTCGGCGTCTCGATCCACACCATGCGCGGCGCGCGGGCGCGGATGTGCGCGCACGCGTCCGGCCGCGTCAGGTCCAGGAGCTCGAGGTCGAGCGCCTGCCGGCGCGCGAGCGCGCGCATCAGACGGTACGTCCCGCCGTAGCCGTCGTGCGGCGCGATCAGCAGGTCGCCCGGGCGCAGCAGCTGGAGCACGACCGCGATCGCGGCCATTCCCGTCGCCGTGACGATGCCGGCCGCGCCGTGCTCCAGCTCCGCGATCGCGCCGGCGAGCAGATCGCGCGTCGGGTTGCCGGAGCGCGTGTAGTCGTACGTGCGCCTGCCGTCGAGCCCGTCGAACGAGAACGTCGTCGACAGGTGGATCGGCGGGATCACGGCACCGTGCTGCGCATCGGTCGCAATGCCGGCGCGGACGGCCGTCGTCGCGGCGTCCGCTCCGGCGCGCGTGCTGCGCGCGGCATAGTGCGTGACCGGCGCGCCGTCCGCTCCGCAGGGCGGCGGCGCTCCGGCGAGCCCGGGCGGCTCCACCGGCTCGTCCGCGAGCGCGCGCCGGAGCGCGCGGCTCACCGCGTCCGTCTCCTTGAGGAATCCGTCGTGGCCGTACGGCGTCTCGATGCACGTCACGGCGGCGCCGTGCGGTAGGGCGGCCGCGAGCGCGCGCACGTCGCGTGGCGGCACGAGCGTGTCGGAGTCGAAGCAGATCAGCGTGCACGCCGCGCGGATCGCGTCCGGCTCGACCGCGTGCAGGTCCAGCGACTGCGACAGCGTCAGGAAGCACTCGGGCGGGAACGTGCGCGCGTACTCGCGCGCGTGATGATCCAGGTACGAGTCCACCGGGAGCCGGGCAACGCCGTCATCGAAGCGCGGCGTGCCGCGGAAGCGCCCGTCGAATTCCGCAGCCGTACGGTACGTCGTGATCGCGAGCGCGCGTGCAATGCCGACACCGCGCGCGCCATCTCCCCGTCGCATCGCGTCGCGTACGATGCGGCGCTGCACCGACCGGATCGCGGTCGCCATCGCATGCGGGCGGTGCGCGGCACAGAGCGCGACCACGCGGGCGACACGGCCGGGCGCGCGCGCGGCGAGCGCGAGCGCGACCATCCCGCCGTAGGACGCGCCGACGACCGCATGCAGCCGCGCCACGCCGATCGCATCGAGCAGCGCGACGATCGCGTCGGCCTGGTCCCGCGTCGTGAGCGCCGGCCACTCCTCGCCCGGCCGGGGGTGCGACGAGTCGCCGCGGCCGCCGGCGTGGTCGATCGCGATCAGGTGCCAGCGCTCCGGGTCGAGCGCGTGGCCCGCGCCGGCGACGCCCGGCCACCAGCCGGGCCGCGGATCCGCGTCGGTCGGCAGCAGGTGCCGTCCGGCCGAGATGCCGCCGAGCACGAGCACCGCAGCTGCCTGCGGATCACCGTACGTCTCGTATGCGATCCGCACGTCGTGCAGCGCGCCGCCGTGCTCGAGCGGCAGCGTGCCGATCGCCGCGGCGCGCGCGCGCGCCGGTGCCGGCTTCAGGACCGTGCTCATCGTGCACCCGCGCGGCGCTGCGCGTGCACGGCCGCGTGCGCGCCGAGGTGACCGATGTCGCTCCGGAGCGCGTCCGCCGTCGCATCCGCGCCGAGCCCCGTGCCGAAGTGGAAGCGGCGCTCGCCGCGCCCGAGCCGGTACTCGTAGACCACGCGCCCGCACGGCGCCGCGAGCAGCGACTCGCGCGCGACCTCCTCGTACGCCACGCGCAGCACGCCCTCGTCCGTGAGCCGGGCGACGAGCCGCGTCGTGGCGTGGCCGCGTGCGCGCGCACGTACCACGAACGGGTCGACGCTCCGGATGTCCTCGACGGCGATGGCGCGCGGGTCGATGCGCCGCGCCGTCACGATGCCGGCGACGATCGCGAGCTTGATGGCCGCATCCGTCCCCCGCAGGTCCAGCTCCGGGTCCGGCTCCAGGTATCCCCGCCGCTGCGCCTCGCCGATGCCCTCCTCCAGCGAGCCGCCGCGCTCGATCGCCTCGAGGATCGCCGTCGTCGATGCATTGCCGACGATCGCGATGCCGCGCGTCCGCCGGCGCAGCTCGTCCAGCTCTCCGATCAGCTGCCGGCCCGTGCCGCCGAGCACCGCATTGATGCCCACACGCGCGCCGTGCTCGCCGGTCAGCCATTCGGCGCCCGCGTCGCACAGCGCCGCCTTCGCGGCCGACGCGACGCACGCACCGCGCGCGAGCGCCGCGCTCAGCACCGCCGTCCATCCGGCGCGATCCAGGTCCGTCGACGTGCAGTCGGCGATGATGTCCGCATCGACGTGCTCGATCGCCGCCGCGCCGGCGGGCGCGTGCGGTCCCGGATGGTCGCGCAGCGCGCGCCCGGCGCGCTTCCACGCCAGGACCGACGCGATGTCGACGCCGCGCGCATCGTGCACCGTACCGGTCGAGTCGGTGACCGCGATGACGCGGCGCCGGTCGTCGGCGAGGCGGCGCAGCAGCGCGCCGCCCACGGCGCCCGGGCCGAGCACGTGGACGGTGTCGTAGCGACGGTGTCGCGTGGGCGATGTGCCGGTCGTGATGTAGGCGTCGAGCGGCACACGTTCGACGGCAGGCGCACGGCTGTGTGTCCCGGACATGGTCGGCTCCTCGGTGAGCGGGATGAAAAAAAGGCCGGCCCTCTCGACGGGGAGAGGGCCGGCCGGTTCCTGTTGCGGAGCGCGCGGTCTACACCGCTCGCGCACGACGGCGCCGGGCCGCTTCTCCCCGTGGAGAACGGCGCATCATCATCCGGCGCATCATCATGGGCAGCACTGCGTGAACCATGTCGCTCCTAACGAAAAAGCCCGACGGACCATGCCGCCGGGCACGCTCTTTAGCACTTGTTTTACGTGGCTGCAAGCGGCGGCAAATCACCACGACCGTGTTGTGGAGCGCACGTTAGCGCGCCGCGGGCGGCAAGTCAAGAAGGTCCGCGCCGCGCCGTTCCTCGAGCCGGGCGCCGCCCGCGTCACCGGCGACGCCGCCCGGGCTTCAGGCCATACCGGCGATCTCCGGCAGCGGCGCGCCCTGAGCGTCGGCCGCCGCGTACCGCGTCAGCCAGATCGACGCCACGCCGCCGCCGCGCGGGTCCCGCTCCATGCCACCCTCGACGAATCCCGCCGTGCGGTACATCCGCAGCTGGTCCGCGAGCGATTTCGCCGCGCCCGGATCGGAGCCGTCCGGGCGCTTCAGCCGCACGACCTGGTCGGCGTGGTCACGGCGCTGCACCTGCCGCAGCCGGTGCAGGAAGTCCTCGCCGATGCCGATGCCCCACAGGCCGGCCGGGACGAAGAAGTCGGACGCATCCCAGATGAGCGCGTCGCGCGTGCGGACCGCGCGCAGCATCGCCGCCTGCACGCTGTACACGCGCTGGCCGAGGTACATCATGCGCAGGTGGTAGCCGATGTACGACACGCCGTCGGTCACCGGCGGCGCGGTGTGCGGCGATGCGGTGAGACGCCACAGGAACGTCGCGTACCCGGTCGTGTCCGGCTCGCGCGTCTCCGTGATCACATCGGTGGCGCCGCCATCCTCCTCGGACGGCTGGATGCCGGCGAGTCCGAACGTGCGCTCCATGAAGCTCGTGAACGGCGGCGAGTGCAGGCCCTTGAGCAGCGGCCACCACACGTGCAGCAGCGGCGTCGCGGACCAGCGGCCGATGTAGTTCATGATGCCGAGACCGAGCGGGCGGCTGTGCGTGTGCTCGAGATCCCAGCCGTAGTACGTCTCCTCGATGAACAGCAGGGCGCGGCGCAGCGTGAGCAGCGCATCGTCCAGCTGACTGCCCTCCGGCAGCCACACCAGGTCCTTCAGGTACGCGGCGACGCCCGGCGACTGCGGCGCACCGCCGGTCGCGTGCAGCAGCACGCTGCGCCGGAGCCCGTCCGCAATCTCGAGATCGAGCTCCGCCGCCCGCTCGACGAACCGCTCCATGCGCCGCTCGAAGTCCGGCGGCTTCGGCAGCCACTCGAACCGCGCGCGACTGAACACGCCCGACACGAAACCGGACGGGTAGGCGCGCGGCGCACCCGCGGACGGCTGCGCGAGACCCGCGAGATGCACCTCGCGCGTCGCGGCGGGCGCGACCGGCTGCGGCACGGGCGCGAGCGAGCGCGACTTCCGCAGGAACGCGAACGCGGTGTCCACCGCGTACTCGCCCAGCCGGCGGTACGACTCCCACTGCGCCTCGTCGTAGAACTGGTCGCCCGTCGACTCGTTCGGGAAGCGCGGGTTGCGCGTGCGGTACTGGAGGATGTCGGGCGGCTCGCCGCCCGTGAGCGTCGGCTTGAACAGCAGCAGCACGCCCACCTCGCCGTTCCGGTAGTGGATGTCACCCGCGACCATCGGCTGGCGCGCGCACTGCCGATCATCCAGGAACAGCGGGCTCACGTCCAGCCGGATCTCCGCGCCGAAGTCCTGGCGCACGCGCCGGATCAGGTTCGCGACATCGTCGAACGCGCGGTCCGGGTCCGCACCGCAGTCCGCCGCGATGATGTAGCGGCAGCGCCGGCGGATCAGCTCGTAGACCGCCATGTTCTCGAAGTGACCGCCATCGGAGAGGTGCACGTCGGTGGAGCCCGCGTGCGACACACCGAACAGCTCCTTGTAGAACAGCCAGCCCGGCAGCCACCACTCCTTCGCGGAGCGCGGCGCCATGCGCGCGATGCGCTTCCCGAGTCCGGTGCGCGGCTCGGTCGTCGTCATCGTCTTCGGGTGACGCAGCCAGATGCCGAGCCGCAGGTTCAGCATCGCGAGCACGAACGTGGCCGCGGGACCGAACCGCTTCGAGAACATGCCCATCATCGAGTTGAACGCCGCGCCCGATGCGGTGATCGCCGCGCCGAGCGTGGGCGACGTTCCGTTCCACGGACTCCAGTACAGCTCGCGCCCGTCCGTCACGCCGAACCCCTTCGCCGACAGCACCGCGCTCGCGGCACCGCGCTGGAGGTTCGTGAGCGGCTCGGGCGGCGTCAGGTCGTTCACGGTGCAGCACACCAGGTGCAGCGGCCGGTTCGCGTTCAGGTTCCGCAGCTGGATGTCGTCGCCCTTCGCCTCCTCAGTGAACGGCGGCTCGTCATCGCGCGCGTGCGGCGCGCCGAGGTACGCGCGCGCGAGGCGGCTGCGATAGAACGAGTGCAGCCCGACGCGGTTCGGGTGGAAGAACACGAGCGTCGCGGCGGTGACGATCGCGGCGCCCGCCACGATCGCGCCGAGCTGCGCGGCCGCGCGGATTACTCCCGCCATCACGCCGACCGTGACGAGCAGCACGACTGCGTACGCGAGCAGCTGCGGGATGCGCGGCTTGAGCCGGGCCGCGAGCGCGCTGCCGAACGGCTTGCTCGGCTGGTCCGTGCCGAGCTTCCGGCTCCACACGAAGATCGTCGCGACTGCGCTCGTCACGATCGAGTAGACCGCCGCCGGAACGGCCAGGCTCGCGGTGCGCGTGTGCAGCGTCATCGCGATCAGCCACAGCCCGCTCGCCGCCGCCCAGAACCCGGCCATGAACAGCAGCCGGCTGAGCACGCGGTCGAGCGATGCGCGCGCGCTCACGCGCTCGTAGCTGCGCATCCAGCGCGACACGCCCGCGCGTACGACGCCGAGCACGAGGAATGCACCCGCCCACGCGATCGCGGGCTGGAAGTACACGAGCGGCCCGAACCCGCGCATCAGCTCCGGCGTCGGCACGGTCGGGCCGGCGACGGCGAGGCCGGCCGCCGGCAGCAGCCACAGCACGAACAGCGCGAGGTCGAGCGCCGCCATCGCCGCGATCGCGTAGTACCAGTCGCTCCTGCGCCGCTCCCGCCGCAGCCAGTACACCTCGAACGCCGTGAACACGAGTACCGTCGCCGCCACGAGCGAACTCAGCCCGGCCGTCGAGCGCTCGATCACCTCGAGCGACAGCACGCCCCACGCGACCGAGAACAGCACGAGCAGTGCGATCGTGGCGAGCAGGGACGGGATCGCGGCCGTCAGCGCGGCCACGGCGAGCCGGCCCGTGTCGTA
>DASUSS010000016.1:0-11453 GCA_036374995.1 Longimicrobiales bacterium | reverse complement strand
AAAATATGCTGGCAAGTTCAGACCGAGGTACGCGTAAGCCTGGCCGCGAGCACAGGTATCCGAGAAGAGCTCCCTCACGGATCGAAAGTAAGATGACGCTGTTGTCAACTTGTATCTGGACGTCACCCAGAGTCCGCAGATATGGCGACATTGGCATTGGGTGAATGAGCGACAACGCCAAGAAGGCATGGGTAATCTAAGAGCAGGACATCCCTCTCGACATGCACAATCAGGACCTTGTTACTCAAGCCTTGGGACAGTTCTTGAGTTGTCTATCTTAGGCCCATGTTGCCAGCTCAAGGTTGCCGAGACCGATTTCCGCGCCGATGAGAGCGACGGCCCGCTCCAATGTACCCTTTGCCACGACAATTGCGACGATGGATGGATCGAACTGGGTTCCTGAACAGCGAGCTATTTCATTCTGGACTTCGGCGATTGAAAGAGCGCGGCGATAGGGGCGGTCTGATAGCATAGCATCGATAGAGTCGCATAGCATAATGATACGGGCAGGGAGCGGGATCGAATCGCCCGCCAATCCGTCGGGATAACCAAATCCATCGTACCGTTCGTGATGGTGTCTGACGGACAGGACGACGTCGCTCGACACGGAGCTCATAGCCTGAAGGATTTCAGCACCACGCGCTGCATGCGTTTGTATTAGTCGTCTTTCTTCTGGATTCAAGCTATAGGGTTTGCTTAGCACTTCTGCATAGGCGGAATCAATCTTGCCAATATCATGGAGCAAGGCGGCAATTTCGACGTAGTTCTGCTTGCGCTTAGGCAGTCCAATGTCCTGAGCGATAGCTACTGCGAGGGTGGCGACTCTAACTGAGTGACCGGAGGTGTAAGGGTCTCTCGTCTCAATCGCGCGAACCAGCGCTCGAAGAAGGTCCTTGTTTTGATCGATTAATTGATGAAGCGAAAGATAAGAATAACGAACCAGCAGCAGTGGCGTGATGACCAGTATCACCCCCACGAAACCGTGGTCTCGATAGAGAACTACCGGCACAAGAGCTAGAGAACTGGCAAAAACGTCGTAGCGCAGATTTGCGCCACCCGGACCAACGATTTGCAGGAACGAGTCGAGTACGCTTGTCTCTCTGAGCCAAGCAACTGCGACACTCGTGAGGAGCATATTTGCGATAAAGAAACTACATGCAAGAGGAATGAACGCCAGAGCGAGGCGCCAATCCGCTACATTTGACCCTCCCAGTGCGAGAAACACGGCAGAAGCAGCAAACCCCGAGATGGCACCTTGAGCGACGTTAAAAAGACCCTTTAGCACCTGAGCACGACGCATTCCAAACTGTGATATTGCCGATACCAAAGCGATGACCGTGACTGCCGGAAGCGTGGGAAAGAGGGTGAGAGCACTAAGGAAAGGCAGGAATGCCAATGAAGAGCGCGCCTGTCGAACCGCTCCAACGCGGAAATCAACGGCCATTGCTTCGGCAAGAATGCCAAAAATGGCACAAAATGCGAGACCGACCCAGTCTCTGGGATACTCCAACGGTCGCGACGGCCCGTAGATCCACGAAAGACCATACAGGGCTGCCGCGATTAGGATTACTGTCAGAAGGTAGAGGCGCGCCTTTCCGTTCATGTTAAAGCAGCAGAGCCCCCGGGGGTAATCAGATAATCTGAACGTAGCCACCGCTCAGCAGACCAGCCAACGCGCCAATCATGTCGATGATTGCGTCAAACACCCAGCCTCACCTCCTTCGGAGTGACGTCGACCTTCTAGACGTTGGTCGCGACTCTCCGCTACTTCGCTCGCTGGGTCTCCGCTAATGGAGTCTTGTACTACAGTGCCGAGACGGTTCCGGGGGCTCCTGGTTCCTTATCGTTCCGCAGCGTTCCGGTGCGTGCGTGCGCGTCCGTTCGCGCGCGCATCGGTGAAGGATCCGAGTGCATTGAGCACGGCGGCGGTGGCCGATGCGGCCATGCTCTCGACCATGGGCGCGGTGCCGGCGCGCGGTGCGGTGCTGCCCGCCTCGCGCACGGTCGCCACGCAGTAGCTCGTGCCGTGGATCGTGATGAAGCCGACACCCTCGAGCATGCCGGTCGTGAGGCCGCCCGCGCGCAGTGCATCGACCGCGACGCGCGCGGCGAGCTCCGCCTCGACGGTGGCGCCGTCGGGCGCTTCCGCGATCGCCGAGTACAGCCGGTCGCCGACCGCGATCACGGTGCGGCAGCGCACGAGCGGGCCGCGCCGGTCCACGTCGATGCGCTCGAGCGCCATGCCGTCGATCTCCTCGCGCGCGCGCTCCTGCCGCACGATCTCCGTCGCGGCCGCGATCACGTCGGCCGACACCGGCGCGTGTCGCACGGTGAGCGGCTTCGCATCGGGCACGACGTGGCCGTTCGCACGCCCGCGCGGACGCGCACCGTCGTGCGCTCCGCTGTCGCCGCCGTTCGTGCCGTGGCCGTTCCCGTTCGGCTTCACGCCACCGTTGCCGTTCGGCTTCGCGGCGCCCTTCGCGGGCGGCGCGGGCACACGCTCCTCCTCGGGCGCGACGAGCACTTCGGCGGCGATCGACACCGCATCGAACACGTCGCGCTCGTCGTGCACGTGCACCTGGGCCTGCGGCAGGTCGATGCCGAAGCCGGCGCGCAGGCCGGAGACGATGTTGCGGAGGAGCTGGTGCGGCTGCGTGTCGGCGCCGCGCAGGATGTGCACGCTGCGCAGCCGGTTGCCCGCCACGACCATGCGCACGTCGGCGACACCTACGAGGGAGCGGAGGAGCTGGTCGATCCGCGTTGTCATCATCGACATGGGGTATGGCTCATTTGGACTGCGGTCCCCGGGACTGTGCCAGGCACGCGCGACACGCGTGCCGTGCTACGGCGCTGCCGACACTTCGATCCGCCGCCGCGCCGGGGGGAGGCCAGCGATGCGGTGGCGGTGCGTCCGCTATTCAGGCAGGTGGTGCGCCTGCAAGATTCACGGCGGCCGTACCAAAAGTCAAGGCCGCAAACGGTTTGCGTCGTCCGGCCACGACCGGCCGCCCTCTGCCCGTACGGGTAACTGCCCGTGTCGTTGCGTTTTGCATGCACCGGCCGCGCGCCGCTGGACGCGCGCGCCGGGCGGCCCGTAGAATCACGGCCATGGATTATCCGGGACGGGGCGGCTGGATCGAGGTCATCAGCGGCGTGATGTTCAGCGGCAAGTCGGAGGAGCTGCTGCGCCGGATCCGGCGCGCGACGCTGGCCCGCCGGCAGGTGCAGGTCTTCAAGTCCCACCTGGACGAGCGCTACGGCGGGCTGGGTGTCGTGAGCACGCACGACGGCGGACGCATCGAGTCGGAGCCGGTCTCCCGCGCGGTCGACGTGATGGAGCGGCTGCGCCGCGGCACGGAGGTCGTCGGCATCGACGAGGTCCAGTTCCTCGACCCCGGCATAGTCGATGTGGCGAACGCACTGGCGGACGCGGGCATACGCGTCATCATCGCCGGCACGGACATGGACTTCCGCGGCGAGCCGTTCGGCCCGATGGGCGCGCTCCTCGCGGTGGCGGAGAGGGTCGACAAGCTCCAGGCGATCTGCGTCCGCTGCGGCCAGCTCGCCACCCGCAACCAGCGCCTGATCGACGGCCGCCCCGCACCCGCCGAGGGACCCACGATCCAGGTCGGCGGCCTCGAGACGTACGAGGCGCGCTGCCGCGCCTGCCACGAGGTGCCCTCGCTCGCCCGCGCGCAGATCACGCTGCTCGAGGTCTGAGCCCCGCCCGCAGCGCGCGACCAGACCCGGCACCGCGAGCTTCGGGGCGCACGCGAGCCCGCCGGCCGCGCCACCCGGCCGACCGTCAGCGCCGGCCGGACCGCGCCTGGAGCCGCCTCATCACCGCGGTCTTCCGCGCCGCCAGATCCCGCGCCGGCACGAGCTCACCGCACTTCCGGCAGCGTAGCTCGTGCCTGACCCGGCCGCCGCACCCCGCGTGCTCGTACGCGATCGGCGCACCCTCCGGCGCCGCCCACCGGTCGCCCCACTCCGTCAGCGCGACGATCACCGGCTCGAAGTCCCGACCCTTCCGCGTCAGACGGTACGCCGCGACGCCGCCCGCTTCCTCCACCGTCTCCATCAGACCCTCCTCCACGAACAGACGGAGCCGCGCCGCCAGCACGTTCGGCGCGATGTCGAGGCTCTTCTGGAACTCCGTGAAGCGCGTCATGCCCGCGAACGCCGCATTCCGCAGGATCAGCAGGCTCCACCGCTCGCCCGCGATCTCGAGCGCGCGCGCCGCAGAGCAGATCTCCCGGTCGTAGGTTCGTCCCAGCATGCGCGGATGCTAGCGCCGCCACTTGCATGACGCAAGACGGGACCGACTGCTCGCCGGGCCAGCGCTCCGACCGTCGCACTTGCATCACGCAAGCACAGGCACTATCGTCACGCAAGTCGCTTCGGGCTCCGCCGGTCGGTGGGGTGGGGAGGCTCGGGAATCACGAACACGTGAGGAGGAAGACATGGCGGACATTCTGCATCGGGTCGGGATCCGGTCGTCGGTCGACGACGTCTACCGCGTGCTCACCACGCCGGAGGGGCTCGCCGGCTGGTGGACGCGCGACACGCAGGGCGAGGGAGGCGTCGGCGGCGTGCTCCGCTTCCGCTTCGGCGCGGGCGGCTTCGACATGAAGGTGCTCGAGCTGGATCCTGCGCGGCACGTGCTGTGGGAGGTGGTCGAGGGACCGGAGGAGTGGATCGGCACGACCGTGAGCTGGGCGCTCCGTCAGGAGGGCGACTTCGCGATCGTGCTGCTGAAGCACCAGGACTGGCGCGAGCCGGTGGAGTTCATGCACCACTGCACGACGAAGTGGGGCGTGTTCCTGATGAGCATGAAGTCGCTGCTGGAGACGGGACAGGGCGCGCCCGATCCGGACGACGTGAAGGTCGACGACTGGAACTGAAGCGCGAGGAGGCGCGCGGCGCGAGCAGTCCCCGGCGAGCCGCGCGTCGCCTCGCCGCGCGGCGATGGTCCTACTCCACTTCCTCCAGCAGCGGCAGGCTCACGCGCTCGTACGCGTCCATGAACGCACGCACCACCGCCGGATCGAACTTGCGGCCCGCCTGCTCCTCGATCCACGACAGCACCTCGCCCACGGGCCGCGCGCGCTGGTACGGCCGGTCGTGCGTCATCGCGAAGAACGTGTCGGCCACGGCGACGATGCGCGCGGGCAGCGGGATCGAATCGCCGGACAGCCCCGGCGTATACCCCGTCCCGTCCCAGTTCTCGTGGTGGTAGAGCGCGATCTCCTCGGCCATGCGCAGGATCGGCGAGCGGCTGCCGCTCACGACCTGCGAGCCGATCGACGTATGCGTCTTGAGCAGGTCCAGCTCCTCGAGGCTGAGGCTGCCCGGCTTCACCAGGATCTCCGGCATCCCGACCATCCCGATGTCGTGCAGCGGCGCGGCCCAGCGGATCAGGTCGATCTGCTCGTTGTCGAGCCCCAGCTCCTCGGCGATCGCGGCGCACAGCATGCCGAACTGCGCGGGCAGCGAGCCGTCCGCTGAGTCCCGGCCCTCCGCGACGCGCGCGAGCCGCTCCGCCATCTCGATCTGGAGCTCGCGCACCTCGCGCCGGTGCCGATCGACCTGCGCGTTCACGTCGTGGTACTGCTTCCTGAGGTCGAGCAGGTTGCGGATGCGGAGCAGCACGTCCGTCGCATCGAACGGCTTCAGCAGGAAGTCGTTCGCGCCCGCCGACAGCGCCTGCTGCCGCGCGCCCGGCGCCGTGTCGCCCGTCACCAGCACGACCGGCAGGAACTCGCCCGCCTCGTTCCGCTGCCGCAGCTGCTGCATCACGTTCACGCCGTCCAGAAACGGCATGTGCAGGTCCATCAGGATCAGGTCCGGCTCGAACTCGCGGAACAGCGGCAGCGCGAGCCGCGCGTCCGTCGCGGTGCGGACGTTCTCGTAGCCGCCCCGTCTCAGGATGCGCTCGATCAGCGCGACGACGTTCTCCTCGTCATCGATGATCAGGATCCGTTCGGGCATCTGGACCGACTCCGTCATGGCCTCATCCGTTCGATAGCTGGATCAGGATCGTACACGCCGGCGGTCGTGCCGGCCAGCCAGCGGCGGCGCACCGCGGCAGGCGACCGCGGCGCTCCGACACGGCTCCGCTTCCCATTGTCTAGCGGGTGCACCGTCCGCCCGGGCAGGGGCGGCCGGATCGTTCGGCCCGGGGACTCCGCCCCCCCGTGGCCTCCCGGCATGGATTCCGGACCAAGATATCATCAAAGCCCGGCGAATGCAGGCGTGGCGCCGGGAGCTCTCGTCCGGCTCACCGGGCGGATCACGGTGTCCGATCGGGCACCCGACCGTGCCGCGGCACGCCGTGTGTTGGGATTCGGCGGCGCGGATCGTCGTACGACCGAGGACCACCATCCACCACGGCTTCCGTGAGGCTCGTCATGAAGCACGTGCTGCATCTGCTCGCGTCCACTGCCCTGCTCGCCGCATGCTCGCCCGCAGGCGACGACGGGCTCGAGCCCGTGCCGCTGGGCAACGCGACCGGCGTCATCGTCATCACCCAGAACGTCGTGCCCGGCCTCACCATGGAGGCGCTCTTCCAGGGCCGGGTCGTCCTCGACGGCGCCGGCTGCCTCCGCCTCGACTCGCCCGACCCCGCCACGGTCGTGTGGCCAAAGGGCTTCACGGTCGTCGCGGACGGGGACACGCTGCGCGTGCGCGACGCGGCAGGACGCGAGGTCGGTCATGTCGGCGGTACGTTCCGCCTGGGCGGCGGGGAGCTGGGGTCGCTGCATGCGGGCGTGCCGGTCAGCGCCGCCGACCGCGAACGCGCACACGCGAGCTGCCCCGGCGGCTACTGGATCGTCGGCGATGTGATGTAGCTCGGGAGCGCGCCGCGATTCACCGCCTCGGACGCAGGTGCAGCGTGTCGGGCGGGCCGAAGTCGATACCGATCGGGATGCGGCTCCATACTTCGATCGGGCGGCGGTTCATGAGCGGTGGCGCGAAGCGCATCTCGCCGGTCAGACCCGCGATGATCCGGTCGAGCGCGGTAGAGCCCGTGGTCTCGTTCAGCTTCAGCCCGATGACCGCGCCGGTGGAGTCGGTATGCACGTCCAGCTCCGCCGTGCGCACGCCCGAGAAGTCGGAGCCCGTGCTGCGCATGCGTGCCTGGAGCATGTTCACGATCTCGCGGCGGTTGAGCAGCACGGGCAGGCACGTCTCCGTCCGGTCGACCGCGATGGCGTCCGGCACCGCGCGCACGAGCACTCCCCAGCCGCGGCCCGGCTCACCGGCGACGTCCGGCGCGGCGGGGCGGACGAGCGGCGTGAGTGCATTCGCATCGACGCCGTCGATCGTCGACTCGAGCACGCGCACGGGCACGCGTGCACCCAGCGTGTCGTAACGCACCTCGAAGATGACGTGACCGGCACCGTTCGGTGCGGCGCCGATCAGCGCGAGCGTCGCATCCGTATCGAGGATCTCCTCGGGCGCGGGCAGCCGCGGCGGTGTCTCGGCCCGCCGGCACGGCTGCCCGTCCGCCGGCGCCGGCAGCGTCCGGATCATGGACGCGATCGACGGTGCCGATGAAGCGCACCCGGCGATCAGCAGGATGGGCAGGCACCGCCGGATCACGTCCGTCACCAGCCGTCGCAGGCAAGCGATGTCCACGTCATGTCCGGCATGCCGATCGGCTGACCCGGCGGCACGCCCGGTGCCGGTGCCTGCGGCCGGATCGGCTCGTGCGGCCGCTCGAGGAATCGCTCGATGTCGGCCGCCAGGGCGACCGCATGCGCCTGGCCGGCGCGGCCGCCACCGGGGCTCAGCCGCTCGCCGAACAGGCGCAGCTCGAACTCCGCGAGCGCGCGCACCTGCGGCATCGACGCGTCCGTCGCGAGCGACATCAGCCGCTGCGCGTACACGCGTTGCACCGCGCGCGCGATCTCCTCATCGTAGGCATCGCGCGTGCGCGGGCCCGCGACGGCATCCGTGACGTCCTCCAGCACGTCCTCCAGGCCGGGGAGCGACCGGTCCAGCGCCTTCTGCTGCACCAGCCGCGCGGCGCGCTCGGGATTCAGCACGAGCGACAGCGTCATGTCCGCCGCGCTCGCCGCCGGCGCCACGACATCGAACACCAGACCCGTCCACCGGTCGAACAGCTCCGCACTGCCGCCGTAGCCGTACGGCCGCGGCGGCAACCGCTCCAGCACCGGCTCCGGCAACCGCAGCGCCTCGGGCGCGATCGTGCGCAGCACCGCCTCCAGCGCCGCGCGCTGCTCCGCACCCTGCACCCGGCGGAACGCATCGCCGCCGACGCCCTCGCCGCGCAGCGCGTACGCGTAATACGCACCGCCGATGCTCTTCGCCGCCGCCTCCGTCTGGTACCGGTGATGCAGATACAGCGGCACGAGCGCTTCCTCCATCGTCGCGAGCGGCATCCCGCTGCGGATCGCGCGCTCGCCGAACCGCTCCAGCGCCGCGCGCCGCACATCCAGCATGCGATCGAGCTCGCGCACGGCGTTCGCGCCGTTGTCCCACAGATGCGTCTGCGGGTGCGCGCTTCCGACCGGACGCGCGTCCTGGTCACTCAGGAACGTGAAGCCGCGCCGCGCGCCGTCGTCGAGGATCGAGTCGAGTGCGGCCGCCTCGTTCACGCCCGCCGGGAAGTCCTGGTAGCCGTACGCGATTGCGACCGCGTCCCACTCGCCGATGCCCGTGTCGTACGCATCACTCAGATCGATGCGCCCATCGTCCGTGAGCTGCGCGACCGGGTGCGGGTAGTCCATGACGCTCGCGCGGCCCGCGCCCTGCGCGCTCGCGATGTAGTTGTGCGCGAGACCGAGCGTGTGACCGATCTCGTGCGCGGACAGCTGCCGCAGCCGCGCGAGCACCATCTCCGCCAGCGCCGGCGGCACCTCCGTGCCGTTCTCGTACGGCGCGAGCAGGCCCTCGGCGAGCAGGTAGTCCTGACGCACGCGCAGCGAGCCGAGCGTCACGTGGCCCTTCAGGATCTCGCCCGTGCGCGGATCGCTCACCGAGCTGCCGTAGCTCCAACCGCGCGTCGAGCGGTGCACCCACTGGATCACGTTGTACCGGATGTCCATCGGGTCCGCCGTATCCGGCAGCATCTCGACGCGAAACGCGTTGCGGTAGCCCGCCGCCTCGAACGCCTGGTTCCACCAGCGCCCGCCCTCGAGCAGTGCACTCCGCACCGGCTCCGGCGTGCCCGGGTCGAGGTAGTAGACGATCGGCTCGACCGCATCGCTCACCGGCGCGTTCGGGTCGCGTTTCTCCAGCCGATGTCGCGAGATGAACCGCTGGGTCATCGGCTCGCCCAGCGGCACCGCATAGTCCATGTACGCGATGCCGAAGAAGCCCGCCCGCGGATCGGCCTCTCGTGGTGTGTAACCGGCCGGCAGCTCGACGAAGCTGTGGTGCTGCCTGACCGTGACGGCGTCCGCGGACGGCGTCACGCTGCGGACGAGGCCGCCCGGCTGATCGCTCGTGAACGTGAGCGTGACCTCCACCTCCGTGTTCTGCGGGAATCCCTTCGTGCGGTCGAGGTAGAACGCGCTGCGCGCCGCATCCAGCCGGAACGTGCCCTGGTTCGTGCGCCGCAGCGTGCCGATCACGCCGTGCGCATCGCGCAGGAAGAACTCCGTCGCATCGACGAGCACGCGATCCCCGGTCTGCGCGGCGACCGTGAACCCGGCGATGACCGACTGCGCGAACGCGTCATCGACCGCCTTCCGCTCCAGCGCGTTGTCCGTCGTCGCGCGGTAGGAATAGTTCGGCTGCACCATGAGCACCTTCGGCCCGACGCGCCGGAACTCGATCACGTAGCGCGGTCCCAGATCGCCGCGGTTCAGCCCGATGTCGTTGTGGCCGACACCCGCCGGTAGCGACACGTAGTAGAGGATCTCCTCGTCGAAGCGTGGGATCTCGAGCCACATCTTCCCGTCGCGCGCGGACCAGTAGAGCGGCATGAAGCCGTCGATCCTCTGCATGCCCGCGGTCTTCGCGGCGATGGTCGGGATGGCCGCCGTGTCGGGACGCTGCTGGGCGCGGCCGGTGGCGGGCACCGCGAGAAGGAGCAGAAGGGCTGCAAGCTGGACATGGCGCTGCATTGCGCGCATGGGACCTCCGGATGGTTCTGTTGGTAACTGCGGAGCAGGCGTGCGGTCCGGACGCTGGCGCGTGCGGCCGGTGGACCGGCGCTGATGCGGGAATCTGCGGGTGCGTCTGCGGCCGCGCCAGTGTGCGACTCCTGCGGGCTCGGTCGATCCGGACCACGCGGATTCGATCGGCCATTTCCATCTGAGGATACCCGTTGCTGCCTGCGGACAACCGTGCCTGCCTGCGGAACGATGTGATGGCGCGGCCGGGCATCGATCCGTGGTCGCGGCAGATCAGCGTGGTCGCAGTCCTCCGCACATCGTAGATTGGGCGCACGGCAATCGGAGCACACGGGATGGACAGGTCCAGGTACAAGCTTGCAGCCGGAAGACCACGAGACCTGGCCGACGTTGCCGAGCTGAGAGGCGAAACCGCCTGAACCGCCGCCCCCTTTCATGAGCGATACGCCACCGCGCACGACCCGCAGGCAGCCGTTTCGTCGCCTCTGGGTCCTGCTGCGGATGCTCGTCCGCGAGACCGGCCGCCAGCGCGCCGCCGCGTGGAACGAGCTGCTGCGCTGGTTCGATGCGCTCGAGCTGTCCGAGAACACGATCCTGCTCGGCTTCGGCGTCCTCGTCGGCGCGGGTGCAGCGCTCGGCGTCGTCGCGTTCTACGGGCTGATCGACCTCGCGTTCGCGGTCCTCTACGACTGGGCCGGCATCTATCTCTCGCGCGCGTCGTTCCTCGCCTACCGGCCGATTGTCACCGCGATCGGGTTCTTCCTCGCGTGGACGATCATGCAGCGCGTCGGCGAGGCGCATACGGGGATGAACGTGCCGGACGTGCAGCTCGCGGTCGCACGCCGCGGCGGCGTCATTCCCCCGCGCCCCGCACTCGCGCGCACCGCCGCATCCGCCGTGACGCTCGGCGGTGGCGGCTCGGCCGGCAGCGAGGGTCCCGTCGCGGTGCTCGGCTCCGCGCTCGGCTCGCTGCTCGGCCAGGCGTTCCGCTTCGATGCGTCGCGCATCAAGGTGCTGGTCGCGTGCGGCGCCGCGGCCGGCATCTCCGCCGCGTTCAATGCGCCGCTCACGGGCGCGTTCTTCGCCCTTGAGGAGATCCTCGGGTCGCTCGCCGTGAGCGCGTTCCCGGCCGTCGTCGTGAGCAGTGTCGTCGCGGCCGTGGTGTCGCGCAGCTTCTTCGGCAACAACCCCGCGATCTCGATCCCGGCGGAATACGGCTATTCGCACGTGCGCGAGATCCTGCTGTTCTACCCGCTGCTCGGCGTGCTGTCCGGACTCGCCGCCGTGCTCTTCGTGCGCACCTACTTCCGCACGGAGCAGATCGCCGCTCGGAGCACGCTGCCCGCG
>DASUSS010000015.1:0-3832 GCA_036374995.1 Longimicrobiales bacterium | reverse complement strand
CAGGGGCTCACGCTCGAGCAGCTGGAGGAGATCGCGGCCGAGGCCCGGATCGACGTCGCGAACCTGCGCCAGGCCGCGCGCGAGCTCGACGTGGAGCGCTCGATGCGCCCCGTCAGCACCGTCGAGCGCCTGGTCGGCTCGCCGCTCCGCATCACCGCCGAGCACACGCTCCCGTTCGAGCTCGCGCCGGACTCGATGGGCGCACTCGTCAACAGCATCGGCGTAGCGACCGGCGAGCAGGGAACATCCAGCCTGGTCGGACGCACGTTCACATGGGCGGCGCAACACAGCGCCGGCCGCCGGCTCGACGTCCGCGTATCCGTCCAGCGAGGCAGAACCCACGTCTGGATCGAGGAGCGCTACTCCGAGCTCGCCGGCGGCCTCTTCGGCGGCGTGCTCGGCGGTGTCGGCGGCGGTGTCGGCTTCGGCGCCGGCAGCGCCATCGCCGCCGCTCTCGGCTCCGTCGCCGCAGGCATCGCGTTCCCCGCCGTCGTCATCGCCGGCACCTACGCCGCCTGCCGGTTCGGCTTCGGTACCTACGTCCGCAGCCGGTCACGGCAGATCAGCGGACTGCTCGAGCGCATCGTGCACGACATCACACTCCTCCACGAAGGCGGGTAAGCTCCGGCGTCGCCGCTTCACGCCTCGACGGATTTCGTGCAGAGGTCGCCCGGACCTGTGCGCGAAATGTTCCGCTACCCTTGTCCGGCCCGCGCCCCGACCACTACAATACTGTATCGATACAGAACTGTAGCTATCCACCGGAAAGGGCTGTCATGCCGAAGCAGACGGAGCCGGAGGCGTACCTGCCGCTGAAGCCGGCGTCCTTTCACGTGCTGCTCGCGCTCGCGGACGGGCCGCGGCACGGCACGTCGATCCGGGAGGCGGTGGCGGCGCTGACGGGTGGCGCGGTGACGCTGTGGCCGGTGACGCTGTACGGCAGCATCCGGGAACTGGACGAGGCTCGGCTGATCGAGCCGGTGCCGGGTGGGGATGAGGATGCACGGCGGCGCTCGTGGCAGCTGACGCGGCTGGGAGCGCGCGTGCTGGCGGCGGAGACGGCGCGGCTGCGTGCGATCGTGGAGCATGCGGAGCGGGCGCGGGCGGTGGGCCGGGCGTGAGCGGGATCTCGCAGCGCATGGCGGCGGCACTGTTCGGTGCGCTGCTGTATCTGCTGCCGCGGGAGTTGCGGCGCCAGTACGGTGCCGAGATGCGCGGTGATTTCGCGGCGGCTGTGGCTGCGCGCGAAGCGGTGTGGGACACGTGGAGTCGTTGTGTGCTGGACCTGCTGGCCCGGCTGCCGGCCGAATGGCGGCGGAGAGCCGTTGATCCCGTGGAGCGGGGCGATTGGACACCACTGGAGAGGGTGCAGACGATGTGGCTGGAGCTGAGTCAGGCGGCGCGCTCGCTCGCGAAGCGGCCGGGCTTCACGATCGTGACGGTACTGACGCTGGCGCTGGGGATCGGCGCGAACGTCGCGATCTTCGCGGTGGTGAACGCGGTGCTCGTGAAGCCGCTCCCCTACCCGGATCCGGACGCGATCGTGGTGATCCGTCATCATGCGCCGGGTCTCGACTTCGAGAATCTGGAGAACTCGCCGGGGACCCTCGCGCTGTATCAGGAGCACGCGCACAGCTTCAGTGCGCTCGCGGGTGCGACCGAGACGCAGCGCAACCTCACGGGCGGCCGCGAGCCGGCGCGTATCACGGTGCTCGAGGCGGCACCGTCCGTGTTCGACGTGCTGCGCATACGCGTAACCATGGGCCGTCCTCTCGTCGACCCGGACGCGGCGCCCGGTGCGGCGCCGGTGGCGGTGCTCACGTATCGCGGCTGGCAGTCGCATTTCGGCGGTGACGCCGGCGTGCTCGGTCGCACGATCCTGCTGAACGGCACGCCGACCGAGGTCGTAGGCGTGCTGCCGGAGCACTTCCCGGCGCCCGACCCGGAGATGGCGCTCGTGCTGCCGATGACGACACCGGCCGTGCCGGAATTCGGCAGCTTCGGGATGGCGGGTCTGGCGCGACTGCGTCCCGGCATCGACCTCGCCGCAGCGGAGCGCGAGCTGAAGTCGCTCCAGCCGCGCATGATGGAGCAGTACGAGCTGCCGGAGACGTTCGTGCAGAGCACGGGCTGGAACGTGTCCCTCCAGACGCTGCGCGATCGCAAGGTCGGCGATGCGGCATCGATGATCTGGATCGTGTTCGGCACGGTGTCGTTCCTGCTGCTGGTGGCCTGTGCGAGCGTGGCGAACCTGTTCCTGGTGCGCGCGGAATCGCGGCAGCGCGAGGTCGGCATCCGCCTCGCGCTCGGTGCCACACGTGCGCGCGTTGCGGCGACGTTCCTGTACGAGAGTCTGCTGCTCGGTCTGGCCGGCGGTGTCTGGGGTCTCGCACTCGGCGGCATCGCGGTGCGCGTGCTGGTCGCCGCAGGACCGCCGCAGCTGCCGCGGCTCGACGAAGTGACCATGGATGGCACCGTGATCCTGTTCGGCCTCGCCGTGAGCGTGCTCGCGGGCATTGCATTCGGCGCGCTGCCACTGCTGCGCCGGGGCGCGGCAGCGCTCGGCATCCTCACGGGTGAGGCGCGAGGCAGCACGGCCGGTCGTGACCGGCAGTACGTGCGGAAGGCGCTGATCGTCGCGCAGCTCGCGCTCGCGATCGTGCTGCTCACCGGCTCCGGCCTGATGCTGCGCAGCTTCCAGCGCCTGCGCGCCGTCGATCCCGGCATCCGGCCGGAGCAGGTGCTGACGGTCGGCATCAGTGTGGGCGAGGGTGTAGCGAAGGAGCGCGCGGCGGCGATCTACCAGGACGTGCTGGACGAAGTCGCGACGGTGCCGGGCGTGCGCGAGGTCGGCATGACGAACGCACTGCCCCTCCAGCCCCAGGGACTGAACGGATCATCGTACGACATCGCCTCGAAGCCGCGACCCGAGGACGAGGTCGAGACGGTCGGGATGTACGCGGTCATCACCGACGGCCTGCTCGATGCACTGGGCACACCACTGATCGCGGGCCGCGACATGGAGCGCGCGGACGCCGAGCACGCCCGCCCGGTCATGCTGATCAACGAGACGTTCGCACGCCTGGAGTTCTCCGATCGCGACCCGATCGGTCAGCGCTTCACGTTCGGCGGCGACTCCACCTGGCACGAGGTAGTCGGCGTCGTGCGCGATGTGCGCGTCACCGGCGCGCGGGATCCGGTCCGGCCAATGGCCTACCTGCCGATGACGACGACCGTCACCGGTGCGCGCACCGGTCTCATGCACCTTGCCGTCCGGACCGAGGGCGATCCGATGGCGCTGGCCGAGCCCGTGGTCGCCGCAGTCAGGCGTGCCGAGCCCGACGTGCCGCTGCTCTCCGTGCGCCCGATGGAGAGCGTCGCGCGCGAGAGCATGGCCGAGACCTCGTTCACGATGACCATCATCCTCATCGCCGCCGTCGTCGCGCTGCTGCTGGGCGCGGTCGGGCTGTACGGCGTGATCGGCTACGTCGTGAGCCAGCGCACGCGCGAGATCGGTGTACGTCTCGCCCTCGGCGCACTGCCGCAGCAGGTGCGCCGTATGGTTCTCCGCCAGGGCCTCGATCTCGCCGGCATCGGCACCGCACTCGGCCTCGCCGGCGCGATCGCGCTCACGCGCCTGCTCGACAGTGTGCTGTTCGAGGTCGACAGCCGGGACCCGCTCACGTTCGTGCTCGTGCCCGTCGTGCTGTTCGCGGTGAGCGCGCTCGCGGCCTGGATCCCCGCGCGGCGGGCATCCCGCGTGCCGCCGATGCATGCGCTGCGGGAGGAGTAAGGTTTCTCAGACGACCGCCGCCCCGGAACGGCTGGGGCC
>DASUSS010000014.1:0-33290 GCA_036374995.1 Longimicrobiales bacterium | reverse complement strand
CGCACTCGAGCTGAACGAGTTCATCCAGGACCTGCCCGGCCGGCTGAACCGGATGATGGACCGCGTCGCCGACAACCGGATCCGCATCAAGGTCGACGCGATCGACGAGACCGAGCTGATCACGGGAATGCAGAAGATCGCCAACCGCATTACCACCGGACTCGTCCTCGCCGCACTCATCATCGGCGCCGCGATGCTGATGCGCGTCCAGACCGCGTTCACGATCCTGGGATATCCCGGATTCGCGATCCTGCTGTTCATCGGCGCAGTGGTCGGCGGCGTATTCCTGCTGTACGACATCCTCTCGCACGACCGCAGAAGCCGGCGCTGAACTCCGGCGACGGTACGAGGCCCGGTGCCGCTTCAGTCGACGCGCCTGCGGGTGGCCGCCACGATCAGATCCACCAGACCCGGCCGACGCATCGACAGCAGATCCAGGTCTTCGTCTTCGGCGAGGCCATAGGCGCGCACGATGTTGCGCAGATGGCCCTCGTCCAGCGCGCCGAGCTCGTCGCGCAATACATCCTCGCCCTGTGCGTATACCTCCAGCGGGTTCAGGATGGCGGACGTCGCCGCACTCGCGTGGGACCTCTGACGGCCCTCGGCCTCTCCGGTCGCCGGCCCCGGATAGGCGGGCGACGCCTGCACCTCGCGCGGCCGCAGGTTCGGCAGGTCGGGGTCCAGCGCCCGCGCCAGCGCCCCCTCCAGATACGCCTCCGTCAGGCCGGTCGACCAGTACTCCAGATCGGTGCGATTCGGCTGCGTAGTCTCCCGCGGCGTTCGCAGCACCGTGCCGCCGTCCTCGGGCTCGAACTCGATCCAGCCCTCCCACATGTTGTCTGCCGCCTGGCGACCGCACACCTGCGCCCGATACCTGCGGCCGTCCTCGCCGCGCACGGGGTCGTCGAACTTCACCAGCACGATCATGGCTCGCCTCCGGGGTCCGGACCTCGCGGGTCCTGCATGCCGTACTACGCGATGCCTGTGCCAGTCGCAGCGGGTGCCGCTTCGCGGCTGACGGGTGGCCTGATGAGGCGGATCGGTGTTGGCAGGACTACCGGTGCGGTATCGGGTTCATCCAGGCTGCCGGCGATGTGACACTCCATACCACCCCGATCGTCTCATGGGTGGAGGGCACGGCCTTCATGCGGCAAACCGGGGCAGGCAAACGAATGGACGATCGCACACACAGGGCGCTGGACGGCGAGGTACCGCGCGAGCAGCTGACCGCCGCGGAGGCGGGCGCCGTCACGGCCGCCGAGGCGGAAATCGCGGGGATCCTGCGCGCGATCCCGATGGACCCGATGCCGGATCTCGCGCCGGCCGTGATGGGGCGCATCGAGGCGGCGGAATCCCGGAGGGCCGCGGCACCGGAGAGGGCGCGTTCACCGCTGTCCGCCGTCCTCGGCTGGATCTGGCGACCGCGCCCGATCTCGATCGGCTGGCGGCCTGCGTACGGCTTCGCGGGTGCGCTCGTGCTCGCGCTGTTCGTGCTGATCGGGCGCGGGACGGCGCCCGCACCGCACGTGACGCCGATGGTGTTCACGCAGTTCCTGCTGAACGCACCCGACGCGCGCCAGGTCTCGCTCGCCGGCGACTTCACGAACTGGGAGCCGACCCATCGGATGACGCGTGGCGCGCCGGGTATCTGGACGGTCGTCGTCCCGCTCGAGCCGGGGATCCACAACTACGCGTTCGTCGTCGACGGCGAGCGATGGGTGCCCGACCCGAACGCACCGGCATTCGACGATGGCTTCGGCGGGCTCAACAGCCGCCTGGCCGTTCTCGCACCCGACGACCCGGAGCTGTGATGCGGAATCCGATGCACGTGGTGTGCGCGATCGCGCTCGCGGGCTCGCTCGCGCCCGCGCATGCGCAGCAGTGGAACGTCAGCGCTCAGGCGGGGCGCATGCGCTCGGCACTCGATCCCGCAGAGGCCTCGTCGAGCGTCGCGCTCGCTCTTCAGTACCTCTCGTCCGACGCGACATTCCGGCTGTCGGCCGGCGTGCCGACGAGCTCGGTCGATGCGCTGTGGGCCGGCGCCGGCCTCTGGAAGCGCGCGGCGTTTCGTCGCAGCGGCTTCCTGGCCGGCATCGACCTGTCGGGCAATGCGTTCGTCACACGCGACCGCTCCGCCTCGCCGAACACGCCGGCACCGCCGCTGATTCCCGGGCCGTTCAACCCGCCGCTCGAGCCGGTGGCCGACCTGTCCGGACACGCACTGGCCGGACAGGCTCTGCCCGTGATCGGCTGGGAGGGCGGCCGGTTCCAGGTTCACGCGCGGGCGGGCGCATCGCATTACATGGCGAAGTTCGGCGACATCGAGGTGGACCGCACGGTGCGGCTCGCCGATGTCCAGCTCACGCTCTCGCCCGCACCCTCGTTCGCGGTGATGCCCGTCGTGCGACGCTACGATGCGGACGGCGAGGATGGCACGACGTACGCCGGCGCGTCCGTCATGCTCGCGCACGCGCGCGGCAGCCTGTGGGGCAGCGCGGGGCACTGGCTGGACCTGGATGGGGCGGGCGTCCCGTGGACCGCCGGTGCGACACTCCGTATCCATCCCCGTCTCGGCATCGAGGCGAGCGCCCGGCACGATACGTTCGACCCGCTCTACCTGCAGCCGCCGCAGACGTCCTGGAACGTCGGCCTGTCGCTTCAGGTCGGCGGCCCGGTGGGATCGCCTGCGCCGCCCGTACCGGCCGCGTACGCCGACGGCCGCGCCACGATCCGGCTGCCGGTATCGGAGTCGGCCACGCCGCCATCCATCGCCGGTGACTTCAACGGCTGGCAGCCCGCACCCATGCAGCGCAGCGGTGACCACTGGACGTTCACGGTCGCACTCGAGCCCGGTGTCTACAGCTACGCGTTCGTGCGCGCGGACGGCACGTGGTTCGTACCCGAGAGCGTGCCCGGCCGCAGAGATGACGGCATGGGTGGACATGTCGCCGTGCTGATCGTCGAGTGAGCCGTCTCATGAGGAGCACGCGCGACATCGGTGATGCCGATCTCGTCGGCCGTGTTCTCGCCGGCGAGCGCGATGCGTACGCGGAGCTCGTGCGCAGACACCAGACCTTCATCTACCGACACATGCGCGGTATGGGCCTGGACCACGACACCGCACTCGACCTCGTGCAGGATGCTTTCGTCCGGGCGTACGATCGCCTGGCCGACTGCCGCGACCCCGTGCATTTCCGCGCCTGGCTGTTCCGCATCGCACGCAACATCTCGCTCGATTTCCTGAAGAACGTGCGACGGCTGTCGGTGCCGCTCAGCGCGGTCGACGGAGCCGAGCGGATCGAGGACGAGCGGGGCGTCGTGAGTGAGATGGAACTGACGCTGCGCTCCGCGCTGGACCGGCTGCCCGCCGCACTGCGCGAGGCGTTCCTGCTCAAGCACGACGCCGGCTACACGTACGACGAGGTCGCCGATATCACGGAGGCGACACCGAGCGCGGTGAAGATGCGCGTGCATCGCGCGCGCGAGACGCTGCGCGAGTTCCTGACAGGACAGGGCGTGCACGCGGCGTAGTGACAAACCGCCATGCGCCAGTCGTCTGATTAGAGGAAGCAGGAAGTACGAACTCGGCCGGCGTCGGAGCGGACGCCAACATCCGGAGGTACTCATGAAGTCGAAGCTGGTCGTCCTGACACTCGCCGCACTGCTCACTGCGCCCGCGGCACTCCGTGCACAGAGCGCGGAGGCGGGCGCGGCGGCGCAGGCCCGCGCGGGCACGCCCGAGGCCCGGATCGAGGCCGCGCTGCAGACCGCTCTGAGCGCGGGCATTCCGCAGGCACTGCTCGAGAGCAAGATCGCCGAGGGCAAGGCGAAGGGTGTCGCCATGGAGCGCATCGCCGCCGCGGTCGAGGCGCGGGCCCAGGCCCTGGTCCGCGCGCAGGAGATGTACCGGCGCGCGCATGTCGACGCGGAGAGCGCGGGCGAGCTGGCCGTGACCGCCGACGCGCTCGAAGCGGGCGTCAGCGAGAACGCGGTCATCCGGATCACCCGCGGCGCACCCGCCGAGCGGCGTGCCGTCGCAGTCGCCGTGCTGGCGGACCTGGTCCGTCTCGGCCACCCGACGGACCACGCCTTCGCGCGGGTGAACGCGGCAATGGCGAACAGTGCCTCCCTCGCGAACCTGCACGCCGAAGTCGCGGCCCAGCTTCGCCTCGGCGGCATGCGGTCCACGCTCGACGCAGCAGGCGGCGTGCGCATCCGGTGAACACAGGCAGTACGCGCACGACGCTCCGGCCCCATCCGGTTGTCCGGATGGGGCCGGTGCTTTCTCACGAACACCCCGCGGCTGATGCAGACCGGTGCGGCCGTGCTGCTCGGCGCTGCCCGGCAGCCAAGCACAAGACGCCGGTCGTCGCTGACCGCGGCGGCCGTGCCGCCCGGCGCTCCGACGGGAAGCTCAGCCCCGCCGCCGCTCCAGCAGCACCGTCGTGACCATTCCGATCAGCAGCAGCCGCTCATCCTCGGCCGGCAGCTGTGCCGTCAGCCGCTCCACCCGGAACACGCTCTCGAGGAACGCCGCCTCCTTGCGCGCACGAAGGGCGGGGCCGCGGCCGTTCGCCGTGATCAGGTAGCGCGGGTGGAAGACGTATCCGCTGAGCACGCCGATCAACGGGATTCCCTCGAAGAGAGAGTTCCCGACCTTCGCCCACGGATTCTCCTCGGTGACCGAGAAGATCACGTCGTCGCCGCGCACGATCTCGTACGTGGAACGCCACAGTGAGCGCATCCCCTTCTGCCGGACCGCACCGATGTACGTTCCGGCCTCGTCCGTGATCGTGTACGTCGCGGCGAAGTCGATCACGCGGTCGGCCGCAATGCGGTAGAGCGGGCGAGTCTGCTCCTCGTCGGCAAAGACCGTGATCGCCTCCTTCAGCTTGAACGCCTTCTGTTTCACGTACATCAGGAGGCGGTCACTGGAATCGCGCACGGACAGCTGTCGCGCAACGGCGAGGATCTTGAACCGCAGCGTCAGGGGGTAGCTCACGTCGCTCTCCCGATCTGGAGGATGGGTTGAACTATTCTCTTCTTCGAGCGCGGGCTTGTCCAGAGTCTCGTCGCATCACCGCAGACGCTGCGTCACCGGTAGCGGCACGGATGGGTCCCGCAGATGCGGTGAAGAGTGGCCTGTCGATCCGGCCTGATGCACGAAGGCCCGCACTCTCCCGGACGTGCGGACCTCTCGATCCTGATGCAGCCTCTCGCGGCTCAGCCCACGCGCAGCAGATCCTTCAACTGCTCCGGCGACAGATTCTGCGCGCTCTTCGAGCCCATGCGTCCGCCGCCGCGGTTGACCACCGCCTTCTTCTTCTCGGCGTCAGGACTGGTCGGCGAGCCGGCATAATCGTACTCCGGCAGCGAGATCCGCTCGACGCGGTAGCCGATCACGCGCTCGATGTCCTTCATCGCGGCGAGCTCGCCGCCGGACATGAACGTGACGGCGCTGCCGCTCGCACCGGCGCGGCCGGTGCGGCCAATGCGGTGCACGTAGGCCTCGGGATCGCGCGGCACATCGTAGTTCACGACGTGACTGATGCCCTCGATGTCGAGGCCGCGCTGCGCAACGTCCGTGGCGACCAGCACCTGCACCTTGCCCTCGGCGAATGCCTCGAGCGCCTTGCGCCGCTGCTTCATGTCCTTGTTGCCGTGCATCACATCCGCCTTGATGCCGGCCCGCTCCAGCCGTGCGATCAGCGAGTCAGCGCCGACCTTCGTCGCCGTGAACACGAGAACCTGCTCCCAGTGCGTCTCCTTCAGCAGCTCGATCAGCAGCGCAGGCTTCCTCTCGCTACGCACGCTGTAGACCTTCTGCTCCACGTGATCCGCGACCGTCGCCTGCGGCGCCGCCTCGACCCACACGGGATCGTTCAGGATGCGGAGCGCGAGCGCGTGCACGCCGTTCGGCATGGTGGCCGAGAAGAACAGCGTCTGCCGCTTCTGCGGCACGTGCTTCAGGATCGCCTCGATCTGCGGACGGAACCCCATGTCGAGCATGCGGTCGGCCTCGTCCAGGATCAGAGTCTCGACCTGATCGAGCTTCACGTTGCCGCGCTCGAGGTGGTCGAGCAGACGGCCCGGTGTCGCGACGAGCACATCGAAGCCGGCGCGCAGGTCACGCACCTGCGGGCGCATCGGCACACCACCCACGACCACACCGCAGAACAGCTCGGTGTGCTTCGTGAGCGTCCTCGCATCCTCCATCACCTGGTCTGCCAGCTCCCGTGTCGGACACAGGACCAGCGTGTGGAGCCCTTCCCTGTCGAGCTGTTTCTCGAGCGATGGCAGCAGAAACGCCGCGGTCTTGCCCGTGCCGGTCTGCGCGATGCCGACCAGGTCGCGCCCCTCGCGCGCCGGTCCGATTGCCTTGCTCTGAATGGGGGTCGGTGTTTCCCAGCCCAGCTCACGTACTGCCTGGCGGAGGGGCTCCGCCAGGTTCATCTCTTCGAACGTCAAACGACCTCCTGACATGGAACGGCCGACGGCTCTCTGCCGCGGGCCTGGTGCGCGCCCGGCCCTGTGCCGGCGCATCGGCCTCCCTTTCGCACCGAGGAGGCCAAACAGAAAGGTCGGCACGCCGGTTGGGGGCGCACCGACCTCATCAGCAGATTCAATCTAGCCGGACTCGACCGGAAATTCAAGGCGGACGCCGATAGCGGGATCGGTCTGACAGGGACCTCCACCACGGCCTCGTGAGCGGACGGTCTCGGCGTGACCCACTACGAGGGCGTGGCGGTCGAGAATCCGTCCCTCAGCTCGTTCTCCCGCCTCTCCAGCTCCAGACCGAGCCGGCCCCAGTCGCGCTCGCCCGCGTCGAGCCAGTCCTTCACCGCCGCATTGAGTCCCCGCATGATGACGAGCGTGTGCTCGTCGGCCCAGCCGAACTCGCTCGTAAGCCGATCGGCGGCAGCACGATACGCATCGTGAGCGGCCTCCGTGACGCGCTCCCGGCGACCGAACTCCTGCCGGTCCGCCCCATCCGCCCGCCGCTTCAATTCGTCGAGATAGATCACCCACGCCCGCATCGCTTCCTCCTCGCCCGTGCGGGAATGCAAGTCTCCAGCCATGTGCGGCTCGCGGCCCGGCGCGACTCGACCTATAATCACGCAGGCGCAGCCGCGCCGACTCCATGCTCACAGTACGGCTTCCGGGCCGACCTTCGTCCCCTACCCGTGGAGGGGCGGCGGCCGGCATTCCCGCTTCCTCAGCCGGATGGTTTCCATGCGACGTCACCCACCGAGCTCGCTCCTCCTCGCCCTCGGACTCGCGTTCACGGCGTCCCCGCTGGCCGCGCAGAGCGGTCCACGCGATGACAGCGCATCGACGCGCGCCGCGAAGAACCCGCTCCAGAACGGACTGCCGCTCGAGCCGACCCGCTCACTCACGTTCACCGCGACGGAAGGCTCGTGGATGTCGGTCGACGTCTCCCCCGACGGCAGCACGCTCGTCTTCGATCTGCTGGGCGACATCTACACGATGCCGATCGCGGGCGGGCGCGCGACCGCGCTCACGACGGGCATGGCACTCGACGCACAGCCCCGCTTCAGCCCCGACGGGAAGAAGATCGTCTTCACGTCCGATCGGAGCGGCGGCGAGGGCGTGTGGACGATGTCGCTGGACCTGAAGGACACGACGCAGATCACGACCGGCAAGACGACGAAGTACGACTCGCCCGACTGGACGCCCGATGGGAACTACGTCGTCGTTACACGCGGCATCAATCTGCACCTCTATCACGTCGATGGCGGTGCCGGCGCCCAGCTTATCCGGCCCGCCGAACAGCCGGCTGCCGGTCCCGGCGGCGGCGGCGGACAGGGGAACCAGCGGTACATGGGCGCGGCGGTCTCGCCCGACGGCCGCTACGTCTGGGTGGCGCGCCGCACGGGACAGTGGCAGTACAACACGTCGCTGCCCGACTACCAGCTCGTCACGTACGACCGGGCGACCGGCGAGACGATGACGCGCACGTCGCGCTCCGGCTCCGCGTTCCGGCCGACGCTCTCGCCCGACGGCAACTGGGTCGTCTACGGCACGCGCTACGCCGCGCAGACCGGCCTGCGCCTGCGCGACCTGCGCACCGGCGCCGAGCGCTGGCTCGCATACCCGGTCCAGCGCGATGACCAGGAGTCCCGTGCGACGCTGGACGTCTATCCCGGCATGTCGTTCACTCCCGACTCGAAGAACGTGATCGCGTTCTACGGCAGCCGGCTGTGGAGCATTCCGATCGATGGATCGGAGCCGCGCGAAATCCCGTTCGAGGCGCCCGTCCACCAGGCGCTCGGGCCCGCTGTGAACTTCGACTATCGTGTCGAGGACTCGCCGACATTCACTGTCCGGCAGGTCCGCGATGCGGTCCCGTCACCGGACGGCCGGCGCATCGCGTTCGTCGCGCTCGACCGGCTCTACATCATGGAGTACCCGAGCGGCACACCACGCCGCGTCACGAACGAGGAGGTCGTCGAGTATGCGCCCTCGTGGTCACCGGACGGACAGTGGCTGGCATACGTGACGTGGTCCGACGAGTCGGGTGGCGGCTACGTGAACCGCGTCCGCGCCCAGCCGGCGTCCCGGCCGCAGCGCGTCAGCGACGCACCCGGGCTGTTCGCGGATCCGGTGTTCTCGCTCGACGGCTCGCGCATCGTCGTGTCGCGCGCGCCGGCCGAGACCTACGTCGAAGGCACCACTCGCGGTGCGGCTGAATTCGTGTGGTATCCCGCGGCCGGTGGTGCTGCGACGTTCATGACGACGACGAACGGGTTCACCAGGCCGCATTTCCGCAGCGACTCGCCCGACCGCATCTACGTCTACGGGCGAGGCCGGCTCGCCACAATGCGGTGGGACGGTACCGATGTGCGCGACGTGCTGCGCGTCAGTGCCGGCGGCGGACAGGGCGGTGGTGGTGGCGGCGGCGGCGGCAATGCTTCGCTGATCCTGATGGCACCCACCGGTGATCAGGCGCTCGCACAGGTCAACAACGACATCTGGGTCGTGACCGTACCGGTGATCGGCGGCGAGGCGCCGCAGATCACGGTGGGCAGCAATCCGAACTTCCCGGCACGCAAGCTCACGGACATCGGCGGGCAGTTCCCCGCCTGGAGCGCGGACGGGACGAAGGTCCACTATTCGATCGGTAACGCCCACGTCGTCTACGACCTCGACCGCGCCAGGGCATTCGACGACAGCGTGGCGGCCGCACGACGCGCGCGCGGCGAGCCGGCGGATTCCGCGCGCAGCGACTCGACGCGCGCCGACTCGACCCGCCAGGGCGGCCGCCGCTCGCGTGACACGCCGCGGTTCCGGCCGGTCGAGACCCGCATCACGATCACTGCGCCGCGCGACATCCCCGAGGCCACGGCCCTGCTGCGCGGTGCGCGCATCATCACGATGCGCGGCGACGAGGTCATCGACAACGGCGACATCCTCGTGCGCAACAACCGCATCGTGGCCGTCGGAGCACGCGGATCCGTCGAGGCGCCGGCAGACGCACGGGTCATCGATGTCGCCGGTCGGACGATCGTGCCCGGATTCGTCGATACCCACGCACACCTCCGTGCCCGCGGAGTGCACCGCGAGGAGAACTGGTCATACGCGGCCAACCTCGCCTACGGCGTCACCACCACGCGCGACCCGCAGACCGGGACGACCGATGTGCTGTCCTACGAGGACATGGTCACGAAGGGGGATGTGCTCGGGCCGCGCATCTACTCGACCGGGCCGGGTGTGTTCAGCTCGGAGCGCATCGAGGACCTCGATCACGCGCGCCGCGTACTGCGCCGCTACAGCGACTACTACGATACCAAGACGATCAAGCAGTACGTGGCCGGCAACCGCGAGCAGCGGCAGTGGATCATTCAGGCGGCGCGCGAGCTGCGACTCATGCCGACGACGGAAGGATCACTCGACATCGAGATGAATCTGACCGAGGCGATCGACGGCTACTCGGGCCACGAGCACTCATGGCCCGCGTTCCCGTTGCACTCCGACATGATCCGTCTGTTCGCGGAGTCCGGCATCGTCTACACGCCGACCATCCTCGTGGCGTACGGCGGGCCCTGGGCCGAAAACTACTTCTACGCGACCGAGAACGTCATTCACAACCAGAAGCTCGCCCGCTTCACGCCGTACGACGAGATCGCGCAGAAGGGCCGGCGCCGCAGCGCCGGCTGGTTCCACGAGGACGAGCACGTCTTCCGGCACATCGGCAGGACGGTCGCGGACCTGGTCGCCGCCGGCGGCAAGGTCGGTGTCGGCAGCCACGGCCAGCTCCAGGGTCTCGGCTACCACTGGGAGCTCTGGGCCATGCAGTCCGGCGGACTGCCCGAGCACGACGCGCTCCGCGCCGCCACGATCTTCGGCGCCGAGGCGATCGGCCTCGACACCGACCTCGGATCCATCGAGCCCGGCAAGCTCGCGGACCTCGTCATCCTCGATGCGAACCCGCTCGACGACATCCGTAACACGAACACCGTGCGCATGGTGATGAAGAACGGCCGCCTCTACGACGCCGATACCCTGGCCGAGACCTATCCGCGCCAGCGCCCGGCACCGCGGTTCTACTGGCAGGAGGATGCACCGCAGACACGAGCAGGGATCAAGTAGCACGACACGCGTTCACGCGTACAGCACAGGAGGGCGGCAGAGGACGCGGACAGCGCATGACGGATGTCGATCGGCTCGGGATCCGTCGTCCGCTGTCTGCGTCCTCTGTCGTTCCTTCGTTCGTCCCGTGCGGCGGTCCGCTCCACGCGCGGCGCCCGGCCGGCACGGTGAAGCGAGGCCGCTTCAGCTCGAGTAGTACGCCGCGTTCTCCTCGACGTACCCGGCCGTCAGGTCGCAACCGTACGCCGTCGCTTCCGCGTCGCCTGCGCCGAGATCGACCTCCAGATCGACGACCTCCTCCTGCAGCGTCTCGCGCACGCGCGCGTCCTCGAACTGCGCGCGCACCCCGTTCTCCACGACCGGGAAGCCGTTGATCGAGGCCTGCACCCGGTCGTTCGAGATCCGGACATCGAAGCACTTGCCGATCGCCATCAGGATCCGGCCCACGTTGGGGTCCGCGCCGTGCGCCATGGTCTTGATCAGCGGCGAGTTCACCAGCGACTTCGCGACGCGCCGCGCCTCGCCCACGTCGGCCGCGCCGCGAATTGTCGCCCGCAGCAGCTTCGTCGCACCCTCACCGTCCCGCGCGAGCAGCTCGGTCATGCGGATGCACGCCGCCTGGAGCGCATCCTCGAACGCCCCTTCGTCCACCGCGCCGGCCAGACCGTTCGCCATGATCGCACACGTGTCCGATGTGCTCGTGTCCGTATCGATGGACAGCATGTTGAACGAGACGTAGGCGGCATCACGCAGCATCCGGTCGAGCGATGCCGCACTCAGTGCCGCGTCCGTGAAGATGTAGGCGAGCATCGTCGCCATGTTCGGCTCGATCATGCCCGAGCCCTTCGCGACGATCGTGATGGTCGCATCGCCGACCCGCGCCGAGATCGCCTTCGGGTGCGTGTCCGTCGTCATGATACCCTCCGCGCCGATCACCGGATCGTCCACCAGATCGCGCGTCATCCCCCGCACGCCCGCCTCGATCCGGTCGATCGGCAGCGGCACGCCGATCACGCCGGTCGAGCCGACCAGCACCCGGTCCGCCGTCGTGCCGACTTCGGCCGCCGCCGCTGCCGCCATGCGTCGGGCGTTCGCGAGACCCTCTGCACCCGTAGCCACATTGCTGACCCGGCTGTTCACGATGATCGCCCGCAGTACGCCGCCGCGGATCGTCTCGCGACCGAGGATCACCGGTGCACCGGGGAACTGGTTGCGTGTGAAGATCGCCGCCGCGGCCGCATCGATCTCGGATACGAACAGCGACAGGTCGCGGCCCGTTTGCTTGATGCCGCAGTTCCGGCTCGCGCACCTGAACCCCCGTGGAAACCGAACTTGCGGACCTGGCTCCATTCTACGGTTAAGGCCGTTCCGGCCATGCTGTTTCAACATCGAGCTGTGACTTTCGCTGGTTTCAGTAGAGGATTGACCCGACTCGTGACGTGTGGGCCCCACCCTCGCCGCCCTCTGGCCCCGCGTTGTGACCGACCTGGCAGCCAGGAAGTCGAATCTGTCGATCGGAGTCGCTCGAAGCCATGGCCGGATGGAGCAAACCGTAAAGTGAAGGGTGGTCCGCTTGGTCAGGTCCTCGGGTCTTCGAGGGGGGTGAGGGCCGGGCCATTGAGCACCTCGCCCATCGGCGAGAACCGCGACCCGTGACAGGGGCAGTCCCAGGACTTCTCGAGATCGTTCCAGTTGACGATGCAGCGGAGGTGCGTGCAGACGGCGCTGCGCTGATGGAGCATGCCCTCGTCGTCGCGGTAGACGGCGATCATCCTCGCGCCGTGTCGGATGACGCGACCGCTCCCACGGGGGACCTCATCTTCGCTCGGGGCATCGCCGGGCAGGATCCAGGCGGCGTACTGGGCCGCGACGTTCAGGTTCTCGCGCGCGAGGTCGGCTGCGGCGCCCAATCGGATGCGGCCGGGGTCGTAGAGCGTCGCCCAGGGGTTGTCGCGGCCGAGGATCGTGTCGGAGAGCAGCATGCCGCCGATCGTGCCGTGGGTCATGCCATGGCCGGAGTCGCCGGTGATGATGTAGATGTTCTTCGCGCCGTCCGGATTGGGTCCGATGAACGCGAGGCCGTCGGCGGTCTCGAGGACCTGACCGGACCAGCGGTGGTCGATGCTCTCGACCATGGGGAACCGTTCGCGGGTCCACTGCGCCAGCCGGTCGAGCCGCTCGGCGTCGTCATCGCGCTGCCCGGTCTTGTAGTCCTCACCGCCGACGATCACCCAGTCGTGCGTCGCGGCGCGGTGCAGCCGGATGTAGATGTAGGGATCGGCATCCTCCCAGTAGAGTGCGTCCGGCACGGAGTTGCTCGGCACGCGGGCCGCGATCGCGAACGTCCGGTAGGGCGCCTGCTTCGTGTGGGTGGTGACGTAGTCGGTGATGGGGGAGTTCGTCGCGACGACACAGGCGCTGCTGAGCACGGTCGGCCCGGCATCCGTCTCGATGCGGACAGGCGAGCCGCCGAGCACCGCGTTCACGTGTGTGCCGGTGTGGATCCGGCCGCCGTCGCGCTCGATCGCGCGCGCCAGCCCATCGAGCAGCTTCAGCGAGTGCACGCGCCCCTGACGCAGGAATCGCAGGGAGCGGCGTGTGCCGAACGGAGCATACGGCGGATCGTCTACCAGCTCGACGGCCACACCGGCCCGCCGCGCCGCCTCCAGCTCCTTCGTTAGCCCCTCATCCTCGCTCTCGCTCGACGGGAAGAGATAGCCATCGACCCAGGCGAAATCGCATGCGATCGACTCCGCCTCCACGATGTCGGCGATCCGCTGGATCGCTGCTCGATGGCTCGACGCCGCCAGCCGGGCACCGTCGGCACCGTGCATCCGCTCGAGCTCGCTGTACCGGTCATCGATCGCATCGGACAGGTGTGCCGTCGTGCGGCCCGTCTCGCCGCCTCCGATCGGGCCATCGTCCAGCACGATCACCCGCCTGCCCTCCCGCCGGAGCAGATAGGCGGTCATCAGCCCCGCGATGCCCGCGCCGACAATGCACACGTCTGCCCGCGCATCCGAGGTCAGCGGGGGTCGTGACAGATCGCCGACCGTAGCATGCCATAGCGATGTCGTTACACCGGATTCCGCTCTCATCCCTCTCCCGTCCCTTCCCGCTGGGGGCCGCTGATTCGACGCACGACGAATCGGGGCAGAGCGCATGCCACCGCCCACATGCAACTAATCCGGCCGACGATGCGTCTTATCTTCTGAGCATGGTCGCCGCTTCAGCGGCACGGGATTCCGCCATGACGCACGCGCCACCGGCGCGTATAGATGCTGAGCGAACGGGCACCGGCCGGTACGGGGACGAGAGGCTCGCGGGCTGGGACGGATGAGGGAACTTCAGCAGTGAAGCAATTGTAGAAGTCGCGTCGGGCACGTCCCCTGGGGTATAACCCACCTCAATTGCGCAGCCCCAGGGGGCGTGTTCCGAAACCGCCTTAACATTGCGCGACCACGACCGCCAGGCAATGAGGTCGTCGGCGGCTTTGCCAACCTGTCGGGCTTTCATTAAATTTTCGCGATTGTTCACCCGGCCATCAGGGGCTTCCAGTCGACCAATGGCGAAGCAGGGCGGCATCGAGATGGAGGGCGTGGTCACCGAGGTGCTCCCGGACCGCAACTTCCGGGTCCTTCTCGAGAACGGCCACACCGTGCTGGCGTACGCCGCGGGGAAGATGTCGAAGTTCAAGATCCGCGTCCTCGTGGGTGATCGCGTGTCGCTCGAGCTCTCCCCCTACGACCTCTCCCGCGGGCGGATCATCTATCGGCACAAGGCCGGCTCCGGGCCGGAGGGCTGAACCGGGCACATCGGTTGCGTCGGGCCGGGCGTGTCGCAGCCAGACCCGCCACCGGAGACGACCATGACTACCAGACAGCTCCGACCGCTCGTGCTCCTTGCCGCCGCTCTGCTCGCAACCGGCAGCTGTGCGACTCTCGGTCAGATCGTGCAGCCCCCGGAATTCACGGCGGCGCAGGGGCGCTCCACCGAGCTCCGGCTGCTCGGCCCGTCCACTACTCGCCCGCTCGGCGGCGCATCCCTCCGCATCTGGACGCGCGTGCGCAACCCGAACGCGTTCGGTCTCACGCTGGCCGCATTGCGCGGCAGCATCTTCCTGGAGAACGAGCGCGCCGGGGACGTGGACTTCCCGCTGGGTCTGCCGCTCGCCGCCGCGGGTGACACCATCATCCCGCTCGACATCAACATCAGCTTCTCGGATCTACCCGGCCTCGTCGATGTCGCGGAGCGGATCGTGACCCGGAACCGCGTCGCCTACCGGCTGGACGGGACGGTCACGGTCGATGCAGCGCCGTTCGGCCAGCCGACGTTCGGGCCATCGACCTGGATCAGCGGGGAGACGACCGTGATCCGCTGATCGGACGGGGAACCGCGCATGCGAAACCCGCCCGGCCTCACGACGTAGTGTAGACGCGAACGGAGTCACCTGCACGGGGAGAGCACATGTCCAATGCGAAATCGGTTCTCGTTCGAGACCTGATCATCTTCCAGATCAAGCTGGTGCTCGACGGGCTGAAGGATCTGGCGCTCTCGCCCGTGTCGATCGGCGCGGCGCTGCTCGACATCGTATCGCCGGGCCCACGGCCGGGCCACCGCTTCTATGCAGTCATGACACTGGGTGAGCGATTCGACCGGTGGCTCAACCTGTTCGGCGCATCCGAGCGGGCGGACGCCTCGGACGACGGACTGTTCGGTCGCAGCCGCGCGGGCAGCAACGCGCTGATCGGGTGGCTCGAGGAACTGGTTCTCGGCCGCAAGGAATCGGAGGAGCAGGAGACCGGGAAGCGGACCGCGGCCTGAATCCGCCGTGCACGAGCATGACGCCGCCGCGCGACTCGCGCGGCGGCGTTTTCATTTCAACCGCCACTTGCATCCCTGCCGCGGTCGCCCTAGATGAAGCCGCATACAGGAGCTGAAGCGCAGGATCTCAGCTCGCCCGCAACGGAGCCACGGAGCTACGCAGCTACGGAGCCTCCACAGACAGGGGAGCGTCTCATGCCCTATCCTTTCAAGTTGCCGGATCTGCCGTACGCGTTCGACGCGCTCGAGCCGCACATCGATGCGAAGACGATGGAGATCCATCACGACAAGCATCACGCCGCGTACACGAACAAGCTGAACGAAGCACTGGAGAAGCACCCGCAGCTCCAGAGCAGGTCGATCGACGAGCTGCTGGGCGGGATCGACTCGATACCGGAAGACATCCGCACGGCCGTACGCAACAACGGCGGCGGCTATGTGAACCACTCGATGTTCTGGGAGATCATGGGTACCGGCGGTGGCGGCGAGCCGAGCGGTCCCCTCGCCGACGCGATCCGGAAGGCGTTCGGCTCGTTCTCCGATTTCCGGCAGAAGGTGAACGCGGCCGGTGCCGGCCAGTTCGGCAGCGGCTGGGCGTGGCTCGTAGCGACGGGCAACGGCATCGAGGTCTACTCGACGGCCAATCAGGACAGCCCTCTGATGAAGGGCCACCGCCCGATCCTCGGCGTCGACGTGTGGGAGCACGCCTACTATCTCAAGTACCAGAACCGCCGGCCGGATTACCTCGAGGCCTGGTGGAACACGCTGGACTGGGACGAGATCGGAAAGCGGTACGCGGCGATGAAGTAGGGGGAACTCGTTGCGCGCGGAGCCCGGATGGGGGACCTGCAGACCGGGGGGACCTGCAACGGAAAGCGGGCGGGGGACCAGCGGAAACCGGGTGGGAACGTGCAGGGCGCGCCGGATCGGCACTGCGCACGTCGCGTTCCCTCCGTGCTCCGCGTGAACGTCGCCTGCCGCTGACCGGCGAAGACCTCACGAGCCGGGTGGTCCCCGCCTCACCATCTCCGGCCCGATCACGAACATGATTAGGATGAACCAGACGATCAGAAGCGCGATCGCGGTGCCGAACAGCAGCCAGATCCACTGAATCGGCCCGAACCTCCTCCACAGGCCGAACGCGACGGCGACTCCGAACAGCAGCAGAATCCAGAAGAGCACGGCGCACGCTCGTTTCGTGGTCAGTGTGGGTGGTCCAGGGCATCCGGGACGAACAGCTCCTGACCGTCCGACGTTCCGTAGTCTCCGATCAGCTGCTGCGTGCCTGCGCTGCGGAGCCATTGCGCGAACCGACGCGCGCCGCCGGCATTACCGGCATTCCGCAGCACGATCACGCTGTACTGGTTGTGCAGTCTCGCGGTATCCTGATGCACGACCTGCAGCTCCAGCTCAGGGCGCAGCACGGCCCACGTCGCGCGATCGGCGAGGATGTAGGCGTGGCGCTGGGCGGCGATGCGCAGGGCGTCCGCCATCCCAACACCGGCCTCGATGTATCGATCCCATCGCGGCTCTATGCCCGCCGTCCGCCACAGCTCGCGCTCCTTCCGGTGCGTGCCGCTGTCGTCGGCGCGCGAGACGAACGGCTGCCGCGATGCCGCGATCCTGCGCAGCGCATCCGCTGCGGATGCGGCTGCGCCGGCGTCAGCGGAATCGGCCGGCGGGCCGAGCAGTACGAACGCGTTGTGCATCACCGGCTCCCGCGATTCGGCGATGCCGTCCCGCACGAGTGCGATCTCCGCGGCGGGCGCGTGCGACAGCACGACATCGACATCACCGCGGCGCGCCATGCTCAGGATCTCGCCGCTGCCCGCCACGACCATGGACAGGTGATCGTCGCTGCCGTGGTCGCGAGCCCACGCGGCACTCAACACCTCGAGCAGCCCCGAATCCTCCAGCGTATGCGTCGTACCGAGGACCAGCCGGGGCGGCGGCGAGGAATCCGCGCAGGCCGTGAGCGCAACGAGCGCGAGGACGGGCAGCGGGCCCGCACTGCGCGCGCGCTCAGTACGTGGCCGCGATCGCACGGACGATGTCATCGATCACGGGCCGCGTGCGCGCCGAGGGCTGCGCCGTGTTGTTCACGACGATCGCGAAGATCACGCGCCGGCCGGTGGCAGTGGTGAGAAAGCCGCTGAGCGAGTCCACACTGTTGATCGAGCCGGTCTTCGCCCGGACCCGGCCTCCCAGGTCCTGGAGCCGCAGCCGGAGCGAGCCCGTGCGGCCACCGGCGGCGGGCAGCGCATCGAGCGCGGGCGCGAGGCGCGGTGTGCGCTGCATGTAACCGAGGATCTGCACGAGCACATGCGGCGTGAGCAGGTTGCCGGCCGACAGACCCGACGCATCGCGCAGCCGGAACGACGTGCTATCGACTGCGACGACATCGATCAGAAACCGCCGCTCCAGCTCCAGCCCCTTCGCCCACGTCCCCTCTCCGCCGGCCTCGCGCGCGATCGTCTTCAGCAGCTGTTCCGCGAACCAGTTCTGACTCGTCTGGAGGACCGGCGCGAGGAGCCGTGGCAGCGGCACGGAGCGATGCGTCACGAGCACCCGCCGCGGCGGCGCTGCCGGCCCCGTGGCATCCGGGCGGCTGGCCGATGCGCCGCGGATCACACGCACGGAGTCACGAGCGACAGCGATGCCGCTCGCCTCCAGTACCTCGCGGAACACGGTGGCGGCGTAGCGCGCAGGATCCGCGACGGCGAAGTACTCGGTGCGGCGCGGCGCATCGGCGGGTATCATGCCATGGGCGATGATCGTGTCCGTGCCTGGCACACGCGTGAAATCCAGAGTGGCCTCGCCTCCGGCCGGCACCGTCGTCGTGCGGTTCACGAACGTGAAGTACGACGTCTCCGGCCGCCAGCTGACCGCAGCGCGCGAGCCGACCGTTCCGGGGCCGACACTGAAATCGATGGCATTGTCGTTGAACCCCAGCGCACCGACGGGGGCTGCGTACCACCACAGCAGGTCGTACACCTCCCAGTCCGGCCGGATGTAGTCTCCGTCCCAGTGGGACTCATCGGCGATGACGCTACCGCCGATGCGCGCGATACCGAGCGTGCGCAGCGAATCCGCGAGTGCCGTCCAGATCGACAGCATGTCGTCCTCGTAGCGGCCCGAGATCGTCGGATCGCCCGTCCCCCGTAGCACCAGGTCGCCGTGCAGCACGCCGTCCACCACATCGCCGGCAGCCTCGAGTGTGGTCACGTATCGGAAATCCGGCGGCAGATAATGCGCAGCGGCGGCCGCGACCAGGAGCTTCATGTTCGACGCCGGGATGAACAGGCGGTCTGCATTGTGACGCAGGAGCGGTGCGGCCGTGGCGGCATCGACGACCTCCAGGCCCCAGTGCGCGCGGTCGTACGGCGCCTGCTCGATGATGCGTGCGATGGACGGCGGCAGTGCAGTCTGCTGTGCTGCGAGCCGCTCCGCCGGCAGCAATCCGGCGTGCAGGAGAATTGCGGAGAAGCACAGAAATCGCATGAGCAACTCGTTCCGGCCGTCACTCCCGGCGCGCATGTGGCGCCGGCGGCGTGCGGCAGCGATGTCGCTCGAATGCTACTCGATCACGGGCCTCACGACCAGAATGAGCGCACCGCGCTCCTCGAGCGGACGGGCCGAACCGAGCACGACGGTCTGCCCGCCGGGCACGACGACCCTCGTGCTGAGGACGGTACCGCCGCGGCCGTCCAGGGACACGCTCAGGTCGACGGCGCTGGCCCCGTTGCCGCTGGTGATCTCACCGACCCCGACCGCCAGCGTCAGCGGCACGTTACCCGTCGCCAGCAGCTGCTGCATGGTCGTGCTGCGGCTGCGCGCAGTCACCATCGCCTCGGCGATCAGGCGGTAGCCGTGGAAGCGGAAGAGGTCGCGCAGCACCGCTTCCACGTCCGCGATCGCCGGATCGACATCGGTGAAACCGTCCG
Source organism: Longimicrobiales bacterium (assembly GCA_036374995.1). Lineage (GTDB taxonomy): Bacteria > Gemmatimonadota > Gemmatimonadetes > Longimicrobiales > RSA9 > SH-MAG3. The sequence goes on along the minus strand of DASUSS010000014.1, from coordinate 13,911 downwards.
CCTCGATGAGCTGGAAGCTGAGTCGCGCGTCCGGCGCCGGAACATCGTACCGCTCGAGCAGGTCGGCGATCTGCTCGAGGCGAGCGGGTGACGCCGCGACCGTGAGGACGCGCGGCTGCGACTCGCGAACCACGACGGCGGCGTCCGGAACGTACGGCCGGATCAGCTCCGCCGCGGCCTCGGGGTCGAGGTGCGTCAGCTCGAACGTCCGCGTATCCGTACCGCGGTTCGCACATGCGGTTGTCACCACCGCGAAAACGAGGATGCCTGTCATCAGCCGCCGCCGCTTCATCGCTGCCCCCCGGGTTGCAGGTACCACACTACAGTGATCCGTGGATCGCTGGTCTGCATCACTGCGACGGCATCGTCTCCTCCGGCGTTTACCACCGGCACGTCGGTCACGACGAGCACGGGCCCCGGCAGCCGTTCCGGCTCGCGCTCCGCTCCCGGCAGGAGCAGGAGCAGTGCTGCGGCGGCCGCCGCCGTGAGCACGCCCGCAAGCCTCAGTGCGGGTCGAAGCGCGCGCACGCGCGACGGGCGATCCGCGCTCGCGAGCGTGGTCAGCGCGGCGCCGAGCTCGCCCTGAGCTTCGAGAATCCGGCGGGCATCGCGTGCACAGCGCGCGCACGCGCGCACGTGCCGCGCGACTGGAGAATCGCCCGTGCCCCGCAGCTCGTCAGGTTCCGCCGTCAGCAGCTGCTCGCGCACGCCTGCGCATTCCGGCCTGTCACTCATCCATGTCCTCTGCAATGCTGCCGTGCGATTCCAGGATTCGCTTGCGGATCGTCCTGCGCGCGCGCAGCAGGTGAACGCGCACGGTCGTCGGATTCATGTCGAGCAGCGCGGCGACCTCGGCCGGTGTGTACTGCTGGAGATCGACCAGGTCGAAGATCTCGCGCTGGCGGGCGGGCAGGCCGTGCAGGCCCGCACGCACGACGTCGAGCAGAGCACCCGGCGGTTCCGGCTGCTCGGCATGCGGCGGCGGCTCGTAGCGGTCGCGCAGCAGAGCCGCGCGCCGCGAGCGCGTCCGCCGCCAGTCCGCAGCCGTACGCCGAAGCACCGCATACAGCCACGTCGTGAACCGTGCGTCGAACGCGAAGTCACCGATGTGCCGGCTGGCACGCAGAAGCGTCTCCTGCACGATGTCCTCGGCATCGTCCGGTGATCCCGTCTGGACGAGCGCCCAGCGGTACAGTCGCGGACGTATGGCCGCGAGCAGGCGGGAGAGGGCCGCGCCGTCGCCCAGCTGCGCGCGTCGCACGAGGCCGTCCTCCATGTGCTGCTCCAGCTCCAGCGCCATCGCCGCTCCGCTCGACTTTCTCTCGTGACGCCGCGAGCCGCCGGTGCGTTTACCGCGACCGCGCGGCAGAGCCTTTCCGCCACCAGCGGCCCGCGGTAGACTACCGTCGATCCGATGTCGCCGGCGACGCACACCGATGGAGTCATGAACGATCGTATTCTGCGCGCGCTCCGGCGCGAGACCGTCGACTGCACACCCGTCTGGATGATGCGCCAGGCCGGCCGCTCGTTGCCGAAGTACAACGAGTCGCGCGCGGAGCGCGGCATGTTCGAGCTGCTCCGGGATCCCGCTGCCGCGGCCGAGATCACGGCCATGCCGCTCGAATACTACGATGTGGATGCCGCAGTGCTGTACAACGATCTCTCCACTCCGTACTTCGCCGCCGGCTTCGATGTCGAGATGCGCAAGGGCGTCGGCCCCGTCGTCGACAACCCCATCATGGGACCCGAGGATGTGGACCGGCTGACGTCGTTCGACCCGCGTAACGCGCTCGACTTCAACCTCGAGCAGATCGGGATTCTGGTCGAGCGACTCGACGTTCCCGTGCTCGGGTTCGTCGGTGCGCCATTCACGATGTGCTCCTACCTCATCATGGGCCACCGCTCGCGCGACCTCGCCGAGCTGAAGACGTTCATGTGGAGCGAGACCGCGGCCTGGAACCGGCTCGCCGACTTCTGGGCGCGGCACATGGCGGAGTTCGCGATCGCGCAGCACGAGGCGGGGGCGGGCGCCGTGCAGGTGTTCGACTCCTGGGCCGGCGCGCTCTCACCGCAGGACTACGAGCAGTACGTGCTGCCGCACATGCGCACCCTGTTCGAGCGGATCGAGGCCGCGGCCGTGCCCAGCATCAACTTCTACAACGGCAACCCCGCACTGCTGCCGCTCGTCGCGCGCGGCGGCGGTGACGCCGTGAGCGTAGACTGGCGGCTGCCGATCGACGAGGCATGGAGCGTCATCGGTCACGACCGCGCGATCCAGGGTAACCTCGATCCGTGCGCGCTGCTCGCAGGCGAGGACTTCGCACTGGCGCGGACGAAGGACATCCTCGACCGCGTCGGCGGACGTCCCGGCCACATCTTCAATCTGGGCCATGGCATCCTGCCGGACACCGACTGGCGCGTGGCCCGGGCGGTGATCGAATTCGTGCACGACTACACGGCCCGCTGATCCGCGCCCGGCTCGATGTTGACCGGACCGGCAGCCAGCCGCATGGCCTCGCGTATCGCGCGTTGCAGTCGCTGCCGGTCCACCGCGTCGGTGACCTCACGCTCCGCGGCGGACACGACCTCCCGGAGATGCGTTGCGAACACGGCGCGCTCGTGCGGTGCGAGATCGGCGAGTCGGCCGAGCAGGCGGATCATCGCGATCGCGACCGTCGGATTGCCCGCCGCATAGTGGCGCACCTGGTCGAACGCGATCCCCACCGTGTCGTCCAGCTCCGGGCGTCGCGTGATGAGCAGCGGTCTGCCGTCCGGACTCGTCTCCACATGATCACCGCGGCGGCGCCACGCGAGCTCGAGCAGGATCTCGCCCATGCGATCGATCGCGTTCAGCGCCGTCGTCGGATCGTTCACGCTGGGTGACATCGCCTTCACGGCGATGTCCATGAGCTCGATGACGCCGAGCTTCAGGTCCTGGTGCGGGGTCCGCTCGATCCCGAGCAGGAGCGCGTCGCGCAGCTCGCGCACGATGTCATCATCCACATCCGACGCGGGCCAGACGGACATGATGTCGTCTCCGGGCAGCACGTACCTGCCGATGTCCACCTCCAGCTGCACCAGCAGCTGCCGCTGCCGCGCGAGGTTCCGCAGCGCCCGCGTGTCCACCGACTGGATGTAGCCGGCGGCGCGGGCACCGATCCGGCGCGGCTCATCCTCGCGGCCGCCGGTGTAGTCGCCGGCCGCGGGCGTGTGCGCCCGCTCGCCCTCGCGCAGCCGCTCCGGGAACGTGTCCCGCACCACGTCCAGCGTGTCTCTCGTCACACCGTCGATGATGACGGAAGCCTGGATCGAGCGCGCGGCGTGATTGATGAAGAAGATGAGGAAGCCGATGCTCACGAGCGCGAGCACGACGGCGCCGGTCACGGCGATGTTCGGGACGTATTCCTGGCCGTTGCCCGAGCGCAGCGTCCGCTGCACGAGCAGCGTGTAGGTGAACGTGCCGATGAACACGCCGAGCACGATCTGGTTCGCGCGGTCCGCGGTGAACTGACGCAGGACGCGGGGCGTGAACTGGCTGGAGGCCAGCTGGAGCGCGACGATCGTCACGGAGAAGACGACGCCGGTTACCGTAATGATACTGCTCGCGATGGCGCCGAGCACACCGGCCGCACCCTCGGCACTCCCGCCGAACGCCCACCAGCGCGTGGTCGGGTCGAGGCCGCCGAGCACGGCATCGTTGATGTTGACGAGCAGTACGGCGAGTACGGCGCCCACGAGCGTAATGGCCCCGGGAATGAACCAGAGGCTGTCGAGCAGATCGAACCAGAGAGTTCGGAGCCGGGTCATGTGCGTGCGTCTGGGACACGGCCGCGGCGGGCGGCCGGGGATGTCCGGCGCACGTCACGTGCCGTCAGATCTGTGGGGGACGGCTCTGATCGGCGCCGATACGGATGCGTGCATCGACAGCGGTGCCGCCGCGCTCGAACGCAACGAACGGATTGATGTCCAGCTCGATGATCGACGGATGGTCGCCGACGAGCTGCGACACGCGCTGGATCGCTTCCTCGATGGCGGCCATGTCCACGGCGGGCTCGCCCCGGATGCCCTCGAGCAGCCTGACGCCGCGGATCGATCGGACCATCTCCCGCGCATCGATGTCGGACACGGGCTGGACCCGGAACGCCACGTCCTTCAGCGCCTCGACGTAGATGCCGCCCAGGCCGAACATGATGATCGGACCGAACGAGGGGTCCTGGCTCACCCCGATGATCGTCTCGCGGCCGCCCTTGACGAACCGCTCCACCGTGACGCCGTCGATGCGCGCGTCGGGCATGCGCTCCCGCACCCGCGCGACCATGACGTCGAATGCGGTACGGACTTCGGCTTCGGTGCGGATGTCGAGCACGACTCCGCCCACATCCGTCTTGTGGACGACATCGGGCGAATCGACCTTGAGCACTACGGGCAGACCGATCGCGTGAGCGGCGGTGGCCGCCTCCTCGGCCGTGGCCGCGCGTGCGGATCTCAGCGTCATGATGCCGTACGCATCGAGCACCGCCAGGACGTCATCCCGCTCGAGGTAGTCGACTTCCGCGACGGCCGCCCGCGCCAGGATGCGCTCGACCGCAGCGCGGTCGACGTCGTACTCGTGCACAGTGCCGGCGGGTCGCTCGAGCCAGCAGTGGTACCGGTACATGCCGCCGAGCGCGCGCGCTGCGGACTCGGGAAAGATGTAGGCGGGAATGCCGGCCTCGCGCAGGTCCGCGCGACCCTCGGGCAGGCCGGCACGCCCCATCAGCACGGCGAGCATCGGCTTCTCCGGCACCTGCCGTTGCGCGGCCACGATGCTGCGGGCGACGTCCTGCTGCCGCACGCGCAGCGGTGGGACGAACGCCGCTATCGCAGCATCGACGTTCGGGTCCGACAGCACGGCCTCGAGTGCAATCCGGTAGCTCTCCGGCGTTGCCGTGGCGATCATGTCGACGGGGTTCCGGACACTCGCCTCCTCCGGCAGGTTCTCGCGCAGCTTCGCCTGCGTCTCCGGGGACAGCTCCGCGACGGACAGGCCGAGCGACTCGCACGCATCCGTGATGATGATGCCGGGTCCTCCCGCGTTCGTGACCACGGCGACGCGGTTACCGGCGGGTACCGGCAGCTGGCCGAACGCCATCGCCATGTCGAACAGCTCTTCGACCGAGTCGACCCGGATCACGCCGCACTGGGCGAGCAGTGCGTCCGTGGCACTGTCGACGCCCGCCAGCGCGCCCGTGTGCGACGATGCCGCCCGTGCCCCGGCTGCGGTGCGCCCCGCCTTCACCGCGATGATCGGTTTGCGCCGCGTCATGTCGCGCGCGATGCGCGTGAACTTCCGCGGATTACCGAAATTCTCCAGGTACATCAGGATCACGCGCGTGGCCGCGTCCGCGTCCCAGTACTCGAGCAGGTCGTTGCCGCTGACGTCCGCCTTGTTGCCGACGGAGACGAAGTGATGGATGCCGATGCCGTACTCGGCCGCGTAATCCAGGATCGTCACGCCCATCGCGCCGGACTGGCTCATGAAGCTGATGGGCCCGACCGGCGGCATGACCGGCGCGAACGTGGCGTTCATGCGAGTGTCCGCAGCGGTACTCACGACGCCCAGGCAGTTCGGGCCGATCATGCGCATGCCGAAGCGGTGCGCGATCGCGAGCAGCTCCTGCTCCCGTGCGCGACCCGCGGGACCGACCTCCCGGAAGCCGGCCGTGATCACGATGATCGCGCCGACGCCCATCAGCCCGCACGTCTCCGCTGCACCAAGCACCAGTTCCTTCGGCACCGTGATGATCGCCAGATCCACGGTGCCCGGCACGTCCGCGATGCTCGCGTATGCGGGGATGGAGTGCACGGCCGGCGCGTTCGGGTTCACCGGGTAGATCGCGCCGGTGAATCCGTCCGCGAGCAGGTTGTGAATGACCTCGTAGCCGACCGTGCCGGGGCTGCGGCTCGCGCCGATCACCGCGATTGAGCGCGGCCGGAATACGGGGTCGAGTGAGGCGTTGCCTTCGCCCATGGCCGCAACGTATGCGTGCGGCCGGACGTACGCTACAGGTGCACGCGGTACCCGATCGCGATGTTCCTGCTCGCCGACGGCGCGAATTCCTCGATCCGGCTCGTGGCCTCGCGGTGCACCTTGTTCGTCAGGTCGTCGACGCGCAGCGTCACGGCATGCACGCGGCCGTGCATGCGCAGGCGCGCACCGGGGTCGATGCGCTGGATCGTGTGCGCGTCCGTGGTAACTGGTCGGCGGACCCCGTGCGGCGCTGCGCGAACTCATGTGCATCGGCGCCGAGCGAGCACGTGCGGTCATCCCCGCGCAGCGTGAGACCCACGGGCGCGCACGTCGCGCGGCACGCTCGTCGAGCTCGCATCCCTCGCCTCCACTCTTCGCGCCAGCTTGACCCGCCCCCAACTCTCGTTTTAGGTTAGACTAAATATGGGACGGCGACAAGGGGTCTTCGGAATGGCGGCCGTGCTGGCCGCCGTGGTGGCCGGGTGCGCACGCGAGCCCGCGCAGCGCGTGGCGGGTGAGCGCCTGCGCGTCGTTGCGACGATCGGCATGATCGCGGACGTGGCGGCGCGGATCGGCGGCGAGCGTGCGACGGTGGAGGGGCTGATGGGTCCGGGTGTGGACCCGCACCTGTACAAGGCGAGCGCGGGCGATGTGCGGCGTCTCGCCTATGCCGACCTGGTGCTGTACAACGGCCTGCATCTCGAGGCGGCGATGGGCGAGGTGCTGGAGGAGATGGGGCGGTGGAAGCACACGGTGGCGGTGACGGAGTGGATCGATCGCGGCTCGCTCACGGCGCCTCCGGCGTTCCGCGGCAATTACGATCCGCACGTGTGGTTCGACGTGCGACTGTGGATGCGAGTGACGGAGCGGATCCGTGCGGCGTTCGTGGAAGCGGACCCGGCGCACGCGGCGGAATACGAATCGCGTGGCGAGCAGGTGCTCGGCGACCTGGCGGAGCTGGACGCGTGGGTGCGTCGGCGCGTGGCGGATCTGCCGCCGGAGCGGCGGGTGCTGGTCACGGCACACGACGCATTCGGTTATTTCGGCCGTGCGTACGGCTTCGAGGTGAGGGGATTGCAGGGGATCAGCACGGCGGCGGAGGCGGGGACTGCGGACGTGCAGCAGCTCGCGGACGAGATCGCGCGCCGGCGCATCCCGGCGATCTTCGTGGAGACGTCGATTCCGCGCCGGACGATCGAGGCGGTGCAGGCGGCGGTGCAGTCGCGCGGGTTCGACGTGCGGATCGGCGGCGCGCTGTACTCGGATGCACTGGGCGACGCCGGCACTCCGGCCGGCACGTACGTGGGGATGGTACGGAGCAATGTCGAGACGATCGTGAGCTCGCTGCGCGGCGAGCGGGCGATCACCGCAATGGAACGGGAATGACGGATCAGATAGCGATCGAGGTGAACGATCTCACGGTCGCATACCGTGAGCAGCCGGTGCTCTGGGACGTCGATCTCACGGTACCGGCGGGCGTGCTGATGGCGATCGTGGGCCCGAACGGAGCGGGCAAGACGACGCTGATCAAGGCGATGCTCGGACTGTTGAAGCCGGCGGCCGGTCAGGTACTGATCCACGGCCGTCCATACGACGAGCAGCGGCGGCTGATCGCGTACGTGCCGCAGCGCGGCACCGTCGACTGGGACTTTCCGACGTCGGTGCTCGATGTCGTGCAGATGGGCCGGTACGGCGCGCTCGGCTGGCTGCGCCGCGTCGGCCGTCGCGAGCGCGAGCTGGCGATGGCAGCGCTGGAGAAGGTAGGAATGACCGACTTCGCGCACCGTCAGATCAGTCAGCTGTCCGGCGGCCAGCAGCAGCGCGTGTTTCTAGCGCGTGCACTCGTACAGGACGCACGCGTCTACCTGATGGACGAGCCGTTCCAGGGCGTGGATGCGAAGACGGAGCGTGCGATCGTGACCGTGCTGCAGGCGCTGCGCGCGGCCGGCGACACGGTCGTCGTGGTGCATCACGCGCTGCAGACGGTTCCCGAATACTTCGACTGGGTGACACTGCTGAACGTACGCAGGATCGCGTCCGGCCCCGTGTCGGAGGTGTTCACCGAGGAGAACCTCCGCCTGACGTACGGCGGTCGCGTCGCATTCCACGGCTCACCCTCGCCGGTCCGCGACGCGCGCAGCGGCGGCCCCTGGGCTGCCGCGGGAGACTGAGCGGGCCGCCGCCCATGGACATCCTGCGCGATCTCCTGTTCGACTACACGCTGCGCACCGTGGCGCTCGGTGCGGCGACGCTCGGCGTCGTTGCGGGCGCTCTGGGCACGTTCGCGGTGCTGCGCCGGCAGAGTCTGCTCGGGGATGCGATCTCGCACGCCGCGCTGCCGGGCATCGTGCTCGCCTTCATCCTGACGGGCGCGAAGAGCACGTTCGTCCTCGTGCTCGGCGCCGCGATCGCCGGCTGGCTCGGCACGCTCGTCGTGATGACGGTGGTACGGCACAGCCGCCTTCCGGAGGACAGCGCGCTCGGCATCGTCCTGTCCGTGTTCTTCGGTGCGGGACTCGTGCTGCTCACGTACGTGCAGAAGCTGCCGGATGCGTCGCAGGCGGGCCTCGATCGGTTCCTCTTCGGCCAGGCCGCGACGATGCTGGAGCGCGACATCGGCGTGATCGCCGGTCTCGGCGCCATCGCGCTGCTCGCCGTGGTCGTCTTCTGGAAGGAGTTCAAGCTGCTCAGCTTCGATCCGGAGTTCGGCGCCTCGCTCGGCCTGCCGATGCGGACGATCGATATCCTGCTGACGACGTTCCTCGTGATTGCCATCGTGATCGGGCTCCAGACGGTCGGCGTCGTGCTGATGAGTGCGCTCGTGATCGCGCCCGCGGCGGCCGCGCGACAATGGACGAACTCGCTCGCCGTCATGGTGCTCCTCTCTGCGCTGTTCGGTGCGGTGGCGGGCGTGACCGGCGCGGTGATCAGCAGCTCGGCGCAGCACGTGCCGACGGGCCCGACGATCGTGCTCGCGGCCACCACGCTGGTGCTGGTCTCACTCGCGCTTGCACCGGAACGCGGCCTGCTGTGGGCGGCCGTGCAGCGCCGACGGCAGCGGCAGCAGATCCGCGCCGATGCGGTGCTCGCCGATCTGTACGCGCTCGCGGAGCATCACGAAGGCGAGCACGCGCACGAGGTGAGTGTGCTCGAGGCCATGCGGGCGGGCCGCACCGATGTGCGCAGGGCGCTCGGCGTCCTCGAGGAGCGCGGTCTCGCCCGCCGCTCGGGCGCGGACGCCTGGACGATCACCGGTACCGGGCGCGACGAGGTCGAGCGAGGCGGCGAATGATCATCGCACTCGAGATCCAGCTCGTCGCCATCGTCGTGTCGATGGCATGTGCGCTCGCCGGCGTCTTCCTCGTGCTGCGCCGGATGGCGCTGATGAGCGATGCGATCAGCCACACCGTGCTGCTCGGTATCGTGCTCGTGTTCTTCATCACACGGGACATCGCATCACCGCTGCTCGTCGCCGGCGCGGCCGCAATGGGCGTCGCGACCGTCGGCCTGGTCGAGTTGCTGCGGCGCACTCATCTCGTGCGCGAGGATGCATCGATCGGGCTCGTCTTCCCGGCCCTGTTCAGCATTGCCGTGATCCTGATCACGCGCTACGCCGGGAGCGTGCACCTCGACACGGACGCGGTGCTGCTCGGCGAGATCGCATTCGCGCCGTTCCGCCGGTTCGAGGCGGGCGGCGTGGACCTCGGCCCGCGCGCGCTCTGGATCATGGGCGGCATCCTGCTCCTGAACGTCGCGTTCATCGCTGCCCTCTACAAGGAGCTGAAGCTCTCCACGTTCGATCCCGGTCTCGCCGCCGCACTCGGCTTCGCGCCCGGCGTGCTGCACTACGCGTTCATGACGCTCGTGTCCATTACGGCAGTCGGCGCGTTCGACACGGTCGGCTCGATCCTCGTCGTCGCGCTCATGATCGCACCGCCTGCGACCGCATACCTGTTGTCGGACAGCCTGCCGCGTGTGCTGCTGCTCAGCGCGCTCATCGCCGCGATCGCCGCGCTCGCGGGATTCTGGACCGCATGGTTGATCGATGCATCGATCGCGGGCTGCATGGCCGCCTCGGCCGGCGCGCTCTTCCTGCTCGCCTTCCTGCTCGGTCCGGAGCGAGGCGTGATCGCCGTCGCGCGCCGACGCGAGCGCCAGCGCTGGGAGTTCGCGCGGCTCATGCTCGCCATCCATCTGCTGCACCACGAGGGCACCGCGGAGTCCACGAACGAGAACCGCGAGTCCCACCTCGGCGAGCACCTGCGCTGGAAGCCCGCATTCGCGCGCCGCGTCGTCCGCGAGGCCGAGGACGCAGAGCTGCTGCTGCGCCTGCCCGACGGCCGGCTCAGTCTGACGGCGACCGGCCGCGACGCGGCCCAGCGGGCGATGGCAGGCTGAGGGAGTCGCGCCAGGTCTTCCGATCGAGCGCGGTGCAGCAGCCCGGTGTGAGAAGGAGCAACCGGTGGAGCCGCGCAGCTACGTTCTCGGCTCGACCTTGACCTGTCGTGCGAGCTCGCGGCCGACGACCTGCTCGATGCCGTTGATGCGGACGCGCAGCGGGCCGTTGAAGGGAGCGACGTCGATCACTTCCAGCTCGGCGCCCGGACGGAGCTGGAGCTCGGCGAGGTACCGGAGGGCGGCGGGGTCTTCGTCGGGGACGCGGCGCAGGGTCGCGATGGTGCCGGGCTCGAGATCGGCGAGTACCGGGAACTGCTGCTCGTGGAACTGCCCTCCGGCGGCGGGAATCGGGGCGCCGTGCGGATCGGCGTCGGGCTCGCCGAGCACGGCCGCCATGCGGTCGATCAGCTCGTCGCTCACGGCATGCTCGAGGCGTTCCGCTTCCTCGTGGACGCGGTCCCACGTGTAGCCGAGCACGTCGACGAGGAACAGCTCGAGGATGCGATGACGCCGGATCGTGCGGACGGCATTGCTCGCCCCGTCCGCCGTGAGGCGCGCGCCGTAGTAGCGCGTGTGCTCGACGAGCCCCGCCTCCGAGAGCCGCTTGAGCATACCGGTCACGGAGCCGGCCGCCACACCCAGCCGCTCCGCGATCGCGGACGTGCTCACCGCAGCGCCCTGCTCGGACAGCTGATAGATCGCCTTGAGGTAATCCTCGACCGCGGGCGTCGTCATGGGCTGAACTTGCGGCGCCCGTGACCCCGTGAGCAAGGTCGAGTGTGCAGCGCACGGCGGCGACGCACCCGGGTACTGCGACAAGTGCGCCGAGCTGGCGCCCCGCCGAGCGGATCGCGGCGGACTTACCTGGCGCCCGCCGCGCGGACCGCGGCGGCCTTACCGGTTCTTCAGCAGCGCAGACGCGACACGGCCGCGGTACGTGTCCGATTCGATGCTCTCGAGCAGTCGCTCGAAGCTGCTCCTCACGTCGCCGCGCAGCCGGTGGTGCTTCGCGATGTCGATCATGAGCTCGGACTGGTAGTGATCGCTGTCGATCAGGCTCGCCGCGTCGATGAGCGCGCGGAGCGCCTCGTCATCGAGCGACTCGTGCGCGGCCGCCTTCGACAGGACCGACTGGAGGTAGTAGTCCGACTCGATGGATGCCGCCGCATCCAGCAACCGCTCCAGCTCGGGCCCGACGAGCTCGACCGTCGTCAGCAGCCGCGCGAGCACGCTCGCGAGGTGATGATCCGACTCTATGCCACGGGCCGCATCCACGTACGCCGCCCGGACAGCCGCCTCGGAGCCGTACGCCTTCCCCACGTCCTCGAGCAGGTGTGCACGGTAGTAGTCGGACCCGATGCGGTCGCTCGCACGCACCACCGTCGATGCCTGGGTCGCGCTGAGACCGCCCTCCTTCAGCAGCGCGGAGAGTACGTTGTAGCGGTAATAGTCGGACTCGATGCTGCCGACCGCCCTCAGATATGCGTCGCGTGCGCGATCATCGAATTCGTTGTTCACCGCCGCCGCGGTCACGACCTCCGCGAGGTAGTAGTCGCTGTCGACATCGCGCGCCGCGAGATCCAGTACGCGCGCGAGCGAGGCGGCGTCGAGACTTCCCTCGGCAACGAGCACCTCGAGGTAGCGCGCACGCACGTAGTCACCGTGCAGCTGCTCGCTCTCCACCAGCAGCGCGTTCGCGCCGCCGTTCCGCAGGATCGAACGGGCGCGCTCATCCGCCATGAAACCGAGGCGCCGGAACATGAACAGCAGCGTCGACGACAGCCACTCCTGCGCCGCTGCATCCATGTCGCTCCGGTTTCCGTTCAGTGCGTACTCGTACGCGACACCACCGTTGCCCGGGCGGATCGTCACGCTCCGGGCGATACCACCTTCCGTCGTGCTGATGCGCACCTGTCCGCCCTGCGAGATGCCGGTGATCCGGGTGAACCGGTCGTCGAAGGAGACGTCGCCCTCGATCAGCACTTCGCCCGAGCAGTCGCTGCCGGACCACTTGATCTCCCGGCGGCTGTTCTTCGTGTTGCTCTGCACGCTCGTGTTCTGGCCGCGCGCGAGGCAGTCCTGAGCCTGCTGCCGTACCGTGACGACGGGCGCACCCAGGATCGCCGCCGCTGCCCCCGGCGTGTCCTTCGGCGACCGTGGCGCCGGAGCGGACCATGGTCCTGCCGCCGTTCGGGCCCGCGGTGCCTCCGCATCGGCGCGCGCCGCTTCCGGTACAGGATCCGTGAGCTCGAGCGTGAGCGAGGAGAGCGGCGTCACCAGCAGGAACGCACCGATCCAGGCGGGAACCAGCAGTCTCGTCGATGCACGCTCCCGTCGCACACGGCCGTCGAACAGCGACACCACGCGCGTGCGCAGGTGCGACCGCCGGGCCATTGCGATCGCGGCCACCGCGTCGACCTGCCGCAGCCGCAGCGAGCCCGCGATCTCGAGCAGCTCCTGCGCGTAGTCCGATGCGCGCGAGCCGGACTGGAGCACGACATCATCACACGCGTGCTCCCGCTCCGCGCACATCCGGTACGCCGCGTACCACATCAGCGGATTGAACCAGTACAGTGCGCAGCCGAGCTCCGCGACCAGCTGCGAGAGCGAGTCGCGGCGCCGTACGTGCGCCAGCTCGTGACGCAGCACGATGCTCTGCCGCGCAGCGGACCACGACCGCGCCGACGATGGCAGCAGCAGTGTCGGACGGAGCACCCCGAACGTGATCGGCATCGCCGCCTGGTCCCCCTCCAGCAGCTGGATCGGTCGCGCCAGGTTCATCTCCGCCGCAATACCGTGCGCCCGCACCAGCAGCACCGGATCGAGCAGCGGCCGCGCGCCGCGACGCAGCACGTGCAGCCGCGCCAGTCCCAGCAGCAGACGCGATCCCACCGCGAGGACGCCCGCCAGCCACACGAGAAGGAGGAGCGGTGCCATCGAGGACCGATCCGGCGCGGACGGCGACGGGATCACGCTCTCCGCCGCGCGCGCGGCCGGAGCAGGCGCCGGCGCCGGTACGACCTCGACCGCCGGCCGGGCACGCGCCACCGGCGCGGACGCGGCCGCTGGTCGGACCGGCACCGGCTTCGCCACGATCGCTTGTTCGGCCTGCGAGACGCCGGTGCTCAACTGTGAGGTGATCACACCCACGCGCCACCGCGGTCCCGCCAGCGACATCACCGGCAGCAGAAGCACGCACGCCGACGCGACCATCCACACGACGTGTCGCTCCGCGGCGGACCGGTCCCGCATCAGCCGGGTCAGCGCGTATGCCGCCGCCAGGACGAGCAGCGCCTTCCCCGACGTCGTGAGTCCGAACAGAATCGCATCCATCGGTGTCATGTCACTGCCCCTTTCCTCGCGCGTCCGCGATCAGGCGCTCCAGCTCCGCAAGCTCCACCTCCGTCAGCTCCTCCGCCTTCAGGTCCAGCAGCGCCGCCACGGTCTTCGTCGGCGATCCATCGAAGAACGTCCGCATCAGCCGCTCCAGCGCGCCCTCCCGC